>NZ_FUIH01000007.1:1971247-2628330 GCF_900162695.1 Virgibacillus siamensis
TTAGCGACAGCCTTATCAGCCAATATTTTTATCTCCTTTAATGATGCGCCTTGATCTGCGAGTGCTCCGACAATTTTGTGCACCAGCACAGTACCGGCAATCCCTCTTCTGCCAGTGGTAAAGGAACTATCCTCTACTGCAACATCATCGTTTACAACGACTTGTTCCACATCTATTCCTTCTGCTTCCGCAAGTTCTGCTGCCATTTCGAAATTGATAACATCCCCGGTATAGTTTTTGATCACTAAAAATACACCATTTCCACTATCGACAGCTTTAATTGCTTCCAGAACCTGATCCGGTGTCGGTGATGTAAAAATCTCGCCGGAAACTGCTGCATCCAGCATTCCTTTTCCCACATACCCAGCATGTGCCGGCTCATGTCCGCTTCCACCGCCGCTTACAATACCAACCTTGCCCTCAACAGGCGCGTCGGTCCTGACAATAATCGATGTTTCCGGCAGCTGCTTTACTGTATCCGGGTAAGCTGCCGCGATCCCTGCAACCATATCCTTTACAACTTCATTGGGATTATTGATAATTTTTTTCATAAACGCACCCCCACTTTCCGGTATTTTGACCCATTTAAGAGTTGCTAAAAGAGGGAAATCATGATCGTTACGTCATTATTCCCCCCTTAAAAAACAATTATTTAAACTTGCGTGTTGCTTCTACAGCTTTTTGCCATCCTTTATACAATTCACCGCGGCTGTCGTCTTCCATTTCGTGCTTGAACAACCGGTCTGTTTTCCATTGTGATGCAATTTCATCTTTATCTTTCCAGTATCCAACCGCAAGACCGGCTAGATATGCCGCACCTAATGCAGTTGTTTCCTGAACAACCGGACGCTCAACCGGAACACCCAGCATATCGCTCTGGAACTGCATCAGGAAGTTATTTTTAACAGCGCCCCCGTCAACGCGCAATGTTTTCAGGTTAATTTCAGAATCGGTGATCATCGCATCCAGTACATCTTTTGTCTGATATGCAAGGGACTCAAGTGTAGCACGAATGAAATGTGCCTTCGTTGTACCGCGGGTCAGTCCGAACACCGCACCACGTGCATCACTGTCCCAGTATGGTGTACCTAGACCGACAAATGCGGGAACCATATATACACCATCTGTTGAATCTACTTGTTGAGCAAAGTCCTCCGTTTCCGGTGCTGAATCTATCAGTTTCAAACCATCCCGGAGCCATTGAATCGCAGACCCTGCAACAAAAATACTTCCTTCAAGTGCATATTCTACTTTCCCATCAACACCCCATGCCAATGTAGTTAACAATCCATTATCCGATTTGACACCTTCTTCGCCGGTATTCATCAGCATAAAGCATCCGGTTCCATATGTGTTCTTAGCCATCCCTTTGTCAAAACATGCCTGGCCAAACAATGCAGCCTGCTGGTCTCCAGCAATTCCGGCAATCGGAACTTCATGACCGAAGAAATGATAATCAACTGTGTTCGAGTAGACTTCAGATGATTGGCGAACTTCCGGCAGCATATTTTTCGGAACACCTAGAATGTCCAGTAACTCATCATCCCATTTTAAATCATAAATGTTGAACATCAATGTTCGGGATGCATTGGAATAGTCCGTTATATGTGTTCTTCCACCTGATAACTTATAAACAATCCATGTATCCATCGTTCCAAACAACAGGTCGCCCTTTTCGGCCTTCTCACGTGCACCTTGCACATTATCCAGGATCCATTTTACTTTTGTTCCTGAAAAATACGGGTCAAGCAGCAAACCGGTTTTTTCCCGGAATAGATCATTGTAATCGTTAGCACGTAATTCCTTACAGATATCCTCCGTCTGGCGCGACTGCCAAACAATTGCTCTGTAAATTGGCTTTCCTGTATGCTTATCCCAGATTACAGTTGTTTCCCGCTGGTTGGTAATGCCTATACCGGCAATCTGACTCGGTTCTGTATCTGATTTCCGTAACACTTCCGCAATACAGGAAAGTACTGAAGTCCATATTTCGTTTGCATCATGCTCAACCCAGCCTGGTTTCGGAAAAAACTGCTCAAATTCTGTTTGTGCTGTTTCCACAATAGAACCGTCCTGATCAAATAAAATTGCTCGTGAGCTGGTCGTTCCCTGATCTAATGATAAAATATACTGCTTCGCCATTTTTACATTCCTCCCATTAGTTAATTTGTTCTTCTACTTTGTCTGCTACAGTTCTGCCTTTTTTAAGTTCTGCACTTGCTGCACCAATCATGATGACGACCACGACAACACTTAAAATCCAAAACAGTGCAGTATAGTTTCCTTCAAAAATTGCCTTGTAAAACACACCACCGTAAACACCGCCAAGAATCGGACCTACAACCGGAATCCAACTATATCCCCAATCGGATCCGCCTTTCCCCGGTATCGGCAGAACAAAATGCGCAATTCTTGGTCCCAAATCACGGGATGGATTAATCGCATACCCGGTAGTTCCGCCAAGAGACATACCTATCGCAACAATCAATAACCCGACAATTAATGGGTTCAATCCTTCAGTGAATTCATTTGCACCAATAAACATAAGACCTGACAACAGGATAAATGTACCGATAATTTCACTTACAAGATTGGATAAAGGACTTCGAATTGCAGGGGTTGTACAGAATACATCCCGCATTGCCACCTGGTCTTTCGTTTTTTTCCAATGAGGCAAATAGTTCAGAAACACAATGCATGCCCCGATAAACGCACCGATCATCTGTGCTGAAATATACATTGGCACCTTTGCCCACGGAAATTCACCAGCTGCAGCAAAACCGAGTGTAACGGCAGGATTAACATGTGCACCGGTAAATTTACCAACAGCATATACCGCCATTGTTACCGCAAGTCCCCAGCCGATGGTTATGACAACCCATCCGGCTCCTTCAGCCTTTGATTTATTCAAAACAACTCCTCCAACAACACCTCCACCTAATATAACTAAAATCATGGTACCTACTAATTCCGCTAAAAACTCCGGCAATTGAATCAGCTCCTTTATAAAATATGAAACTCCTGATTGTGAAATGAATACAGAGAAACCCACACTCAAATAGACATACCTCTCTCAGGGGTTCTATTCAAGTGTGGGTCTCCATGTCTCCACCACGATCTTAACTTGTAAAAATATTTTATCGCAAACTGAAACCGCTGTCAACTGCAGTTCGCCAAAAAATGATGAGAGGAACCCCAAAACTATTCATTCTTTCCATAAACTTGTATTAGAAGTAGTAACAGCTACAGCCCCGCCAGCCAGTGCGTGACCCACATCCTCACGTGATCTTATAAGTCCGCCGGCGATTACAGGTTTATTGGCCTGTTCTGTCAGTTCACCAATAACGTCGGGTATTAGTCCGGGCAAAACTTCAATACAATCCGGGTGAAACCGGTCAATCATTTTGATGTTCTGCTCAAGCGCCAGACTGTCAAGGAGGAATACCCGCTGTACCGCAAGCAGTTGATGCTTTTTGGCAAATTTGATAATGTTTCCCCTTGTTGAAAGGATCCCATACGGCTTAATTTCCCGAACAAGGAATTCCATCCCGTAATCGTCAGCCTTAAGCCCTTGAATCAAATCTACATGAATCAACGCTTTCTTGCCGGCCCGTTTGGAATAATCCACAAGACTTTTCAGCTGGGAAAGACGTGTTTCCAAAAAAACAACAAATTCATGGTTGGATTCCAGCGCTTTTTCAAAATCTTTCATTCTTCTCACTGCCGGAACAATTCCTGCTGGTATTTCCATTCAATAACCACCTTATCTTATAACTCTTCCTCTTTTGAACGCCGCTCCATCTCTTCTTTTGTAAAAATTATTTTCATCGGGTTTCCGCCGACAAACGCCCCGGGAGGAACATCCTTATGTACCAGTGAACCTGCTGAAACCACCGCCCCATCCCCTATCGTTACACCGGGGAGAACCGTTGAGTTCGCACCAATCATCACACCATCACCGATAGTAACTTTGCCGATCCGATATTCCTTTATTAAATATTCATGTGCTAAAATAGTTGTATTATAACCAATTACGCTGTTGGAACCGACCGTTATTTTTTCCGGAAACATAATGTCCGGCATGACCATCAAGGCAAATGCCGTTTTCGATCCGACGTTCATACGCAAAAATGTCCGGTAAATCCAATTTTTAACAGATAAAAATGGGGTGTACCGGGCAATTTGGATAACAATAAAATTTTTAGTTACTTTCCAAAAAGGTACCGTCTTATATATTTTCCACAGCGAATTGGCATCTTTTACGTAATAACGATCGGTTTTGCGCATGATTCACACTCCTGCAATTTTCAATAAATCCCGCATATCATCCAGCATGTATGTCGGTTCATACGAAAGCAGTTTTTCCCTGCCTTTTAAGGACCAGGCCACACCGGCAGTACGAACCCCGGCATTTTTTCCTGCTTCAATGTCATGATGATTATCACCGACCATCAAGGTTGATTCAGCACTTGCCTCCATTGCCTGCATTGCTTTTAAAACAGGTTCAGGATGTGGTTTGGCATGATTCACATCATCTAAGGCAATAATAGTTTCAAAAAAATGATCCAATCCTGTAACTTTCAGCCCCATATCAACAGTTCGACGCATTTTAGTCGTAACGATTCCAATTTGAATAGGCTTTTCCCGTAATTTTTCAAGTGTCTCTGCAACATAAGGAAATGCAATCACGTAGTCATCATGGTGCTTCAGGTTATGTTTTCGGTATGCGGCAACCATTTCATCTGCCCGATTTTGATCAACTTGAAGAAAAGAATCCCTGAGGGGCGGGCCGATAAATTCTGCTGCATCGTCACGTGTCAGGTCTTTTCCAAATTGATTGAATGTATGCATAAATGATTCGATAATCAGTTCATTTGTATCGATTAGTGTTCCATCCAAATCAAAGAGTATTGTACGAATGTTCATGTGATGTGTCCTTTCTTTTTTGTTTTTCCATTCGTTTCCAAGTAAAGGCTACTGCCATAGTCAGTAAGATTGCTGTAACCAAACGAATTACAAGGAGAGGTAAGACAGGTATTCCGAGTGGTACAAATACCAGCGTATCTTCCACAACCGCATGGCACGATACAAGGAATATCAATGCCAGATACATATCACGGCGGGATACACCATCTTCCTCAACAGCCTGTATCATCATTCCGGCACCATATGCAAGACCAATTGTCAGTCCGGTGACCAGTGTCATGGATGTATTTTTTTCCATGCCTAAAAGCCTGGTAAAAGGGGCAAGCTTATTAGAAACAATTTGCAGCCACCCTTTTTCACGCAGAACCTGCATAACCATCATCAGCGGAATAACAATTAGTGCAAGTTGCAATATTGCCAGAAATGCTGTTTGCAAACCTTGAATGATAATTTCAGTCAATCCATCAGGCACTGAATTGGCTGTTGAAATCATTCCATATGCTGCCATATTATTTCCACCTGACCAGAATAGGTTAATCACTGCGGCGGACATGATTGCCAGCGATATGCGGATTCCTGAAATCAACCACCCATTCACACCGGCTTTGGAAGCTAAAGTCGATTCGATGAACAGGTTATGGGAAAATGACATCATAACAGCCATTATAAAAACTTCTTTTACCGTAAAATCAAATGACACAATCGCAGCAATACCGGCATAAAGATTAAGTGCATTTCCCAGCACGAGCGGAACTGCAGCTTCCCCGGATAAACCGAATAATGCCATTAATGGACTGATTTTCTCAATAAGCCACGGCAGTACCGGTGTATGCTGTAAAATGGTCACAATAAGTGTTATTGGAAAAATGACTTTTCCCAATGTCCAGGTAACTGATAATCCTTGCTGAAACCCACGAATTAAAATTCCTTTCAACACTTGTTCCCTCTTTTCGAAACGATTCTTATTTCTTAACCTCTTCCCCGTTATAACGGCGTTTTGCCATTCCCGAGACACGACGATAAATAATCAGCCCTGCCGTGAATAGAATCAATACAACGGAGATAAGCTGGGCCATGCGAATGTCAGTCCCCGGAATATACAAACTGTCGGTTCGCATTCCCTCGATAAAAAAGCGGCCAGCCGAATAAGCAATCACATAACTGAGAAAAACCTCTCCGCGTATTGGATTGTATCTGCGGAAAAGAAGCAGAAAAACGAAAATTAACAAGTTCCATACAGATTCATACAGAAATGTCGGATGATACATCGTCCCCTCAATACACATCTGATTCATAATAAAATCAGGTAAATATTGATGGAAACTGTTGAATGTCGCTTCTGAAATCGGTCCGCCATGTGCTTCCTGATTCATAAAGTTTCCCCAGCGGCCAATCGCCTGCCCCAGAATAAGACTTGGGGCAATGATATCTGCCAGTTGCCAAAACGATACCTTTTTCACACGAGTATATATGATGGCTGTCAAAACAGAACCGATCAATGCACCATGAATGGCGATTCCGCCTTCCCAGACAGCAAACACATCCCACCACGGAGCACCAACATACCGGTCCCATTCGAAAACCACGTAATAAATTCGTGCAAATATGATAGCAGCCGGAATAGCAAAAACAATCAAATCGATGATCAGATCCTTATGAAGTCCAAGCCGGTCTGCTTCCTTTGTCGCTAAGTACAATCCAATAAAAACACCAAAGGCAATAATAACGCCATACCAATAAATTGTTAAAGGACCAAGCTCAAGAAATACCCGGTCCAATGAAGGTGCATTACAACTCAATATAACCAGCTCCTATTCCGTTTCATCGTTTCCCTGATCAATCATCGCTGTCAGCCGTTCAGAAAATTCCTCAGCAGCATTTACACCCATCCGCTTCAGTCTGAAGTTCATAGCCGCAACCTCAATAATGACAGCAAGGTTTCTTCCGGGACGAACGGGAATGGTCGCCTTTGGAAGGCTGACGTCCATGATTTTCATTCTTTCTTCATCAAGTCCGAGCCGATCATACTGTTTATTCTCATCCCATAATTCCAGATTAATGATCAGTGAAATTTTTTTATAACTGCGGACTGCACCCGCACCAAACAGTGTCATAACATTAATAATTCCCAGCCCGCGTATTTCAAGCAGATGTTCAATCAATGGAGGCGGGTTCCCAATAAGTCTGTCATAATCTTCCTGACGAATTTCAACACTATCGTCCGCCACAAGTCTGTGTCCGCGCTTTACGAGCTCCAGTGCTGTTTCACTTTTACCGACACCACTTTGACCAGTTATTAACACGCCAACACCATAAATATCCACTAAAACACCGTGGATAGCCGTAAATGGGGCAAATTTTGCCTCCAGATAGTTCGTCAGTCTGCTGATTACCCGGGTTGTCGTGCGTGGTGAGTGCAAAATGGGCACACCCGATTCGTTGGCTGCGTCAAGCATCGCCTGGGGTATTTCCATGCCGCGTGAAATCACAATACCCGGAGTAATATCAGTGCATAGCTGTTCCATACGCTCTTTTTGATGTTCAGGAGTTAAATCCAAAAAATACGCCATTTCGGTTTTGCCAATCAACTGCAGGCGTTCCATTGGATAGTAGTTGAAATAACCGGTCATCTCAATTCCCGGTCTTGATATGTCACTTGTCGTTATTTCCCTATGTATACCGTCTTCTCCTGCCACCAAGGTTAAATTAAAGTTTTCCAGCAGGTCTTTTGTACGTACTTTTGCCATTATTGTACCCTCCAGTTGATTCCCTGATACTGATGTTTATTGTAGCATATTTTGACCATACTCAGTACAGCATGTTTAAAAATGGTTTATTAAAAAAACGGCTAGTTAACGCATATAGGCAGAAAAATAAATCGCAGGGGGACTCCTTGCGATTTATTCTTTCGTAACAGTATCCTTTACAAGCCGGTTTAACAGCAGATTTAATATGGAGATAATGACAGCTGCAATGATAGCTGTACCAAAACCATCAATAACAAACGATTCATCCATAATGCCCTGAGTGAGCATCAGTGTGATCGCATTAATGACAAAGAGAAATAAACCGAGCGACACAACCGTGATCGGCAATGTCAAAACAATTAAGATTGGTTTAACAATCACATTCAATATTGCCAGAATGATACTTGCGAGCAGTGCGGTACCAAAACCGGCAACATGAAACGATTCAAATAATTGCGCAACAACAATCAATGCAACAGCATTCAGAAAAATAGACAAAAGCCATCGGAACAGCATCAACGTACCTCCCGCTCATTTGGTACAACGAAAATACAGACAATATATACGAATACGCCGAACGCACCAAACAAAACACTTACCGCAAAGAGCAGCCGTACAATGGTTGCATCAATGTTGAAATATTCCGCGATGCCTGAACAAACACCCGCCAGCATACGATTGGATTCTGACCGGTATAAACGTTTCGACATACGAACCCCGCTCCCTTTTGGTTATTTTTCAAAATCCCATATAAAAAAGTATTCATTACCTAAATGCTTTTTGGCCCGATCCTGTAATTCACTGTTCGTGGTTTGACTGTTTCTTATATTACTTAGAACACCACTTGCCTGGGATTTATGTGACTGGATTGCTTCCATTTTTTCATCAAAATAATCCGTAACATCATTTTTCACTTGCGGAACACCAATCTCCTCAAAATAATTATTCGTAATCGCCTGTGCCCAAACGGTTGGGCGTTTTTCCGGCGCCATCAGCCGCACAGCCTCAATCGCTGCTGCCCCGAGAGCGTTATGATCAGGGTGCACTGCATGCTCCGGATAGTGTGTAATAACAAGACTTGGTCTGATTTCTTCCAGAATAGCTTTCAAATGTTGCGCCACTTCATCCCTATCCTCAAATTCCAATGTTTTATCACGATACCCGAGCATACGCAGGTCGATATCCAGCTTCTTGCAAGCTTCCTTCAACTCCTCTTTTCTGATTTCCGGAAGACTTTCACGGTTTGCAAATGTGGGATTACCCATGTTCCTGCCCATCTCTCCAAGCGTACCGCATAAATAGGTTACAGGCACACCTTGCCGACGAAATTTCGTAATCGTACCAGCAGCACCGAATGATTCGTCATCCGGATGCGGATATATAAC
The DNA here is from genome assembly GCF_900162695.1 of Virgibacillus siamensis. Classification (NCBI taxonomy): domain Bacteria; kingdom Bacillati; phylum Bacillota; class Bacilli; order Caryophanales; family Bacillaceae; genus Virgibacillus; species Virgibacillus siamensis. The sequence continues at coordinate 1,980,306 of NZ_FUIH01000007.1, forward strand.
AACAACGTGTTTCTCCATCTCTTTCACCTAATCCTTTCTTTAATGCCGAAATGGTGTTTCACTTATTTGCAGCGATACCATCAACCGGCCTTCCCGGTCGTGCCCTGCAAGCAAGAGCTGATTTTTACCGTGAATGGTCCAGTCAGTCAACCCTTCCGCATAGATCCATCCAATATCCATCTTTAATCCGGCACGATATGTTTTACCATTCCCCACAATTTTTGCTTGTGAAAAATTCACCTTTGCATTACGGATATAAGCCCCCACCGTATATGCTTTATCATCAAAATGGCTGGCATATGCCCCGTTTGTCGTTTCCAAATGGACATAAACATCTTTATTCACAAAGCTCTCCAGCCACTTCTGCACTTCCAATTGTTCAATTGGTTTCATCTGTATGTTCCTCCCTGCTAACCATCTCTTTTTACCTTATCGAAACACCTGTATCGCGTCAAAAATTCTGTCCGGATTCTATGTTGGGAATTAACGTTGCATTGTGTTAAAAAAGCAGTGAGCTTAGAGAAAATGCTCACTGCTTTAGAAATTTAATTACTTCCTACTTTTTCATGTTTCTTAATATCTGCTTCCATTCGATTGCGGTCTCGTTCCAGTACCGGTTTCAAATAACGTCCGGTATAGGATTCTTCTGTGGCGGCAATTGTTTCCGGTGTACCGGCGGCAATAATTTCGCCCCCCCGGTCACCACCTTCAGGACCAAGGTCAATAATATGATCAGCTGTTTTGATTACATCAAGATTATGTTCAATAATCAAGACTGTGTCCCCATTTTCCACCAGCCGCTGTAAAACATTCAGCAGACGGCGGATATCATCTGTATGCAGACCAGTTGTCGGCTCATCCAGAATATAAAATGATTTACCGTTCGAGCGGCGGTGCAGTTCACTTGCCAATTTCACACGCTGTGCTTCCCCGCCGGACAATGTTGTGGCCGGCTGACCAAGCTTCACATAACCCAGTCCCACGTCATAAACAGTCTGCAGTTTGCGTTTGATTTTCGGGATATTGGCGAAGAAACCAAGAGCCTCCTCGATTGTCATTCCAAGCACATCTGCAATACTTTTCCCCTTATATTTAACTTCCAATGTTTCACGATTATATCGTTTACCGTGGCACACCTCACATGGCACATAAACATCCGGCAGAAAATGCATTTCGATTTTAATAATCCCATCGCCGCGGCATGCCTCGCAACGTCCGCCTTTAACATTGAAGCTGAATCGTCCTTTTTTATATCCGCGGACTTTTGCTTCGTTTGTCTGAGCAAAAACGTCACGAATATTATCGAACACACCGGTATATGTCGCTGGATTGGAACGGGGTGTGCGTCCAATCGGCGACTGGTCAATATCAATGACTTTTTCAATATGCTTAATACCTTTTATTTTCTCATGTTTCCCCGGTTTATGTTTACCCCGATATAATTGTTTCGCCAATGATTTATACAAGATCCCATTTATTAATGTACTTTTTCCGGAACCGGAAACACCTGTTACAACAGTCATCAGCCCAATTGGGAATTTGGCATTAACATGTTTCAGGTTGTTTTCCTCTGCACCAACTACTTCAATATTCTTCTTGTTAGGTTTGCGTCGTTTAACAGGCAACGGGACGTACTCATTTCCCGATAAATATTTTCCGGTCAATGATTCTTGATTTTTCATCACTTTCTCTGGTGTTCCACTTGCAACAATTTCACCACCGTGTTCACCGGCACCCGGTCCAATGTCTATCAAATAATCAGCGGCGAGCATTGTATCCTCATCATGTTCCACAACAATTAGCGTATTGTCCAGGTCACGCATCCGTTTTAGCGTATTGATCAGCCTGTCATTGTCACGTTGATGCAGACCGATGGACGGCTCATCCAGTACATACAGAACCCCTGTCAATGCTGAACCGATTTGAGTTGCCAGTCGGATTCGCTGTGCCTCTCCGCCTGATAATGTGCCTGCAGCACGGGAAAGTGTCAAGTATTCCAGCCCGACATTATTCAAAAAGTCAAGGCGATCACAAATTTCTTTCAGAATCATTCTGGCAATTGTTTCTTCTTTTTCTGTAAGCTCAAGGTTTTGAAAAAAATCTTTTGCCTCCACAATGGAAAAATCAGTAACCTGGCTAATGTGCAATTTATTCACCAGCACTGCCAGTGCACCTTCCCGTAATCGATACCCGCCACAGTCCGGGCAGTTGGTCTGTGCCATATATTTCTCCAGTGTTTCACGGATAAAATCCGATGAAGTCTCTTTATAGCGGCGTGCAATATTATTCAGGACACCTTCAAAAAAGATGTCATTGTCACGAACATTCCCAAAGTCATTTTTATAATGAAAATGAATTTTTTCCTTTCCGCTTCCATACAAAATCTTGTCCATTTGTTTGGCGGGAATTTTTTTAACCGGTATATCCATGTCTATTCCGTAATGATCACAAACACTTTTAAGCAATTGGGGATAATATTGCGAACTGATCGGCTCCCAGGCAACAATTGCATGTTCATTCAATGATTTGTCCCAGTCAGGAATGACAAGGTCCAGGTCAACCTCCAATTTGGTTCCAAGTCCATCACATGTTGGACATGCACCGAATGGACTGTTAAAGGAGAATAACCTCGGTTCCAATTCTCCAATGGAAAAACCGCAAATCGGACATGCGTGATTTTCATTAAACATCAGTTCTTCATCGCCAATTACATCGACGATTATCTTTCCTTCCCCTAGGGCAAGTGCTGTTTCAATGGAATCACTAAGACGTCCGGCGACACCATCTTTGACCACAATACGGTCAACCACTACCTCAATGGAGTGCTTTTTATTTTTCTCAAGTTTTATTTCTTCCGTTACTTCACGCATTTCTTTATCAACACGAATTCGGACATAACCTTCACGCTTCAATTTTTCAAACGTTTTTACATGTTCTCCTTTGCGTCCGGAAACAACCGGGGCAAGAATCTGCATTTTCGTACGCTCTGGATATTCCAGGATTCGGTCAACCATTTGCTGAACAGTCTGTGACGTGATTTCAATTCCATGCTTTGGACATGTAGGCCGCCCGATGCGCGCATATAAAAGCCGCAGGTAATCATAAATTTCAGTAACCGTACCAACCGTCGAACGCGGGTTTCTGCTTGTTGTCTTCTGGTCGATGGAGATAGCCGGTGATAATCCTTCAATCGCGTCCACATCCGGTTTATCCATCTGTCCCAGAAACTGACGGGCATATGCGGAAAGGGATTCAACATAACGGCGCTGTCCTTCCGCATAAATGGTATCAAAAGCAAGTGATGATTTACCCGATCCGGATAATCCGGTTAAAACAACAAGCTTATTTTTCGGAATTTCCACATTGACATTTTTCAGATTATGTGCGCGTGCACCTTGTATTTTGATTGATTTACTAGGCATGAACTGGTCATCCTTCCACTTTCAATATCGGCTCAACGGATATTGATTCCGTTCTTTAGCCTTCTGCTTTCAATTCAAGTATTATATCACGAAGTTCCGCAGCTTTCTCGAAATCAAGCGCTTTGGCTGCTTCCTTCATTTCTTGTTCCATATTATCAATAACCTTTGACTTCTCCGCTTTTGACAATTTGGTAAGGCTGGCGGATTTATTTTCATAGTTTTCCTGATCCTCGGCGGCAACTGTAGCTCGGATAACGTCACGAACATCTTTCTTGATGGTTGTCGGTGTAATATCATGTTCTACGTTGTAGGCCATCTGCTTTTCCCGGCGCCGGTTAGTTTCATCAATTGCCACCTGCATCGAATTCGTAATCTTATCCCCATACATAACTACTTCACCATGCTCATTTCGTGCCGCTCTGCCCATTGTTTGGATAAGTGATCGTTCAGACCGCAAGAACCCTTCCTTATCGGCATCCAGTATAGCAACCAGTGAAACTTCCGGAATATCCAGACCTTCTCGCAGCAGATTAATCCCGACAAGCACATCGTATTTACCAACCCGCAGATCCCGGATAACTTCAATACGTTCGAGCGTTTTAATCTCCGAATGCAGATAAGCTACTTTAAAACCGATTTCCTTCAGATAATCAGTCAGATCTTCCGCCATTTTCTTCGTCAGTGTTGTTACAAGAACACGTTCACTCTGTTTGGAACGTGTATTGATCTCCTCAATCAGGTTATCAATCTGACCTTCAATCGGCCGTACATCAATTTTTGGATCAAGCAATCCTGTCGGCCGGATGATTTGTTCCGTCACATCAGGTGTATGTTCATTTTCATATGGTCCTGGCGTAGCTGAAACATAAATCAGCTGATTGGTGGCTTTTTCAAACTCGTCAAACTTAAGCGGCCGGTTATCAAGTGCGGATGGCAGGCGAAAACCATGATCAACAAGCACCTGTTTTCGCGCCTTATCCCCATTATACATTCCCCGTACCTGTGGCAATGTAACGTGTGATTCGTCAACAACAACCAGAAAATCATCCGGGAAATAATCAAGCAGTGTATATGGCGTTGAACCGGCTTCACGAAATGTCAGATGACGCGAATAGTTTTCAATCCCCGAACAAAAGCCCATCTCATGCATCATCTCAATGTCGTAATTGGTCCGTTGCTCCAGTCGCTGAGCTTCCAATAATTTATTGTCATCCCGCAGTTCCTTTAACCGATCTTCCAGTTCCTGTTCAATATTTTTAATCGCCTTTTTTAATTTCTCTTCACGAGTGACAAAGTGTGAAGCAGGGAATATGGCTACATGTTCCCGATCACCGACAATTTCTCCTGTTAGTGCATCCACTTCACGGATCCTGTCTATTTCATCGCCAAAAAATTCAATTCGCATACAGTGTTCCTCTTTTGAGGCAGGAATAACCTCCACAGAATCCCCGCGAACCCGAAATGTGCCACGCTGGAAATTGATATCATTCCGAGCATATTGGATATCCACAAGATCCCGCAGAAGCTGGTCACGATCTTTTTCCATTCCCATCCTGAGTGACAGCACCTGGCTTTCATAATCTTCGGGTGACCCCAAACCATAGATGCATGATACACTGGCAACAATAAGAACATCACGCCGTTCAAATAAAGATGATGTTGCTGAGTGCCGCAGTTTATCAATCTCATCATTGATACTGGCATCCTTTTCAATAAATGTGTCTGTTGAAGGTACATAGGCTTCCGGCTGATAGTAGTCATAATAACTTACAAAATACTCCACTGCATTATTCGGGAAATATTCCTTGAACTCACTATACAACTGTCCTGCCAATGTTTTATTATGTGCAATTACCAATGTGGGACGGTTTATTTCCGTAACTACATTTGAAACGGTAAACGTTTTTCCGGTTCCCGTCGCACCAAGGAGCGTCTGATGGCGCTGTCCGGCCTTTACCCGGTCAACCAGTTCTTTTATTGCGCTTGGCTGATCCCCGCTTGGCTCGTATCGTGCCACAAGGTCAAATTGATTTTTCACAGGTCAATCCTCCGTTCGTCGGTATACTATCCAGTTTACCATAGTTTCATTAATATTTTAACAGATAAGCGAACAAATATTCGATTAATCTGCTCAACTTTTTAATATCCATTCTATCCAATCACATCGGTCATAAATCTGTAAAAATAAATGCTTGTTCCTGCATTGATATGACAATCCTATTTACATATAATCAAATTAGGACACAAACGAAAGGACAATGACAATGAAAAAAATTATATTGTTGCTATTCACGGCTGCTGTACTTGCTGCATGTGGTCAAACCGATAATACAAGCAGTTCTTCCGATGAAGTAGTTCAGTCAATAAAAGCTGATTTAAAAGTGCCGGAAAATGCCGGCATTGGAGACAAGGTTACCTTCAAAGTCTCGGTAAAACAGGATGGAAAAGCGATTGAAGACGCAGATGAAGTGAAATTCGAAATCTGGAAAAACGGTGCAAAAAATAAAAGTGACATGATTGAAGCAGAGCATACATCCGGTGGTATTTATGTTGTCAAAAAAACTTTTGACCAAAAAGGTATTTACTATGTACAGTCACACGTTACAGCAAATCAAATGCATACGATGCCAAAAAAGAAAATCAATATCGGAAATGCAAAAGCCAATAAAGACCGATCTGGGGAAAAGCATGAACATGGTCACCATCATTCCCAGACAAAAGTAAATTTCAATCCTCCCGAAACGATTACTGCAGGTAAGAAAACAACATTTACCGTTAATGTTTCAACTAAAGAAAAGCCACTTCAAAATGGATCTGTGACCTTGGAAATCTGGCAAGAAAATCAGGATAAACATCAATGGCTGAATATGACAGAACAATCAGGCGGTACATATAAAGGAAAAACCACTTTTGACAAAACCGGAGCCTATCAAATTAAAGTTCATGTAAAAAAAGATGACATTCATTACCACAAAGTGTTTAAAACCAAGGTAAAATAAAATGAGGAAGAGGCAATAAAGTGCTAATAACACTTTATTGCCTCTTCTCTGTTACCGCTGGATCATCTGCTCTGTTTCATAATTCCGAAATGCTGTCGTTACAATTCCAAGTTCATGATGGTCCCCTTCATATAAAGCACTTTGCACATACCTGGCCTCACCGTTTTCATCGACCAGTTCCAATTTAAAAAAGGTATTTTTCTGCAATGCATAATAAAAATCATCCAGGCTGTTAACTTGTTGTCCACTCACTTTGACAATCGAGTCACCAACTTGTACTCCCAGCCGATCTGCAGGTGAATTGGGCAAAACGGCAAGGATTTTAATACCTTTCTTTCGCCGCATGAAACAGGCATTGTTTCTTTGATCCGCATTACGGTGCCTGAAATTGATCAATTCTTTACCGATTATTCCAAGCATAACTGCGATAATCGACAGCCAGGGAATGAAAATACTTCCTACTGCCAATAACAATACCAGAACGCCAAGTGACAAAACCGATTTTGAAATTCGTGCAGCAGCTTTTTCAGGCAAGCTTCCGCTGACTTGATAGTCAAATCCAATCAGAAACGGAACCAGCAATAAACTATATGTCTCCCCATTCATGGAAATATAGGGCCAAAATGGGATAAAAGGCGTTATTAAGCCGGATGGGACTAAAACAAAAAAAGGTATAACTCCTATTTTTTTCAAATGATGAACCCCAATAAGCATTCCACGCCTGCCAGAGACCAGTTCCGGAAATGTATTATTGTTTCGAATACGTTTTATCATCATTGCCTCTGCGATAAGCATAACTGCGAGTAAAAAAACCAAACCGGAAATGTTTGTTTTGGAAAACCAATTTTCAAATAAAGCCAGATTTACTGGAACAACCGGTAACAGAAGCAAGATAAAGCAAGAGATACCGATTGTGTAACTTGCGGATAATAATGAAAAGCGTAACGAAATACTAAGGATTATAGCAAGGATACTTAGAACCAAAATAGTTCCATACGAAAAAACGACACCGGCTCCCAGACAAACAATAGAAATAACCAATCCCGAAATTAAGCCAATGACCCAAGTGCCATTCCATTCCGAAAAAACATCAAATAATTTAAATCCGAAATAATGCCGTTCCCGTTTAATGCGTCGAAGTCCGGCAAGGAAAACTAATATAAGTATCCAATACAATAATGGATTTAAGAATGCCTTGCCAATCCCTTTTGCCAGTTCGATAAACCATGATTCCACCATTTGATCACCTACCCCGATAATGCAAATCTTCTTGATTAACTGTTATATTCGATATTTTTCGATTTATCTCCTGCCTGTATACGTTAAAATTATCACGGACAGAAAGAGGCCGGGACAAAAAGTGTATTATCCAAAAGAAAACACAAACAAGTAATAAGAAAATGGAGCGTATAACCGCTCCGGAAATATACTTCGCTTTCCGCGGGCAGCTGCTGAGCCTCCTCGTGCTTACGCACTGCGGGGTCTCATCTAGGCTTCTCCTCCCGCAGGAGTCTCCGTATATTTCCTACGCTAATGTTCGTCTTTTAAATGACACTTTTTGATATGTCCCAACCTCTGTTTTACTCATATAATACATGCAATGCTTTTTTCATTTGCCGATCTTCTTTGCCGGCACGAATTTTTTCAACAATCGCTGTTTCAATCTTTCCTGCTGTTTTTTTATCAATTTTACCGGTTACTTGGAGATCATGTTCCGTTTGGAATTTCTTAACAGCTGTTTCGGTATTTTTATTAAAATAGCCGTCCGTGCGTCCCGGATTATAGCCAAGACCTTTCAACATAATCTGGATATTTTCCACTTTATCACCGGTATGATTGAACGTAATAGGTTCATTTACTTTAACAGGGTTAGTGAAATAATAATCCGGCTGTTTCACTTTTACGGTAGGTTTAACACCCTTTTTGTGTATCCATTTCCCTTCTGGTGACAACCATTTAAAGAATGTAAGTTTAATTGTACTGCCATCTCCCAGCGGCACCGCCTGCTGAACGGTTCCTTTTCCAAAACTCGTTACTCCAACAACATCATAACCTGCATCTTTCATGGCCACAGCCAGGATTTCGGATGCGGATGCACTGCCTTCGTTAATGACCACACTGATTGGATAAGGTTTCTTTTCATCCAGTTCCGAAAAGGATTTTGATTTCTTACCTTGTTGATTTGCTATTTGAACCATTGGCATATCTTTGGGGATGAAGTTCTTCAATATCCCTTCAACTGCACTTAATAATCCACCCGGGTTACCCCGCACATCAATTACAAGCCCCTCAATTCCTTTTTCCTCAAGGTCCTTAAGCTGTTTGGAAAAGTGTTGTGCCGTTTTTTCGGAAAAAGAAGTAATTTCAATAACACCGGTTTTTTTGCTATTAATTTCTTTCACTTCCGAATAAACCGTCTCAAGTGGAATATCATCCCGGACAATGGTTACGTCAAATGGATCCTCTACACCTGCACGCTGTACTTCCAGAACAACTTCCGAACCTTTCTCACCGCGAATCAGTTCTACCGCTTCAAATAAATCCATGCCAACGACACTTTTCCCATCAACTTTCAGGATTTTATCATTCGGCCGTAACCCGGCCTCCTCAGCAGGAGAGTCTTTAATCGGGGCAACGATATTAACTTTCCCGTTTACCATGCTTACTTCGGCACCGATTCCTTCAAACGAGGATTCAATCGTGTCGTTAAACCGTTCCATTGTTTCCGCGTCCATGTATGTACTGTAAGGATCGTCCAGCGACTTCAACATGCCTTGAATGGCACCTTCAACCAATTGCTTGTCCGAAACATCCTTCAAGTAGTTGTCTTTTATCATATTATAGGCATTGGCAACTTTGTTCATGTTCTCCATCAAATTGACTTCCTTGTTATCCGAGGAATCCGATTTATCATCTGAATCCAGAACAACCGAATTGGAATTGTCATCCTGTGCCAGTTGAACCCCAAAATAGGCACCTGCAAAACCTAAAACAAGTGCGGCAAGCAAGATAAGAACAATGTGCTGTTTACGGAGATTCATAGTTTCACCCCTACATCTTTGATTAATTGGCTATCATGGCCAATAATACGGAAAAGGCATCACACCGTAATGTGCGATGCCTTTAATATTATAGTTTATGCGTTCAAAATGCAAATACATTCCTGAAAATTACGGCAGATAAGGTAATGGATTTACACCGCTGTGATAGTTCCATGGTCCGATATGGACTTCGAAATGCAAATGTGCTCCGAATGAATTACCCGTATTACCGACCGCACCAATCGTTTGTCCGGATGAAACTGATTGACCGAGACTGACTGACCTGCTTGATAAATGTGCATATACGGTAGTCTTATCATATTGCGGATGATAGACGTAAACAACATTGCCGTAACTGCTGGAAACTGCTGACCTTGTTACTACACCACTTGCCGCAGCATGAACAGGCGTGCCGATCGATGCCGCAAAATCAATCCCGTAATGATAGCCCAGGCTTCTGCCGCCATATCCGGATGAGATACTGCCCGCTACAGGATAGTTGAATATAGCATCTCCACCGCCGCTGCTGTAGGTTGTTGCGGATGAACCGCCGGATGAAGATGAAGGACTGCTGCTTTCTTGCTGTTGTGCTTCACGTTCCCGTTTTTCAGCAAGCTGTTTCAATCGCTCTTTCTCACTTGCAGCTTTTTCTTTAGCTTCTGCAATAACAGCTGCCTGATCACTCAGTGTTTTTTGCTGCTCTGCCAAACTCATCTTATACTGTTCAAGTTCATGATGTTTATCTTTTAACTTGCCCATCAGGTTTTCTTTCTCATCCATCTGATTGTTCAGTTTGGATTTCAGTGATTCAAGATCTTGCTTTTGATTTTGAAGAGATGCTTTCTTTTGTTCCACTTCTTTTTTCTTTTGCTCAATTTGTTCTTTTTTGTTTTCCACTTCTGCTTTTTTATGTTGAACTTCGCGTTTTTCAGCCATATGAGTTTCCATAATATCTTTATCCTGGTCCATTATAGTATTAACTGCTGTGGAGCGGCTAATAAAATCACCAAAACTCTGGGAACCCATAATAACTTCTATGTAGCGCATGCTGCCTCCATTTGACTGGATGGCACGCAGGCGTTCTTTTAACATCTTTTCACGTCGCTCAATTCGTTTTTGCAGTACGTTTATCTCTTTTTTCAACTGTTCGATTTTTTCTTTGGCAGCTTGGATTTGGCCATTCAGGTTTTCTATCTGTTTGTCCGTTTCATCAATTGCGTTCTTTTTTTTCATAATTTTGCTCCGGGTATTTGACAACTTTTGATCAATGGAGTTTATTTCACTGTTGACCTTACCCTGTTTGTCCAGGTTTTTGGAAATTTTCTCTTCTGTATTCGCTGCTTTATTATTTAAATTTCCTTTTTTCTTATCTATCTTGTCTTCTTTTTTCTCCAAGTCATTGATTTTATCATTTAAACCATCGATTGAAGCAGCTGATACATTATCCCAGTTCATAAGCCCTGTCCCGATAAAAAGGACAGTCACAATTGTAAGTGAAGCTATTTTTTTCATTCTCGTTCCCCTTCCCTATGCAAATTGCTGTGAATATTTCATAGATTGACACGTTTTTTATACTTTCAAGAATTTGCGGACACTCATAACACTTCCCCAAACCCCAATAAGTGCTCCGATTGCAAGTATGATGAGCGAAAGTTGCCATGCAAAAGGGTTAAACGGCAATATTGTTACGAAATTATACGTAATCTTCTCACTTATGTTGTTGGCAAGGTAATAATACCCTGTCAGCACAGCTGCTATCGGCAGAACAGAACCAAGAATACCAAGCAGCAAACCCTCAATAAAGAATGGCCATCTGATAAATCCATTTGTGGCTCCTACCAGTTTCATAATGCCAATTTCCGTACTTCTTGCCATAATGGTCAATTTTATTGTATTTGAAATCAGGAATATTGCGGTAAATACAAGTCCCACAATTAAAATCAAACCAATGTTACGTGCATAATCATTAAACTGAAACAATCGCTGTACGACGTCTTTTCCATAATTAACCTCATATACATTGTCAAAAGACTTAATTTTTTTTGCTATTGCCATCGTATCGGCGGGATTTTTCGCTTGAACAATGTATGCATGGTTAAGAGGGTTGTCCTGTTTGAACAGTTTCCATGCTTCCCCTTCTTCTCCCATACTTTTAATCAAGTTGTGAAGCTGCTGATCTTTTGAGGAGAACCTGACACTTCCGACTTCATCAATGTTTTTAATTTGCTCTCCAAGCTCTTTGATTTGGTTTTCGTTCGCCGTTAAATCAACTAACGTTTCAATTTTTACATCTTCTTCAATGTTGTCGGCTATATTGTTCAGATTCAGCATCAATGCAAGAAATGCACCCACGAGAATTAATGTAGTTGTTACCGCACCGACCGAAGCGACTGTCATCCAGCCGTTTCGAAAAATATTTTTCGTTCCTTCTCTGAAATGACGCCTTATTGTCCTAAACTTCATAGCCGTATTCACCTCGCTGCTCATCACGTACAATCAAACCATCTTCGACAGCGATTACGCGCTTTTTCATGGTGTTAACAATTTCTTTACTGTGGGTGGCCATGATAACGGTAGTCCCCATTGCGTTAACCTCTTCAAATGTCTTCATTATTCCCCAGGATGTTTCCGGATCAAGGTTTCCTGTCGGCTCGTCCGCAATGACAATCTTCGGATGATTTACTATAGCTCTTGCAATGGAAACACGTTGCTGTTCCCCTCCTGATAATTCAGCAGGTATGAAACGGGCCTTATTTTTCAAACCGACAAGTTCCAATACGTCCATTACCCTTTTTCGAATGGTACGCGGCGGCTCTTCTATTACCTCCAGTGCAAATGCTATATTTTCATAGACTGATAGTTTGGGGAGCAGTTTAAAGTCCTGAAAAACAACTCCTATTTGCCTTCGTAACATCGGAACTTTTCTTTCTTTGATTGTTCTGATATCCTTCCCATTGATGATAATCGTTCCATTTGAGGGTTTTACTTCGCGGTACATCAGTTTTACGAATGTGGACTTTCCTGCGCCGCTGGGGCCGACTATGTATACAAACTCACCTTGTTCAATATCTATATTTACTCCATTTAGTGCTGTAACACCGTTGGAATATGTCTTGTAAACATCTTTCATATTTATCATGAATGTATCACCTTTACTCGTAATTGTTGAAGAATCATGTTGTCGAATCTCCCCTGTAAATCTGTATTTTTGCCAACGTTGCTTTCACCTTGCAGAACAATGTTTCCCTATAAAGGATTACTAGTAATTATAACATTTTTCGGCAAAAAATTTAGACCTATTTACATTACATTTATGTTTCAAAAAATGTATCACAGTCGTGAAATTGTAATATTATGTCGCAAAATCAGTTAATGCAGGTTACCGACAAACAAAAAACTTGGGATATCGACAAGTTCGATATCCCAAGTTTTTCATTTAAGTATCCCCATTATTTCTTTTTCGCAAGCCACGATGCTACTGCTTGTCTGTCTTCCTTCGATACCTGTTTCTGAGGAGGCATCTGACCTCTGCCATTTTTAATGATATTAGCAATTTCGTCGGCAGAATAACGTGAACCAACTTTAGTCAGGTCAGGTCCCATGCCGCCGGATAAATCGGATCCGTGGCAGGATGCACAGTTGTTTTGGAAAATTTCTTCTCCTGAAGCAGCGGTATCAGTTGATCCGCCGCCATTGTCGGAAGAACCATCTGATGCGCCGTCATCTCCACCGCCGCCACACGCGCCGAGCACCAGCGCTGTACCGAAAAGCATCGTACATAACAATTTCTTCATAGTTCAAATCCCCCTAACGTATAAGTGTAAAGGTTATCACCAATAGTATAACCTATTTTTGACGGAATAAAACCGCTCATGAAGGCAATTTTTTCCTGCTATCCCACCTAAACATTGGAAGTCAAATACTATGACTATTTGTGTCAAATTCTTGAAAGCTTTTTGACAACGGCATCTCTAATTTAATTGTGAACGCAAATATGCATCAATGAATTGGTTCAGGTCGCCATCGATTACACCTTGTGCATTTCCTGCTTCAACGTTTGTACGATGGTCTTTAACCATCGTATACGGATGAAATACGTACGACCGAATTTGACTGCCCCAGCCAATTTCTTTTTGTTCGCCACGAAGCGCGGCAACCTCTTCTTTCTGGCGCTCCAACTCCAATTGGTACAATTTTGATTTCATCATCTTCATCGCCCGTTCACGATTTTGGATTTGCGACCGCTCTGACTGGCAGGTCACCACCACTTTTGTCGGAAGGTGTGTAATCCGAACTGCAGAGTCGGTTGTATTAACATGCTGTCCTCCCGCACCGCTTGACCGATACGTATCAATCTTTATATCTTCTGTTTTTATTTCAATATCAACATCATCAGTCATTTCCGGCATTACATCACAGGAAGTAAATGAAGTATGACGGCGGCCGGATGAGTCGAATGGCGAAATCCGAACAAGGCGGTGAACACCCTTTTCAGCTTTCAGATAACCGTAGGCATTGTGTCCTTTAATCAACAGTGTAACACTTTTAACACCGGCTTCATCCCCCGGTTGATAATCAAGTGTTTCCACAGAAAAGCCTTTTCCTTCTGCCCAGCGTTGGTACATTCGTAAAAGCATGCTTGCCCAATCTTGTGATTCTGTACCACCGGCACCCGGATGCAATTCAAGAATCGCGTTATTTGCGTCATATGGTTCACTTAACAGCATTTGCAATTCAAAGTTTCCGATTTCTTTTTTAACAGACTTTACATCGCTTTCCAACTCAGCATATAATTCCTGATCATTTTCCTCTTTTACAAGCTCGTATGAAACATTGAGATTGTCAAGTTCCTCAACAAGCTTTTCAAAATTAACGACATACTCTTTCAGCCCATTAACCTCACCTATAACCTTCTGGGCTTTGTCCTGATCATCCCAGAAACCGGGTGATGCCATTTCCAGTTCCAATTCTTTGATACGGTCTTTTTTCGTATCCAGGTCAAAGAGACCCCCTAAAATCGTTGATTCGTTTTTCCATGCTTTCCAGTTCATGTCCAATTTCAGTAAGTTCCACCGTTCATCACTCCTACAAATAAAATCAGTTATGCCAATGAAAGAACCCCCAAAACGGGAGGTTCATCATCATTTACCATGGCAGTTTTTATATTTTTTGCCACTTCCGCATGGACAAGGATCATTACGTCCAATGTCTTCCGTTTTCACATATGGTTTACGTGATTTTTTCTTTTCTTCCTGATCTCCGGAAACCGCTTGCGTGTTTTTTGCCACTTCCTGACGCTGCAGATTATCACGAATTTGTGCCTTCATCACATACTTGGCAACCTCTTCTTCAATAGCAACAACCATTTGTTCAAACATGTGAAAACCTTCTGCCTGATACTCTTGCAGCGGATCATTTTGTCCGTATGCACGCAAATGGATACCCTGGCGAAGCTGATCCATTTGATCAATGTGGTCCATCCACTTCGTATCAACTGTACGCAACACAATTACTTTTTCGAACTCGCGCATCTGTTCCGGTGAAAGTTCTTCTTCTTTTTCGTCATAGCGCTCTTTTACTTTGTCCATGATAAATTCGGTTATTTCTTCAGGCTCTTTACCTTTGATATCGTTAACCGAGATATCATCATAGTCGAGAAGGTTTCCATGTACATATTCAACAATTGAATCCAGTTCCCAGTTTTCATCGAGTTCATCCTGTGTGTTCGCACCAACAACACGCTGTAATGTTGATAAAATCATGCCTTCAATAATCTCACGAAGATTTTCTGTTTCTTCAATAACATCAAAACGCTGCTTGTATATGATTTCGCGCTGCTGCCGCAGCACATCATCATAAGACAATACAGTTTTACGAGCGTCAAAGTTGTTTCCTTCCACACGTTTTTGTGCCGATTCAACTGCCCTTGAAACCATTTTACTTTCCAACGGCTGTGAATCATCCATTCCAAGCCGTTCCATCATAGATTTCAGATTGTCAGAACCAAAACGGCGCATTAGTTCATCTTCCATAGACAAATAAAATTGAGTCAACCCCGGATCTCCCTGACGTCCTGAACGACCACGAAGCTGATTATCGATTCGGCGTGACTCGTGCCGTTCTGTACCAATAACAGCCAGTCCACCAAGTTCTTTTACACCATCACCAAGTTTAATATCTGTACCCCGGCCAGCCATATTGGTTGCGATCGTAACAGCGCCGGGCTGTCCGGCGTTTTCAATTATTTCCGCTTCACGAAAATGGTTTTTCGCATTTAGTACGTTATGTTTTACCCCGGCCTTTTTCAGCAATTTGGAAATTAATTCAGATGTCTCAACTGCAACTGTACCGACAAGAACCGGTTGTCCATTTTCATATCTTACTTTTATATCTTCAACAACAGCGCGGAATTTACCATCCATCGACTTATAAATCATATCCGCTTTGTCATCCCGGATAATTGGCTTATTGGTAGGTACAGCAACAACGTCCATGTTGTATATGTTACGGAACTCTTCCTCTTCCGTTTTAGCCGTACCTGTCATACCAGCAAGTTTATTGTACATCCGGAAGAAGTTCTGGAATGTAATCGAGGCAAGTGTCATACTTTCATTCTGTATTTGCAGCCCTTCCTTTGCCTCAATGGCCTGATGAAGCCCATCAGAGTACCGGCGTCCTTTCATTAGACGACCGGTGAATTGGTCGACAATGATTACTTCGCCTTCCTGTACCACATAATCTGTATCACGATGCATCGATGCATGTGCCTTCAATGCCTGATTGATATGGTGTGTCAATGATACATGATCAAGATTAAACAAGTTTTCAATATTAAAATAAGATTCCGCCTTGTTGATTCCTTCTTCTGTCAATTGCACGCCTTTTGTTTTCTCATCATACGTATAATCCGTTTCATGTTTAAGCGTACTGACGAATGAATTTGCCTGCATATACATTTGTGCAGACTTTTGTGCAGAACCGGAGATAATTAAAGGGGTTCTTGCTTCATCAATAAGGATTGAGTCCACCTCATCAATAATTGCAAAGTTAAGTGGACGCTGCACCATCTGCTCCTTATATAAAACCATATTGTCACGCAAATAATCGAAGCCGAATTCATTATTTGTACCATACGTTATATCACTGTTATATGCTTCCCTTTTTTCTTCTTTTGATAGGCCGTTTCCATTCAAACCAACCGTCATGCCAAGAAAATTATAGAGTTCCCCCATTTCCCGGGCATCACGGTCTGCAAGGTAATCGTTTACTGTAATAATATGAACTCCTTTTCCGGAGATAGCATTCAGGTAAGCAGGCATGGTTGAGGCTAAGGTTTTACCTTCACCTGTTTTCATTTCGGCAATATTACCTTCATGCAATGAGATCGCACCCATCAATTGGACGGGAAAAGGACGCATTCCGAGTACACGTTTCGAACCCTCACGAACTACTGCATATGCTTCAACAAGTATGTCATCCAGACTTTCGCCATTCGCATGCCGTTCTTTAAATTCCACAGTTTTTTGTTTTAGTTCTTCATCGGTTAATTTCTCTATTTCAGTTTCCATTGCTTCTATCTGATCAACTTTTTTCTGCAGTTTCGATAATTGTCTTTTTGTACCATCACCAAAAATCTTTGTCAGTAAACCTGCCATTTAAAACGCTCCTCAATATGATTAAAAAATCACTATAAAATTACTTTAATCCATCATTAATAATAACGCATCTAGAGTAGTATGACAACTCGTTAGACAGTAGGATGACGTTAAAAGGATTGTCCGGGGATGGACAATCCTTTTATTGGGGATAAATGGGGAGACAGCGGTTAATAAGCAGATCAAGCGATTGGAATCCATTATGTGAGTGAAACAGGATGTGTTCTTTCGCTTACCTTCTTATCCAGTTCAGATAATCTTTGATTTGTAGCAGCAACGATTTCAACCAGCTGTGTGATTGTTTCCTCGTGCTGTCGAAGCTTTTTAGTCAATTCATCATTGGTCATCTCACTCACATATTCTGCTCCTTTCGCTTTGATGATTCAGTTATACCATGAAGCATTTAAAATGCACCAATTGCCATTTTTCAAATTTGGCAATTCGTTCGACGTTTTTCGAGCAAAAATTCAACTGATTTTTCAGTTTTCCAGTCAAAATTGGTGATTTTAACATGATATTTGATATAGAATTTAAAATTCGGTAATTCCTTCGACAAAAAATGACATTCCTGAAAAAACATTCAAAGACGGCCCCGGAAACCCGGCGCCGTCCATTTTATTAACTATATTCATTAGCTGTTAGGCTCAATCAGTCCATACCTTCCATCTTTCCGTCTATACACAACATTTGTATCGCCGGAAAGCGCATTGGTAAAGACATAGAAAGCATGACCAAGCATATCCATCTGCATGACAGCTTCCTCAGAGTCCATCGGCTTCAAATTAAATCGTTTTGTCCGGACGATTTCAATGTCATCTTCGTCCGCTTCGGCAACCTGGGTGCTTGCCTCTTTTTCCAATTCAGCAAACACATGTTTTGGAGAACCTTTCTGTCTAAATTTACGATTCACTTTTGTTTTGTACTTACGAATCTGTCTTTCCAATTTGTCCACTACAAGATCGATAGCCGCATATAAATCAAGATGCTGCTCCTCCGCTCTCAATAGCAGATTTGTCATTGGAATCGTAACCTCAATCCTCTGTTCATCGTTATAGACACTTAAATTTACGTGTACATCGGATGTGGGTGGTGTATCGAAATATCGTTCGAGTTTGCTAATCTTTCTTTCTACGTAATCGCGTATTGCCCCTGTCACCTCAAGATTTTCACCACGAATGTTGTACTTCATAAATAGTGTCCTCCTTTCATCCTTATGTGTATATTATACTACGTTACCCGTCATATTTCCTGCTTAAACTGTTAAAAAAATGCATCGGAATTTGGCGTCATTTGTCGAATTTTTTCTCTAAGCCTTGCCCCCGCTGCTTTACAAGTGATTAAACATTTGAAAAATAGTGAAATATTCCTATGCATTCCACTGTATTTCCGACGAAATGGTCGAAATGCTGCAATTTGCACTAAAATAATTACCCGCGTACCAGTGTAAATGAACAAACTTCCGGGCAGTCATTTTCTTTCAGAACGGTTGCGGCATGCCTTAACGTTGTTCCAGTTGTATAAATATCATCAATTAGAATAACAGGTTCGGATACAGCACGCTCCACTCGAAATGGGTTTCCAGCAGTAATACGTTCATAACGGGTTTTCTTGGATTGTTTTTCTCCATGGATTCTGGACAGTGCGTCTTTTATTTCAAGTGTCAGAAGGCCGGCCAAAAAAACAGCCTGATTAAATCCACGCTCCATAAGTCGCTCGCTGCTTAAGGGGATTGGAACAAGCACAGCATTTTTGGGAAACATGGCGGACTTTTGTCGAAAACTGGCGCGATATTGTTTTTGAAAAGCATAACCAAGCGCATAGTCACCACGATACTTCCATTGTGTAATCATTTCCTGCATAACGTCATTATACTGAAAAACAGAATGATTAAAGGAGAGCGGATCATTGCGCTCACCCCACCAGATACAGTCGCCGCAAACAGATGCCTTGCTTTTTCGGCTACATATTTTGCATCGTAACCCATCCAGTAATACGAGTTCGGTTTTGCACATATCACACAGGTTCTCTGGTTCCGGCAGCATAAACAGCGTTGTCCAGCTAATTTCCGGAATGATTTCTCCATCACACCATAGACAGTTCATCGTCAACTAAAACCTCCCCGTTTATTCATTTTTTTGATGGATTGAACCGCTTCTGCCATGGCATTCGTTTTTCCGTCATGAAAAAATACAACCTCTCCGGTTGGATCATCCGGGCTTCTTCCAGCCCTTCCTGCTATTTGTACAAGGGCGGCTTCATCAAAAACTGTATGTCCAGCGTCCAACACTGCTACATCAACTGATGGAAATGTAACACCCCGCTCCAGAATTGTTGTTGTAACAAGTGTTTGAATATGCCTGTTTCGAAACTTTTCGATTTTTTCCTCCCTATCCTTATCAGATGCATGTACTGCAGTTATATTATCCAATCGGATTGCTTTAAGGTTCGGAATAAGATGGTTCGCGAGGTTAATTGTAGGAACAAAAATAAGCAGTTGTCTGTTGGGATTTGTTCTTTTTTGTATCCAGTCCTTAAAAACCTTCGGGGGATGGTACTGTTTAAGAGCTTTTCGTAATGAGAAGGACATACGCAAAACCGGGACCGGTAATGGATAACCATGAAATCGGCTCGGAACAAAAATATGTGGAAGTTTTTTCATTGCGATCCGATGACGGTGGTTCCGGCGTGGTGTTGCAGTCAGATAAATAGTAGTACTGTTTGCTTTTCTGGCACGTTCGGCAGCAAAGGCAAGCGAGGGATCTGAATGGTATGGGAATGCATCAATTTCATCAATGACAATCACATCAAATGCGTGCTTAAAGCGAAGCAGTTGATGGGTCGTCGCAATAATCATTTGGGCTGTTCCATCTCGTTCACGGCTTTCGCCATACATTCCCTGAATATAAACACTGGAAAACCCATCACGCATTCGTGGAAGCAATTCACGCACAACATCGGTTCTTGGCGTGGCAATACAAATCCGTTTTCCCATCCGGAGGGTCTCTGTTATTCCCGGGAACAGCATTTCAGTTTTTCCTGCTCCACACACTGCCCATACCAGTAATTCAGTTTCATTGTGTTTAATTGCCGCGGTAATCCGTTCGGCTGCATGCTGTTGCACCGAAGTCAGTTTACCTTTCCAGCTGCAGGCATCAGGATGCTCTGGCCAAACTGCCTTTGGCCCCGACCATTCATACAGAGGCTCACATTCAATTACCCTTCCCATTTGAATGCATTTCCGGCAATAACCATGTGTTTTTTCACAGCGTAAACACGGCATTTTTCCTAGCAGGGATGTTTTTCGGTTGCCGCAACGCTGACATTCCAGCTGATAAAGTTTTCTTTCAAACGATGGAACAGATGTAAAATAAGAAGATTGAAGAAGTTGTTCGAAAGCGGTTTTATTAATGGGGATTTCTCTTCGCAGCAGTAACTTTCCATCATATCTGGAAATAAAATCATGTTCCAGTTGAAGTTGCATGGCCTCACACTCCCGTTTAAATAATGAAACGCTGCCAGCCAATGGTAGACTGGCAGTATAATAAACATAATAATGGCTATTTCATATACCAGCAGACACCAATCGCACCCTCACCCAAGTGCGTGCCAATTACGGGACCAAAATAACTGATCATACTGTCCATGTTCGAATAATCACCATCTACTCTGTTTTTCAATTCAATAGCTGATTGTTCATGATTGGCATGAATAAAAACAACTTTCATGTCCCGCCCTTTTTTGGCATCCTCTTCAAGCAGACCGATAATCCGATTAAGCGCCTTTTTCCGTGTGCGAATTTTTTCGAATGGAACAATTACTTTATCGACAAAATGCAGAACCGGTTTTACTTGCAGCAGACTGCCGACTATTGCCTGCGCTCCGTTCAAACGTCCCCCACGCTGTAAATGACTTAAATCATCAACCATAAAATAGGCACGTACACTTTGTTTCATGTGGTCAAGTTGATCGATAATTTCCCGCGGGTTTTTACCGGCAGTTGCCATTTCAGATGCTTCAAGCGCATAGAACCCCTGTGCCATGCAGCTAATCTCAGAGTCATATGGATATACATCAATACCTTCAACCATTTCACCGGCACTTGCAACCGCCTGGTATGTGCCGCTGATGCCACTTGATAAATGGATGGAAATGACAGCATCATAATCAGCAGATAGCTCTTCAAATTTTTCCGTGATTTCTCCAATCGACGGCTGAGAGGTTTTTGGAAGTTTTTCGGAAGCTTTTACTTTTTGATAGAATTTTTCGGTTGTAATATCGATTCCTTCACGATAAGATGTATCACCGAATACAACACTTAATGGAACAACATGGATATCATATTGCTCTTGCAATTCTTCTGAAAGGTATGCTGTACTATCCGTCATTATAGCAACTTTCATCGTCTACCCTCCTTTTATCTTTAAAACTTGTATTACTATTTTACATGAACAGCTGAAACATTGCATTATTTATGGAAAATGCGCACTTCCCACATCACTTGGAACAAAAAGCACAAGCGCCCGTTACGTAATTACCCGCAAAAAATTCTATAGGTTAAAAAATACCTTGTCACCAATTGGCGACAAGGTATCCAATCTTTCTTAGGAAACTAAGGAACAAATCCAATTAATATGTTACTTCCACCCAGCCCTTGCGAATAGCTGATACAACCGCCTGTGTACGGTCATTCACATTCATTTTCTGCAATATATTGCTGACATGGTTTTTAACGGTTTTTTCACTGATGTATAATGATTCCGCAACGGCGCGATTGCTTTTACCATCTGCAAGAAGCTGCAGCACTTCACATTCGCGTCTTGTTAATAAATGTAATGGTTTTCGGTATTCCAGGTTTTTTTCAGCTACCCTGGACATGTTTTCCTGGGCAAGACGACGATATTCCTGCACCAGATTGTGTGTTACTTTCGGATGGAGATAGGAACCTCCCTCACTGACCACTTTAATCGCTTCGATTAACGAATCAGAATCCATTTCCTTTAGCAGATAACCTTGTGCACCTGTTTTCAGTGCATGTGTTACATAGCTTTCATCGTCATGGATAGATAGAATGATAACATTTGTATCAGGAAAATGTCTTACCAGATCCGATGTTGCCTGTACACCATTCATTGTTGGCATATTGATGTCCATAAGTACAACATCCGGATGATATTCTTTCACTAGTTTGGATGCTACCAGCCCATCATCACCTTCAGCTACGACTTCAAAGGATGGTTCAAATTCAAGAATTCGCTTAACACCTTCGCGAAAAAGCTTGTGGTCATCAATCAATAAAATCTTGGTTCGTTTCGTATTCATCGGTATTGTTCCTCCCTGATTAAATTCTATTTTATCTAAATTTACCCCATTACATTATCTATGAAGGTTCTATCTCTATTTTTATTAGTACCAGTATAACGAATTCTGTTGAAAAATGGTAATCATTATGAAAGTTCATATGGAACATCAATCAAAATCGTAGTTCCTTTTCCAATCGAAGTATCAATGGATAAATTCCCTTCCAGCATTTCAACACGCTCCCGCATCCCAATTAAGCCAAACGATTTGTCATGTTTCATGGAAGGATCAAAACCCTTGCCATTATCCTTTATTTCCATTACAATATTTGCTTTATTCAGTTCCAGTCTAACTTCAATACAGGTTGCATCGGCATGTTTGATGGCATTTTGCACAGATTCTTGAACCAACCGAAAAAAGGCAATCTCATACTTCTGATTTAACCGTTTCTCTTCACCAACCGAGGAAAAGGCAATTTCGGAATCATTATAATCGCCTATCGTAGCTATATACTTCTTGATGGTAGGAACAAGGCCAAGATCATCCAAAGCCATCGGCCGCAGATCGTAAATAATCCGGCGGACTTCATAAAGCGATGACCGTATCATTTTTCGAACACTTCTAATTTCCTTTAATGCTTCATCCACGGTTCCGTTTCGAAATGTCCGGTCCACCAACTCGGAGCGCAATAAAATATTTGCAAGCATCTGTGCCGGGCCATCATGGATTTCCCGGGAAATTTTCCTGCGCTCTTCTTCCTGTGCTTCAATAATCTTTAGTCCGAATTCCTGTTTTTCTTTTGCCTCAGCTATCATTTCGTTAACTTGTCTGAAATCATCGTTTAAGTAAGTGAGGATAACAGATATCTTCCCCGCCAGGCCATCGGCGCGTTCAAACGTCTGATCCAATGCAACCAAACGGCGTTCCAGATCTTCCCGTTTGTTTCGTAATTCTTTTTCTTCCTGACGAAGCACCGCCAATTGCGTTTGCATTTTATGTGTATTTTCATAGACTTCGCGTATTTCAGTTTCTGAATAACGGTCAAAAAATTTACTTACTTCTGAAAGCTGCTGCCTGGAATAGCGCACTTTCTGTTCCAGCTGGTCACCGTCTGTAATATGTTGCGCCATTTCTTCTTTTGTTTTCTTCAAATCACGTTTAAGTGTCTCATATTCCTTTCTGGACTCTTCACTGATATTGAAGATTTCATCTTTACTGTTTTGCACAACATCTACCATTTCATCAATGACAAAATCCAATGTTTTCTGTTCCAGTTTTTGTACCATACAGTACCACCAGCCTATGATATAATTATTCGTATCCATTATTTTCTTTAATAGGGTCTTTTATCATACTTCCGGAAAACTTTTTTAAAATAATAAGTATTTCTATTCCTTACCCTAAAGTCTGTTATCAGGAGGTTTTAAAAAACATATGCTCTCTTCTTATTATACCGTAAAAAAGGAAACTGCAAATGAATTTATCGTTCAGAAGTCACGATTTATCGGCTATGTTAAACGCACAGATACAGAAGATGCTGCACAAGAATTTATTCAGCAAATTAAAAAGAAGCACCATGATGCCACCCACAATTGCTCCGCGTACATGATTGGTGAAAATAATCAGGTTCAAAAAGCCAATGATGATGGTGAACCAAGCGGAACGGCTGGTGTTCCAATACTTGAGGTCCTTAAAAAGCGTGACCTGAAAGATACCGTAATCGTTGTTACCAGGTATTT
The DNA here is from genome assembly GCF_900162695.1 of Virgibacillus siamensis. NCBI lineage: Bacteria > Bacillati > Bacillota > Bacilli > Caryophanales > Bacillaceae > Virgibacillus > Virgibacillus siamensis. The sequence continues at coordinate 2,004,460 of NZ_FUIH01000007.1, forward strand.
TGGCGGAATCAAGCTTGGTGCCGGCGGCTTGATACGTGCATATGGAAATGCAGCGTCGCGCGCAATTGAAACCGCTGGCGTTGTGGAAAGACGCTTAATGAATGGCTTTTCCATAACTGTAGATTATCCATTGCTTGGAAAATTGGAAAATGAATTGCGGAACTCTGAACATGTGCTTGATTCCATTCAATACTTGGAAAAAGTGGAATTTATCGTTTTTGTCAGGGATGGATTTGAGGAGAATTTCCTGGACTGGATAACCAATTTGACCAGTGATACTGCAAAGGTGACGGAAAAGGGAACTGCATACGTGGAGATTGATGTCTGATCAACATCAATCTTCACGGTGCTGCACTGTCTATAATTTTGACAATGCAGCCTCATCACCGATAATTACAACATTAGTATGTTGTTGCAGTATGGATGCCGGAAATTCTTCCGTTATTTCACCCTGAACGAGTTTTTGAACAGCCTCGGCTTTTTTTTCGCCAGACACGAGCAAGAGTATTTTATTACTTTTCATGATTGTATCAATCCCCATTGTAATCGCTTGTGTTGGCACCTCTTCCAATGAGTTGAAAAATCGTGCATTTGCTTGACGTGTCGATTCGTCAAGTTCGATTGTATGTGTCTTGCTGTCAAAACTGGTACCTGGTTCATTGAATCCGATATGACCATTTAAGCCAATCCCCAAAATCTGCAAGTCTGCATAACCGACATCACGAATTAATTTTTCATACTCAGCACATTCCTTTTCAGGTGTTTTCGTATCACCATTCGGCACATGGGCATGTTCGATTGGAATATCGACAGCATGAAATAACTTTTCATTCATATAGTACCGGTAACTATTCGAATCTTCCCCGCTAAGTCCCACATACTCATCCAAATTAAATGTTGTCACATTTTGAAAGGAAACATTATTCTTTCGATAGGCTTTTATCAATTCCCCGTACATTCCTTCAGGGGTTGAACCTGTTGCCAATCCGAGGACCGGATTATCTATTTCCTGAATAGTTTTGATTACCAGTTCACTTGATTTTTGACTCATTTCCTCATAACCCTTTAATTTTACAATTTCCACTTAATCTTCCTCCTTGTATGCTGCTGCACCGCGGCAAATCGTGTATCTAATATTCAATGCATCATCTGTCAGCAAAAGGTCGGCATCTTTCCCCTCCCTGATGCTTCCTTTACGGTCATATATACCGAGCTGTTTCGCCGGATTTTCGGATGCCATTTCCATAACGTCCCTGATTGTAACATTTTTCAATTTCAGCATTTGTCTTGCACCTTGATCCATTTTCAAAATGCTTCCGGCCAGTGTTCCATCTGCAAGAATAGCCCGATCTTCCGTTACAGTTACAGGTTGGCCGCCCAGCTCATAATCTCCGGCATGCAAACATTTTGCCCGCATGGCGTCAGTTATTAAAATCAGCCTGTCGCTGCCAACATTTCTATAAATAAGTTCGAGCATTTCCGGGTCGACATGAATACCGTCCGCTATCAGCTCCGCGCGCAATTCTTCAAGTTGAAAACCCGCCCCGACTGCACCAATATCCCGATGATGGATTCCTGACATTGCATTGCATAAATGTGTCAGCTGCCGCAGACCGTTTTCGACGGCTTTTTTAATCCCATTAAATCCTGCCGCTGTATGGCCAGCTGAAACATTAATCCCTGATTCGGCAAGTGTTCGGATGAAGTCACCATCCTGATCATGCTCCGGTGCCATTGTAATCGTTTTAATGCTGTTGCCGGAAAGTGACTGCCATTTCTGAAACAGTTTCATATCCGGCTTAACAATATGCTCTTCCGGCTGCGCACCTTTTTTGCCCTTTTCGATAAACGGTCCTTCCAGATGCACGCCAATCACTTCAGCATGTCCTTCCTTGGAATGATATGCAGCAACATTTTCAAGTGCTCGTTCGATGTTATGGTGCGACTGTGTGATAGTCGTCGCCAAAAAAGCCGTTGTCCCTTCTGCGGGTAAAACAGCTGCCATTTTATCCAGTGCGGCTTCAGTAGCATCCATTACATCCGAACCATCTGCGCCATGAATATGTCCATCGATAAAGCCTGGAATCAAATTTAATCCTTTTCCGTCAATAACTTCAGTACCTTCAGAAGGTTCCAGCTGATCATTTATTTCTTTGATTTTATTATTTTCGATAAGCAGTGATCCCTGTACGTTTCCTTTTTCTTCAGTATAAATGGTTGCATTTTTTATAAGTAATCCAGTATGCATTTTTCATCCAATCCTTTTATAGCTTACTTTGTCTGTAAATTATTGTTATCTGTTCTCAGCAGTTCATATACCAATGCCTGAATCAGTTCTTCCGATGATTGGAATTTAGCGTTTTCTGTGTCTTCGATCATTTTTTTAAGCATATGTTTAAATCGTTCTTGTTCTACCATAACGATACCGCCTTTTAAAATTATACGCCAATCATACCATATTCGCGCGAAAAAAGGTGTCGAACGATGTCGATTAACGCATTTTTATATTACTATTTGGCTATTCCTCCCGATTTTGTTTTCCAATGTAACAATAACACTATACAAATGGCAAAACCGGCACCGATACCATCAATTACAACATCACCTGCGTATGGTGTACGGTTTGCTGTGAATCCCTGGTGAAATTCATCTGTTACAGCATATGTGATGGTCATCATATATGACAATGCCAGAAGCAGCCACATTGTTCTCCTGCAAGTCTTTTTCAAAGCTAAATAAAACAATAAAAGTAAGATAAAGTAGACACCAAAGTGAGCCCCTTTACGGACAAAAAATTCAATCAATCCATCGACACCCAAAACTTCCGTACTTACCTCTGAATGATGATATGTAAACGAAACCCAGTCCAAATATGGTTCCAAAAATGATAAATTCAGTAAATTTCCCAGAAACGGCTTGATATTCTGTTCTTCATACGGCTGTGCAGACGAATAGAAGATCACGCCCATCCATAATAGAGGCAAAAGCCAGTATATGTATTTTTTCATTTCTTACACCTTTCCTGTTCCAACAAAAAACCGCAAGCCATGGCTTTACGGTCTAATCTTATTTATCCTGTTCTTTTCTCCACTTTGTAAATTCAAGATATTCTTTAAACTGCTCTTTGGAAACACCAGAATCCATCGCTTCCCTGACGATTTCCAGCCATTCACCATCAAGTTCCGGTTCTGGACCATTTTGATTATCTTCACGAATCAGTTCATTTACGGATACACCGAGTACGGTGCTGATTTTTTCGATAAACTGAATCGATGGGTTTGACTGAAGATTTCGTTCAATGGAACTTAAATAAGATTTAGCCACATCAGCCTTGTCAGCTAATTCAGAAATGGACATCTTTTTATCCTGCCGTAATTTTTTTATTGTCTCGCCGATCATGTCCCACACCTTCTTTCAAAGAGATTATACCACAAAAAGGTGTATGGTTCTATATTGAGTACAGCTTTTTTCATCACGTTGTGTCCCGCCGTGCTTTTGCCAGAAACAGTCTTATTTCCTCTGCGGTCAGACCGATTGTTTTCGCCTGTTTAATCAATTCCAGCCATTCATAGTCCACCTCAATTTTTTCTACTGCACTTCCCATAAACATTCCCCCAATTAATAACTTGCGGTCACCCTGTCATGGACCGCACCAAAAGAACCATGACTTTTTATTTACACATTGTGCGAATCTTTAATACTAATATACTACATATACAATCCATTTTGGGTGTCTTCTTTTGTCAGAAACAAACTAGTTTTGCACACAGTAAAAAAAGCTTTGCCGAGATAGGTCTAACGAACGGTTTTGCAGTTGATTTAATTACCTGTTTCCATTATATTCGTTATAAAGAACTCAATTTGGTGGTGCTTATTATGAGAAGACTTGCGGTTGTTGTAATTATAACTGGAATAGCACTAGTCTTAATTGGCGGATACCAATGGTTTTCCTCCAAAAAAGCACAACAGGAAACGATGCACGAAGCGCGTACACTATTGAATAAAAAAAATCCTGAAACCAACTTGCCTGCTTTTACGTTTGATAAAAAGAAGCCATTCACCAATCCACCCTTCACGGACAGAAAAGGGAATTCTGAACCAGCAGATTCCCCCGACATTGACACAACTTTTGAACCTGAATTTGGTGAAATAATTGGTATATTGCTTATACCTGATTTGGATGCGGAACTTCCTATTGTAGAGGGAACAGATGCCGATGACCTGGAAAAAGGGGTGGGACACTACACCGGTACCGCATTTCCAACACAACATAATCAGATTGTTCTATCGGGGCATCGGGACACTGTTTTCCGGAGAACGGGAGAACTCGAGATTGGAGATTTATTAATTGTACAACTGCCATATGGTAATTACAGCTATGAAATAACAGATACAGAAGTAGTTGATGCAGATGATCGCACTGTCATTGTCCCCACCGCTCCACAAGAGGTTTTAACGCTGACTACATGCTATCCATTTTCTTTCATAGGAAATGCACCTGACCGATATATTATTACGGCGTTACCTGTGCGGAAAAATTAACAATTAATCCTGTTTTCGTACATGTTTTTGCTTATAGAAAATGATATGATAATAGATGGATAGAAACAGAAATTGAGGGGGCCATTATGAAAAGAATATTGCTTTTACTGCCTGTATTATTCATTTTATTCCTGTCTGCCTGTTCGGATGATGGAATTACACCGCAGGAGCGGTTTGATAAATATGTCAGTCATTGGAACAGTCAGGAATTTAAAAAAATGTATGACATGTCTTCCAAAAAATCCACCGATACATATCCTGCTGAGAAATATGTCAAACGGTACAAAGATATATACGGTGATTTGGAAATTAAAAATGTAAAAGTTACGTATGACAAACTATCGGAAAAACAAACCGAAAAAGCAATGGAAAATGGAAAGATAACCATTCCGTTCAGTGTAAAAATGGATTCCATCGCAGGACCTGTTAAATTTGATTACAAAGCAAGACTTGTTCAAGAAGGTGAAGATGACAAAACAAACTGGTATGTTAACTGGAATCCCGGATTTATTTTTCCAGCCATTAAGAATGGAGGAAAAATCGGTTTGGAAACGGAAGAGGCCCGACGCGGTGAAATATTGGACCGCAATCGGATGCCGCTGGCGATCAATGATGTTGTCTATGAAATAGGAATTATCCCCGGCAAACTTGGGTCAAATCCTGATCAGCAAAAACAACAGATTGCCAATTTGCTGAACATGTCAGTTGAATCAATCAACAATAAGATAAACGCTGACTGGGTCGAATCTGGCATGTTCGTACCAATTAAAAAAGTTCCAACTTCCAATGATAGCACACTAAATCAGTTATTTAACCTTAGTTCTGTTGTTAAACGTGATGTTACGGGAAGAGTATATCCCTATGGTAAAGCGACTGCACATCTGGTCGGATACGTGGGTAAAATCACTGCGGAAGAACTGGAAAACCTGGATTCCAAAATTTACGGTCCAAATGATGTGATCGGTAAACGCGGTCTTGAGCAGCGTTTCGATAAACAACTTCAAGGTGAAGACGGTGTAAAAATTACCGTTACGAAAGAAAATGGTGAAACAAATGTTATTGCCGAAAAACCCGTAAAAGACGGCAAAAATATTGTAACGACAATCGATGCAGACTTGCAGCAGAGAATATTCAAAAGTTACGACGGAGAAGCGGGCACCGCAGCCGCTATCGACCCGAAAACCGGGGAAACGCTGGCGCTTGTAAGCAGTCCGTCATTTAATCCAAATGATTTCTTATACGGAATCTCACAGTCAAAACTGGAAGAGCTGCAAAACAATCCGAAAAAACCATTAATTAATCGTTTTGCAGCCACATTTACACCGGGGTCAAGCATAAAGCCGGTAACAGCCGCCATCGGATTAAACAATGGTACCATCAAACCTGGTGAAGGTGTAGAAATCAATGGGCTGACATGGAGCGGCGGCGAAAACTGGGGCGACTATAAAGTAAGACGTGTTTCCACTTCAAGTCAACCAGTCGATGTAACAGATGCCCTGATTAGATCGGATAACATTTACTTTGCCATGCAGGCGGTAAACATGGGTGCGGACAAATATGTAAAAGGCTTAAAACAATTCGGCTTTGGCAAGGAGTTTCCATTTAAATATCCAATTCAAACATCAACAGTATCTACGAGTGGAAACATAAATGATGAGGTATTGCTGGCAAACAGCAGTTACGGACAAGGGGAACTCCAGATCAGTGCCTTGCATCTTGCCATGACGTATACGCCAATTTTGAACAAAGGAAATATGCTGAAGCCTACCCTGCTAATTGATGAAAAAGACGGAGAAGTCTGGAAGAAGAACTTAATCACTGATAAACAAGCAGATCTCCTGCAGGATGCGTTGCGTAAGGTTGTTGCTTCTCCAAAAGGAACGGCAAATGGAGCCCAGCGCGCTGACTTTCCGATATCCGGTAAAACGGGGACAGCTGAGCTGAAAAAGACCCTTGACGAGAAATCAGGGGCCGAAAACGGATGGTTCGTCGGCTATCCATCCAAATCGAAAGACATTCTGATATCCATGATGGTAGAACATACAGAAGATAATGGCGGAAGCAGTTACGTAGTGGATAAAGTAACGAACGTTTTAATGGATGTTAAATAGTTTTTTAATTAACTGCCCAGCCTGGGATTGTTCCAGGCTGGGCTTTCCATTTCGCCCAGCGAATGCGGGTTATTTCCTCCGCAAAATTTCACGCCATGTTGAAGGTTGATTTTTTCAATGTCTAGGTTGATTCTTCACACTTGTTGGTTGATTAATCACCAATGGAGGTTGATTTTCCGTGTGAAAGGTTGATATCACTTCCATATGGTTGATTATCGCAGTAGATTTTCATCATCTGATGACTACTGTTGAATTCCATGAAAAAAACCTCTGCATCCACAGAGGTTTTTACAATCCTATTATTTCTCCGGCTGATAGTTTCCGGGAACTGCCCGCATTGTGATAGCCAGACGGTTCCAGCTGTTAATGGTATTGATTGCATAAACAAGATCGACAAAATCTTTTTCATCAAAATACTCACGGACTTCCTGATACAAATCATCGGAAACGTCATGAGTGGAAATTTCTGTGATCACTTCTGTCAATGCCAATGCCGAACGTTCCCTGGCGGTGTAGTAATCCGTCTCACGCCATGCATTCAGTCCATACAGTCTTTGTTCAGTTTCGCCGTTCGCCCGTGCATCTTTCGTATGCATGTCCAGGCAAAATGCGCAGCCGTTAATTTGAGATGCCCGCGTTTTAACCAACTCCAGCAATGTCTGGTCCAATTTTGTCGATTTCATATATTTCTCAAAACCGACCATAAGCTGTAATGCCTCAGGTGCAATAGAGTAATAATTCAAACGTGCTTCCATTTAAATCCCCTCCACCATGTAATAACCTCAGTTTAATTCTATTCCTTTTTTATAGTAAACAAAAATAATTGAAACCAATATACCATTGAATCGTACAATACATTATTGGTATTATTTTTACAACAAACCAAATACATCCAGGGAGGAGAACTGGCGATGAAAAAAGTTTTATTATCATCCATGATTGTTTTCATGCTGATGCTGCTCGCAGCATGCGGACAATCCGAAAACACAAGCGACAGTGGAAGTGAGTCCGGCAACGAGGATCCGAAACAAGAGAAGAAGGAAGAATTGACGGCATTGCAGGTTATTGAGAAATCCGGCAAAACAATGCAAAACTGGCCAGGAATGGAATATTCCATGGATTTAAACCAGAATATCACTGCGACCAAAGGTGATCAGACGAAGAAGATGAAAACCCAAATGACTATGGATACGAAAATGAAAATGGATCCAATGTCCATGTATATGAGTGGTCAAACCAAGGCAAATGGTCAAACTATTCCAGTGGAAAACTATTATCTGGATGGAACTATGTACACGAAAACACCACAGGAAACATGGATTGGAATCAAAGGAATGAACCTGGAACAAATGCAAAAACAAAGCCAGGGCAAAAACCCTTCCAAGACGCTTGATCAATTCAAGAATATCCTGAAGCAGTTTTCCGACAACGAAAAGTCCAATAAATTCGTTACAATGAAAAAACAGGATGGCATGTATGTTGTGACAATGGATTTAAACGAAAAGGCATCTCAAAAAGTGCTGGAACAGGGATTGAAACAGGTAAAGGATTCACTTGGCTCACTTAAACAAATGGGAATCGCACAATCTTTAAATAAGATGAAAATCAAACATCTGAAACAAACCTTTTACATTGACCAAAAAACATTTGAACAAAACAAAATGGAGCAGAAAATGACAATGGAAATGCCTATGAACGGCATTAAAATGACCATTGATCAGGAAATGGCAATGGAAATCACCGGTAAAGTTGAAAAACCAATTTCTGTTCCAAAGAAAATCAAGCAAAATGCAAAGACGATTTCCATGAAACAGCTCCAGAAAATACAGAAACAGCAGCAAAAACAACCAAAATAAAACTGAGTGGATGGGATCCGGAAATCCCATCCACTCTTATTTTTGAAGAAGTTTGGTTAAGGAAATAAATTTTCCTTTATCACGCTCATCCAATGATTGATCAATAAGGCGTCTCAGATTCATGTTCTCCAATTCATGTATAATGAGAGCGGTTTCATCAATTTGATTGTTTTGCTTCTCCTCTTCAAAAATATAGTATGGCTGCGCAATAACATCCAGCTGCAGCAGAAAATCAGGAAGGGAAATTAACTCTGTCATAGTCAGGTAAACGATGTCTTTACCTTTCTGGAAAGCAAACCTTGCCCCCATATTTTCCACTTTTTGTGTTTTGCGATTAATCCGTATTTCTTTCGCTTCTGTCGGGACAAACTGATAAACTTGCTCATCAATCAGTACAGAAAAATACTGATAAGCTAAAATAACGCGAATAAATTCATTATCTGCCTTAATATAATAGGGCTTTAACATCTTTACAGTAACCATATTTCCACCTCCTGATTTAAATATACTCGTAATTTTCAGTTAATTAATTTTACTACATAACGGTGAAAAATACAAGTGAAAGTTTTGGAAAAATAATACCGCCAATCTCAAAGATTAGCGGAGGTAGTTGTGCACGATGTATTCAACAGCTTGTTGGACATCTTCCTGTGAATACTTTTTTTGTTCTGCCTCTTCAAGGATTGCACCGGATTTTTTCAAATAGTGGATTCCTTCTTTCATATACGCTTTGTAACGGTTATTCCATTTTTCAATTTCATCTGCAAATTTTTCATCCGTACCTGGAACAACAAATTCCTTATATAAATCTACTATCTGCTCCCCTTCACGTTTGGGAAAGAACTCATGTGGATCTGTACTGTCAAAAATACAGAAATCCAAGCCGCGGACAAGCACCATATCGAGACTGTTCGGATCAAAACTGCAATGATAAACTTCTGTATCGAAACCTTTAGCAGCACATGCTTTTGCCAGCTTTTTCATGAAGGTTGACTTTCCTGTTCCCGCACGGCCCTTGATGTAATCAACATTTTTTATGTCCTTAATTAAATGAGGCACTTCATTTACAACGCCATCCGGCGTGTTGGTGCCAAAAAACCTGTGGAATATATGACCATTCGTTCCCTGACTCGCTTTATCTTTTAATAAGTTATCAATGAATTCCTCAGCAAATTCATCTGCCCGTACAAAATTCATTTGGTTGAAGTAGATTTTTTCAAGTTCATCGTGTATACGTAACCCTTTTTCGAAACTTGTGTGTGCTCTTTGAATAAATGTGTTAAACGCCGGGTCGATTTTCTGCGTGGATGGAAACCATCTATCCAACAAAATGAAAGTACCATCATCCGTAATAGTTGAATCCAAAACGGCAAGTGACTTTTCACGAGTAATAAATCCGTCCAAGTAAGCTTTTCCAAGCGGACTTAGCAGTATTTCAGCGTCCGACTTATAATGTCCCATCAGTTTCCGAAGAACTTCCGATTTAAATTTTTGCGAGGGATGTTGCAATAAAAAAACGGATTGAATTCTTTCTATGTTTGTATCAAGAAAGTTCACCAGTCCTTCAGCAGTGTTGCCTGTTACATAATATTTTTGTTCCGCCAAAGCAAACACTTCCTTTTTTAAATATACTTACTGCCAAATTAAGTATATTCGTCTAAAAGAAAGAATGTGCATTTTATACCAATTCTTTCATAAACAAATTAATAGACTAATCCCAAAAACCGCTACCCCACGGCAACGGTTCTCAAATCTAATAATGCCCCAACAATCCTTTCTTCATGGCATGCCGTTCACAAGCGATATAAATTGCAACACCAATAATTCCATAAACAATCGCATTTCCAATCAGCCATGCATAGTCACTAAAAGTGAAGTCTGCCAGTGTATAGCCTTTGATCATAATCATACGTGTCATATCGACTCCTTTAACAAACGGGGCAACAACAAGATATGGTGCGACTGATAATGGAACAAACGTCAATCCGGCTACAATAAACTGCAGGATTTGCAGAAAAGCGTTAATTTGTTTGAAAATAAGTGCCAATCCAGCTACGACAAAGCTTGTTCCAATCATGCTGGCCAATGTCAGAACCAGGATTGGGAATATTGCCAACGGATTTAAATTCAGCCATTCACCAGCTGTCGCCATGGAAAGAAACAGTAGAAAAACAACTAGAACAAAATGGTTGAAGACCGTTCCAAATAGTCTTGCGAGTAATATTTTCCACGGTTTCACCGGGGACATAAACAACTGCTCCAAAGTACCCTTCATCGCTTCATCCGAGATGGTCCAGCCAATCGATTGTAAAGTCATCATGCCAAAGTACCAGAAAATATAGTTCACAATAATATACTGGGTGTTCGTACTAGCCTGTGATGGATCTCCGATTACCTGAATCCCGAACATCATGCCAATGAAAATAATATAAAATGTCAGCAGCAAACTGATTGTGTTTGCTTTATAACGTTTCAGTTCAACATATTCGAGCATTGTATTGACGCGTAATACGTTCCAAAATGGTGTCACGATGCCGCCTCCTCTTTTACCAGTTTCATAAAGACCTGCTCAAAATTAATCTCCGTTCGGTTTATCGTTTCAATAGATGTTTTGTTTTTATATAAAATGTCCATCAAACTATATATTTCATGTTCTTGTTCAAAACTGACTTCCAGCTTCATGCCATCCAGCAAATGTATTGGAAACTGAATCTTGAGCATTTCCAATTGTTCATCTGTCAGTTCGTCTTTCAAGTGAACCTGATATGCACTTGTTTCAAATAGGCGAAGCAGCTGGTCGACCCGATCATCTGCTATCACTTTGCCGGCATTAATGATGATTGTGCGTTCACATAAATCCTGTACAACCGGCATGTCGTGTGTACTGATGATGATTGTTTTCCCTTGTTCACGGGCTATATTCCGCAAAAGTTCCCGGACCTCATAACCTGTTGTTACATCGAGTCCCAAGGTTGGTTCATCGAGTAAAATAACATCTGTATCTGCCAGCATTGCAATACAGATAGCCAGTTTTTGCTGCATGCCCCTTGATAAATTGTTAACCAGTTCATGCTTTTTGGATTGAAGCCGAAAAAGTGTCAGCAATTCCTCGACACGGGCTTTGATTTCTTTTTTAGGGATACCGCGGTTACCTGCAAAATATTGCATATTTTCAAGAACTGTCATACGCCAATAAAGGTTCCGGTTTCCTTCGAGAACAGCACTGATATGACGTAATGCTTTGTTACGGTCCTTTATGCTGTCAAACCCGTTAATTGTGACTGAACCTTCATCCGGAACCAGCAATCCGCAAATCATTTTAATTGTAGTCGTTTTACCGGCACCATTTGGACCAAGCAGCCCAACAATTTCCCCTTTCTTTATCCCGAATGAAACACCTTTTACAGCGACAAACTCTTCTTTTGATTTTCGCTTTTTATACTTTTTCATTACACCATCCACAGTAATAATGCCTTCCATATTCCTGCCCCTTTCCTGATTTCTAATTTTTATTATAAAGATTTATCAGAATAATACATCAGCCAATTGATGTTTTTCCTCTCGGTCTGAAGGCGGAGGAAATATTCGGCTCTATGATGGCTGCTCGCCCGCGTTGGGTGCGTTGCTCTACAAAAAAAGAATCCATGCAACTCTTCAAAGCTGCATGGATTCTCCCTTTTTTTATATTAATTCCGCTCGTTCTTTCTCGGTAAACACCCTGGATCTGGTCAGGAACCGCTTGCCCTCGGGTCCTTCCAGTGAAAACATTCCACCCCGGCCATCAACAGCATCGATAATCAGCTGGGTATGCTTCCAATATTCATATTGATCCTTGGACATATAGAAAGGTGTTTCGCCGATTTCACCCAGAAGTACATCAGATTCACCAACACGAAATTCTCCCCTTGGGTAGCACATTGGCGAGCTTCCGTCACAGCATCCCCCCGATTGATGAAACATGAGCGGGCCATGTGTCTCAATTAGCGTGTTGATCAGCTGAAGTGCTTCATCTGTCGCTGTCACTCGTTCAACCATTCTTCACACCCTTTCTATTTGTTTTTTATAATATATGCAACGTCCGATCTTTGATTCTGATTAAAAGAATCCGGCTGTCCCCTCACTGTAACTGATTAAGAGATTTTTCGTCTGCTGGTAATGATCAAGCATCATCAAATGGTTTTCCCGTCCGATTCCGGATTTCTTATAGCCGCCAAACGCTGCATGTGCCGGATACTGATGGTAGCAGTTTGTCCAGACACGCCCCGCCTCTATACCGCGGCCAAAACGATATGCGGTATTAATATTTCGTGTCCATACACCGGCACCCAGGCCATACAATGTATCATTGGCGATTTCCATTGCTTCGTTATCATCTTTGAATGTTGTAACGGACAAGACCGGACCAAAGATTTCTTCCTGAAAAACACGCATTTTGTTATCACCTTTAAAAATGGTCGGTTCGATATAATAACCATCGGCCATTTCACCATCAAGCTTGTTAACATTACCGCCCACAAGCACTTCCGCACCCTCCTGCTTACCGATGTCCAGGTACGACTTAATTTTCTCCATTTGTTCCTGTGAAGCCTGTGCCCCCATCATGGTATCTGTATCTAGCGGATGACCGATTTTAATCTGATTAACCCGCTCGATGGCTTTTTCCATAAATTGATCATAGATGGATTCATGTACAAGCGCCCTGGAAGGACAAGTACAGACTTCCCCCTGATTGAGTGCAAACATGACCATGCCTTCAATTGTTTTGTCCAAAAATCCGTCATCTTTGTCCATAACATCCGGAAAGAAAATATTTGGTGATTTTCCACCAAGCTCTAGTGTAACAGGAATAATATTTTCAGATGCATATTGCATTATCAGTCGACCGGTAGTCGTTTCACCCGTGAAGGCAATCTTAGAAATACCACTGTTTGATGCCAACGGTTTACCAGCCTCGACCCCAAATCCGTTAACAATATTCAGAACACCTTTCGGCAGCAAATCCTTGATTAGGTCCAGCAATACATGGATTGATGCCGGTGTCTGCTCTGCCGGTTTCAGCACAACACAGTTACCAGCGGCGAGTGCCGGTGCAAGTTTCCACGTAGCCATCAAGATTGGAAAGTTCCATGGAATAATCTGTCCGACAACTCCCAGCGGCTCATGGAAATGATAGGCAACTGTATCATTGTCAATTTGACTGATACCGCCTTCCTGCGCACGGATTGCTCCGGCAAAATAACGGAAATGATCGATTGCCAGGGGTATATCCGCATTCAATGGTTCTCTGACTGCTTTTCCATTATCCCATGTCTCCGCAACAGCCAATGTCTCCAGGTTTTCTTCCATCCGATCGGCAATTTTATTCAATATATTTGCCCGCTCGGCAACAGATGTTTTTCCCCACGCTTCTTTAGCTGCATGCGCCGTCTCAACAGCTGCTTCAACATCTTCTTTTGTTGACCGTGCAATTTCACAAAAAACTTTCCCGGTTACCGGACTGACATTCTCGAAATACTTTCCATTTGCCGGGGGACGATATTCACCGCCGATATAATTGTCATACCTTTCCCGAAAATTAACTTTCGCCCCTTCAGCATTGGGATTTGCATACCTCATAAAACCATTCCTCCTCTATATATTGTAATCGTTTACAAAATTCTGATGAAAAAATCTAGTTTGATATTCTTATTTGAATTATAGCAGTTAATTTAAAATTTTGACAACAAATTGATTATAAAAAAACAGCCCTTCATTATAAGGACTGTTTTTGACTGGAAGCTGAAGTTTATATAGGAAAAGACGCCACTTCAGAGGCGCCGAAACTATTTGTTAATTATAAAAAGATGCCGTTTGTGACATCTTCCTTTCATATCATAAAAATTATGGATAACTTTTTATTGCTTCAGCTTCAATACCATTCACTACTTCAATTCCGGAAGTACGCGCACTTCCTGTTTCATTGAAGATTTACAGAGCGGGCATACTGGTTCTTCCTCAAAACTGTATGACTCTCTCATCCAACCTGAACAGTCTTCACTCGTACAAGACCATACATTGGTTTCAACTTCCGGCACCGGCTCTTTTGGCCCGCGGGAAAATGACATAACAGCAACCCCTTTCATGGTACTGTTACCATTATACTCCTTTCTGTGATACAAAGAAAGGAAACACGGCTCATTCGTTCAAGTTAGACAAAAGAAGGTGAAGTTATACAGACTTCTCTTGATTTAGTACAAACGTTTCGATCGCTTTCGCAACTCCGTCCTGATTGTTAGTATCTGTCACATGATCTGCCACTTTTTTGATTGCTTCCTGTGCATTTCCCATTGCAATGCCAAGCCCCGCCTGCTGAATCATTTTAATGTCATTTAAGCTGTCACCAATTGCCAGCACATTATTCATCGTAATATCCAATTTATCGCATAATTTCCGCAGTGCACTTGCTTTATTTACACCTTTTGGATTGACTTCGATGTTTGTGGGCAGAGAATTAGTCAGTTCCAATTCATCATAATGGGATAGTTCTTTTACGATATTGTCGAGTTTAGTTGTATCAAGCGAATCACATCCATATTTCAGCCACTCATAATCGTAAAAGTTTTCCGGGCCTTCACCACCACGCCAAACCTTGTCAGTCGATATCATCCAGCTGTTTACTTCCATCTGTTTTCCGAGTTCAAACATCAATTGAACCATCTTTGGATCAAGCAAATGTTGCTCCAGAAGCTGTTCTTCCACTGTCCAGATTTCCCCGCCGTTCGCCGTAATCAGAAATGATGGCAGGCTGAGCTGCTTTGCATAAGGGAGACAGGTTGCAATCCCGCGCCCGGTACTGAGTACAACGTGAACATCCTTTGCCAGTGTTTTGCGAATAACCTGTTGTGTGTAATCAGAGATTTCTTCGTCATTTGTTAATAACGTCCCGTCCATATCGAGTGCTACCAATTTTATTTTATCCATTTATACGCTCCTTATCTCTGCCATTCCTCTGTCATGGAAACCATATTATTATGAAAGGGAAACAGCAGGCTTATTGTAATATACTTCGAAACTCTAATCAATAGAAAGGATATGATGTTACGTTTCCCTGTTCATCGGAATGAAAAAAAGAATCATCGTGACTAGCGGAACAAAAATGGAAAACAAAATAAACCATAATCCTAATGTTGAATACCCATGTGCCGCCTGAACAGTTTCATACGTTGCATAGGAAAGAATCAGAACGATCTCAAAGTTAAAAACAGCCATCATTGTTCTCGCCAACCGGTAAATTCTCGAAGCATTCTTTTCCGTGATTGTTACTGGCAGGTTAAAAATATGCGGTACTTTATTCAGAAAATACATCATAAGAAAAGTGGCTGTTGTGATAGCCGGTAATATGAATAAAGAAGATTTGTTTCCCCATCCATCCGCTTTCCCCTGCGCATTAAAATGGGTTGGAATACGGTCCGGAAGATTATCAAACTGATAAATGGCGTAAACAATACTTGCAATAATAATCATTACAGACAGGAGATTGAAAAACCTTTCCCATCCGGTTGCAGGGACTTTGATTTTTGGATTGTTCAGATTCATTGTTTTCTCCTTCCATTTTCATAAACCTTGTTGACCGGATGGTTAAAGCTTTATCTCTTCCACCGCATCCTCAACTGGAAATTTTCCTTCTAAAATGATAGCATACAATATCATATGTCAATAAGAAAGCGTATACGGCATTCTTTTTGCTATAATTAATGAAATAATAATTCAAGGGAGGTAATCAAAATGATAACAGCAACTTGGGACTGGTTATGGGATAAGCATGATCAGGCAAAAGATTTGATCCGTTTTTTTGTAAAACCGAATGACTCCAAGTTCGGTACACAAGGAAATGATCAAGCAGAAAATACAGCAGACGGTAACGGAGGGGGCAATAACCGCTCTTATAAACCCGCACAACTGATAGGGCTCTTTTTAGGTCCGGCACTATTTGTACTTACATTATTATTTTTTCAGCCTGAAGGACTGAATGATGCTTCACAGGCAATATTGGCCAGCACAATATGGATTGCTGTCTGGTGGATAACCGAAGCTTTGCCGATACCGGTCACATCGCTGTTGCCGATAATCCTATTCCCGCTTACAGGTGGACTTGATATCGGAGCAACGACATCATCATATGGTGATGATACTATCTTCCTGTTTATGGGAGGCTTTATGATTGCCCTTGCGATGGAAAAGTGGAATCTTCACAAGCGGATTGCGCTGTCAATCATTTCCATCATCGGCACGAACACGGAACGAATCATTCTCGGATTTATGGTCGCAACCGGGTTTTTATCCATGTGGATTTCCAATACAGCAACAGCCATGATGATGGTACCAATTGGACTTGCAATTATTTATCAGGTTTCCGAATCATTAAAGGATGATGATTCAATCGATACATCAAAAGAAAACTTCGGTTTTGGCAAGGCATTGATGCTGAGTATTGCCTATTCCGCATCACTTGGCGGTATCGGCACTCTGATCGGTACACCGCCAAACACCGTGCTGGCAGGTGCTATCAGCAATCTGTACGGAGTTGAGCTTTCATTTGCCAAATGGATGCTGTTTGGCGTACCGATTGCTTGGATATTTATTTTTATCACATGGTTTTACCTTGTGAAAATAGCTCACCCGATGAAACTGAAGGAATTGCCCGGCGGCAGGGAAGTAATTCAATCCGAGAAGGAAAAGCTTGGGGCTCCATCGTTTGAGGAAAAAGCTGTTTTTGTCGTTTTCGTTGCGGCTGCACTTTCTTGGATCAGTCGATCTTTCCTGCTAGTCGAAATTAACGAAAATATCAACGATGCCATTATTGCCATGACTGCAGCGGTTATCCTGTTTATAATACCAGCGAAAAACAAAAAAGGTGACCATTTGCTGGATTGGGATACAGCGGTCAAACTTCCGTGGGGGATTCTGCTCCTCTTTGGCGGTGGTTTGGCAATCGCTGCAGGATTTAAGAATTCCGGACTGTCCAAATGGATTGGTGAGCAATTAAGTGTGCTGGAAGGTATCAACATCTTTATTATTTTACTTGCTGTAACAGCATTGGTCATTTTCCTGACCGAAATAACATCGAATACTGCGACAGCATCCATGATGTATCCGATTATGGCATCGCTTGCGGCAGCGCTCGGTGTTCACCCGTTCGCTGTCATGATTGCTGCTGGTGTGGCCGCTTCCTGTGCCTTTATGCTGCCGGTTGCCACCCCGCCAAATGCGGTTGTTTTCGGTTCGGGATATTTACGAATACCAGATATGGCCAAGGCTGGTTTTGCATTGAATATCATCGGCATTATACTCGTTTCCCTCGCTGTTTACTTCCTGCTTCCGGCAGTGTGGGGACTGGAACTGACTGAAGTACCGGAAATGCTGAAATAAAGTTGTTTTAAGGGCAAAAGCTGATAACCACTGATGATGGTTGATTTTACTTTCTTGAAGGTTGATTAACTCTTGATAAGGGTTGATTTATACTTGATGAGGGTTGATTAATACGGCTTGATGGTTGATATCATCATACGAAGGTTGATTTCCGTCAATAAAGTTTGAGAATAACCGCCTAATATCAGATATACCCGGAAAGCCTCATGCATGTGAGGCCTTCCTTTGTTTTCGCACAAATAGTATAAATACTGCAGGAAGAATTGCGGCAACCAAAACAAGTCCCGTCCAGCCAAACATACTCCAAGCTGGTCCCATTGCCGTGCTGCCGAGGGAAACCCCAATATAATAGGATACAAGGTAAAGACTGGATGCACTGCCCTTATGATGTGTTACTTGATCACTGACTGATGCAGCAGTCAATGAATGCGCCGTAAAAAAGCCCAGACATGCGACACACAAACCAATTATCAAGAGCCATAGTACACCACTAAGGGTCATCAGGATACCGCATGATAATACGACAATCCCTGCAAGCCGAACTTTCCGGAGACCAATTTTCGAAGCAAGCCATCCTGCCAGTGGTGATCCGACAACACCCAGGCCATATGCAAAAAACATATAGGATATGGTCTTCAGGCTCAATGAAAATGGCGGCTCTTCTAAATAAAAAGGTAAATACGTCCATATTCCGGTAAATGAAAACTGCAAGACTACCCCGAGACCGAAAATCAACAGCAGTGTTGGATTTTTTAAATGAAACATAAATGCTTTAATATCTTTTGAAAAGGTTTGTTCACTTGATTGGAAAAATTGTGATTTTGGCAGCATAAAAAATACTGCCGCCAGAATGATTGCACCTATTACGGCCAACACATAAAATGACATCTCCCAGGAATAATGGTCCGTTAAATATCCGGTAAGGACCCTCCCCATCATGCCTCCCAGTGCATTGCTGGAAATATAAAGAGCTGTTGCGACCTGCACACTCTTCCGATCAATTTCTTCACTTAAGTATGCGAGTGATGCGGCCGGCAAGCCAGCCAATGCAAAACCTTGCAGCAAACGTAATATAAGGAGCAAAAAGAAGGAATCGGAAATCGGAATCAGAAAAAAAGGGATGACCGATCCAACCAGTGAAAGTTTAATAAAGACAGTTCGTCCATGCCGGTCAGAAAGAAACCCGAGCACAATCAGACCGATGATCAGCCCAATAATCGTTAGGGAGAGTGCAAGACTTGATTCTGACACAGTTACCCCGAATTCCTTAACAAACACCGGCAAAAGCGGTTGTACTGCATACATGCTTGCAAACACAAAAAAGGATGCAAGAGCAAGACTAAGGGTAATCCGCCAAAAGGACTGATCATGCATTGTGTATGTTCGTTGCTGCATTTTTCTTCACACCCCTACATTTTAGTCCAGAACGTATTTGTCCCGGCCTGCTCCCATTCCAAACAGCATTACCATAATTGAAACACATATTAATGTAACAAGCGGAATGTTCCAGGAATGAGTAACATCATATAATAATCCAATCAGCATCGGACCTACCGCCGCAAGACAATACCCAAGGGACTGAGCCATCCCTGAAAGCTCCGCGGCGTGTCTGGCATTACGTGCGCGCATACCAAGAAAGGCGAGAGCCAAGGCAAAGCTTCCACTAAGTGTAACGCCAATTAAAATCGTGCTGATCACCATGGTAGTGTAAGATTCACCAATCAGCAGCCCACCATACCCGCAAATGCCGGAAATCGCCATTACCAGTACAATTCCACGCTGTGACTTGAATTTACCCGCAATTACCGGTACAAGAAAACTGGCCGGAAGCCCGATAAACTGCGTAAAGGATAGCATCCATCCGGCCGTTGCCATGCTCGCACCGTACGCATGCAGAATTTCCGGAAGCCACGAAATAGTTACGTAAAACAAAAAAGACTGAAACCCCATAAAACAGGCAACCTGCCATGCAAGTGGGGATTTCCACATCCGATTATCACTGACAGGCACATATTTCATTTCCACATCATGCTTCTGCCAATTTGACCGTGATAAATAAATCCACAACACAATCGCAAATACTGCTGGTATGACCCAAATAAATAACGACCATTGCCAGCCCCAATTCAGTCCCCGCGCGAACGGAATACTTAACCCGGATGCTGTAGCAGCGAATATTCCCATGGCAGTAGAATATACACTTGTCATTAACCCGACTTTTGTCGGGAATTTTTCCTTGATAACGCCTGGCAATAGCACATTTAAGATTGCAATTCCCAGTCCGACAAACAATGTTCCCAGAAATAACAATGCTACAAGCGAAATGGACCGGACTGAAATTCCAAATAGCAATAAAATAAGTCCTAATAAAAGTGTCCGTTCATTTGTATACCTGTTGCTTATTTTAGGTGCGACCGGTGACATAACTGCAAATGCAATCAGCGGCAGGCTTGTCAAAATCCCTGCACTCCAGTTGGAAAGCCCGATGTCGTCACGAATAATTCCAAGTAAAGGCCCGACAGACGTAATTGCCGGACGCAAATTAAATGCAACAAGTATAATTCCTATAACAAGCAATATGTAGTACGATTTCAGTTTATCCTGATTAGGCATGAAATAATTGTCCTTTCATAAAAGTAACTCAATCTAATATAGCACAAACAGTTATGGTTAATTAATCAATACGTTTTGCGAAAACATGATTAGAATCAGTTAACATTCACAGGACATTTTTACTATTTTCAAGCAAATAAAAGATATTTTTTGCACTAAATTGCAGTATTAACTGTTTTTTTCTTTTCTTAACTGTAAAATGTGGTATACTATAGGTACAATTAAGCATATAATAAAAGACCACAGCTGCAACTGTGGTCTTCAGATAAGCGGTTCCCCCAGGGGATCAGCTTTCACAGAATAGGCCTCTCCCATCAACACTTCGAGGGTTAATAGGGAGGTCTATTTTTTATTGGTAATTTCGACAATGAGCCTCAGCAAGGCAATCAGCAGCGTTCCAAACGCAAGCATCATCATAATTGCTTCGAAAAAACCCAATGGCATCACCCCCTCATTAACTGGGTCAGCCGACCAATCCCTAAAAGAACATTATCTCTATTACATAGTATAGCACAAATTTCGGTAAAAATACGAACAAATGTTTGGTTTGTGGAAAGTGGTACATTTTTTTGCTGGGCCATTTGAGGGATTTTTAAAGGGTGGAATGCTATATGTGCCGTTATTCGGCAGTCTTATTCAACTGGTATAGGCAAAAGGAGCTTCTTTGTGTGCTTGTATACTCTATTATATGCAGGTTGTTTTCAGATTCGTAATGAATTTGTGCGGATTTTGGCAACTTGGATTGCTGCCAACAAAAATGAGCAAAATAATACGGACACTCCTTAAAGGAATGCCCGTTAAATAATTAGGATCCTGCAACAATATGGAACCCGGAATCTACATGCAATACCTCACCAGTAACACCTCGCGCCATTTCACTTAACAGAAATAATGTAGCGTCCCCTACCTGATCATGATCGATCTGCCGGCGGAGCGGTGCCTTTTCTTCAATTACTGACATTTTTTCATTGAACCCGGAAACACCTTTTGCGGAAAGTGTACGGATCGGCCCGGCTGATACAGCATTAACGCGAATGCCATATTTGCCGACATCTTCTGCAAGATAACGTACACTCGCTTCAAGAGCGGCTTTGGCAACACCCATCACATTGTAATTTGGTACAACCCGTTCAGCACCAAGGTAAGTTTGTGTTACAATGCCGCCACCCTCGCTCATCAATTTTTTTGCTTCCCGCGTAACCGCTACAAGCGAATATGCGCTTATGTTTTGTGCCATCAAATACCCATCACGGGATGTATTTGCATACTCACCGGTAAGTTCATCGCGATTAGCAAAAGCAACCGAATGGACCAGGCCATGAATAGTTCCAACCTTCTCTCCAATTTCCTGGAATGCATGTTGAATGCTTTCATCATTTTCTACGTCACAGGAAACAACCAGCTTCGCATCCATTTCATTGTCAGCCAGCAGCTTCTCCAGTTTTTTCTTGGAACGCTCCTGCCGGTATGTAAAAATCAGATTGGCCCCGGCATTTTGGAGTGATTTCGTAATCCCCCAGGCAATACTGCGGTTATTCGCCACACCCATGACAACAATATTTTTATCGTGCAACAATGAATTCATATATGTACCTCCGCTTAATTGAATAAAATTTCTATTTATAATGTAGCATAATTAGCACCAGGTGTTAAATCGGACGGATAGCATTCTCAGTCCCGGAGCATTTCTGATAGCGTCATTGCTTTCAAAATGTGACAACTTCAGCCGATAATTTGTGAACTTAAGCTGATTTTGCCAAGCCCCCCTATTCAGCAAAATGCACATTGCCATTTATGGAATTTTACGCTACTTTAAAAGAGTAAAAAAAATAAAAGGGGGAACTACTTTGAAAGCATTGACCAGTTTTTTTGACAGGATGGTTCAGCGTTTCTTACCTGACGCGTTTTTATTCGCCATTATTTTAACATTGGTTGTTTTTGTTTTGGGGATTGCCATCATGGGAAGCTCTCCAGTTGAAATGGTTCAATACTGGGGTGATGGATTTTGGGATTTATTAGCTTTTGCGATGCAAATGTCACTTATTGTCGTAACCGGTTATATTCTTGCCAGCACCCCGGTTGTACGGAATATCCTTACTAAAATCAGTACACTGGCAAATACTCCGGGACAGGCAATATTACTTGTTACATTTACAGCCGGGCTTGCATGCCTTATCAACTACGGATTCGGGCTTGTTGTTGGTGCATTGCTGGCAATTCATGTGGCACGACGGGTACCGACAGTGGATTACCGGTTACTAATGGCGAGTGCATACAGTGGATTCCTGTTGTGGCATGGCGGCCTTTCCGGGTCCATTCCATTACTGATTGCAACTCCGGGACATTTTTTGGAAGATACGATGGGAATTATTCCGGTAACTGAAACATTGTTCAGCAGCTTTAATATCTTCATTGTTTTATTTTTATTGGTAACACTTCCGTTTTTGAATAGGTTTTTAATGAAATCACGTGATGAATCAATAAATAATACAGACGCTTCCGCCTGGAAAACAAATGACGAGGAAACAGAAGATGATATGCTGGATAAAAGCTCCATGACACCTGCCGACAAGCTGGAAAACAGCAGGATCATTTCGCTTTTGATTGGATTAATGGGACTTGGCTTTATTGTCTTTCATTTTGCGGCTAACGGGTTTGATTTAAATATAAATATTGTCAACTTTATCTTTTTGTTCTTGGGGATTATTTTTCACCAGACACCACGACGTTTTCTGAACAGTGTGACACATGCAGTAAAAAATGTTGGCGGGATCATTATCCAGTTCCCATTCTATGCAGGTATTATGGGCATGATGGTTGCTTCCGGTCTGTCACAGGAAATGTCAATGTGGTTTGTTGGCATTTCGACCGAATTCACCCTTCCATTATGGACATTCATCAGCGCAGGAATCGTTAATTTCTTCGTTCCATCCGGCGGGGGGCAGTGGGCAGTGCAAGGTCCAATCATGATTCCCGCTGCACTCGAAATTGGAGCGGATACTGCAAAGACAGCGATGGCTGTTGCTTGGGGTGATGCATGGACAAATATGATTCAGCCATTTTGGGCATTGCCGCTCCTTGCTATCGCGGGATTGAAAGTGCGGGACATCATGGGCTTTTGTGTCATGATTTTATTGTACAGTTTCTTCCCGATTGCAATCGGTCTATTGTTTTTCTGAGTGGTAAAGTGGCTGGGAAAAAAGTGTTTTATCCATTGTAAAATCCGAACAACCTATTGGAAAATGGAGTGAATAACCGCTTCGGAAATATACTACGCTAAATTCCTATTGTTCGTCTTTTGGATTACACGATTCTGATATGTCCCAGCCTCTTCAATTATCAAAAAAAAATTCACTCCGAAGCTTAGAAATCTGTCTCTCAATCAGCTTCACTCTCCACCAATTGCTCCCTGTTCTTCCCTCTCGATAATTGTGCAACAGCAATACCCGTTATAATCAGCAATGACCCTGCAATTATGCCCGCTGTCAGTTTCTCATCCAAAATCCACCAGCCAAGAAACAGACCGAAAACCGGGACAAGCAATGTGGACAAGGTTGCGCTTACCATGTCGATTACACTTAAAATTACGAACCATACGGTAAAACATAATGCTGAGGCCAAAACACCGGTAAACAATATGTAGAATATGCTTTCGCCGGTTATCTCCACTGAATCGCCCCACTCGGCAAACCATGTGGCAATCACAATACCCAGCGTTCCGAAAAGCATCTGATACGCCGAAACTTGCAACTGTGGCAAATGCTGCAGTTGCAAGCGGTAATAAACATTCGACCCTGCCCATGATACGGCTGCAATGACAATCAGTATTTCACCAAAAATGATTTGCGGATTCTGTACGAAAATTACATCCCAGCCCAAAATCGTCAACAATCCAAGCATTCCGGCAGTCAGACCAATCATCTTCCCCGGGTTCACCTTTTCTCCCAACAATTTCACCGCAAAAATGCTGCTCCAAAGCGGCATAGAGTACAGCAACACGGAAGATTTCCCGGCGCCGACAAACTGCATACCGTACATCACCAATAAAAATACAATGGCAGTCTGTAAAATCCCTTGTATAATTAAATGTTTCCACATTCCCTTTGGAGGCTTTTTCATTTTTAGAAGCAGAACGACTAACAGCAGTGTAACGGTCCCTGTTCCAAATCGTAACGCAGAGAATGTAAATGGTCCCATAAACTTAAGGGATGCTTTCATGTACACCCATGCATACCCCCAGATAATTGTGATAAGCAGCATCAGTAACCATACTGCCCATTTATGCTTCAACACGGAACTATTCATTTCGTCATACCTTCTTTCATACTATTCAACAAGTATAATAATTTCCTATTAAACTCGCAAATACGACAGGTTACTACATCTTTTTACCCAGACCATTTTACATAGTTTTGCAAACTTTCCCAATTTTTTTGCGTCCAATGAAGCATGGACTATATTAGCGCATTCCCTTATTTTGGATGTAAGCCATTACATATATAGCTGAGGGAGGTGTATCAAATTATGAAAAAAATGGCTTATATCACATTGTCGATTCTTGTATCGACGCCACTATTGACGGTAAACAGTATTACTGCTGATGCAAACAATTTACCCGAGCCTGCAATAGAAAAACCTGCAAACAAACTTGTACAAGAACAAGCCCACCCGCATTTTTCCTGGGGCAATCCCGGACCTTCATCCCCTGTATTACATCCTGGATCGATTCGAGGTGCTGGTATGGTCGCAAAGCCAATTCATGAAATCGACGCTGTTATCAATAGAATGATAGACAATGATGTCATGCCTGGCGCTGTTACGTTTGTAGCCCGCCGTGGACATATTGTTCAGAACAATGCATACGGATATGCAGCACTGTACAAAAATGACAGTAACGAAACAATGGACAATCCAATTAAAATGAGCGAGGACACTATTTTCGACATTGCTTCACTGAGTAAAATTTTTACAACAATTGCGGCTATGGAATTGTATGAAGAAGGTAAATTTCAATTGAATGATCCTGTTGCAAAATACATTCCGGAGTTCGCACAAAACGGAAAAGAAGATGTCACGATTCAGCAGTTAATGACACACACATCAGGATTCAAACCGTGGGTACCGCTTTATACCATCGGGGAGAGCCGTGAAGATCGGCTGCAGTATGTGTTCCAGTATCCGCTTGAAAATGAACCCGGAACAGCCTACACCTACAGCGATTTAAACATGATTACTTTAGGTGCCCTGGTGGAACGGATTTCCGGAAAAAGGCTGGATGAATTCGTTCATGAACATATAACCGGTCCACTCCATATGACAGACACCATGTATAACCCGCCAAAAAGCTTAAAAAATCGAATTGCAGCCACTGAATACCAGCCGTGGACGAACCGGGGACTGGTCTGGGGAGAGGTCCACGATGAAAACGCCTGGTCACTTGATGGTGTTGCCGGGCATGCCGGAGTATTCTCAACAGCAAAGGATTTGGCAATACTGGGGCAAATGATTCTAAATGATGGCCGTTATGCCGGGGAACGGATTCTTAAACCCAAAACGGTTGAACTGCTCGTAAAAAACCAAATTCCGGAATTTCCGGGAAATGAACACGGTCTCGGCTGGGAGATATCACAAAGCTGGTATATGGATGCTTTATCAGGTGTTTCAACAATCGGACATACCGGTTTTACGGGCACATCAATTGTCATCAATCAAAATAATGAAACGATAGCCATTCTGTTAACGAACCGTGTCCACCCAACACGGGAAACCGTCTCAACCAATCCGGCACGGAGACAGTTTGCCCGCAAAGTAGCTGATGCTATTCCCGTATCCATCGATTCCAAAGATGGTGCATGGTTTGCCGGATATGGAGGCAATACGAATAAAAAGCTTACTGCAAAAGTGGACATAAAAGAAGACACCACTTTATCATTCGACACTTGGTTCCGGACGGAAAACGGCTATGATCTCGGATTTATCGAAGTATCGTCTGACGGTAAAAATTGGACCAAAGCAGGTGAAACGATCACTGGCAATAGCAATGACTGGGAGACCCGTAATGTAAACATTCCAGCAGGCACAAATTATATTCGTTTCCGTTATATGACTGACACAAATACGAATGGCAGAGGCTGGTATGTGACAAATTTCACCTTAGAGAATGGGACATCTCCGGAATTCACAAGTGAGAACTGGGTAAAACGGAAATACTAAAGGAGGAGAATTATGAAAAGGCGTTTCAAGATTTCCTTTATTTTCATTACCATTGTCGCTCTTAGTTTAAGCCCGTTTACTTTCCCGACGGAAACAGTGGATGCAGCTGATGAAACAGTAACAGACCTGGTTCTTCTGGAAAATGTCCCGCAAGCTTCAGCCAGCGTGGAAAATAATCAGGTAAGCCTTCATGCATTGCACATTTATGATGATGGACATTTTGAAACAACCTCGGAACATCTTGAATGGACATCTACCAACCAAAATGTTGCGAAAGTCAATGATGAAGGGATGGTAACCTTTACCGGTCAGCCTGGCCGTTCATTCATTAACGTTTCTGACGGCATTTATCGTGATCGGATTGCTGTTGACTATAAACCGGATAAGCGGGGACATGCCACCTTTTCCGGAAAGGTCGTCAAACAGAATGGTAATCAATACAACATTATTAAACATGCCATTGATGGTATGACATTGAAAGAAAAACTCGGTCAGATGCTGATGCCTGATTTCCGTAAATGGAATGGTGAAAATGTAACTGAAATGCTGCCGGAAATTAAACAGCTTGTGAAGGAATATCATCTTGGCGGTGTCATTTTGTTTCGCGAAAACGTTGTGACAACCGAACAGACTGCAAAACTGGTAAATGCCTATCAAAGAGCTTCCGAAAAATACGGACTGTTGCTTGCGATTGATCAGGAAGGCGGAATTGTTACAAGACTGCAGTCAGGAACTGATTTTCCGGGCAATATGGCGCTTGGGGCAACCCGTTCCACTGACCTGGCACATGATGTTGGTCAGGCAATCGGCGAAGAATTACAGGCACTCGGCATTAATATGAACCTTGCACCTGTTCTTGATGTCAACAACAACCCGGATAATCCGGTTATCGGTGTCCGTTCATTTGGCGGATCACCGGACTTGGTAGCTGAACTTGGTATTGCTTATACAAAAGGACTTCAAAGCACAGGTGTTGCAGCAACTGCAAAACATTTTCCCGGACATGGTGATACAGCAGTTGACTCCCACCTTGGATTACCCGAAGTTCCATATGGCATGGAACGGCTGATGGAAGTGGAACTTTTTCCGTTTCAAAAAGCAATGGAAGCAAATATCGATGCTATTATGACAGCACATGTGACATTTCCGAAAATTGATGATACAAAAGTGATCTCCAAAAAAACCGGCGAAAAGGTATTGTTACCTGCTACCCTTTCCCACAAGGTATTAACCGGTTTAATGCGTGAGAAAATGGGGTTTGATGGAGTTATCATAACTGATGCACTGAATATGGGTGCAATCACAGATCATTTTGGATCGGTTGATGCAGCAATCCGCGCCGTTAAAGCGGGAACTGACATTGTTCTAATGCCAGTTGGTCTTGAAAATGTTGCGGATGGTATTCTTCAGTCTATTCAAAGGGGTGAGATTTCCGTTGATCGAATAGAAGCATCGGTAAAGCGAATTTTAACCTTAAAAATTAAACGAAATATTATTAAAGCAGAAACAGCACCACCAATCGAAGAAATCATTGAAAATGCACAGGAAGTCGTTGGTTCTGAGGCACATAAACAAACGGAAACCAAAGCGGCCAATAAGTCAGTAACACTTATCAAAAATGAAAATGTGCTTCCGCTTGATGCATCGCCTGAGGAGAAAATAGCTGTTGTCAGCGGGTATTTCGCCAGTGACTTGTACAGCGCCGTCAAGGCACAGCATGAGAATACAATACTTATTGAAGCTTCCAGTCCGTTAAATGATGAACAGCTTTCAAAACTTGCGGATGCAAATGCTGTTATTGCTGGAACCTATACGTACAATGTCAGTGGCAGATCACCGGAAAGCCCTCAAATGAAGATGGTAAACCAGCTGATAGAAGAAGTTGATTCACCGGTCATTGGTATTGGAATCCGGAATCCTTACGATATTATGGCTTATCCGGAAATTGACGGCTACCTGGCACAGTATGGATTCAGGGATGCCAGTTTCAAAGCCACTGCCAAAACTTTGTTTGGTGAAAACAACCCAAGCGGTCTGCTGCCTGTAACCATCCCGGAAAATGATGGAAATGTATTGTACGATTTTGGACACGGACTATCTTATAAGTAAATTTAAAAAGGAGCTGTATACGCATGCGAAACTATATTGTCGGTATTTTGGCTCTACTGTTTATATTCGGCTCATTAACGGCTGTTTTTGCTCACCCTGGTGACAATGGGAAACATAAAGGACAACATAAAAAATTCAAACTTGGAGTAGAAGTCCTGCTTAAAGACAAAATGGATTTGCTTGAAGGCAAACGGGTTGGCCTAATTACAAATCCGACCGGTGTCGATAAGGAACTGAACAGTGTTGTTGATGTTCTGTACAATCACCCTGATGTGAATCTCACTACCCTGTACGGGCCGGAACATGGGGTTCGCGGAAGTGCCCAGGCAGGCGAATATGTTGAGTATTACATTGATGAACATACCGGACTTCCTGTATACAGTCTTTATGGTGAAACCCGCAAACCGACACCTGAAATGCTTGAAAATGTGGATGTGCTCCTGTTTGACATTCAGGACGTTGGAACAAGATTTTACACGTATATTTACACAATGGCACTTGCCATGGAAGCAGCTGAAGAAAATGATATCCAGTTCATTGTTCTGGACCGCCCCAATCCATTAAGTGGAACAAAGGTACAAGGCCCTGTACTTGATCCGGATTATTCCTCCTTCGTCGGGAAATATCCAATTCCGCTCCGGCACGGTATGACTGTTGGTGAATTAGCAAAACTGTTTAACAATGAATATGGTATAGGAGCGGACTTAACAGTTGTTGAAATGCAAGGCTGGAAACGAAATATGTATTACGATGAAACGCCACTTGAATTTGTAATGCCTTCACCGAATATGCCAACTACGGACACAGCAATGGTCTATCCGGGGGCGGCGTTGATTGAAGGAACCAATGTATCAGAAGGACGCGGTACAACAAGACCATTTGAACTGATTGGCGCACCGTTTATAGACAGCACTGAACTTGCATCCACACTGAACGATTTAAACTTGCCAGGTGTCCGGTTCAGAGCTGCATCATTCACACCGCAATTTTCAAAGCATAGTGGTACATTGAGTCATGGAATCCAAATTCATGTTACACACAAACCATCGTTCAATCCGGTCACAACCGGTTTGCATATTGTAAAAACGATTCACGATTTATATCCGGAAGACTTTGAATTCCGGGCAGAAAACAGTCAAGGAATATCATTCTTTGACTACTTAGTCGGAAACGGCTGGATCAGAGAAGCGATTGAAGAAGGAAAGTCTGTGGAATATATGAAAAATCGCTGGCAAGATGAACTGAATGAGTTTAGTAATATCCGAGAAGGGTATTTACTATATTAAGAGTTTTTATTGACCCCCCAAAATTTTAAAGGGTGCCCCGCAATAGCGGGACACCCGATTTTTTTGATTTATTCCTATCCATGCCCAAATTATAGACCTATTAATACAGCCATCATCCATGCAGAACCATAGTAAATCATAAATTGCACCCCTGATCCGACTCCGAGAACACGATTTAATATTCCCCCAACTAAGGCTACCGTAAATGTTACTAAAATTCCTGTAACTCCGCCCTCGTAAAAGGCAATAACGCTGACAATGGCAATAAACATTCCAATAATTGCTTCCTGACTTACATATTTCATAATAAAAACAGTAGCTTTGCGTGAATAGTTCATCACAAAAGGATATGCTATCAATGCGCCAATCATGAGACCAATTGCACCGTAAATGAAAAAATCCCATGTTGTCATAATGTGGTGCAAATTATGTTCAATTGAAAATACAGGCGGAGCTTTAAATAATGCAGCTGCCGGACCTAATGCCATCGGGCTTAACGGAATTCCGAACGCAACCAGTGGAATAATGGTTTCGGCTATGTACGTAGACTCTGTAACACCGTTCATAACAGAAAGTGTTGTAGTCGACCTTCTATAGACCCCTTTAATACGTGACCCGACCAGTTCCCCCATTAGAGCCGTCATTCCTGTCGGGCTGAATGTAAACGTAAATGAAGTTATAAATGTAGCGACTGCAGTATACGCTTTTTGCGGCAGCGTTAAAACCTTTAGTGGATTCGGAAAGAAACCGGACCATGATTTTATTTCAGGGGCAAGGTTGTATTTCTGCGATTCCTTTCGCGTAACCTCTTTTCTGGCGCTTGCAGATAAAGCTATTAAAATATCGGAAAACATTGGTCCAATCGCAATCCCCAGAAAGAAACTGATAGCAAGACTATTTCCCAGCACCTCTATACTTAACAGATTTAAGCCCTGGATGAAAAAAGCAAAAGGAATAATCAAAAGTACACTTGCCCATTTCCCTTTTGAGAAGTAGGCAATAATGACAGCTGCAACTGCAAAAATCGCCCCTGTATACGCTTTGAAAAAATCGGAAAACTGCCCCAGAAATTGGGCAAATAAGAGGGAAATCGGAAAGGCAATAAAAGCACCGACAATACCCCCGGAAATCATCTTTCTTACTGCTATATGCGGGACACCCAACTTTCGAAGTGTTTCCGTATAGTCAAGCAATGGGACCATCATCGTATCACCCGGTATCCCCATTAAAGCCGTTGGAGCGGCGTGTGTTAAGTGTTTGGAAATAACTGCTGCCATAAAGAACGAAAAGACACCAACAGGCGGGGCTCCCAACAAAATAACGATTAATGTAAGTGGAACCATTGTTGCAGTTTCATCAGACCCTGATATCAAACCGATTAATGTAAATAGAATGCCCCCTAAAACTGCCAGCGTAATGGAAATTAGTAAAACATCCATAATTACTTCTCCCTCTCTTCAGGCTTAAAAGTATCTAATATTTTCAGTTCTTCCATTTCCTTTCTGGTTACAGGATCATTATTTACCACCTCATATTCCTCATCTAAATCAACCTGTAAATCTTTTAAAAGTTTTTTAGAATCCGCTGTATCCGGCTGGGATTCCGTTAATACCCGCTTCGGCCGAAATAGAAAAGCATTCAGGACAAGCGCTATTACACACCCTAAAATCCCCAGCAATAATGAATATGATTTCACCATCGTTTCATCGGCGATAGTTGGAAAGAACTGTTTTCCAGCCAAATAACCTCCCAAACCAAGTACCACACTAATTAAAATCGAAAAAATAACATTGTTCGGTGAAACCGTGTCTCCCATTATTTCAACATATTCTTCTGATTGATCTGATTCCCTATACTCCTTCTCATTTTTCATCTAAACCCCTCCCTTTATAATAATGTGCGGTGTAATCCACAGCCTCCTGTTTTTCACAAAAGTCCCCTTCTTCACATTATATTCATGATGCTCTCCGGTCAAATGATAAAAGCAACAGGTCCTATTCAAATAGGCAAGTCCTTTTGCTTTTATAAGAGCAATTTGCATTTGAAAATCACCGGCAGAATAACTTGGAATCGAAAAGGTCAGCCTTTTATCGCACCCTCTGTCATACCTTTTGCAATACGCTGCTGGAAAATTGCATACAGAATAATGACCGGTACAATCGCAATGACCAGACCTGCAAACAATGTCCCCCATGCATTGGTATATTGGGCTTCACTGCTGATATAATCAATCGCCAGTGCAAGTGTATAATTTGATTCCGTCTGCAGGAAAATCAGCGCCATAAAATACTCGTTCCAAAACTGAATAGCATTCATAATCGTAACGGTAATAATGCCGGACATCGACAATGGTGTTATGATTTTCCACAAAATCCGGTATGGTGACATACCATCCATTGCAGCCGATTCTTCCAACGACTTCGGAATCGTACTCATGAAACTTGTCAGTACAAAAATAGAAAACGGCAGCTGGCTGACGGCATATACCATTGCCAGTCCAAAGATATTATCCAGCAGATTAAACCGGGCAAGCAGGAAAAATAATGGAATCCAGCCCAGCACCATCGGAATCATCATGGCTGAAATATACAACGTAAATAAAAGGTTGCTCCCTTTAAATTTAATCCGCTCCAGTGCATAGGCGGTCGGAATTGCCAGCACCAAAGTTAGCATTGCCCCCACAGCAGTCACGATTAAGCTGTTAAAAACACTTGTATCAATATTGTATTCCGTCCATGCGGTTACAAAGTTCTGGAAATTCCATGTTTCCGGAAAACCCCAAGGATTTGCATATATCTCGCCATTTGACTTGAATGCGCCAATAAACATCCAAATGATTGGATATAACACAGCGATTGACCATAAAATCAACGGAATTCTTATCCCGGTTCGCGCAATAATCTGACCAACATTTTGCTTCATCATTTCCCCTCCTTTTCTAGTACTCTACCTTATCCCGCCGCATCAGGAATTGCAGAATTAATACGGTAATGAGCGAAAGAATTAAAATCATAACACCAATCGTTGCTCCATAACCGAAATTATATTGCACAAATGCTTGTTCGTATAAATAGGAGCCCATAACATGTGTAGCGTTATTTGGTCCACCTTCTGTCATGATCTGAACAATAATGAAGGAGCCATTTAACGTTGTAATAACAATATACAGAATGGAGATTTTGATTTGCGGCCATACAAGCGGTAACGTCACTTTCCAAAATTGCTGCCATTCGTTTGCCCCATCGATTTCAGCTGCCTCATAATAACTTTTGGATATATTCGCAATCCCGCCCATCAAAAGCAGCATAAACAAACCAATCCCGGCCCAAATGGATGGCAGAACAAGACTTGTCAATGCCCAGTTTTCACTCCCAAGCCAGGGTTTTGCCCAGCTTTCGAGACCGATGAACTCCAATCCGGAATTAATCAGTCCAAGACTCGGATTATAGATAAATGTCCATAAAATCCCGATGACAACTACCGACATAATGTTTGGAAAGAAAAAGATAATCCGATAAAATGGTGCTTCTTTTATTTTCAATTGTGTCAGGGCAACAGCAATAAACAATGCCATAACCATAATACCTATCACTTTTGTAATAACCAGAAAATAATCATGCCATATGGTTGCAGGTATGATTTCATCCTCAAACAATGCTATGTAGTTTTCGAATCCGACAAATTCTTTAACCTGTGAAGACCCGGACCACTCAAAAAATGAATAATATAAACCACTGAATAATGGATACAGTGTAAAAATACTAAACATGATAAAAGTAGGAACAAGACAAAAGGCCAAAAACAGGTATTTTTGCTTTTTAGACTGTACCATCCAATCACTCTTTCAAATTAGGTTTGATCAAAAGACAATGAAATAAAGAGTATGGAATATAAAGGCCAAGACTCTGCCTTTACATTCCATACATTAAACATTTCAAGTTGCTTATTTGCTCTCGCGATATTCAGCAGCGGCCTCTTCAGCTTTCTGTGTAAATTCCTCTGCGGAAATATTACCGAGCATCAGTGATACCAGCGCATTACTAATTGGTGTTTCCAAATCTGCGCTCATCGGGTGCGGTTTGTGATAAATTTTAACTTTATCCGGATTGTTGATCATTTTATTGGCATCAATTAAATATTGCGGCACCTTATCATTGGATGCAAGATCAACACCTTTCAGGTTCATTATTGCACCTGTATGCTCAGAGAAAAGTTTTGCATATTCTTTTGTGAAAACAAATTCAACAAATGCTTTTGCAGCTTCCGGATTTTCTGCTTCCTCCGCAATAGCTAATGGACGTAAATCCGGAACAATTGCCATCGGTTCACCGGATTCATTCATTGGTGATGGAATAAAGCCATACTGGAATCCTTCTGGTTTATCCTTTTCCATTTCATTCGGAAGCCAGAAACCGACCGGAATGAAGGCATTTTTATGAAGCAAAAAGTTCATTTGCGATTGTGTATGGTTCAATGCACCAAAACCTGGATCAATATATCCCTTTTCAGCCATTTTTTCTACTTTTTTCATGACTTCCAGTACTTTATCGCTGGTCCATGCTCCTTCCGCACCGGTAATTACGTCATTCAGCAGCTCGTTGCCGCCTGCTGCGCCAAATGCCGGATATAGCATACCGCGCAGGAAGTAATACGGGTATTTACCAGTAGTTACGAACGGTGCAATACCTTCCGAATCTTTGATTTCTCCCATTGTACTCATAAAGCTTTCAAAATCAGTCGGTACTTTCCAGCCTTTCTTTTCAAACCATGCTTTGTCATACCATGTTCCCCACGTATCAAAAACTAATGGAAGGCTGTATATTTTACCGTCATATGTCGCCGGATCCACGATAAAACTTTCCGTCAACGGTGTTCCATCTTCCAGCTTGATACCTTTAACCCATTCAGACAGATCCATGAGCTGTCCATCTTCTACCATCTGCGTTTCACTCGAACCTGCACCGTCAATGTATACAACATCAGGCGGATCCCCGGATACCCAGCGCGATCTCATTTCTTCATTAATATTCGGGCCGGCATGCTGGACAATTTTAACATCCGGATATTTCTCTTCAAAATCTCCAATGACTTCCTTCCACCATGAATCCCCATATCCGCCGACAAAATATTGAATTTCCAGCGTTCCATTTACTTTGCCGTCACTGGCTGTTTTGTCATTGGATGAACCTTTATCTGATTCTTCACCAGACGAACAGCCTGCAGCCAAAACTAAGATAAGCATGGCCATCAATATGAACCCGGCAGGACCTTTAAAAATCTTTTTCAACCTTTTCTCCCCCTTTGGTTTTAATTTATATGAAACACATTAATAGTTCAGACTATCAATGCAATTTCAGACATTATGCTGTGAAACATAAGCAATTGCATCACGGACAAAGCCATTGCTATGGTCAATCGCCTGTTTCGCTTCTTCGTATGTAACATTTCCTTTAATCATCACTATTGCAGGTTTAACCTGATGATTCGTTGATGCCAGGGTCTTTTCGGCTTTTTCATAGGACACTCCTGTAATTTCCATGAGTGTATGTTTTGCCCGCTCAAGTAGTTTGAAATTGCTTGCATGTACATCCACCATCAAATTTTCATGGACTTTCCCAAGTTTAACCATCGTTGTTGTGCTGATCATGTTGAGAATCATTTTATGTGCCGTGGCTGCTTTCATTCTGGTTGAACCGGTAAGTATTTCCGGTCCAACGACTACTTCAATTGGAGAATCGGCATACTTGCTGATTATGGATCGGCTGTTACAGGAAAGGGAAATAGTGTATGCCCCAGTTTCCTGCGCATATTTTAAAGCACCGATTGGATATGGTGTACGGCCGCTTGCTGTGATGCCAACGACTACATCCTTATCCGTCAGCCTTTTGGCCTTCATATCCTCTTTCCCTTGTAGTTCGTTATCTTCAGACCCTTCAACGGCATGAAAGAAGGCATCTGTTCCCCCTGCCATTACGGTCTGAACCATCTCCGGCGGGGTCATAAAGGTTGGCGGACACTCGGAAGCATCGATGATACCCAGCCGTCCACTGGTGCCTGCACCGGCATAAAACAATCGTCCGCCCCGTTTAAGCGCATCACTTATGTTTTCAATGGCCACTGTGACCTGAGGTAAAACCTTTTCAACTGCAAAGGCTACCTTCTTATCTTCTTCATTAATTGTTTTCAGAATTTCCATTGTAGACATTTGATCCATCATCATACTCTTCCTATTTCGTTGTTCAGTTGTCAGTTTCGATAATTCCATAGATTTGAATATCCCCTTGCCATGAAAATAATTAAAGCGCTTTCAGACTATTTGGTTGCTATAATTATAGTCTGATTGAATTATTTTGTCAATAAAACGTAAAATATTGTGTAATTTTATTTTATTACAGACAAAACAAATCATCTTTCCTTCAAAAAGGCTACCGCTTCCCTTGTCTCATCAAGATGTTTAACCGTTTCTTCATATTCTTCCGATGCGAGACACATGAACAATATATCGATGATGTGCAACTGGGCAATTCGTGATGAGGTCGCTCCACTTCGAAAAGCAGCCTCACGAGCTGCGGATGTATACAATCTGATATCTGAACAATTGCTGACCGGCGATTTTCCATACTTTGTAATGCCTATCGTTTTAACGTTTTTTTGTTTTGCAAGTTCCAGCAGTCTTGTTACTTCTTTTGTTTTTCCGGAAAAAGAAATACCGACAACAAGATCATCCTGTCCTTTGTTGGCTATTGAAGTTGCTGCCATATGCACATCCGAGAAGGCCTGAGCATGTTTGTTAATCCGAATAAATTTCTGTTCCGCATCTTTCGCGGCAATAAATGATGCACCAAAACCAAGCAAAATGACTGATTTCGCATTCGAAAGTGCTGCGACTGCGGCTTTCAAATTATCTTCCCTCATAATGTCAACGGTTTCCTTAAGGGTTTGGATCGTATTGGACGTAACCTTATCAATAATATTATTAAACGCATCATTCGGTTCGATATCCCTGTATCCTTTTAC
This sequence comes from Virgibacillus siamensis, assembly GCF_900162695.1. Taxonomy (NCBI): domain Bacteria; kingdom Bacillati; phylum Bacillota; class Bacilli; order Caryophanales; family Bacillaceae; genus Virgibacillus; species Virgibacillus siamensis. Next base: position 2,041,615 of record NZ_FUIH01000007.1, read on the forward strand.
TGATTCCTCCTGTAAATCACCGGCCACCCGGATTTTCAATTCCTGAAAACCATTAAAGCCGAGCGATTTACATAGCCGGATAACCGCTGCGCTTGACGTTTTGCTTCTTTCTCCAAGCGTTAATGCCGTCAGCATAATAGACTCTTTTGGATGATTCAAAATATAGTTTGCGATTTTTTGCTCAGATGGCGGCAGTGCGTGAACCATTTCTTTTAAAATAACCAGACCGCCTTTTACGTGTGACATGTGCATTACCTACTTTCATTGGAAATTAGCGATTCAATGACAGTGTTGTCCAGCTGCTGATCTTTCATCAAATATGCACCGATAAGCGAACCGCCGGCAGGATTCAATTTAGGTATAGAAAGCTCAATTTTGCTGCAGTCTGTCAATTTTTCATACAATAATGGCGGGATAATATCCGTTTCGTAAAAAATCCCCCCGCACAGGACTGCCCTTACACTGTCATGTTGATTGAACATATTGTTGTACAGTGTACGGATGCTCATACTGATTTCATCAGCAGCATCAGCAATAATATGTGTTGCGACAGAATCACTTTTTCTGTAAGCTTCAAAGACCAGCTTTGATACTGGAGAGATTTTTTCTTTAGGTATTTTGGCTGTGTAAATTTTTCGTACCAGTTCATATGGGTTTTTTTCACGGAAGTGATCATAAATTTTATCAAGCAAAACTGTATCTGGTCCCCGGCCGTCCTGTGCCTTTAATGCATGGATGATTCCTTGCCTGCCAATTTCATACCCGCTTCCTTCATCACCAAACAAATATCCCCAGCCACCAACCCGGCCATGTTGTCCTCGTGCATTAATTCCGTATGTTATGGAACCGGTTCCGGAAATGTGGACAATGCCATAATCCCCATAGGTGCCCGAGTAAAGCGCATTGATTGTATCTGCTTCAATTTGTATCCTTGTTGTTTTCGGAAGCAACTGTTTAAGCACAGCTTCAATTTCATATTTGGCAGCCGCATTGCCTGCACCTGAAATGCCCGCGAATAAAACGCTTACATTTTGCATTGCATCCGGACACTGCTGTTCAAGCTCATCGAATAGGTTGTTGAACGTATAAAGAAGATTATCATACGGCACAACATTGGGATTGGCCGGTCCGCCCGCAGATCGCGCAATAATATTCCCATGCATATCCGCTAGTAAAGCAACCGTCTTTGTCCCACCCCCGTCAATACCTGCTGCATATTCCATAAGATTCACCCTTCACGTATAGTTATGTATATCTTATAGAAATTGAAATATAAGCACAAGTATTTTTAAAATAATATTTCAAAACAGGTAAAAATAATCAGATGCGTATAGGAGCCCTAGTCATTAATCCCCGTTTGTATTTTCCACCATTTTACAAAATACTTCGGCATAATTCTGGCATCTTACAACATCATCTTTGTCAGGTTCCATGTCTACAATCAACCGTTCCGGCACAAGGTCGGCGCCTTTTTGCTCAAACCTATCCCCCAGCAGGTTCGCCGCACCGCCGAATGAATCATAAAAAGAATCTCCTGACCCGAACACACCGATAACCTTTCCCGTAATGTCCACGTCATCCAGTTCATCATAGAAATCTTCCACCTCATATGGCAGTTCCCCATCATCCCATGAATAGGTCCCGACAAGCACACCATCATAATCCAAAAGTTCTTCCACATCTATAGCATCCAGATCGAATGTTTTTGTTTCGACCGTATATCCCTTTGCTTCCAGCACATCAGTTATAATTTCTGCCATCAATTCCGTATTACCGGTCATGCTTGCAAACAGCATCAAAACCTTTCCCAACTCATCCACCCCAACTTTCATTGTTAATTTAATTATAAGTTCACTGAGAATCGTTTTCAATTGTAAAGCTAAGAACCTCACAAGAGAGTTACAAGAAAACAGTGAAAAAGAAGCCTTATTAGACTTCTTTTTCACTGACAGAATTCCGGTATACAATTTCATGCGATACAATGACTCTTCGGGCAGCGACAGTTTTATCGACCGTCCTTTCAATCAATGCCCGGGCCGATTCTGCTCCCAATTTCTGAATGTGAATATCTACGGTTGTCAGCGCAGGTTTTGTGATTTCTGATAAATACACATTGTTAAAACTGACAAGGGAAATATCATCCGGAACGGTGTATCCTGATTCTTCCAACGTGCTCAGAACCCCAAGACTCATTAAATCATCACTGACAACAATACCGGTTGGCGGAATTTCCAAAGACAGCAGCCGCTCTACCGCCTCGCGACCTCCTGATTTTAAAAATTCCGTATGCATTTTATACGCTTCACTGTTTTCCTTACCGGCATCATTCAATGCGGATTCATAGCCTGCTTCACGATCCATGGTCACGAATAACTGTTTTGATCCGCCAATAAATGCAATTTTTTCATGTCCCGTGTCAATTAAATGATTGGTAATATCTTTACCGGCTGTAAAGTTATCATTATCGACATGCGTAATTTCAGCCGCATGCTCATAAGGCTTGCCAACAACCACAAATGGGAACTTTTTCGTATACAAAAAATTCATGATCCGGTCATTCATACGTGAGTACAGTAAAATGATGCCGTCTACATAGCTTCCATATACCATCCGCTCTACTTCATCGAAAATCTCATCTTCGGTAATACCACTTGATAATGTAATAGAATATCCCATCCCATGGGTTACCGAGCCGATGCCGCGAAGTATTTCCGGGAAAAAAGGGTTTTGCAAAGCTTTGTCCGCAGATGAAGGCATAATAACACCAATTGCCTTCGTGGATTTCACTGCCAAATTCCTTGCATTTACGTTCGGGTGATAACCAAGTTCCTTCATTGCTTTGCGGACTTTATTTTTCGTATCCAGGCTGATTCTCGGATTATCAGCAATCACGCGGGATACCGTAGAGGGAGCCACTCCCGTTGCTTTTGCTACATCTTTAATTGTTACCAATAAAACTCACCCTCTACTTTTTAATTCCAACGATAGCATTGAATCCTCGTGGTTTTCCAGTATGACACGCTGCTGTTTATGCAAACCGTGCACATTAACGTTTATTTTATCATAGGCCGGGCGATAACTCCCCTCCTGTTCCCGAATGCTTATATGAACGGCATCCAGTGTTGATTTTACCTCGATTTGAACCTGCAAATAAGACCCGTCCACATATTCAAATGATTCACCATCATCATCGTAATGCGTGAATCGATATGTTTCATCGTTCGTACCTGCATAAATATCCATGGTTATTTGTTTAGGAGTTTTCTCTGTATTCGAATTCCACTCGCCCTGTACAATTGCTGTTCCTGCTTTTATAAAAATCGGCAGTTCGTCAAGTTCAGCGTGGATGAGATGTACCTGCCCACCGGCATACGTTTCACCGGTTTCGAAATTTAACCAATTACCCTCCGGAAGATATACAGCCCTGTCCGTAATGGATGGTACAAGAATCGGTGCAATGATTACATTATCACCAATCATAAACTGGTCATTCAAATTATAGGTTTTGGCATCATCCGGATATTCCAAAAACAATGGCCGCATCACTGGAATGCCGCTGACACTTGCTTCATGGAACAATTTATATAGCTGTGGCATCCATTTATAACGCATTTGAATATATTTTTTCATAATGGATTCATTTTTTAAACCAAACTTCCATGGTTCCTGATAGACAGTTCCAATCGCTGAATGATTCCGAAAAAATGGAGTGAACGCACCAACCTGCATCCAGCGTACAAGCAATTCTGCATTCGTATCATGGGCAAATCCCCCAACATCAGGTCCGGCAAACGGAACCCCTGATATTCCAAGGTTCATGACCATCGGCAATGTCATCTGCAGATGTTCCCAGAAACTGCGGTTATCACCGGTCCACACAGAAGCGTAACGCTGAATTCCGGCAAAACCGGCCCGTGTCAGCAAAAATGGCCGTTTCCCATCAAGATGTTCCTTCATTCCGGCATACGTTGCCTCCGCCATCTTAAATCCATATATGTTATGAAGTTCACGGTGTGCAGCCGGAACACCATCATTTCGATGCATGACAGCTGTATCCATTGTTTTTGTTTCGTTAAAGACGGCAGGTTCATTCATATCATTCCAAATACCCTCAATTCCCATATCCGAATAATACTTGTGTTTTTTTCCCCACCATCCGCGAACCTTTCCGTCAGTGAAATCCGGGAATGCACTCGTTCCAGGCCAAACATTGCCAAAATATATGTCACCTTCCAAATACTTGCAGAAAAGATTGTCCGTTACACCTTCCCGGTAAATTGGGTATTCTGCATCTTTTTTGATACCCGGATCAACGATTGGCACCACACGGATTCCCATTTCACCTAAATCGCGGATCAGTTTTTCCGGATCCGGAAATTTTTCCTTATCGAATGTAAACACCCGATATCCGTTCATGTAATGAATATCTAAATGAATAACATCAACCGGTATATCCCGCTTTATAAAGTTCTTCGCGAGTCCCCTAACTTCTCCTTCTGATTCATAACTGTAGCGTGATTGATGATAACCAAGCGCCCATTTTGGCGGGATAGGCATTTTGCCTGTCAGATGTGTATATTGCTGTATTACATCTTTCGGGCCGGGACCCGTCATCACATAATAGTCCAGTTGTCCACCTTCAGCACTGAATGAAAAATATTCCTCCGATGACTTCATATTAAACATGGTACGGAATGTATTATCCAGAAACACCCCATATGCCTTCCCGTTACGCAGGGTCATGAAATACGGAATCGACTGGTAAAGCGGATCTGTTTCCGGATTGTGCGGTGCATATACATCGGTATTCCACATTTCAAAACGTTCACCGGATTTATCAAGATGCCCGGACTTTTCACCAAATCCGTAAAAGTGATCCCCTGAATGCTTTTTTTTAAAGGCAATAACCTCGCCATTTTCCCGGTAAGCCATACCATGCTCATTTTCATCGAGCAGCACTGTTCCGTTTGAATCGGCAACAGTTATGCGAAAAGGACTTTTTTGAATGGCAATGCGTAATTTAGCGGTTATCAATGTAACCTGCTTGTTGTCCTCTGCTGCGTCAGCCTTAACCTGAGCCGGTTCTTCAATTACTGCATACGATCCATTCAACATTGGCTCATCATGTTGATTCATGACAACCCTGACAATGGATTCAGTAAAAAATTGAATCACGACAAATCCATTTGAACACCCAAAAAGAAAACCTGCATTAGTTTGTTTAAAAAATTTCAGATTGCCTATATCCCGGTACACTTCGGTATTCGCATCCTTTTTGTTGCCTGGATGTATTGCAAAACTCGTATCATCAAGCATTTCTGCATATCCTCCTGCCTGTTAGATTACTGCATTTATCCTTTCGATCCGCCGGCAGTTAAACCGGAAATCAAATACCGCTGCAGGAATAAATAAACTGTCGCAATCGGCAATGCAACCAGTATGGAACCTGCTGCGAATCTAGTAAAATTATTTGAGAATTGGTCGTTAATAAAATTGAACAATCCAACTGCAAGTGTATAATTTTCCTCGCTCGTCAACACAATTGACGGCAGCAGGAAGTCAAACATCGGCATCATAAAGTTAAACAGTGCAACGACTGCCAAAATCGGTTTTGCCAGCGGCAGCATAATGCTCCAAAATACTCGCAAGTGTCCTGCACCATCAATTCTTGCAGCCTGGTCCAGTTCACGCGGAATCGTGTCAAAATAGCCTTTCACAAGCCATGCGTTAAACGGAATCTGACCACCAAGATAGATGAAAATCAGTCCTGTTAATGTGTCCAATAATCCAATCATGTTCAGGAAAATATATAATGCTACCATCGCCATCATGACCGGAAACATCTGCAGAAGCAGGAATACATACAATCCATTTTTCCTGCCGACAAACTGATACCTGGAAAATGCATATGCGACAAGTGACGTAAGAATAACACTGCCGCCTGCAACAACTAGTGATACAATCAATGAATTTTTATACCATAATAAATAATCACTGTTTTCGCTGAACAGCCATTTATAATGTTCCAGTGAGAAATTTTCCGGAATAATAGATGACGAATACAAACTTGTTCCTTGGTTTAGAGACATTCCGACTGTCCAGATCAGTGGGTAAAAGATAATGACCGAAACAATCGCAATTATGGTATAGATTGCTGTTACTTCCAGCTTTGATTTCAATTTCTGGTTCATTATATTTCACCTTCTTCCTTAAAGGATCGTGTACGTCGGAATTGAAAGAATGCAAAACCGGAAACAAGAAGCCCCATGATAATTGATATTACAGCCGCCATAGCATAATTGTTCGTATCAAATGTCAGTTTATATACCCATGAAATCAGAATATCCGTTCCACCGGCATTTTGCCCTCTCACTGGCGGACCACCTTCATTAAACAGATAAATAATATTAAAGTTATTGAAGTTTTGGGCATACTGCATAATTAACAGCGGTGCAGTCGCAAACATAACGTGCGGGAATGTGATTTCACGAAATTTTTGCCAACGTGATCCACCGTCCACATCTGCTGCCTCATACCAATCCTTTGAAATACTTTGCAGCACCCCGGTAAACAGCGCAAATACAAACGGGAACCCCAGCCACGTCTGAATCATTATAATCGCAATCCGTGAATACAGCGGATCACTTAGCCATGGTAATCCATCACCGCCGAATAACGGCATTATGATATCCCGGTTAATGGAACCAAATTCGTCATTAAACATTGCCGCAAAGATTAAAATTGTAACAAAAGCAGGTACTGCCCATGGAAGAATCAAAATCGTCCGAATCAGCTTTTTGAATTTAACCCTTGGATCATTAACCAGAACAGCCAGGAACAATCCAACTGCAATTTGAAATGTTGTAGCTACGACAGTCCACACAATGGTCCAAGACAAGACACTGATAAAGGTATCTTTCCAGATTGGTACTGTCACAAGCTCATTGAAATTTTCAAATCCGACCCAATCCACCAGGTTTCGTGGAGGCGAGTGGAATAAATCGTAGTTTGTAAACGCAAGCAATACCGAAAAAATCAATGGAAAAACAACGACAAACACCATCAGCATAAGCCCCGGAAGTGTCATCAGGTATGGAAATGAATTATCATATGCCACCCTTATCGTGTCCCCAAACGGCAGTGGTTTCCATCCTTCCTGCAATTTTTTCGCCTGTTTATAAGCATCGATTACATTAAATACATATAACATTCCGATAATTGCGATTGTAATTAATGACAAAACCCCGAATACAAGCAACCGGATGGAATGGTCCGTACCTGGAATTGTCCCAAGTGTCCGAAGACCCCAGAGACCAAAATTAATCTTCTGCAGCAACGTGATAAGAAATGCTGCTTCAATCACAATAAAGATAATTCCTTTTACATATCTTCGGTTATAAAGTTGTCCAAGGCCCGCAAACAAAATGGATAAGATCATCGCTGTTTTGGGATTATGTTTTTTACCGAACCTTTGATTAATACCGGGTGCGGACAATGTTGGTACCCCCTTTGCAAACTAAAAAGTATTGAAAATAGAAGGAGGGGAAGAACTTGCTCCCCCACCAGCTATTTTACTCAGCACCGCTTGCCTGGATATTGGTTTCAATCTGTTTAACTGCCTCGTCCAGTACAGGCTTGACTTCTTCGCCTTCCGCAATAAATTGCAATGCATTATTAAACGGCTCCCAAACCTGCTGCATTGCTGGTGTACTTGGCATTGGAACACCATGTTTAATCTGCTCCGCGAATGCTGCATAAATTGGGTCTTGAATGGAAGATAGTGCTTCTTTGTTCGGTGTCAGTTCCCCCGCAACCTCAAAATAATGCTGGGAATTTTCTTTGTTGGTCATAAATGCTGCCAAATCCTTTGCCCAATGTTTGTTCTTGGAATAATAGGAAACCATCCACAATTTAACACCTACGAACGTCTTGCCCGGTTCACCATTAATAACCGGAAATGGTGTGAAAGCAAGTTTGTCACCAAGTGCTTCTTTATAGCCTACAATCGCCCATGGTCCATTAATTACTGCACCGACTTTTCCATCATTGAACAAACCATCAATAACATCAGTTGTTGTGGAAGGCGGAATTTTACCTTTTCCAAAGAAAGATTGAAATAGTTTTCCACCCTCAACTGAACCTTCATTATTCAAACCGATGTCATCCGTATCATATTCCCCGGCATCCCCACCGAAAATATAACCGCCAAAGTTATAGAAGAATGGGATCGTGAAATACAGATCATTTGGTTTCATCATAAATCCATACTTGTCTTTTGATGGATTCGTTTTATTATTTAGAAGTGCTTTTAAATCATCAATCGTTTTCGGGGCTTCTTTTACAATATCCTTGTTGTAAAACACACCGTACGTTTCAATAACTGCCGGGTAGCCATATTGAGCTGTTTTCCCGTTGTATTTGTACGTAACCGCTTCAACTGCTGCATCACTGTAAGTGCTTTTTACATCGTCTTTCATATCAATAGGCTCGGCAAGTCCCTGTGCGACAATATTTCCGATCCGGTCATGCGGCTGAAAAAACAAATCCGGTCCATTGCCCTCAGGTCCGGCCAATGCCAGCTGTTCCATCTGATCAAGCATTGACTTCTTTTCGACTTTTACGTTAATTCCTGTTTCTTTTTCATAATCCTTTACAATATCCTTGATAGCTTCAAGCTGTTTTTCCTCATCATTTGCCCAAATCGTTAGTGAATCTGGCTTTTCAGCCGATTCCTTTGTGCTTTCACCATCGCTATCTTCACCTGCACTTCCGGATCGATCCGGGGCGCATGCTGCCAAAGCAAGCAGCGCAATCATCAAGACTGCCATTAATAGATAGGAAGATTTCTTCATTACTAATTTTCCCCCTTTAGGATTTTTGGGTGCAAAAATGGTTTGTAATGCGAAACCGTTTGCACAAGTTCATGTTTTTAATTGTAAACGCATTCTTAAAATTGCGCAACCGATTTCACAAAATTCTTTTAAACTTTTGATTTGCCCTACGAAAACTCTGATAACAATTAAAACGGTCTTGACATTTGAGAACATATTCTATTAACTAAAAGTAATCACATTTTGAGGGCAATGCATTGTCATAAACAACAACCCCGTTTTCCGGTATCAGGAGAACGGGGTTGTTTGTCCGAAAGGGGAATTACAATGTTAAAAGAAGCAATCTATCACCGGCCGAAGAATAATTTTGCATACGCTTATGATGCTGAAACTTTGCACATCCGGCTGCGTACAAAAAAACGTGACATTGAAAAGGTCAATCTGATTCACGGAGATCCATATAACTGGTCAACTGACGGCTGGCAGGTTCAGCGCAGTGATATGTTTCTGCAGGCACAGGATGAACTGTTCGATTACTGGCAGATTGCTGTTAAGCCGCCTTTTCGCCGGTTGCGGTACGGATTCGAATTATTCAGCGGTGACGAAAAACTTGTCTATACGGAAAAAGGGTTTTATCAGGATGCACCTTTAGACGATGTAGCCTATTATTTTTGTTTCCCTTATTTAAATCGGTCTGATGTATTTCAAGCTCCCGACTGGGCGATGGATACGGTATGGTATCAAATTTTTCCGGAACGGTTTGCCAATGGAGACGTGACGAATGATCCGGGAAACACGCTTCCCTGGGAAAGCGCTGAACCGGAACAGGATAACTTTTTCGGTGGTGATTTTCGGGGTGTTATCGACCACCTTGATTATTTGGCAGACCTCGGCATCAGCGGGATTTATTTTACCCCCATTTTCAAAGCATTTTCCAATCACAAATATGACACAATCGACTATATGGAAATCGATCCGCAATTCGGGACAAAAGAAGAATTCCGTGAACTTGTGCAGCGTTGTCACGAAAAAGGCATCCGTGTCATGCTTGATGCGGTATTTAATCACAGTGGATACTATTTCCTGCAATTTCAGGATGTACTGGAAAAAGGTGCTGATTCCCGGTATATCAATTGGTTCCATATCCGGCAACTTCCAATTCAGACTGAACCACACCCGACCTTTGATTCATTTGCGTTCACACCGCACATGCCGAAACTAAACACCGAAAACCTGGAAGTGAAACAATATCTTCTGGATGTCGCAACATATTGGATCAGGGAATTTGATATTGACGGTTGGCGGCTTGATGTGGCGAATGAAGTGGATCATCAATTCTGGCGTGACTTTCGGAAAGCAGTTAAAGCAGTCAAACCGGAAGTCTATATTTTAGGGGAAATCTGGCACGATTCTATGCCATGGCTTCAGGGTGACCAGTTTGATGCGGTCATGAATTATCCGTTCACGCACGCAGCCCTTGATTATGTGGCAAAAGAAAAAATAACCGCTGAACAATTTGCCAATCAAATTTCCGGAGTACTTATTTCCTATCCGGATAGTGTGAATGAAGCAGCATTTAATCTGCTCGGGAGTCACGATACTGAGCGCCTGCTAACTATCTGCAACGGAGACAAGCAGCAGGTAAAGCTGCTTTACGTACTGCAATTTTCACTAAAAGGAACGCCATGTATTTATTACGGAGATGAAATTGGCATGACAGGAGGTCAAGATCCCGGATGCCGAAAATGCATGGTGTGGGATCAGGATAGGCGGGATTTGGAATTACGGAGTTTTATGAAAAAGCTGATTCATTTGCGTACATCGGAGAAAGCTTTAAGAAGCAATGGAAGCTTTCGTTTTATCGAAACAGATTATGATTCCAATTCAGTGGTTTATGAAAGAAAATCGGGTAATGAAAAAATAGTGTTCATCATAAACCCTTCCAGTCATTCTGTTCATACGGAATTAGAAGGCTCCCGCAAATATAATCTATGGACAGGCGAAGCTATTGGTGACACCCCATTCGTTTTAACGAATGCACACGACTTTTCAATAATAAAGCTTAACCCAATCAAGTGAAGCTGCTGCGTGTTGGGCTAAGCGCCCTGTTGATCGTTCAATCAAAGCTTCCTGTACAAATAATTTTCCCCGGTACCACGCAGGCAATTGGTGCATAAACTGCTATTGATGAATTTTACGGGAGGAATGTTAAATGTATTATGGCATGATTCCGGTCGCATATGGTGCCTATCCACCAGTCGGACCTCGCGGGATGCAGCATCCGTATAACTTAAATCATCCACAAGGAATGCCCGGCAATATGAAAGATGAACATGAGCAGGGACATACGCACGCCCATTACGGATCAACCACCTGCAATGACGGCCATAACCACCTTCATCCCGGTGTCACAGGTACACCGATCGAAACGAACGATGGCCATGTCCATATCATCTATGGCAATACGACATTTGATGATGAACATATACATCGTTATAAGGCATATACGAGCCCGCCTATTTCCCTTGGCAACGGGTACCACACCCATTATGCCGAAGTAACTACAACAAAAAACGATGGGCATACACATGTCATAAAAGGATATACAGCACCATCCAAAAGCTAAGCGGGCATTATGCTCCCGCTTTTGTTCTTTTTTCACACCATTAGACATTACCTCCCCTTTGGCAGTATCCTTAACATAGAATACGTTGTTCGTGGAAAACTAAACAAAAACAAGGAGTTGAAAACATGCAAATGCCTAACCATCTCATAAACGAAAAATCACCATACCTCCAACAGCACGCCTACAACCCGGTAAACTGGTATCCGTGGGGGGAAGAAGCTTTTGAGAAAGCTGAATCAGAGGACAAACCCATTTTTCTCTCTGTAGGTTATTCTACTTGTCATTGGTGTCATGTGCTCGCCAAAGAATCATTCGAGGACAAAGAAGTAGCGGACTATCTGAATGAACATTATATTTCCATTAAAGTTGACCGGGAGGAGCGTCCTGACATCGATTCAGTTTATATGAAAGTTTGCCAGATGATGACTGGGCAAGGCGGATGGCCATTATCCATTTTTATGACTCCTGACAAAATACCATTTTATGCCGGTACTTATTTCCCGCGTGAGAGTAAATATGGCATGCCTGGCATGATGGACGTGCTTACCCAGCTTTATCAGAAGTACAAACAAGATCCGGACCATATAAACGAAGTGACAAAAAGTGTGACAGACGCGCTTGAAAAGACGGTATCCGAAAAAAGTGAGCACCGTCTGACAAAAGAAATAACAGATGAAGTATTCAAACAGCTTGGTAACCGATTTGATTTTACACATGGCGGATTTGGAAGCGCACCAAAGTTCCCCGCACCTCAAAATTTGCTTTATTTATTGCGGTATTATCACTTTACCGGAAAAAACGCTGCATTAAAAATGGTTGAAAAAACGTTACAATCCATGGCTTCCGGGGGGATTTATGATCATATCGGATTTGGCTTTGCCCGTTATTCCACTGATGAAAAATGGCTTGTGCCGCACTTTGAAAAGATGCTTTATGACAATGCACTGCTTTTGATCGCTTATACGGAGTGTTACCAGGTTACCCAAAATCCATTCTACAGAAAAATAAGTGAACAAATCATTGAATTTATTATGCGGGAAATGCGCAATTCAAAAGGAGCTTTTTACTCCGCAATTGATGCGGATTCGGAAGGTGTCGAAGGAAAATACTATGTATGGGAATTTACAGAGGTTATGAACATCCTTGGTACAGAAGCTGGCGATTTATTCACAGATGCGTATGATATAACACCGGAAGGGAACTTTGAGGGAAAAAATGTTCCGAATGTCATCAACACATCTTTAGATGAACTTGCCCTCAAACATAACTTGTCAACGGAACAGCTGGAACAATCATTGGAAGATTCCCGGCTGAAACTTCTCCGTTCCCGTGAACAGCGTGTATATCCGCATGTTGATGATAAAGTGTTAACATCCTGGAATGCAATGATGATTGCCGCAATGGCAAAAGCCGGAAAGGCATTTAAGACAGATGTTTTTACTGAAACTGCTGATAAAGCTGCACAATTTATTGAACACAATCTTATCCGGGATGGAAGAATTAAAGCCCGATACCGGGATGGCGAAGTGAAATTCAACGGCTATCTTGATGACTATGCATTTCTTACCTGGGCATACATCGAGTTATACGAGGCTACATTCTCACCGGATTACTTAAAAAAAGCTAAAAATACTGCTGATGCTATGCTGAACCTATTTTGGGACGAGGAGCAGGGCGGCTTCTTTTTCAATGGAGATGACAGTGAACAGCTTATTTCAAGAGAAAAAGAATTATATGATGGTGCTCTGCCTTCCGGAAACAGTGTTACTGCTAATTGTTTGGTCAGACTGGGCCATTTAACAGGAGATACAGACTATCTTGGTAAATTAGAAGAAATGTATCACGCCTTTTATGAAGACGTGAAATCAGCTGCAGCTGCCAGCACCCATTTTATTCAAAGCCTGCTGCTAACCGAAAATCAATCAAAAGAAGTTGTTGTGCTTGGTGAGGAAAACAGTTTAACAAACCGGTTGCAGAAGGAATTCACCCCGGACATCGCCCTGCTTGTCCATGAAAATCCTAAGGCATTAGGTGATGCAGCGCCATTTGCGGCCGAATACCCAAAAATAGATAACACGGTATCCATCTATGTTTGTGAAAACTTTGCCTGCCATCACCCTACAACAGATATTAGCAAGGCATGGGAGTTGATCAGGAGCAAACAATTATAATTCCTGTGGTATAATGAATGTAGTTTAAGAACGAGGAGATTTAATATGAGAATAAAAATGAATGTGCAGACGGCATATCACGGCGACCTGCTCCGTGCTGGCAAAGTCTATGATATTGACGAAGACACCGCCAAACGCTGGATTGCCAGTAAAATAGCAACTGAAGCCCCAAATGAATAAAAAACATAGCGGTATACCGCAAAAAGCCCTTGTACACTAATATGGTATGAATTGTACAAGGGCTTTTTCCTTCCCGCATTAGAATATTTCACCATGGCTCTCCTTTGTTATTTGCGATGATATGATACAAACCAATCATAAGATTAACGTATTTCGAATAATCATAAAGTGAATGAGTATTCATATTTCCTTGAATTTAATCCCCAAAGACACTACAATTAAATAGAAAATAGGTTTAATAGATTACAATCATAATAATTGAGGTCGCTTTTACATAGATTTGGGTTCTGTATGTCAATAAAATTGGAGGAGAATGGCATGTCCCTTACACTAAACCATCATATGGATAACTTGTTTCTCTATGGTTTGAAAGTTGTACAAACAAACCAGAACCAAATTGAGAAGGAATGGGAAAAAATTTTATCGCATTTAAAAGAAACCGATGAAAAATTTGCGGTTAATATGGAAACGGCGATCCATTTTTTTACGGAGTATTTTTTTTCACAGGAGGGCGATTCAGCCGGAAGGGATTTACATGAGCAGGCAGCATCCTTTCATAAAAATCAATTCACAATTACCTTATTGGAGAATGCTGTACATAAAGTAATTCAAGATAAAGGGAACCATTCTTACCAGGATCATCAGGCAATCCAATATCTGTTTTCAACGATTAGTGAAGACATTCTTACACACCCTTATCATCAAACTTTCTCAATCGATTCTTTTTTAAACAGCCTTGTCAACTCCAATCAACTTCCCATAGAATGGATAGCTATTGTTATTAAAAAAGACCAGTCTTATGTCGTTGAGAAATGGTTTAATGACGTTAACCGGGATTTGCTGCTCGGCAACGATTCATTCCATGCGGACACGGTATATGAGTTATCAGAGTTACTGCTTGGACAGATGATAAAAGATAAAAAGAAATATAATGTTCTGCCAATTCCACATGATGATGTCACACTTCTGGTATGCAGCCAGCAGGATGTAACCTCACAAGTCATCCCCTTCATTACCTATACACTAAAAATGTTTGAAAACAGCAGGCAATCGCTTAAAAGAATCAAACAAGAGCAAGGATGGAAAGATTCCGTCATTATGTTCAATGAAACCATTATGCGCGCAACTAATTATAAAGAAGCGGTTGAAAATATCACAGCCGGGTTTGTAAACTATCTCCCATTTGAACGATGTGCATTGTTTTCTTACTCGGTAAGTGAACAGACAGGAATTGGCCTGTTCGGTCACCGCCTTGATAACCAGGCAATACAAAATATTACGGAAGATATAAGTCAGTTTCCAATCATCCAAAACAATCTGCAAGCCGTACAATTATTCGGTAAAACCATGAATTATCCGCAACCGATTTATATTAAAGATGCTTCCATGGGATTTCCGGATCGGTATATCAGGCAATTTAATTTGCGATCAGTCGTTATCGCACCAATTTTCACTTCTACAAGCAACAAACTTTTTGGAGCAGCGATTTTGGACCAAGGTGCAGGCAATCACTTTAAAGTTACCCAGGAAACTTTTACAGCACTTATAAAATTTGGCCGGAGCGCTGGTGAAATTATGGCTAAATATTACAGTGAGCGCCCAGAAAATGAGAAGAAACCCGCCACACTGCATTTGTCCCCAAGAGAGATAGAAGTAATGAAACTGATGGCTGAAGGTGCCTCCACAAGCGAAGCCGCCGGTGAACTGAATCTAAGCGAGTATACCGTTCGCGATTACGTTTCTGCTATTATGGAAAAAATGAAGGCCAGTAACCGCACCGAAGCAGTGGCAAGAGCCATTCGCGAAGGGCTGATTTAAGTCGTTACATGAAAACATACTGCCGTCTATTGATGGATGCTCGAATATTGTACCTGGAAACAAAACAAGCCCCTGTATTCCGTCCACCACAGACGTTGTACAAGGGGCGCCATTCCATATATAGGTCTATTTATTTTTAAAGAATTCTTCA
This sequence comes from Virgibacillus siamensis, assembly GCF_900162695.1. Lineage (NCBI taxonomy): Bacteria > Bacillati > Bacillota > Bacilli > Caryophanales > Bacillaceae > Virgibacillus > Virgibacillus siamensis. The sequence continues at coordinate 2,057,392 of NZ_FUIH01000007.1, forward strand.
GCCTGTTCCAGATATGATTCTTGTTCCGGACTCAAATCATACTCTTCCACAATAGCATCAACCGGGCATACCGCTTTGCAGGCACCGCAATCGATACAGACATCCGGGTCTATGTAAAATTGCTCCGGTCCTTCTTCTATACAGTCAACCGGACAAACAGTTAAGCACTCTGCTGATTTCTCATTACGGCATGGGTCCAATATAACAAAAGCCATTTATCGTCCCCTCCTTTATTCACATCAACCTCTATTAAATGATACATGATGCGCTTGATGCAAGTAAACTGCTCATCCGAAATTGATTATTTTTCAAAGTATAAATGGTAATGTAATGCACAGCCGGGATTAAAGGAAACATGACAGTGCGGACAACTGTATCCGCCGTGCAGGTACTCATTAATCGTTAACTCTTGTTTGCAGTTCCCGCATAAAATCGCTTCTTGATTAAATTTAGCTTTGGGCCACAATTTCGTGTCACCGCAACCATACTGTTCATGACATTTATAACAGGAATAGTATGTATTGCAACAGTAGAATTTGATAGCAATGCGGTCATTTTCCGCATGATAATGACTGCAACGTGTTTCATCGTCAATTGCACCCTTTATGTACATTATTATTCCCCCTCTTCACCATGATAGTATAACATTTTCAGAACACAAAAACGTCCCATCAGGTAAAATGGGACGTTTTTGTGTTTATTTTTAGAGCAATCCGCCTGTTAACAGATCTGTCAATGTATCTGTCAGGTCTTCCAATGGATTGTTACTGTCTGATTCCTCATCTGATTTATCATTTTTCGAATCGTTTTGGCCGCTTGTATTATTGTTTGTAGAATCAGAGCTGCCTGATGTGCTGGTATTTCCGGATTTTTTGTTGTTTGAACCGGAATTATTCGTTTGGTTTTCGTTTTCACCGGTGTCTCCGCTCTTATCAGAATCCTTCTCAGGTGGTGAATCGGTTTGACCGGCTGAATCCTTGCCATCTTTGCCGTCACCTTTCTTATTGCTGTCTTCTTCCTTCTGTTGTTTCAATTGGGCCGCTGCAGCAAGTTTTTTCTCCAGTGCCGACTTAATGTCGCTAATATTATTCGTAATCATTTTTGAATTGGATGTTATCGTTTCTTTTTTCTTTTGCAACTGTTTAACCTGTTCTTTTGTTTTCTTCAATTGCTTCTTAATGGAATCCAGTTCTTTTTGAAGCTTATCGGTATTCAGCTTTTTATCGGTCTTGCTGTTGCTGTCTGGCTGTTTTGTTCCATCTGCTTTCCCTTTCACCTTTTTAAGCAGGTTTGCGTAAATTTCCGCCTGCCCTTTCTTTTGGCGTTCTTTTTCGTAATCATTACCAGCAAGCTCTTTAAGTTTATCTTGTTTCTGCTGGATACTCTGTTCAAGCTTCTCCATCATACCGGAAACTTCGTCAATCAGCGATATAAACGTGCCTGCAAACTGATCAAACGATTTATATCCTTGTTCCAGTTCTTTAATCAAATCGGTCAATTTTTGCGGTGGTTCCGCATCATCCGGGAACTCCTTTTCAAGCAGGTCACGGATATCATCCGTCAATTTGTTCAGTTCCTCTGCTGATGCCCCTTTTTCCAGATTTTCAGAAGACTTTTCTGCTTTCCGCAAAATTTCCCCGGCAGTCTTAAGTTTCTGTTTATCCATTTCAATGTCTTTATTCAATTTCGAAAGTTTATCTTTTTCCTGATTTTTATCTTTGAGTAATTTTTTTATTTCCTCTTTGGAAAGTGGATTATACTCAGGAACACCCCCACATTGACCTTTATAACATGCTTTTATCGTAGCATTCGGAAGTGAGATATTGGCTGCTGTCTGTTTGGTCACTTTCATAACCACGTTTTTTAAACAGAGCCATCCTACCTTACCAGGTACACATACTCCGCCAATGCCCGGAAGTGAATTATTGACCGTCTCGGCGTACAGATTATTAACTTTCACCGGTCCGGGTGATGTTATCTTGATCATCATGGGTGTTCCTGAACCGGTATCCAGTTCTTTTATGATTGTTAGACCATGGATAATCCCTTCCTTAATCCGGACTTCTCCCTGAAGTGTTCCGAGAAGATCCATTTGGCCATCCACTTTTTCACTCTGGATCAGAAACCCCTTATTTGAATCATTATCGTTTGCATTGTTTTTCGCTGCATGGACCGTTGTTAATTGAATCGGTGTCGCCGCGAGCCCTAACATAAGTACAAGAATCAGGCCAAGAAAAATACCCTTTTTCAGAAACTGCTGGTCTTTCATACCTGTGCCACTTCCGGTTCAGGCTTTTTTGACGTTTCACGATTCATTTCATCAGAAGTCTTTTTGGGCAATGTGACTTCCTCTTTTTGCCAAGCAATGGATAATGCACCACCGATAATGCCAATTATGGTGCCAATAATAAAGCCGCCCAGCGCACCCATGACTGAAAGCACTGCCAGGAATATACCTACAATGCCAAATACGGTGGAAAACTGCGGATAAATATAATCTAAAATTCCCATGATAATCATTAATCCGCCAAACATAAAGCCAACAAATACAAAGCTCCCCTGTACAAAAGCGATTGCAAAAAGCTGCAGGGGTATATACAAAATCAGCAATCCTGCCAATATCATGAGGGTGGCACCCCAGAATGGCCTTCTGTGCCGCCATTGTTTAAATCTTCCACCATCGGCTATTTTACGGTATTTATCCTGCAATTTTTCTTCTTTTTTCATGGCCTTCTGTTCTTTACGATTCATAACGATCCCCTTCCTTTATGAGGATTTACAGATTAGTCTTTTTTGGTTCATCAATTTTTTCAACGTAAATCTTTGTATCTGCCAGACTTACAGCACTTTGGAACAAATAATCAGTTACAAGTGTTGCATCCTTAATCGTGATTGTCTTCGCATCCTGTGTCCAGTTTTTTGTGAAATCATCTGTGTTTTGCTCTTTGATGGCAAGACTGTCAAAACTTAAATCAGCATCAATCAGTCTGGCATCCTGGATCAATCCGCTGATTTTTGTCGGACCGTTTGCCTCAATATGAATACGAATCCATTGGTCGTTTGGCAGTTTTATATCTTTGAAAATGTGTAAATTTTTAATGGTAAGTTTATCAATTTTATTTCGGATCATCGGCTCGGCATCTGAATTCCCCGTTTCACCAATATGCGGCAGCAACTTAAATCCTGTTCCTTCCAGTTTGTCAAATTTTACATAAAAATCACCTATGCCGCCAAGTGGCACGGCCAATGCAGTTCCTGTAAAACCAAAAACTGACATAAGTCCTCCAAGCGCCAGAAAACCCGCTGCAAATGCAATGAAAAATTTCTTTTTCCACGTTCTCCCTACCGAAAACTTCTTTTCATTCCCCAAAATCTTCACTCCTTTAAATTTTTAATCAAACCCCTTTATGACATCGCTTACAATAAAATGAATAACTATTCACTTTTCTTGCATTCTATTATATAACAGATTTATATGTTATTTAACAGGACTGTCGCATGAAATTCATTTTATTGAATGACTATATACCTATTCGAAACTATTTCTTTTTACTCAGCGAGGACTTAAGAAACACTGTCAAAATTCAGTTTCCCAATTACACAATCTTAAAACATTACATTTTTATTACAACAGGGGAAATTTAAGTAGATTAACAGTATATTTTCATTGAGATCTTCAGGTCCCCCTTTAGCAACATTATAAAATTGATATACTATTAATTAAGTATAATGCTGTGGCAACCTTATTCCAATTCCTAGAATAGTAGGAATATTTAACAAAGGGCTCAGGATGCCCGACAATTGTATGTTTGAAAACTGCAAACGCACTGGCCTAATGGATTTCTCAGCCCCAACCGTTCTTACTGTCAACTTTTTGCCGGTGCCTTATCTTCTTTTGGATTATCTTCCGCATATGTTTCCTCGATTAGATGATTGTATTTTTCCTCAATTATTTTGACCCGCATTGACAACTTGGGGGTTAATTCACCACTGTCCACTGACCATTCATCACCCGTAATGATTATTTTTTTAGGCCGTTCAAAATTAGCGAAAGTTTCTGTTCGCTTATTCACTTCGTCAGAAATTAACCTTCGGACAGATTTATGGCAGCAAATTTCTTCATGCGATTCTTTAAAGACATCATTTTCTTTGGACCATGGCACTAAATTTTCAAAATCCGGATTCACAACACAGATAATATATTTTCGGTTGTCGCCAATTATGAGAGAGTGTTCAATGTAGCTGCTTTCATTAATCACATTTTCAATCGGCTGGGGAGCAACGTTTTTGCCTGTTGAGAGTACCAGTACACGTTTCTTTCGGTCGATAACTTTAAGATAATTATCTTCGTCGATTTCACCTAAATCCCCCGTTAAAAACCAATCCCCGTCAAAGTCCTTTTCGGTCGCTTCCGGATTCTTGTAATATCCCTTCATTACACTTGGTCCCCTGACCATAATTTCTCCATCTTCAGCAATTTTGACATCCAGATTTGCAAGCACTTTCCCCACTGTCCCTGCTTTCGCCCGGAGCATTGGATTAGTTGAAATAACAGGTGATGTCTCTGTTAATCCATACCCCTCCAAAACAGGTAAGTCCAGTGCCCAAAAGAATCGCGCCAGTTCGGGGTTCAATGTACCGCCTCCTGACACCATCCCCCGGATTCGCCCTCCCAACTTTGTCTTTACTTTTTGGAAAACGAGACGATCGGCCAATTTCCATTTGCGCCTCAATTTTTCAGATATTGCTTGCTGGGTAATAAGTTGATCAACCTGTGCATTCAGATAAACATCGTACCTTTCCAGACCAACCGAAACAGCCCAGTCAAATATTTTCTTCTTGATTGCCGGACCATTATCGATTTCATCCATTACTTTCGCATACACTTTTTCAAACAATCGTGGAACACTTGTCAAAACTGTCGGTTTTACTTCGACCAGGTTATCCTGGATTGTATCGATACTTTCCGCATATGCAATTGTTGTTCCAACAGAGAGTGGCATATAATGACCGGCCATCCGTTCAAACACATGTGATAGAGGCAAATAGGAAAGCGAAAGATCCTCGGGCATAAGCTCAATCAACCAGAATTGCACCGCTTCCAGGTTTGACAAAAAGTTTCCATGTGTCAGCATTACCCCTTTAGGTTTGCCCGTCGTTCCTGAAGTATGGATAATGGTTACAAGCTGATCGCGGTCGATTTCCTCCCATGTATGTTGCCAATATGGCAATGGATCGTCGGAACCGTTAGCTTCCAATTGTGAAAATGATAGTTCATTCCCTGATGATGAAGGGATATCACCGGGATACATGGTGATGATATATTCAACATCTGAATTGCCCGCAATAACCTTTTGGCCTTGTTCTTCATTTTCAACAACTGCAGTATGGACATCTCCATTTTGCAAAATATAGGAAACCTGTTCAGCGGGCAGTGTCGGGTAAACCGGAACACTAATCGCTCCAAGGCTTGCAACCGCAAAATCGGTAATTCCCCACATCGGGTTGCTGTCTGATAAAATAGCTACTTTGTCATTTTCACCTATTCCCAATTGGGCAAATCCTGATGCAGCATTTTCAATCCTGTTCCAAAATTCCACATATGTCATATGCTGATAACTGCCATTTTCTTTCCACATAAACACATCTTTTTGCGGAAATTTTTTCACTGTCCGGTTAAGCATTTCGACCAGATTATTTGGCTTCATAAAAACCACCAGTCTCCTTGCATCACAATCACCTAATCCCTTTTCATTTTTTCGCAGGCGAAACACGTGAAACGATCTGTCATGCATTGCATACTTCCATGATCAACATAGAACATGAGGCATTGGTTTACGCCTTCCACAGAATTTTTTAAAATGAAAACGAGTTCAAAATAGTTTGCAGCTTGAATGCAAGCCCCATATTTCCCTTGATTTTCAATTTACCGCCCATAAAGGCAGCAGTTGGATTAAGGCTGCCAGCCACCAACTCCCGGAAATTATTGTGATCAATGGTAAGCGTCACCTGTGGATCTTTTTCCACACCTTTTATTGCCTTTGCACCAACTTCTTCAATGATGATCTGATATTTCCCTCCATCATCGCCTTCAAGATCAAATTGATAGATACCTTCCTTGCCCTTCATTGCTGCCGAATCATAGTTTACGGCTGCATCAATCATTTCAAATACTTCTTCCGTACTTGGTTTTACAAACTCCGCCATTTGAAACGCCTCCTTTTAAAATCGCTCAATAATTGTCGCCGTTGCCATGCCAAAACCGATACACATAACCTGCAGACCATATCTTCCGCCGTCATCTTCCAGCCTGTGAAGCATCGTCGTCATAAGCTTTGCACCTGTCGCACCAAGTGGATGCCCAAGTGCAATTGCACCTCCGCGTGTATTCACCTTCGCCATATCCGGCTTTAATTCCTTTTCCCAAGCCTTCACGACAGATGCAAATGCCTCGTTTATTTCAATGGCATCCATTTGTTCCAATTTCAACCCCGCCTTATTCAATACATTGCGTGTTGCCGGAATAACACCTGTCAACATCATCACCGGATCTTCACCAACAACCGTTCTAGCGATAATCCGCGCTCTTGGATTAAGACCCAATTCCTGTGTTTTCTCCCGGGACATGAGTAACAATCCTGCAGCCCCGTCACTGATTTGACTTGCGTTACCCGCCGTAACAACCCCGTCATCCGGTTGAAATGATGGCATCAAATCAGCCAATTTATCCATAGATGTATTTCTCCGGATTCCTTCATCATGCAGAAATGTTTTTTTGTCTTCAGCAGTTTCCACTTCAATTGGTAAAATTTCTCTGTCAAACAATCCATTATCTGCTGCGGCAGCCGCTTGGGAATGGCTTTTCAATGAAAATTCATCCAGTTCTTCACGGGATAGTCCCCATTTGGAAGCAATCATTTCCGCAGAAAATCCTTGTGGGATTATATTGAAGCGGTCAACCATATCCTCGCTGAAACTCCCCATATCACTGCCCATCGGTACGCGGCTCATATTTTCCACACCGCATGCGATTGTTATATCAGCATCGCCCGCCAAAATTGCCTGGGCCGCATTATGAATGGCCTGCTGGCTGGAACCGCACATCCGATTCAATGAAAATGCAGGAACTTCCACAGGAAAACCCGCGGCCAGCACCGCCATCCGCCCAATATTCCCTCCTTGTTCATCCGTCATGGTTACACACCCTGTAACAACATCGTCCACCCCACGTGGATCAATGCCATTCCGTTCAGTCAATTGCTGAAGTACCGGCACAAGAATATCAACCGGATGCGTTTCGGCGAGTGTTCCTTTTTTACGACCAGCCGCAGTCCGTATTGCATCCACGATAACTGCTTCAGCCATACATAACCCTCCTTCTTACCATTCAGCCTATTAAAATGTGAACAATTCAATGCCACCGGAAACATTCAGACCGATTCCGGTAATATACTTTGCCTTGTCTGAAACCAGAAACGTAATCGCATTTGCGATGTCTTCCGGTTCTCCGGGTTGTTTGAACACCGTTCTGTCTATCATTCGTTGATTCATTTTTGCATTTCCCATCTTAAATGCCTCTGTCCCGATAATTCCGGGTACAATCGCATTGACATTAATTCCATGTTTCCCGCCTTCCAATGCCATGCTTTTGGTAAAACTCAGCAATCCGCCTTTCGTGACGGAATAACTTGCCTGGCCAAATCCACCAAGTGTCCCCGCAACAGATGACATATTAATGATACGACCGTATCCCTGTTCTTTCATATACGGCCAGACAGCCTTTGTACAGTTGTAAGAACCAGTCAGATTAACATTCAAATCGCGCTGCCAGAAATCGTCATTCTGATTTTCGATTTGCGAAACATGATCCAATGTTCCCGCATTGTTAACTAAGATATCAATTCTTCCAAACTCTTCTTTTACCTTTGCAAAAACATCCTGAACCTGTTCACGGTCCGTTACATCCATTTTTGCCGCAAATGACCGACGCCCCATGTCCCTGATTTCCTGAGCTGTTTTATCTGCATACATCACATTGGTGCTTTGCATCACCTGTGCGATTGGTCCAAATCGTTCAGCTTCCTGTTCATTATGTTCATCTGATTCAATCAGAATATCTGTTATGACCACATCCGCCCCAGCCTCTGCCAGCGCCAATGCATCCGCACGTCCGAGTCCACGGGAAGCCCCGGTTACGACGGCTGTTTTTCCTTTCAACATTTCATCCCATGAAGACATTTAAAACCCTCCTTTTGCTAAGTTCCGGCATCTAAATGAATGGCTGAAAAAGTCATGCGCAACTAATGGACGGACGACAATTACGCCTTTATCACTTTTACTGTGAACTTTAGCGTTTTGCTTTTAGCGTTTTCCCCCTGAACTTTATCACTTTTACTGTGAACTTTAGCTTTTATACCTCCCACCCTTTTCCGGCGGGCTTTTGGAAAATTGCCGAATCAATTGATAAACTGCGCCTTCTCCTTTTGGAAAAATGCTGCAAGACCGATACTTGGTTCATCCGTCAGAAATGTTTCACTAAAGGCATTCGCCTCGACTTGCAAACCGGCATCCATTGATCCTTCAGCTGCATTTATTGCACGTTTTGCGAGCCCCATTGCATGAACAGCTCCTTCTGCAAGCTCCTCAGCAAAAGCAGTGGTTTCCGCTTCCAGCATTTCCGATTTCACCGCTCGATGCACCAGACCAACTTTCTGTGCTTCTTCCGCCTCCAGCTGTTTGGCGGTGAAAATCAGCTCTGTTGCCTTTGCACTTCCCAACAGGTGTGTCATTCGCTGTGTGCCGCCTGCTCCAGGTATGAGACCGAGTGAGATTTCTGTCAACCCGATGCGCCCCTTTCCCATTATTCGAAAATCACATGCCATCGCCAGCTCACAGCCGCCGCCAAGTGCGTGACCATTGATAGCCGCAATCACTGGTTTCTGTACTGCAGCAAAGCGTTGAAAACATGCCTGCATTCTGGCACTTTTTTCAGAAATAACATTTCCTTCACCCTGCTCATTGCCGGTATCCTGAATCATCCCTTTTAAATCAGCCCCTGCAAGGAAGATCTTTGGGTGATTTGAAGTGAGTACGATTACACGTACAGTTGAATCATTCCCCAGTTCATCGACGGCAGTCTCGAGTTCCTGCATTAATGTTTCTCCAATAGCATTCGCCGGTGGATTATCAACCGTAATCCAAACAACACCCTTGTTTCGTCTGTCGATTGTAATTGTTTGATACGTCATAAAACATCCTCCACTCTACTAAACTCGTATGTCATAAGGTGCATATTGTCTCCGCGCAATAACAAGATGCTGCACCTCGTTGGTACCTTCAAAAATATCGAATACTTTCACATCCCGATACAATTTTTCAACGAGATGACCATCAAGGCCTATCGGACCAAGCAGCTCCAGACATTTTGCACATACATCGAGGGACATTTTCCCGGCATAAGCTTTAGACATTGCTGCTTCCCTCGCATTAGCCAACGCCAAATCAGCCTTCCATGCAGCCTCCCATGTTAACAGCCGGGCAGCAGCAATATCCTGTTCGGCCTCCGCAAGCAACTCCGATGCCAATCGAAAATGGCTCCCTTGCTTCGGGTAGTCCCGCTGCACAATCTCCAGCGTATAATCATAAGCAGCACGGGCTATCCCAATAGCCATCGCTGCAACAATTGGACGTGTCGTGTCAAATGTTTTCATGGCAACTTGAAATCCCGATGGTCCGGAACCGCTTGTTTCATACAATGCCTCACCGCCAAGCAGATTCTCCTGTGGAACAAAACAATCTTCAAACAACAATTCCGCGGTTTCATTTGCGCGTAACCCCAACTTTTTCGCCAGTCGGGTACAGCTGAATCCTGGTGTCCCTTTTTCAACAACGAAAGCACGCTGCCCGGCGCGCCCCAGTGATGCATCGATTGTTGCAAATACGACGACCCACGATGCACGACCGCCATTAGTAATAAATATTTTTTGTCCGTTAAGAATATAGCCTCCGCTTACCTTTTTGGCGACAGTACGTATACCTGAAGCATCTGAACCAGCATCAGGTTCCGTCAACGCATACGCACCCCATCGCGGCTTATCCTTTGTAAAAATTGATAAAAAACGTTCTTTCTGTTCCGGTGTGCCGCTGCTCTCAACAGGCGGTCCGCCAAGTCCGGCTCCCGGCAATGATAAGGTGACAGCTGGATCGCCCCAGGCCATTTCCTCTGTTGCTAAAACGCCCATTCGGTTACCTTCACGTTCTCCGGCTGATTTCCCGTCCGATTTTTTACCGCCGCTGCCGCCAAAGGAAGATGTATTTAAATGAATCCCCATCTTGTTCACATTTTCAAGCCATTCATCAGGAACCTTTTCCATGTTGTCAGCTTCCATGGCAATTGGCCGAATTTCATTTTCAGCAAACCAGTGTGTCATTTCCTTAATTTGTTTTTGCTGCTCTGATAAGTCAAAGCTGATCATGGAACAGCCACCTCTTTCTTTCCCGCAATAAGTTGTTCTCCGCGCTGTTCAAGAAAATATTTTTCCCTTCCGTAAAGCGCCACCTGGGCCTGGGCATCACGCATCCACTTTTCTGCAGGAAAATCCTGCACAAAACCGTGACCGCCCAGTAATTGAACGGTTGAATCCGTCACATAACGAACTGCTCTGTGTGCACGGAACAATGCACGCAAGGCCTCTCCTTCAGCTTCGATGCCATATTTATCGGCCTTTACCGCTGCCTCCCGGACAAAATGATTTGCAATTCTCGTTTCCATAGCCATTGCTGCCACCCGAAATGATACACCTTGAAACTTGGCAATTTCCTGACCAAATGCCTTACGTTCAGCAGTATATTCCGTTGCATAATCAAGTGCCGCTTCCATCAGCCCGACTTCCTTTGCAGCCTGCAATATTCGAATTCGCGAACGAACTTGCCTCAAGATTTCATCGGCAGCCTCTTCTTCAGCCAGTACATGTTTTCCAGTAATTTTCACGCTATCAAACGAAATACGGCCAAGTCCCGATGCAAGCAAACCCAAACGATAATCACCTTTTTCAACTATCCAGCTGTCCGCATTATTCAGCCAGAGAATAACCGGTACTCCCCGGTTATCTTGTGCAGCGACAAGTACATATTGCGCAAAGGAAGCCATTCGTACCGGCAGGGAAGTCCCATCCAAAATGTAACCGTCACCGTCATACCGGATTTCCAGTTTCTCTCCCCATGGTTCATTGGCATTTTCTATATCGATAAATGCAACAGTTGGGTTCCCGGTTAAGTCCAATGTATCCGCATTGAAAACCGGATTATTACGTTGTATGCGGATAATGGAAGCAGCATCACCGGCCCCGGGAAAGCCTTGGACGATATCAAGGTCACCATAACTAAGCGCCTGCAAAATCTGCACCTGTGTTATTAATGGTAATTCCAATCCTCCTGAATATTCAGGTAATTCGAGGGATAAAAAGCCAAGTTCAGCTGTTACATCAACAAGCTTTTGGTCGACTATTCGGTTATTTTCACATTCCCTGGCCATGGGACGAATTTTATCTTTTGCAAAGTCTTTCGCTACTTCAGTAAAAGCTTTCTCATCTTCGGTCGGTCGAAATGAAATCATATTGGCACACCTTCTTCCTGATAAAACTTATTTAGCGGCTTTATTATAAGTGGAAAGAATATCCTGTAATTTCAGTGCAAGCCCCATATTCCCCTTAATTTTAAGACGTCCGCTCATAAATGCTTTAGTGCCATTCAATTCACCTTTGACCATTTGAAGAAAATCTTCTGTCTGCATATTTAACGTACAATCAGGATCATTCTGCTCACCTTCAAGGGCATGGCACTGATCACCATTGAAGACAATTTGATAAGTCCCCGATTCATCACCATTGAGATTAAACTGATAAACCGCTTCCAATCCTTTTGCGCGACTGGGATCTGCTACAATTGCCTGATCAATTTCACGAAATGTATCTTTTAAGTTTGACATGTTAACCCTCCTCCAAAATTAAACTACACATTAGTAGTTAACCTCAGCATACAAGCAGGAAAGTCCAAAAAATATTCCGAAATATGTCGGGTATTTCTTAGTTAGTTTCGGAAGGTATACGATGTTTGTATTGGCAAACTAGCTGATGCAATTGAGAATCTCAGGGTTTATTTCATAAAATAAAAGGGATGAAAACCTCTAAAGGTTTTCACCCCCTTAATGGAAAGATATTAATCTTTTGGACGTTCTTTTAACTCCTCACCGTTTTTTCCCTGGAATCGGAGTCCCCAGCCTGTCAATGCTGCAATCAGCATTACTATGAGCAGGAACCAGCCATGGAAAACGAACGGGAATACTGCAGTTGGTTCAACAATCGGAAGCCAATTATACGTTTCCTTCATTGTTTTAATTGTTGACCAGCCCAATAACACCGGTGCACCCCAAGGGAAAATATACCCAAGTGATGAAGTAACCGCATCCAGCATGTTTGCCAGACGATAGCGGTGAATCCGGTATTTTGATCCGATTTCCTTAACAAAAGGTGCGGCCGCAATTTCTGCTGCGGTATTAATTGTGATGGAACTGTTTAATAGTGCAACTATGCCCCAAATCGCAAGCTCAGCTTTACGGACGGAGTTTTTAATCCATTTAACCAAGCTTTTCGTGATGGCATCCATCGTTCCACCTAATTTTAATAAATGTGCTGATGCTACAATTAACAAAATCAGAATGGCCATATTGAAATATCCGGTAAGTCCCTCAATCAGCGCCCCTTGGATAACGGTGTCCGAATTCGGGTTAAAACTTAATAAGTCACCCAATTCCTTACCACTTATTCCAAACTGATGCATGATAAAGATTAATGGAATCGTTGAAATGATCCCCCATGTTAATGAAGTAAGTAAGTGTTGTCCTGATAAAGCTAGGATAAGTACAATCGCAAATGGCACCAGCATCAAAAGACCACCCGGGTTAACAGAATCAACCATTGATTCCATTGCTCCCTGGTTTGCACTGGCATTTCCGCCACCGCCAAAGATAGCAAATAAAATAACAGCCGGAACTGCTGCCACAATTGCATATTTAAAACGGCTGCGTACAACCCCGGGTACATCAGCATCCTGCGTAGTTGCAGAAACAATCGTCGTATCCGAAACCGGTGCAAGGTTATCACCAAAAACCGCACCAGCTAAAATAGCCGCAAACATAAATACCGGATCACCGCCTACAGCGACACCTGCCGGGTACATTAACGTACAAAATGCAACCGTCGTTCCATATCCGGTACCTACAGCAGTTGAGAAAGTGGCCGCAAGCAAGAAGGTCAATGCAACAAAAAGACCGCCAGTCACACCGGTTATCGCACCTATCCAGACCAGTCCTTCCACAAGACCGCCAACTTGCAGGACTTGTGCGAACATACCTGCATAGAACCAGGCCACCATTGCAATAACCCCTACAGGCTGTGCCAGTCCATCAAATAAACCCTGTGCATAATCTTCCCATTTACTTTTACATAAGAGCAAACCGATTGTAAGGCCGATAATGGCACCCATCACCAGTCCTACTTCAGAAGATAGCTGCAGCACACTAATTGTAATCGCATAAACGACAAAAAATAAAAGCGGTATTGCTGCTCCAAAGGCGCCAAATCTGAATTTCAGTGAGTCAATCGTTTTTTCCCCTGTAGCTCTTTCCAGTTCTTCATTATTCGACATCGTGTTCCCCCCAAATCTATTCAAGCAAATCTGTTTAATAGTTTATCAAAATATTCTAGTCAATGCATTAAACATTGTAATATTTAGATCTTTCTCACTAGGGTTCTTGTCGAAAAAAACACTAAAAAGGCCGGGACAAATGTGTAAAATCCAAGTTCGAGTAAATCGTGGAAATGAAGCGCATAACCGCTCCGGAAATTTCCCAATTGTTCGTCCTTTACATTACACGTGATATGTCCCAGCCTTTTAAGTTTATTCTTTTTTCAATTTGGCCAATTGTTCCGCCAATGCATTGTTCTTGAAACTGTCGTCCTGTTTTTTTAAATATTTATTAACATCTTTTTTAGAGACCTTCTGTTTTTTCTCCTGCTCTTTTCGTTTGTTGAAGGTTGAAAGTTTCTCACGATGGCCGCATTTGCATGTGAACATTTTGCCCTCGCCTTCACCACGGAGTTCCATACGCTTATGACAATTCGGGCATCTGGCATTTGTGTGTTTGGCAATGTTCTTTTTATGTCCGCACGATCTATCCTGACAAACGAGCATTCGGCCCTGTTTATTTTTTACTTCAAGCATTAACTTCCCGCATTCCGGGCATTTGGTTCCGGTCATATTATCATGCTTAAATGTTTCATCACTTGTCTTAATCTGTTGAACCACTTCACGGGCATAGTCTTTCATTTCTTTGATAAACTGATTTTTATCCAGTCTGCCTTCCGCGATCCGGCCCAGCTTTGTTTCCCATTCAGCTGTTAGGGCAGGCGATTTCAAGTCTTCCGGCACAAGGTCAAGCAGCTGTTTCCCTTTTGACGTGATAAAAATATGCTTGCCGCGCATTTCCATGTATTGACTGTTGAACAGCTTCTCAATGATATCCGCACGGGTCGCCACTGTGCCAAGTCCGCCTGTTTGATTGATTGTTTTTGCCAGATGCTTATCATCAGAGTTCATGTAACGAACCGGATTTTCCATCGCCTGCAGCAGTGCGCCTTCCGTAAACCGCTCCGGAGGCTTTGTTTCCCCCTCCGTTTTGGTTATGTTCAGGTGCTGAAATTGATCACCTTTCTGAACTAATGGGAGACTTTGAGCATTTTCTTCCTCATTGTAAATCTCTTTCCATCCAAGTCGTTTAACCGTATTTCCTTTTGTGTGGAAATGTTCTTCCCCGATTTGAGCCTCAATTATTTGCTGTTCATACTCGTGAGGTTCCGCCAGAACAGCAAGGAAACGTTTAACCACAAGGTCATAGATTTTACGCTCCTTATCATTCAAATCAGCCAAAATCACCGGCTGTTCTGTCGGGATAATTGCATGGTGATCAGATACTTTGCTATTATCAACTACCGATTTCGGCAGCTTCCAGTCCCGTTTCAAAACCTTATTCGCAAAACGGCTGTACTGATCGACACCGCACGCTTTCACGCGTTCCTTCAGCGTTGGAACGATATCTGTTGAGATAACCCGTGAATCCGTCCGTGGATAAGTCAAAACTTTATGCTGTTCATACAATTTTTGCATCAATGATAATGTTTGTTTTCCCGAAAACCCAAAAATACGGTTCGCATCACGCTGCAGTTCGGTCAAATCATACAATTGCGGCGCATGTTTTTTCTTTTCGGTTTTGTTCACATTCACAATCCTGGCAGGCTGGTTTTTCAACTGTTTCCATAATGCATCTGCTTTTTCTTTAGAAAAAATCCGGCTGTTATTTTTTGTATCGTGCCAGTTCAATTTCAATCCTGTATCTGTTTTTGCCTCGATTCCGTAAAACGTTTTCGGCTTGAATTCTTTAATTTCCCTCTCTCTTGCTGCAATCATAGCAAGTGTCGGCGTTTGAACACGTCCGCTTGACAACTGTGCGTTAAACTTGGTTGTCAGGGCGCGTGTTGCATTCAGCCCGACATACCAGTCGGCTTCAGAACGGGCAACAGCAGCATGATACAGATTTTCATACTGCTTTCCTGGTTTCAAATGTTTAAATCCATCGCGGATTGCCTTATCAGTAACCGATGATATCCAAAGCCGCTTTACCGGCTTCTTGGTTCTTGATTTTTCAATAATCCACCGTGCTACAAGTTCCCCCTCGCGTCCCGCATCGGTCGCTATAACAATAGCGTTAACATCATTACGATTCAATTGCGTTTTAACAGAGTTAAACTGTTTACCGGTTTTTTTGATTACAACCAGTTTAAGATGTTTCGGCAGCATGGGGAGGTCTTCCATGCGCCATGTTTTTAATTTATCATCATATACTTCCGGGTCGGCTAAAGTTACCAGATGTCCCAGTGCCCAGGTTACGATATAATTTGATCCTTCAAAAAAGCCATTTCCTTTTTTATTGCAGTTCAGTACTCGTGCAATATCCCGGCCAACGGAAGGCTTTTCCGCTAAAACCACTGTTTTGCCCATTATTTCAAAATCCTCTCTCGTAAACATTCTTATGCCAGTTTAGCATAATTGGCACGGATATAGCAGTAACAGCATTTACAAAGATTAGAGTGCTTCGACAAGGCCACCATCCACAATCATTGCCTGACCGGTTATATATGTGTTTGCACCGGAAGCAAGAAATACGATGGCTCTTGCAAACTCGGCAGGATCCCCGTATCGTTTCATCGGAATAGCCTGCACTTCATCAGACTCAACTTCTTTCATCGATTTTCCACTTTCGGCTGCCAGTTTTTCATTTAATTGCTGAATGCGGCCCGTTTCAATTTTGCCTGGTCCAATTGTATTAATCAAAATATGATCTTCTCCAAGTTCACGGGCAAGACTTTTGGCAAGTCCAACAATACCGGGGCGCATCGTATTTGATAAAATTAATCCATCCAAACTTTGTTTAATGGAAGATGATGCAACGTTTACGATTCTGCCGCCGCCCTGTTTTTTCATATGCGGGATAACCGCACGGGTTGCACGAATGAAACTGAGAAGATTCAGTTCGAACGCATGGTACCAGTCATCATCGGACATATCTGCAAAGTTTCCGGCAGGTGGACCACCGGCATTATTAACCAGAACATCAATCGGACCATTCTGTTTAACAGCTGTATCGACCATTTTAGTAATGTCCTCACCGTTTTTCATGTTGCAAACAGTATAATGGACATGCTCATTGCCGGTTTCCTGCTTAATTTCATTTGCAGTCTTTTGAAGTTCTGATTCATTACGGCTGCTTATAAAAACATGTGCACCTTCTGCCGCGAATTCCATTGCAGCAGCTTTGCCGATTCCTTTACTGGCGGCAGTAACAATAACTGATTTTCCTTGCAGTTGAAGATCCATTTGCTCTCCCTCATTTCACTGATTACTTTTTATTAAGTTTACCTGAATCAGACATTCTTTTCCAATGGAGCAGGTTACGCGAATGAGTCACGTTTTTAGGTTGAAATAAAAAAGCCCAAAACTCCTTTGGAATTTTAGGCCGATTATTTATCTGAACCGTTCATGAATATTATTTTTCTTATATGTCCCGCCTTCACCAAATTCATATAATTCCATCGACAGTGCGAGGTAACGATTATGAAAATGTTCCGTAAAGTGTTCTTCAATCATTTGAAAAAGGTTATCACAAACTTGCTTTTTCACCTCTTTAGAACGGCCACCGCCGATTTTCAATGTCACATGAACAAAAGCATCATTCCCGGAACCATCTGCAATGCAGTAATCAGTAAGCTTTATCGCACGGGCACGGATACCGCCGGTTGGGAACACTCCCTTTTCGGCAATCAGCGTTTCATTCACCTTTTTCAACAGAGTTGGCATTTCTGCCTCATTAGCAATATTATCCGTATATTCAATAATGATGTGCGGCATAGATCAGACCTCCTTCACCTATTGAATTCCCTGTCGCCGACAATCGTATTTTGGAGTGCACCAATTCCTTCTATCTCCGTGACAACCACGTCACCTTCATAAACATGCACAGTACCTTTTGGAGTTCCTGTCAAAATAACATCATTTTCATGAAGCGTCATAAAACTGCTTAAATATTCAACCAGGTATGGGATATCAAAAACCATGTCAGCGGTTGAGCCTTCCTGTTGTAATTCACCATTTACATAAGTGTGAAGTGTGAGTTGCATCGGATCCATGATGTCCGCCTGATCCACAAACCAGGGACCGATTGGAGTCAGCTGATCACGGTTTTTCGCTGCCAGATTCGGACGATAATAGTTTTCCAGATAATCACGGATGACATAATCATTTGCCACGGTATACCCGGATATATATTGATATGCTTCATTGCGCTGAACATTATTTGCTGTTTTTCCGATGACTGCCGCCAGTTCACATTCATAGTGCATATGGGTCGCATCTGCCGGTCTTCTTGACTGCCCCTTATGCCCAACCAGCGCATTCGGCCCTTTCAAAAAGACAAGTGGTTCATCCGGTGCCTTAAAGCTGATTTCACTTGCATGATCCGCATAATTCAGACCGAGCGCAAAAATGGTTTCCGCTTTGACAGGCGGAAGCCAGATGACATCTGAAGGGTTCACAACCCGTCCATCAGTAAGCAACAATCTGCCATCTGATTCGATTGCATCATGCACAGCACCAAAACAGGCTACACGCGCATGCCTCATTTACAATCACCTTCTTTCAACGGGACAATCCGATTCTCCAGCACACCGACTGTTTCAATATCAATTCGAACAGTATCCCCTTCCCCAATCAATGGTGCATTTTCCGGCACACCGGCCAACAAAATATCACCTTTGGAAAATGTCATAAATTGACTGATGTCTGAAATAAGCTGTGCCACAGGGCGGACAAGATTTGCTGTATTATTCTCCTGAACAAGCTTGTCATTGACATAAACCCTTATTGGAAGCATATCTGCATCATGAATAGATGCTTTTTCCATCACAGACCCCATCGGACAAGTTCCATCCCGCACTTTATTTTTGATATCCGGGCGAAAAAAATTGTCATGCGGCACACTGATGTCATTGACCACCGTAAATCCTGCAACATAATCCATTGCCCGATCCGATGGCACATTCACGGCCGTTCTTTCAAATATAATGCCCAGTGCAGGCCCTGCCTGAAGCACGGAAACACCCTCCGGCATTTCCACTCGACCATAGTGATGATTGTGGGTGTTTTTTGGTTTAATGTATAAAACCGGTCGTTTCGGCGGTTCTTTATACGGTTTTTCATGTAATGCACTTTCCATCTTTTCCAACTCACCCTGAAAATTAAAGAGCACTCCATATACACTCCCAATATCTGTTAACCTCTTATTCATTGGATCCCTCCTCTGTCAACGTTTGCTTTTCGGTACATGAATGGCAATCCCTGACAGTTCCTCAACGGATTCCAGCAAACTCTCATTAAAACTTGGATGTGGATAAGAAGGAAATATCAGGTCCTCATCCCGTGCCGCCATTTCAAGTGCAGTAACAGCTGTACTGGACAGTTCTATGGCACCATGTCCAATCATGTGAATACCAAGTAATATATCTGTCTTTTTCTCTTTTATGACAGTTACAAGACCCCCTCTTGTATTTGCTATCGCTGCATAACTGTTTCCGTTCATTGGAAAACTGCCTATTTCGGTATCGTATCCTGCATCAGTTGCTTCTTTTTTGGTCAGTCCAACCGCCGCGATTGGCGGATTAGTATGTACTACAGACGGTATAAGTGTCAAATCAATCTCACTTTTCAACCCGGCAATCGTTTCGGCTGCTGCTTTTCCTTCCTTGATGGCTTTGACTGCTGTAAGGGCTCCACCAGTTACATCCCCGGCTGCATATATATGAGGAACTGAAGTTTTAGCAGTTCGATCAGTTTGAATGAATCCATCAGCCGTCAGATCAATGCCGATCCGTTCAACTCCCAGATCTTTAAGATTCGGTTTTTGCCCTGCACACACAAGCAAATATGATGCCTTTTCAGCAATCGTTTCCCCATTTTTTGTTAATTGAACAGAAACTTTTCCGTCTTTTGGCACTGTATCTGTCAATCGATACCCGGATTTCACTTGGATCTTTGCTTTCTTAAGGATTCGTTTTATCTCCCGATTTATCGAAGCATCAAATGGAAAATCCACTCCATGAAATAACTTTACTGATGCTCCAAGCTGATTAAAGCAGGATGCCACTTCCAAAGCGCGGTAGTCATTTCCGTAAATCACAATGGATTCAGGGATTTCTGTCAGCTGATAGACTGATTCGGGCGTTAAAACCTGTTCTTGTGCCATTCCGTGCCAATCCGGATGACTGCCAGTCGCAATGATGGCATTCGTAAATTCATACACGTCAAATTGATGTCCTTTTTCAACCCCGATTTTATGGTCACCGATAAAGTTTGCCTGTCCAGTTATCACTTCAATTTGATTGGACACCAGTAATTTCTCCACACCTGCACGCAGCCGTTCAATAACGCTATGTTTATACTGCTGCAATTTGGAAAAATCCACATTCAAACCGGTTATCCCAATTCCCATTTCTTGCAAATCTCGAACAGAAGCCAGCTTCGCGGCGGTATGTGTGAACACTTTGGACGGAATACAACCTTTATTCAAACAAACACCGCCAATTATATCTTTTTCAATCAGTGTGACTGTTTGCCCCAGTTGGGCGGCACGGATGGCAGCCTGATAACCGCCAGGACCGCCGCCTATAATGATCAAATCACGTTGTTCCGCTAATTCGCCAACGACCATTTATACCAGCTCCAATATCAGTTTATTCGGGTTTTGCAGCAGTTCAATGAACCGGTTGGTGAATTCTACCGATGCAACTCCATCTGCCACCCGATGATCGAATGAAAGTGACAAAGTCATCATCTGTCTTACCGCAATATCATCATTCTTCATGACAACTGGTGTTTTCTTCGTTTTGTGGAGTGCCATAATCGCTGTCTGCGGTGGATTGATAATAGGAGTTGCCCCGGTTCCTCCAATCGGCCCGACATTGCTGATTGTAAATGTACCATGTTGCATTTCAGCTGCACTTAGCTTTCCTGTCTGGGCTTTTTTCGTCAATTCTTTCATTTCCACATTGATTTGCCGGATTGTTTTTTTATCGACATCCCGTAACACCGGAACAACAAGCCCTCTATCCGTGTTGGTCGCGAGTCCTATATGATAATTTTTCGACAGACGGATAACCTGATTTTCCTCATCCAATTGTGCATTAAATAATTGATGCTCTTTCAATGCTATCGTTACTGCTTTCAGGAAAAAAGCAACAGCCGAAATTGACTCCCCTTCCCGCTTCAGGTCCTGCCGCAATGCAAGCAGATCTGTCAAATCCGCTTCATCAAAATGTGTGACATGCGGAATCGTTGTAATGGCCTTGGTCAGCCTGTCACCAATTTGTTTTCGAATACCATTATATGGAATCGTATCTGTATCGACCGGTTCACTTACCTGTTCCAGTACCGGATCAGATACTCCATTAATTGCTTGATGCACATCTTCTTCGGTAACACGCCCGCCAGGACCAGTTCCTGTAATCCGTTCAATATCCACATCATTTTCCCTGGCAATTTTACGAGTGTACGGTGCAGCAAGAATACGATTGTATTTGCCTATTGATGTAGCGGTGGAACTCCCTGTATTTTCTGCCGGCACCGTTTGTTCCGCATGCATTTGTTCCATTTGTTTGTTCTCAATAGCAGGGGAATCTGCTTTCCCTGAACCGAAGCCATCATCAATTTCAATCAAGGCTGTTCCTACTGTAACGATTTCGCCTGCCTTATAATGAATCGCCTTAATTCTCCCGGCTGCAGGTGAAGGAATCTCCGCAACCATTTTGTCGGTTTGCAGTTCAACCAGCGGCTGATCAACTGTTACTTCATCACCTACTTTTACAAAATAATTGGTGATTTCACCTTCATTCATTCCTTCACCAATATCATGAAATTTCACATCAGCCACAATACCACCTCCTCCAATTCAGATTTATTCGCGTATTTGCCATTTCGGACGCCTTCCGCGCATGAAGAAATTACTTTGGTAACGCTGTTGTTCCAATCGCTTTTCACATTTCCGATCGGCGGCTTCCACAGTAGTAATAAATTCCCTGTCCGCCTCTTTAAAAATTTCCATAAGGGAATGGTAGATTGCTTTTGTTTTTACAAGAACACGCTCTTTATTTGAACCGTAAAGCTCATCTGCAACCTGTATAAGTCCGCCGGCATTCACAATGTAATCCGGCGCATATAAAATCCCTTTATCACGAAGTTTTTGGGCATGATCATGCTTTGCCAGCTGATTATTCGCCGAACCGACAACCGCCTGGACACGCAGCTGTTCAATCGTCCGGTCATTCAGAACACTGCCGAGGGCACATGGAACGAAAATATCCGCCTTCTCACCATAGATCTTTTCATTATCCGCAATCTTAACGGATCCGCTAAATTCAGCTGCCCGTTTCTTTAGTCGAGTTAAAATAGTTTGATTTATATCAGATACAATGAGATCAGCCCCTGCATGAAGCAAATGCTCTGCGACCTTGAATCCGACTTTGCCCAGCCCCTGAATTGCGTAAGTTTTTCCAGCCAGTTCATCATTTCCGTAAAGGAAGGAATTAGCTGCCTGCAGCCCGTAGATAACGCCCTGCGAGGTCGGAATAGACGAATCACCGCTGCCGCCAAATGCTACCGGAACACCATTGATAAAATTTGTTTCCTTCATTGCATGTACAAAATCCGACATGGTTGTTCCCATATCGGTTCCTGTGTAAAAGCGACCGTTAAGCGACTCCACATACTGCCCGAATGCACGAAATAACGCCGGCGATTTATCATGTTGGGGGTCCCCAATGATGACCGCTTTTCCACCGCCAAAATCGAGATCAGCTGCCGCACATTTATACGTCATTCCTTCCGAAAGTCTTAGCACATCCTCCAATGCCTCGTCTACTGACCCATACGGCCGCATCCGTGTACCGCCGAGTGCAGGACCCAATGTTGTATTATGTATCGCGATGATTGCCTGCAGTCCGGTTGCCGGATCATTGCAAAAGACCACCTGCTCATGTCCGGCAATTTTTTGGAACATGTTTTGCTTCACTGTTATCACATTTTCAAGTTGTTTCATTTATTTACCTCCCCCTGAAAAGAAACCCCTTATAATCACTTAACCTCAGCGGGGCCGTGTATCTGTTTATATTTTCCAGAAAAAAATGTCAGCGGTTCACCATCCGCAATCAAAATATCTGTTACCTCCCCGATATACAATGTATGATCGCCGGCAATAACAGAGTCGTACACTTTACAGGTCAGATTGGCAAGTGAATTCGGTATCGTTGGCATATCGTTGAACCAGTTAAACGGGACCGTCCGATGCTGTTTCAACTGGCCGGCAAAATACGCTGACATATCCTGCTGATCTTCATTTAGAATACTTACCGCAAATTTTCCGGCACTCTTCACATAATTGTTCATATGCGCCTTCTCATCGATTGAAATCAGCACCAGTTTTGGATCAACTGATACCGACATGAAGGCATTTGCAGTCATACCATAGATTTCATCATCCACTGCCGTTGTAATCACAGTAACTCCAGTTGCAAACTTCCCCATTGCCGTTCGAAATAATCGACTATCCATTTGTCTACACCCTTTCCATCAGCTAGATTACAAATGACGGTTTATGCTGCTTTAATTTAGCCGGTTTCGTTTCAACTTTTGCACCTGTCAAAACATCCAGTACCGGAGATGCTTCATTGAACCAGCAATCCGGCGCTTCATGACCCCAAAACGTTTGCCGCATGGAATCATTAATATCCCAGCGGATTGGTTTAAAGTCAGGGTCGCTTGTTAAATAATCCCCGTTATACAATTCAACCCGATGACCGTCTGGATCCCGCAAGTAAAGGAAAAATGCATTGGACAAGCCATGCCGGCCCGGACCGCGTTCAATATGTTCCGCAAAACCGCTTGCAGCAAGCACATCACATGTATGAATAATAGCAAGCGGATCCGGCAGCCAAAATCCAATATGATGCAGTCTGGGACCTTTTCCGTTCATCAGTGCCAAATCATGAACCGTCTGTTTGCGGTGAAGCCAGGCAGCCCATATATTCCCGTTTTCCGTATCGGTATACTCCGAGCAGCCAAATCCCAGTTCATTCCGGTAAAAATCATAACCTCCCTCGACATCCGACACCATGCAGTTAAAATGATCAATCCGCTGCATTCGTGCCCCTTTATACATATCATAGCGCTGCAGCATTCTTTCCGCCGATTCCATTTCAGCAAAAAATTCCAGCGGCATCCCATTCACATCTTGAACCCGGAGTGTCTCGCCAATCGCATGTTGTTCTCCTTTTTTCATCCATTTCGTTGTAAAACCTTTTCGTTCAAATATTTTTGACAGCGCTTTCAAATCACCGCCCGAAGTTACTTTATAGCCTAATGCCTCAACACATGGCTCATCTGCTTTCTTCAGAACAAGACAGTGATGTGTATGTTCCTCCAGGCCGCGTAAATAAATATGAGTTTCATCCGCCTCTGTTTCAATAAAGCCGAGCACGTTCACGTAAAAATGACGAGATGCATCCAAATCTGTAACATGCAATACAGCCCGTGCACACCTGATAATGTTCGCGTTCATTATTCTCCCCCTTAAGAACCTTCATCTTCCCGCTTCTACACGTTCACACTGCTGCTGTTTTTCAGGAAATCCTGAACATATTTCTTATATTGCTCCTTATCATATCCGTCAAAATATGCCATGCCCATCTTGATCGGGTCCCCGAAGAAATAGTATTCATAATGTGTTTGACGTGATCCGAATGCACTTAATGTCATATCCCATGCAAGCCGGAAAAGCTTCACACGTTCTTCGCCTTCGAGGTTTTTACCTTGCAGTCCGCGGTGGATAATCGGTCCGATTTCTTCATGACGAAAATCGGCTTCAGTCGGAATTCCCATCAGCCCTGACGCACCAAGAATCCGCACAATTTCTGCCATTCGCGGGTAAATCCTCGGATACCAGTTTCGAGCTGCATTCAATGCATCAAAATCCGGTGTCATTGTACCTGATTTATCCAGTTTTGCATTATGTTCTGCCCGATAAAGGTGTGATTTTATCGTTTCCAGATTCAGCATAATTTCAGTCCCTTTGTCTTTTACATGTTGAAACTGATCAATGCCAATTGCATCCATCACATTCAGCACAACACCAAGCAGAAACTCTGTCTTGATAACGTTTTTAGCTACAACCTGGTGTGACATATGAACAACTGCATTGGTCTCACGGAATGTACGGTTGCAAACGGAGGAGTTTCCGCAGACAAACACCCGCTCCCATGGTACAAACACATTTTCAAATGATACGATTGCATCCCCTTCTTCAAACCGGGAACCTAGCGGATGATCCCACGCATTTTTTCCGTAGTCGAATGCTTCCCGGCTGATGAATTTTAGTCCCGGTGTATTATTCGGTACCGCAAATGCCAGCGAATAAGGATCATCATGTTCGCCCGATTTTTTAACGGTTGATGGGAATACCAAAATTTCATCTGTGATACCGCCTTGTGTTGCCAAAAGCCGGATGCCATCCACAATAATTCCATCATCCCGTTTTTCCACCAGATGCAGGGCCACATTGGCATCTTTCTGCTCATGCTGCATTTTTGCCCGGTTGACCTGCGGATGGATTAATGTGTGCGTAAGGCTGATATCATTTTCTCTGGCATATTCATAGAAATTGCGGGCATTTTCCGCAAAATATGGATCCGCTTCAGCAAACAGTTCATTATTCATTCCCATCGCCATCACTTCAGCATTCAAATAATCCGGGGAACGCCCCATCATTCCACCACTTGTCATCGCCCATTCCTGCATTGCCTTCCTGCGCTTGATTAGATCCTCGATTGACTTCGGCTGCAGAAAGGTCATTCCGACCCTATTACCGCTCGTTGGCGATGTATACAGCATTATATCCGGTTTTTCGTACTGAAGATCATACAGATTTGCCATGGATTGAATAACGTTTTTGAATGCTGGGTGTGTCGTCACATCATCTACACGCTCTCCATGAATGTACACATTGTTTTTTGCTCTTTTTAACCCCTGAATATATCCTTCACCTGTTTTTGCCGGCATCGTATTCCCTCCTTGTTATTTTCCGAATTCCGGTATTCGGTGATTGCCGATTGAGACATGTATCGCTTTTGGTTCGGTATAAAACTCCAGTATGGCAAAGTGCCCTCCTTCACGTCCGATACCGCTTCCTTTCATCCCGCCGAAAGGAATTCTCAAGTCACGGACATTCTGGGCATTAATCCAAAGCATACCGGAATCAACCGCTTGTGCAACCCGGTGGCCACGCTTGATATCATTTGTCCATACAAAACCCGCCAGACCGTATTCAGTTCCGTTTGCCATGTCAATTACTTCTTCTTCCGTTTCAAATTCAATCACGGACATGACTGGTCCGAATATTTCTTCCTGACTGACCCGCATATCATTTGTTGCATTCAGCAGTAAAGTCGGCGGCACAAAATTTCCTGCCTGCATGTCTGCCGGCACGGCCCCCTCGACTACTTCACACCCTTCCTCTTTGGCCAGGTCAATATATCCGGTCACTTTGTCAAAGTGCCCTTTATCAATCAGCGGCCCGAGCTGTGTTTTCGGATCCATCGGGTCACCCATTTTCACTTTCTCCACTCGTTGCCTTAACGCTTTTATAAATTTATCCTTTATGTTTTTTTGAAGAAACACCCGTGAATTCGCTGTACACCGCTCTCCATTAAAAGAAAAAATCCCCCAAACTGCTGCATCAAGCGCCCGGTCAAAGTCAGCATCATCAAACACGATAAGCGGTGACTTCCCGCCAAGTTCCATTGATGTTTTCTTCAAAGAATCCGCGGCATTTTTGATAATCGTTTTACCTGTAACTGTTTCACCGGTAAATGAGATCGCTTTCACTTTTTCGTTTTTAACAAGTGCTTCGCCTGCTGTTTCCCCGTATCCATGAATAACGTTAAAAACACCTGCTGGTAATCCTGCCCGGTCAATGATATCTGCCAGACGATTGGCACTGAGCGGTGACAGTTCTGCTGCCTTCAAAATAACCGTATTACCTGTGGCCAACGCTGGTGCCACTTTCCATGTGGTCAGCATAAAAGGTGCGTTCCACGGTGTGATTAAACCTACCGCACCAAGCGGCTGATAAACTGTATAGTTAATAAATTCATCGTCCACCTGGTATGCATCCCCATGCATCCGTGACTGAACCATCCGCGAATAAAACCGGAAATTTTCAGCCGCACGTGCTGTCATTTTACGTGTCTGGCTGATTGGCAATCCTGAATCAAGTGATTCCAGAACAGCAATTTCTTCCGCTTCATTTGCAATCAGATCTGCAATTTTTTCAATATATGCCATGCGCTCTTTTTGTTTCATACTACCCCACGGACCATGGTGAAACGCATGGTCAGCAGCCTGAACCGCTTTATCAACATCTTCATTGTCACCTTTGGCCACCCGGTTTGAGATTTCATTTGTGTATGGGTTTAAGTTATCAAAATGTTCGGAACTTATTGCATCTGTAAACACTCCATTGATGTATAACTTTACATCATCCACTTTCCTATGTTCCAACTATGTCACCTTCTTTCGTTATAATAGATTATAAGTTTTCAAAGTGGCGCGGATTTCTTCCTGCACCTCCTTGGACGGTACATCGAGCGGTTTTCTGAGTACCGGCTTTATTTTGCCCATCATGCCGAGTGCTGTTTTTGCCGGAGCAGGATTGGTGTCACGGAATAGCACATCGTTCAGCGGCATCAAATGATAATGCATGTCTTGTGCGCCCCGTACATCTCCTGCTTCCCATTTGTTGTATAGATCAGCCACTTCCCTTGGGGCAACGTTTGCCGTTGCACTTACATGACCGGCACCGCCAATTGCCAGCATTGGATAACAAAGCACTTCAATACCCGAATACAGGTTGAAATCACGCCCCGCCTTCAGCAGAACTTTGTTGACATGTTCAAAGTCTTTATTGGATTCTTTCACACCGATAATATTCGGACAGTCTTTCGCCAGCGCCGCAATTGTATCCGCTTTCAAATTTACGGCTGTTCGACCGGGAATATTGTACAAAATGATAGGGATATCCACTGAATCGGCTATTGTCTTAAAGTGTTTATATAGGGCGTTCTGATTCGGTTTGTTGTAATACGGTACAATGACAAGTGCACCATCCGCCCCCATTTCCTCTGCTGCTTTTGTCATTTTAAGTGTTTCCTGGTGGTTGGTTGAACCGGTTCCCGGAATAAATGGAACACGGTTATTAACTGTTTTACAGGCTGTTTCCATGACACTAAATCGTTCTTCCACCGACATTGAACTTGGTTCCCCGGATGTCCCGGTTACGGAAATTCCGTGACTGCCGTTTTCAATGTGCCAGTTAATCAGTTCCTTAAATTTGTCAAAGTCAATGCGCTCGTCTTCATGAAACGGTGTAATCACAGGTGATATCGAGCCCCTGAATCGCTTTTTTGCTTCTTCATACGCCATCCGATTTTCCCTCCGTTTCGAATGTTAAATACCTACCAAGTCAGTTGGATTTATATAAATTTTCTGAACAGTTAAATCGTATATGATTTAGTATATAATGTCAACGGGAATTATTGATGTTCCTGAGGGATGCTTCTGACGAACAGCAAATTTTCGTTATTCCAGCAAGTGAAAATTACTTCTAACGGCAAAACGGCAAAAAAACCTGTAACATAACTTTTTCGTGAAGTTATCCTACAGGGTTGTTGGTTTCCATCTGTTGCAGTCTCCGTCGTTCAAAATCCTCGGCTGTTTTTATTTTATGCATACGCGAATGCTGTTCAATTTCGGAAAAAGAGCCGCCATATTCAAAGTACCGGATGATTTCTTTATGTTCTCTGATTGATTCCTTTACACGAAGCGAATACAACATAGATCCTGCCCCGCGGATGGAATCAAGCCTGTTCCATGTATCTCTGATTGATTCGAGTAAATAATCATTGTTGCACGCTTCACAAATAACCCGATGAAACCTGGAATTGAGCTTGCCGAAAAGCAATATATCAATATTTTCCAAAGCCTCCTCCATTTGCTTATTCAGATCTCTTAACACCGGTATTTTTTCCTTGGGGAAGCGTTTTGCGCTAAGTGCGGTCGCATGCCCTTCCAGCAATGCCAAAACCCGCAGTGTGTCCGAGTAATCGTTTTCGTTCACCTTGGCAACGACCGGCCCCACATTTTGCTTGTAAAAAACAAGCCGTTCCGATTCCAGTTGCCGGATTGCCTCCCGTACCGGTATTGTGCTTGTATTCATTTCCTTGGCAATTTGGTCAATGACAATCCGCTGTCCTGGAACATAAATCCGTTCAATAATTCTTTTTTTCAATCCTTTATACACTTTTTGCTGTTTCGTTTCTTTTTTCATAATATACTAATAATATACAAAATAATATATGATGTCAATTTAATCTTTCAATAAAACAAAAGCGCTGACTGGAATTTCCCGGTCAGCGCTTTTGTTCTATAAAATTGAAATGATCCAGCCTATTACTACAATAGCACCTATAATCATTAATATTGTTCGTATCATTCTTTCACCCTTCCATCATGCTTTCCAATTGAATACCCTGTCACAAGACAGGGCAAACATCAGGTAATAATGTTGAGCAGGACAGTTACCGAGACAATACTTACAAGGGTTGTAACAAGGGTGATACTTGATACAAGGTCAGGTTCTGTGTCAAATTCAATCGCAAACATGGTTGTTGTTGCTGCACTTGGCATTGCGGCAACAATTACCAATATGGCAGCAATAAGCGGATCGGGATTTACCATCCAAATAAACAAAAACGCAAGCAGCGGTGATACAAGCATTCGAATTATTACCGATGATGTAATGACCTGCCAATTGAATTTCAAGGATGTAATGGAAGCAAGCTGCATGCCAAGCATAACCATCATGAGGGGTATGGCTGCATCCCCCAGCATGGATATCGTTGAAAAAACAGGTTCGGGGATTTCCCATGGAAGTGCCTGAAAAACAAATGCCAGGATGGCGGCGTAAGTTGCTGGCATTTTGAATACTGTTTTAATTGCACGTGCTACACCACTTGTTCCACGTGAGGCATAGTAAACCCCGACGACGTTCATGACAAGTGACTGGAAAATCATAAAAAACACCGCATATGGCAGTGCTCTTTCACCCAAACTGAACAGCATAACCGGCACACCATAGTTTCCCCCATTCATAAATGCTGTCGTTAAAATGGCTCCGCTTTCCACCGATTCTTCCCACTTAAAAATCCTTGTGAGCAATTTATTGATTAGAACCATCATTACCAGAAGAAACAGTGCAAAAGCAACGATTACCGTATATCCCCGATTAAAGCTGGATTCATATAAAGATGAAAAAACAAGTGCCGGTAAAAAAATATATATCGATGTCGTCGCAAGAGACTTCACGTCCAGAATACGAATCCGCTGTAACAAAAAACCCGATCCGAATACAGCCATAATCGGCAATACAACCTGAAAAAATAATTGCATTTTTCTCTCTCCAATATAAAAAATATGTCTCATCTTAAAGGATCATTATCCTTTGATAGTCTTCTATCAGTCTATCACACAGCAGACGCGTGCTCGAGTATGGTGACTTCACGCATGGAGATGATGGATGGTATGTCTCCCCCTCACCTTTTCAAAACTTGAAACCAAAAAAACTTGACATACCGGTCTTTATATGCGATTATATAATTCGGTACATTTTGAAGTAGCAAGTAAGTGGTAGTTTTGGCATTCTGCTAGTGATTTTTGTAGATGCTTATTCACACTGGCGCGGCTTCGGGGTCGCAAGGACATCAGAGCAGGTTGGGCTGATGTTGCTTAAGTTAGAAAACACCAGTGGAACAATACCGCGGCAAATGAAATCAGTGGGAAAACTTGTTTTATGCAAGCCATCGTTCCCCTATGGCAAGTTATTTTACTTAACTGCCTGCAGAAAGATTTCCATTCCCAATCGCATGCATTCAGGAATGATAGTATAAAATTGAAAACTTATGTGTTACTTTGCAAATCAAAGGGGTACTCTTTTAGTGAGGGTACCCCTTTTCCAATACATTACAACAAAAGTGTAAGCGCCTGTTTAGATACTCTTTATTTTTTAAAAAAGGATGGATTTCAATGAAACCAGGAACAATACAGACACTCGAAGTTATCCGGAAAATAGATACCGGGTACGTTTTGGAAGGTGACGTGCTGCTCCATCACAATGAAACTGAAAATGAATTGGAGCACGGGCAACAGGTTGAAGTTTTTCTGTATACGGACAAAAAAGGGAAGACTGTTGCAAGTGGAAAAGTTCCGTTTATTCAAATGGATCATTACGGATGGGCAAATGTAGTGGACGTAATTCCGGGTCTCGGTGTATTTGTTGATATTGGCACTACAAAGGAAATACTTGTTTCGATAGATGATCTGCCGTTGTTTGAGCGCGTCTGGCCAATCAACGGCGACAAGCTGTTCGTAACGCTGGGGCACGATCGGAAGGGACGCCTGCTTGCTATCCCTGGATCAGAAAATGCATTTGACCACTTATGGGAAACAGCGTCAGAGGATCTTTTGAACAAGTCGGTTAATGGTCGGATTTATCGAACCAGCAAGGAAGGTGCAGCGGTAATCACCGAAAATCACCATCGGGGCTTTATCCATCATACCGAACGCAAAACTGAACCCCGTCTTGGCGAGCTGGTCCACGGGCGTATTATTGATGTGAAAGACGATGGATCCATCAACATCTCACTCCGTCCGCTTAAAAAGGAAAGCCGGATTGAAGATGCCGATAGTATTTTAATGCACCTGGAGCAGAACGGAGGGGTCGTCCCTTTCACTGATAAAAGCGAACCGGAAGATATACGGGGAACCTTTAACATCAGCAAAGCTGCCTTCAAACGGGCACTGGGAAAACTGATGAAAGATGGAAAGATTGAACAACGTGAAGGAAATACGTATTTAAAAAAATAATGCGCCCTCCCAAAACAAAAACAAGCAACCACTAAATGGTGGTTGCTTTCTTTCAGGAGTGCTGACCGGAGTCCACAATCGAAGTGGCGACTGCAGTTACTGCTCCAGCGAACAGACATGCAATCCCCCATCCTCCAAGACCTAATCCGGATACCACAATATTTTGGGTTACTGAAATAAATAACAAAATTAATCCAATACCAAACACAATGACAGCTGGTATGTATATTGTGTATTTACTATAGGATGAAGCCTTACTGATGATGATGTTTAAAATCATTAAGACAATTAAAATTACCAGTCCAATAAGTAGGGCAGTGCCAAACATCCAATCACCTCATCTTTCTGTTCCAAACTTACTTCCAGTTTACCTAGGAACCAATACAAAGTCAATTTAATTTGACATCTGAAATCACGGAAAATATCATGGATCTTATTTCATAATACCGTACATATCATCCAATTTTTCTTCTATATACGATTTACTTTCTTCCACACCAAGATTATAAAATATCGGTCCGATTTCTTCGATAATAAAATCCGTCATCAGCATTGCCGCAAGATTCCCAATATCCTCGCCCCGTTCAGTTGCAAAATATTCCATAATTGTTTCAGCCATATTTTCTTTCGTTTCTTTCGATATATCAAATTTTGATTTCACATAAATCCCCTCCCTGACAGTTTCTGCATTTTGTTGAATATTATGTTCCTCATGATCAGCTTATAATATATTTAACAATTGGCAAAGGATTTTTTGGTTACTTGTCGAATTATACATATACGAGGAGGAATACGATGAAAACTTTTGAAAACTATACATACGAAAGACCGGACATGAAGAAAACGAAAGAATCATTCAATGATCTGTTGGATGCTTTTAAAACCGCAGATTCAATTGAAGGACAAAATAAGGCTATAAAAGCCATCAATGATTTCAGAAATGGATTATCTACACTTTCCAATCTGGTTTATATCCGTGCTTCCATTGACACGAATGACGATTTTTATCAAAACGAACGTGATTATTTTGATGAAATTGAACCGGAAATAACCGAAATGGACACTGCTTTCTATAAAGAGCTTGTACAGTCTCCTTTCCGTGATGCATTGGAGGAGCAGTGGGGACCACAGTTGTTTCAGATTGCTGATTACATGATCAAAGCATTTTCACCGGAAGTAATGGAACTGCTGCAAAAAGAGAACAAGTTATCATCCGAATACTCGAAGCTGGTTGCATCCGCGCAGGTGGAATTCAATGGCGAAACGTACACACTCGCTCAGCTTGGTCCGTTTGCACAGCATAAAGACCGCTCCGTCCGCAAAAAGGCCAGGGAAGCAAGCGCAGGCTATTTTGCCAGTCATGCAGAAAAATTTGATGACATTTACGACCAGCTCGTCAAAACGAGACATGAAATTGCCACAACACTCGGCTACAAAAATTTCGTGGAACTCGGGTATGTCCGCATGCTGCGAATTGATTACGATGCAGACATGGTAAAAGTGTTCCGTAAACAGGTACGCGAATCAATTGTCCCGCTTGTAACAAGACTTTATCAAAAACAAGCGGAACGAATTGGCGTGGACAAGCTGAAGTTTTATGATGAGGGTTTCAAGTTTCGAACCGGCAATGCAAAACCAAAAGGTAGTCCGGAATGGATTATTGAAAATGGAAAAAAGATGTACGAAGAACTTTCCGGTGAGACGAGGGAATTTTTCCAGTTTATGCTGGACCGCCACCTGATGGACCTGGAAGCGAAGAAAGGGAAAGAAGCCGGCGGTTATTGCACTTTTATTGAGGATTATCAATCACCATTCATTTTTGCCAATTTCAATGGAACTTCAGGTGATATTGATGTGTTGACCCATGAAGCAGGCCACGCATTCCAGTTCTATTCCAGCCGGAACATTGGGATTCCGGAATATTTAATGCCGACATATGAAGCTGCAGAGATCCATTCGATGAGCATGGAATTTTTTACATGGCCATGGATGGAGCTGTTTTTCAAGGAAGAAACGGATAAATATAAATATTCCCATCTTGCCGACGGATTACAGTTTTTACCATATGGTGTTGCAGTGGATGAATTCCAGCACCTTGTATATGAACATCCGGAATGGACATCGGATGAACGGAAACAGGCCTGGAAAAAGCTTGAAGAGATATATCTGCCACACCGGGATTACGATGGACACCCGTATCTGGAAGCTGGCGGATTCTGGCAGCGTCAAGGGCATATATATGATGTGCCATTTTATTATATTGACTACACACTTGCCCAAATATGTGCTTTCCAATTTTGGAAAAGATCACGTGAAGAAGGTTCAAAAGCATGGCAAGACTATCAGAATCTGTGTAAGCTTGGCGGGTCTAAATCATTCCTTGGACTGGTGGAAGCCGCAAACCTTCGTTCACCATTTGAAGAAGGAACGGTGGAGTCAGTTGTCGATTCAATCGAAAAATGGCTTGAATCAGCTGAAACAAAATTGCAATAGCACAAGAAAAAAGGCCATCGCCGATTTTTATAGCGATGGCCTGATATATTTCGCATAAAAAAAGGGTTATAAACCTCATTTATGCCTACATCCTGGTAATCCTGCACCAACCTATTTATTTCTGTTGGACATGCTTGATTCAGCGATTCTAATCATGCGTTTCACCATTTCTCCACCTACTGCACCATTATCACGTGCTGTTGTGTCCGCACCAGGCTGGACACCGAGTTCATTGGAAATTTCATTTTTTAAATTCTCGACCGAATCCCTGGCACCCGGCACCAGCAAATCGTTATTATTGTTGTCTCCCATCGCTGATCACTCCCCATGGTTTTGAAACAGATGAATATACCTGCTTCCATATTATTTTTTGATCAAATCATCCGTCTATCCTTGTTAAATAATTCATGTTTCGATACAAATGCTTAGATGAATATGCTACAATGCGATAAAGACTTATCGACAGGAGCGATGCACAATGACTTATAGAATTTTATTTTTGGATATTGACGGGACCACCTTAGGACCGGACCATACAGTACCGGAATCAACAAAACAAGCGATTAAAAAAGTAACGGAACAAGGACTCCATATATTCTTTGCTACCGGAAGGCCACTCCATGAATTGAATCAGCTTTCCAGAGAGTTGGGTGTTTACTCATACATAGGTTATAACGGTGCACATGTTGTTCATCAAGGCAAAACAATTCTAAATGCCACGCTTAACCGGGAAATTGTCCAAAAGTACTTGGATATTGCCTATGAGCATGATCATGAAGCTGTATTGTATACAAAGGAAGCCAACTGCTTCACAACCTTAACCAGAGATTTTGTTAAGCAATTTATTGATACATTTCAGCTCAAGCAAAATAAAATATTTACCTGGGAAAAAGCAGATGAAATACTTGGTGCCACATTACTGAACGTAAACCCTTCACAGGAGAACCTCTATGACTTTGACCCATCCACACACCTATCACCTGTACAGGTGGCAGGTGTTACGAATTGCTATGACATCATTCGGGACAATGTCAATAAAGGGAAAGCTGTTGAGCGAGTTTTAAAAGTATTGGACATTAAGCCGGAGGAAGCAATTGCTTTCGGTGACGGAATGAATGATAAAGAAATGCTTGCTGCTGCAGGCGAAAGTTTTGCAATGGAAAACGCTCACCCCGACCTGTTTGAATATGCCAAGCACCGGACAACATCCGTTGAGGAAGATGGCATTGCAAATGGACTGAAAAAACTGGGACTGCTTGTCTGAAGAATTATCAGGATTTTTCCAGTTACGAAAAAATCCCGTATCACGACTAGTGTGGTACGGGATTTATTTTTATGCAGAAGTTTGGTCAATTTACATTGGTCAATTCAATTTTCTGTTCCGCTTGTACGTCATTTGATTCAACGACCAAAGAAATTTCACCGGAAGATAATGCTTCAAGCGTATGGGAAGCAGTATCAAAAACTGCTGCATATTTACCGGATTTTTTTGCTTGCTCCAGTTTACTGTCCTTACCGATAAAAAGATTTCCACTGCCCTTCCAAGTAACTGTGGCAGGGTATTCCAGCGGAAATTCAAGATTTCCATGCTGATGACCTGTCGCACTGATGGTAACTGTCTCACCGACATCAACCGCATCAGGTGCATGCAGCGTAATGGACTGCAACAATGGCCGCACCTTAGCCTGTATCCATTCGGAACCATAAACATTGCTTCTATCTGATGCCTGATCTGGTCCATTTGCTTTATCAGGTACCGGGGTCGCATCCACACCAAACATTGTCCAGGCATAGAACCCGCCTTCATCAGGTGCCCCATAAGGCGCTTTTCCGGATGGTCCTACAACCATATACGGAACACCCTCCACCCGTTCAACATTTACTGTATGTGCATGACCGCTAATATAGATGGCGCCTTTCCCATCGGAATTTTTTCGAAAATTTGTGAGCCATTTCTCTATTAACGCTGCTTCTTTACTGTCCTGCAGTTGGCTGTTGTCGGTGGGAAGCGGATCCCGTGTCGGATGATGACTAAATACGACAACGTTATTAATGGCGGGATCCGTTGTTGCACCTTGAAGTGATTCTTTCAACTCAGGCAGTTGCTCAAAATCACTTGTACGGAAGCTGCCTGTTGAGGAATCAAGCAATATAAAACGTGTTCCTTCATGATCAAAGGTAAAACGATTTTCTTCAAAAACATCCAAGAAATTATTAAGTGTTCCAGGTCCGGCTATTTCATGATTGCCGGGGATGTAATAAATCGGTATGCTGTCCCCTACTTCTTCTTCAAGAAGTTGTTTGGCAAACTCAAAATCCTCCTCCCAGGCAGTGTCAACAAGATCACCATTAATGACAAGGAAATCAGGATTTTCCCGGACAATTTGTCTGAGTGATTCCCGGGCCATTTTCGCTGCCCGTCCATTTGGTGTAGCTGCAGTAAATTGACTGTCAGCAAGAACTGCAAATTTCCAGCGATCACTGTCAATCGTGCCGTTTTGTATAATGAGTGAATCAGGTTCTTCCTCACTCTGTTCAGGCATATCGACAGCGGGAGGTACTTCGACTGTCAAATTATCAAAAATCAATTGCCCTGTATATTGTTCATCGCCATTGGTTTCCACTGGATAAATCCGCCATAAATTCACAGGGTATTGAATCCCATCCGGCAACGTTGTTTCAACATACTTCCAGCCAGTCCAATTGACTTCATCCGCTAAATTTAATGTATATCGCGTATCTGAAGCATCTTCAATTACCATCCGCAGCCAAGCTCCATTACCATCACCTTTTACCCATAAGCCAATCTTCTGAACATCTCCTGGCAATTCCAGTTTGGGTGATGCTTGTAAGTAAGCTGCACGCGTTGCCGTAGTTGTCGTAAAATCATAATTTAATTTGATCCCCTTTCCTTCTTTACCAGAGGCAGGTTCAAGGGAAGCCTTGACACTAAAAGGATACTTTGCCGATTCCCAGCTTGTTAATTCTTCAAAATCCGAAACCGTCTCAGAGGAAAACCCTACTGTTGCAGGAACTTTTATTTCCATATCAAGCACTCGAATGGTGATTAGGGTTGCTGAACCATCCTTTTTTGGCACAATCTTAAAACCGCCATGCTTATTTTCCTTAATCGAAATAACGGTTTCATCATAATCAAGCTCAATATCCCTCGACTCAATCGGAGCGGAATATCCGGCTTCGTCATACCCGATAACAGTAAATGTATCTTCACTGCCCATTTCCAGACTGAGATGCGCAGTTGTGGTCTCAATCCGATCAAGCTCTCCAAGTACTGTCAGCGGCGCTGTGCCTTTAACGGATTTGACTTTTGCCCGTGCCTGTGCGGACCCTGATTTTTCTGCATAAAAAACGCCATTTTTATCAAAAGACCCGACATTCGCCGGTATTGCCTGCCAGGAAATATCATTCACTGCTACCGGAAAATAATTTTCATCATATCCAAGCCCGGTAAACGTTCGGCTTAAACCCGGAAATACCCGATTGCTGTTTTCAACATCTATTACGGTTTCAACGGTAAAGCCTGTTAGTTCACCACTGCCGGCTTTCGCGAAAATACCGATTCCATTTGGCACGTTCCGCTCTTCTCCATCAGAAGGAGAATTAACCACCCTTGCGTCTGCTTTGCCGGGTTTCCGTGCCACCATTGTGGTTGATCCCCCGCCATCAATATTTAAGGCTGTATAGGCTCCCTGTTCCTTCATAAAATGTGCTAATTCTTTATACGTCATCCCCCTGCTGTCCACTTGCCGTCCATCAATTGCAGCGAGAATCATCTTTTTTCCGTCCCGGGAAAGCCCGACAGCTGTCCGTGGAGCTGTTGTAGTATCATCCAGTCCCGCCTGAACCTGTCCATTTTCAATTAAAACTGCATTGCCACCGACCGCAAAGTCCATCATCGCCTCATCATCAGCCTTCGGTGCATATTCAACCGTAACACTGTCACCAATTGTGAGATTCCGAAGTCGATCAGCACCTTGTCCCCTGCCTGTCAGTACAATTGTACCTTCTCGAATTTCACCTTTACCTGCACTATTATCTACTGCAATTACGTTACCATTTCTAACAGTTACCTCATAAATATCAGACCCTGTTTCAGAACGTTGCGCTTTTCCCCAAAGTGGTGTATACAGGCCAATTCCACCTTCTGGAACCGTGTATTGGTTGAATGCCGCAAGCGGATAATCACCACTTGGAAGGTGTATTGTCCCATCAAGAAAAATATCTGTAATATGTCCTATTCCATGCTTGTCCACACCGACAGTCAACGTATGCGTACCCTGTGGTCCTTTTAATAGTTTGCCATCTTTAATTGCGGTCCCGAGAGGTGCATTTGTATCATTGATGTCAAAAAAGTCACCATTGACACCACCGATTGCCCCCGCCGCTGCTGCCATTTCCGACACTGGCTTCGCTTTTGAAATTTCACCAGGAAAAAGAAGATCTGTTGAGCTTTTATCATTCGTGAGGTCGACGGTCATCATTTCACCATTAATCCAGCCACGTGAATCAAACCGTTCAAACGTTGTCAATTCAATACCCGGACCAATTGTTGTTGTCTCTTTTTCGGAAACAATTGTTGCACCATCCGGACCAACAGTTATTTCCGGCTCTGTCCGATCAGAAGATGACCGCACTTCAGATGCAGGGTTGAAAGCTGCATCTGCCTGCATCGCAGGAACAAACAATACCATTGCTAAAACGAACATCTGCACACTGCGAATCCACCATTTTTGATTCATCAGAATTCCCCTCCTATAAAATGATTTGTTCAGGTATTGCCAGTGAAGATACAGGAACCTCCCTTCTTCATTTTTTTCAAGGTATGTGAAGGGCATTTTATAACCCTTATACCAAATAGTTATAAAGCGCTTTCAAAAGAGTAGTTGGGTAATTTCTGACTGAGTTGCTTAAAGGGGACAAAGATCAAATTCAGGGACTTTCTATCCAGTGCTGTTTCTGTAATCGAGTTTATCTGACAATCACTTTACCAACATCTGTATAAATTTTACAACTATAAAGAAAACGAATGCTTAAAAACAGGTAAAAGGTTGCAAGAATGGAAGTTTAACAAGCTGTAAAACATGTTACTTTTGTATGTTACGAGGAAAAATAAATGTGATTTGACCTGTGCTATTCTTACCAGGAAGTTTTTCAGTATTTTCCTAAGTAAAAAATGCGCGAAAAACTGCAATCGCTATTCTTATGCGATTGCAGTATGGTCAAATATTTTTTTAGCTGCAGCTATAAGCCTATTCCCATTCAAATGGCGTTTCCTGATACACATAGTAATTCAGCCAGTTGGAAAAAAGCAGATGACTATGTGACCTCCATACATTGGGCGGTCGTTCGTTTACGTTATTATCGGGAAAATAATTCAAAGGTTTATCGATTTCCAGTCCCCTGTCAATATCACGTTTGTATTCCTCGGCCAGTGTGGTTGCATCATACTCCAAGTGCCCTGTAATCATTACATTTTTGGCATCGTTGGACATGATGATGAACGGTGCACCTTCTTCAGAAACGGACAGCAATTTTAATTCGGGGTTCTTTTCTACTTCCTCCCCGGAAACGGTGGTATACCTGGAATGCGGTGCGAGATAAATTTCATCAAATCCGCGCACAAGTTTTATTGTCGGATCAGAAATTTGGTGTTTAAAAATACCAAAGCTTTTCTTTGGCAGCTCATATTTTTTAATTCCATAGTGATGATACAAGCACGCCTGTGCTCCCCAGCAAATATGTAATGTGGAAGTCACATTGCGTTTAGCCCAATCCATTATTTCCGTCAATTCCCCCCAGTAATTTACATCCTCAAATTCAAGATGTTCAATTGGGGCACCGGTAATGATCAACCCATCGTAACGACGTTCTTTAACATGTTCAAACGTTGTATA
Source organism: Virgibacillus siamensis (assembly GCF_900162695.1). Classification (NCBI taxonomy): domain Bacteria; kingdom Bacillati; phylum Bacillota; class Bacilli; order Caryophanales; family Bacillaceae; genus Virgibacillus; species Virgibacillus siamensis. Next base: position 2,097,489 of record NZ_FUIH01000007.1, read on the forward strand.
AAAATTTTCCAGGTGATGTCGGCTTACATGTTTTGAGCGATGGGTTTCCGTCCGCAAAAAACTGATATTAACCTGAAGCGGCGTATTCCCAAGTAACCGCAACAGCTGCAGTTCGGTTTTTTCTTTTTCCGGCATTAAATTTAGAATTAATATATTAAGAGGACGGATATCCTGTGTCCTTGCACGATCTTCGTCCATCACAAATATTTTTTCCTGTTTTAAAGCATCACTTGCAGGTAATTCTTTCGGTACATTGATTGGCAACTGATCACTCCTCCCCTTCCAGCCTCAAATGTTTGTTTCATTATAGAATTCAATTCAGGCAATTGGCAAAAAGTTGATTCCTATCTATAAACTGAATTTGGCGGATTCCCCTTCCCCCTGAAATCGTTAAAATAATATCTCTATTTAAACAAATTAACGACACTTCATCAACTATATGATACTGTTGTTTCGATAAGGAGTTCGCACACTTAGGGGGGAATTCGCATGTTTCAGTGAGGACTTCGCACATTTGGGCAGGAGTTCGCATGTTTTACAGGAAGATTTATAGAAACTTTAAAAATGACCCCAGTTGAACTGGGGCCTGATTCATTATGCATTTGCACTCCCTTTTCCATGGTCCTGTACCATTGATTCATAAATGTCGTCGAGTGACCATGTTTTGCCTTTATCATCTTTATACACGATATGTTCCTTGCTGAAATGGACCGGGGAGTTTAGCCCGGATGCCGCTGCGATACGGAACAGACCTTTTCGCATTGTAATCAGATAGTTGGCGGCGCGGTATTTTTTTTCATCAATAACAAGTGCTCGTTGCAGATCCGGGTCTGTTGTTGCGACACCGACTGGACATACATTGGAATGGCACTTAAGTGTTTGAATACACCCAACCGTAATCATAAAGCCGCGTGCTATGTTTACAAGGTCGGCACCCATTGAAAGGGCGATGGCCACCCTGTCAGGTGAAAACATCTTCCCGGATGCAAAAATTTTCACTTGATCCCGTACACCATATTTTTTCAGAGAATAGTCTACAAGCGGAAGTGCTGAACGAATCGGGAGTCCGACACTGTCTGCCAATTCCTGGTATGAGGCACCGGTTCCGCCTTCACTTCCGTCTACAGTGATAAAGTCCGGCCCTGTTCCGAGTTCCTTTATTGTTTTTGCCAATTCTTCTGCTTCCATATGACTGCCGACAACAATTTTCATTCCAACCGGCATTCCCGTATGTTCACGAATTTTTCCGATAAACCCAAATAGTGACGGAATATCATCAAATTCAGGAAAACGGTTTGGACTGTCAATTGACTCGAACGGTTCCACCATCCGGATTCTGGCAATCTCTTCGGTAACTTTTTCCCCGTCGAGATGGCCGCCGCGTGTTTTAGCCCCTTGCGCAAGCTTCACTTCGAATGCTTTTAATTGGGGGATTTTACTTTTTTCCAACAATTCATCCCAATTGAAGTTACCTTCTTTATCACGGACACCAAACATTCCGGGGCCGATTTGCATAATAACATCGACATTGCCTTTTAAATGATATTCAGAAAGTCCGCCTTCTCCTGTATTCATCCAAGCACCTTTGGCGATTCCCAGTCCCTCGGAAAGTGCTGTTATTGCCCGATCACCCAATGAGCCATAACTCATCGCAGACATACCAATCTGACCTCTTACCTTAAATGGGTATCGGCAATTCTCCCCGATGATGATGGTGTCATCCTCATCAAGCAGGTAAACAGGTGATTCATCTTCCTCCCAATCCTCGGTCCGCTGCGTAAATAACGGGTCTTTAATTAATAAGTAACGCCCGGTAGTCTGCTTGGTTTCACGATCCATTTTCAATTCTTCCGTCAGTTTCGGAAACATGGAATTCCTAACATAATAACCTTCTTCCTCAAAGTTCCGCTGCGAACCAAATCCCATGACATCCCGTTTATATTTTGCCTTTTTTACAATATGCTGATAATCATTCCTTGAAAATGGTTTTCCCTCCCGATCATTATCGAAAAAATACTGACGCATCTCCGGTCCGATTTTTTCCAGGAAATAACGAATACGACCCAATACCGGATAGTTGCGCAATACCGGATGCTGCCGCTGTGTCCGGTCTTCCACAAACAATCGAATTCCAATCGCCAGTAAAATCAATATAATTAACGCTGCCGCAATGAAGCCGATAACAATCAGGATCCCTGCTACGTCCATGTTACGATACCACCCTTTTGCAAATTATATATCGTTAGGATGTATCTTAAGATAGAATATTATCCATTTCCTGCAAAAAGAAAAAACTGCCCGGCGAAATCATTGCCTGACAGTTCGAATGTAATCTTATGTGTGGTAAAGCTTATGGCATTAATATAAGCCGGTTCCCTTTCATGCCTTTCGTTTTCGTAATATGATAATTCCCATTAACCCAGTTATCCATTTGATCGTGATACCACTTGCTTTTGAAATGCCCGGCCTGACCGGGACCAACAATATGGTATCCCTTCCACATTTGGTTCGTATCGATTACAAAACGCCATGATGCACCATGATCAACAATTCCCGTTTCCTGATTGTAACTTGCGGCCATTGGCGTAACACTGCTTCCACCAACAGGAATCGGATCCTCTCGATTGAAGAAGAATTCCAGAACCGGACTTACCGATGAAAGTGGATGATAGAACTGGACCTTATGATAATCGCCCCATTTCCAGGCCATCAGATCACTGCCATATACAGTGGTGAGTTCCTCCAACGCATTTTTCAATGATTGATGGAGCACCTTTTGCATACCGCCATTATCCTCTATCCAATCGGACTTATTCCCCCTTCGCAGTATATTATCTGTCGTCTGACCTTTTCCGCCGAACAACTCCATGATGTCTTCCGGAATGGCATCTTCATACAAAATTGTTTCTATTTCCTCCATCCAGCGATGAAATAAAAGCGGTTGCGGTGCCGCTTTATTGTCCTTGTAATTCCAGTCCTGCAATAATGTTAACGCCTGTTTTTCCGTATCAGACAGATCTTCAGCTTCAAGTACTTGTAAAAAAGCGGGAACAAACTCTTTTGCCCGTAAATTCATCTGATCCATCTGCAATGCCATCATATCGTCTGCCGTAAAATGATCACCTGATTTCAGTACTTCCGTAATTCGTTCAAACCGGTACGGCTGTGCCCAGACATTACTAATATGATATGGATAGTTAGCACCGACAATTTTATTATTTGCCGTCGCAATAAATCCTTTTTCCGGGTTAACGACTGTTGGCAGTTCATCAAATGGGATGAATCCTTTCCAGTTATTTTCCGCTTTCCACCCTTTCAGTGGAAGCAGCGCATCATTCCCATCCTCATAAACTGGTATTTTCCCGTTCGCTTTAAACGCAATCATTCCTTTTTTCGATGCGAAAACAAAATTTTGTGCGGGTGCATGAAATTTTTCCAGTGCTTTTTCGAATTCGGACCAATTAGATGCCCGGTTCATATCCAAAATGGCAGCAAGTTCTGTCGTCGGATCAAGTGCCGTCCATCTTAGTGAAAGTACCATGTCCCGGGCGCTCTTATTGGCAAATCCGGAAATAACCGGACCATGACGGGTTTCGACGACCTCATACTTAATGGTTTCACCGCCTTTTACATGAATGGGTTCCTGGATAACATTCGCCTCTTCCCATGTGCCTTCATATAAAAATTCATGTTCATTTTTCGGATTTCGTTTTTCAAGATAAAGCTGCTGCACATCGGGGCCCGTGTTGGTCACACCCCAGGCGATTTCGTCGTTATGACCAAGAATGATTCCCGGTACACCGGCAAAAATAACCCCGCTTACATTCATTTCCGGCGTTTCCAGGTGCATTTGATACCATATCGATGGCGTGGCAAACCCAAGGTGCGGATCATTTGCCAGAAGCGGCTTGCCGGATTTGGTCTTTTCGCCGCTGACAACCCAATTGTTACTGCCGTTATATGCATGCGGAATAACCGCATGTGTAAAACTTTGGGCAATATTGACCTGTGTTTCATCCATTATAGCCGGTTTGTTTTCCGGATACTTCGGAAACAATTCATATGCTTTTTCCGGAGTAAAATGGTTTAGGGCATAATAATTAAATGCCTGACGTTCCCAATGCCCGCCAAGATCAAAAGCCATGTATTTCCCAATCGTGAGTGAATCTATCGGTGTCCATTTATCCGGTTCCTTTCCGAGCAGTGTGAATTCAACAGGCAGACTGTTATTTGCTTTAGCCTGATCAATATATGCATTTACACCATCACTAAACCATTGCAATACATGCTTGCTTTCGTTGGAATACATTTTATAGGACCTTTCCGCAGCACGTCTTAAACCGAGTGTCCGGAAATACTTATCCTGTTCTATTGTTGCCTCGCCAACAACTTCACTCAATGTGCCTGAAGCCTGTCTGCGTGACAGCTCCATTTGGAACATTCTGCTTTGTGCCTGGATATATCCTTGTGCCATGTATAAATCATGAGCATTTGCTGCTTTAATATGTGGAACCCCATTTTCATCCGTTATCACGGTAACCTTATCATGAAGGGCAGACAGCTTAATCGTTCCTTCCGTCTGTGCTATTGAACGATTAATAAAAGCATTTACAAAAAATATAAGAATAGGTCCAATGATCAGGATGATTCCAAGTGTGATCAGCGTTATTTTTTTCTTATTGCGCTTTGGCCTTGGTTTAATTACCCGATTAGCCGCAGTCTCCATTGTACTTCTCCCCCCGTTTTATAGGCGCTCATGTATATTTCGGTGTATACTGCCGGAAATCCTGCTAAAACGAGGGAGTACAATCTGTTATCGACTGGCATTAACATTTTTCCATACACGAAGCAGGCCATCTGTAATCTTTGAAATCACATCGCCATCTGTATCATATTTGGCATGGGACAGCGGATTCCAGCTTGTCAGCAGTCCGCCGGCGTTCACTTCAACATCTTCAGTCACTGCTTCTTTATAAGCATCATTAAGTCCTTTAAGCGGATAAGCCAAAATATCGTCTTTATCATAAAAATTCAGCCATTCCCCGGTGATGCCAGGATAATGATCTGTCATATGGGGTGATGGTACTGTGATTGGTGACCCGAAATCAATATAACGGAGAGACCAAAGAGCCATTGGACTGCCCAGCGAATAAAACAATGCCATCGTTTCACAATTCTCTATCGGTGTATCATCAGAATTTTGTTTCGTTAATGCCCGTATGTTGCTTCTTCTGTACTGCAAATCATAAAAATAATTACTTGCCACAATAGAACCCAGACTGTGACTGATGACACAAAGCGGCGCCGTTTCACCCGCCCGCTCTTTCAACTGACGAATTGATTTTGCGACAACTGTATGCACCTTATCATAATTTTGTCCGCCCGCGCTTGTAGGCTGGTAGGCAACAGCATCTGATAAAAATGTAATCACAAATTGCCTGAGCCATCCATAATCCAAGTCTGCATCATGCTGCATACTTTTCCAAAGCTGCTGCTGCTCCTGTGCAAATACGGATGACCAGAAAACAGGTTCAAATTCCAGGTCAACCCGGTTAGTTCCGCATTTATCCCGGAAGTCACCCGAAATCTGTTGAATCATTTTTTCGGCAAAATCACGTTCCGGAGTCCCTGCACCATGCAAAATGAGTACGCCAATTTTTTGTCCCATATTTACCCTCCATTTCTGTGATCCTGTTTTAGCATATTCCCGGAAGATGCAAACCTTTCATACCAGTTGATTTCACATCTGAATCGCACATGTTGTTTCTACTTATATACCCCATTCGAACAATTTGTAAAATAAAGAAAGTAATTAAATTGAAATCGAATTGTAAGATTATTTACTCGAAAAACGGTAATAGAATATATGGAAAGGTTTATTTTCATGAATTTATTACCAATAATAGAGGATGGTTCCCATGAAAGGTATCATACTTGCTGGCGGAAGCGGCACAAGATTATCACCGAGCACAGACAGTATAAACAAACACCTTCTTGCTGTATTTGATAAGCCGATGATTTATTATCCACTTTCCGTTCTTATGCTCGGTGGGATTAAGGACATTCTGATCATTAGTACACCTCAGGACAGACCGCGCTTTGAAGAACTTCTTGGTGATGGAACAGCATTTGGCATCAAACTGACCCATATGGAACAGACCGAACCAAACGGCATCCCGGAAGCATTTATCCTCGCAGAAGATTTCATCGGGAATGACAATATCACGCTGATTCTCGGCGACAATATTTTTTACGGACAGGGATTCACGACTTTGTTCCGGCGCGCATTGGAAAACCATAACCATGCAACAGTGTTCGGTTATCGGGTAAAGGATCCGGAGCGGTTCGGGGTTGTTGAATTTGACCACAACCAAAAAGCTGTATCACTGCAGGAAAAGCCCACTGATCCAAAATCCGACTTCGCTGTTACCGGGCTGTACATTTTTGATTCCCAGGCAGTTACGATAGCCAAACAATTGAAACCGTCGGAGCGCGGCGAATTGGAGATTACAGACCTGAATAATGAATACCTGAAAAAAAGACAGCTTGATGTTCAGCTTCTTGGCAGAGGTTTTGCCTGGATGGACGCGGGAACACATGAATCACTGTTTGAAGCAGCAGAATTTGTGAAAATCACCCAACAACGTCAAGGATTCAAACTCGCCTGTCTTGAAGAAATCGCCTACTATATGGGCTATATAAGCCAGCATGCATTATTTAAAAAAGGTAAAGCAATGGAAAAAACCGACTATGGCCGCTATTTAATTGAAATCGCCAAACGAAAACATACAGAGCAATACTGGGAAGAAATTGACCGAAATCCAATGTTAGGACTGGTGGAAAATGAATAATACAATTCTTGTAACAGGTGGATCCGGATTTATCGGGTCCAACTTTATTACTTATTTTATGGAAAAACATCCAGGCTGCCGGATTATTAATCTGGACAAGATCACTTACGCCGGGAATCCTAATAATTTACGTCAGGTGGAACAGTTGGACAACTACCGTTTTATCCGGGGTGACATTACAGATGAGCAGCTCGTGAACAGTATATTTACCGAATTTGACATTACAGGTGTCATCCATTTTGCCGCTGAATCACATGTTGATCGATCCATCAAAAATGCATCATCCTTTGTTGAAACAAATGTGTTAGGCACGAATGTATTGCTGCAGGCTGCGCGTAATTCCTGGCGGGATAAAGGTGAATTGACTGAACGGCGGTTTCACCATATTTCCACCGATGAAATATACGGATCTTTAGGTAATGATGGGAAATTTAATGAAGACACCCCGTACAACCCGCGCAACCCCTACAGTGCATCAAAGGCCGGGGCAAACTTACTGGTCAACAGTTACGGGGCCACTTATGGAATGAATGTCATTATTTCTTCAAGCTCCAACAATTACGGTGCACGGCAGCATGAAGAGAAGTTAATTCCCACGGTTATTTCCAACGCGTTGAAAGGAAGTTCCATTCCCATTTACGGAGACGGGCAAAACATCAGAGACTGGCTGTATGTAAACGATCATTGTCAAGCCCTGGACCTTATTTATCATCAAGGCAATCGGATGGAAACGTATAATATCGGCGGCGGAAATGAAAAAACAAATATGGAACTCGCCATCACTATATGCGATATATTAGATCATCTGAAACCGGAGACTTACAGTTATAAGGAATTAATCAAATTTGCCATGGATCGGCTTGGCCATGACCGGCGTTATGCAGTAGACGATTCAAAATTACGGAATGAACTGGGCTGGAAACCGGTAACCGACCTGCAAACCGGATTGCGAAAAACTGTTGAATGGTATGTAAACAAATGGGATCAAGTTACCCTTTAATTTCTGTCGTTGTACCGGTTTATGGCTGTGAGGTTTGTCTGAAGGAACTATGCAGCCGTGTTACGAAAACGATTGAAAAAATACCAGCCCATTTTGAAATCATTTTAATTAACGATGCAAGCCCTGACAATGCTTGGGAAACTATTACACAGCTCTCTGCCAGCGATGAGCGGATTAAAGGTATTGATCTGGCAAGAAATTTTGGTCAACATCACGCCATCACCGCCGGACTGGATTATACGGTTGGAGACTGGATTGTTGTCATGGATTGCGATCTTCAGGATCAGCCCGAGGAAATTGAAAACCTTTACCAAAAAGCACTCGAAGGATATGAAGTGGTATTCGGCAACCGGACCATACGACAGGATAACTGGTTCAAACGGCATACATCAAAACTGTTCTACCAGGTATATGACTATTTATCCGGGCGAACTTCGGATCATACGATAGCCAATTTTAGCATCAGTTCCAAAAAAGTCGTGGAAGGTTTCCGGCGGATGCGGGAACAAAACCGCTTCTTCCCCCTGTTTATCCAATGGATGGGCTACAAGACCGGAACTGTTCGTGTTGAACACAGTGCCCGTAAAGAAGGTAAGACTTCCTATAATCTTAAAAAACTGGTCACCCTTGCAACTGATGCAATTATTTCCCAGTCGAATAAACCGCTCCGATTATCCATTCAGTTTGGATTTTTAATAGCCCTAGGTTCTTTTATTTATGGGCTGTATCTGTTTATTCGATACTTTTTCCTGGCACAACCGGTTCAGGGGTGGACCAGTGTAATGGTCTCCATCTACTTTATAGGCGGATTGATTTTTTTCAATTTCGGTGTTCTTGGACTCTATCTCGGAAAAGTGTTTAATGAGGCTAAAGGACGTCCACTCTATCTGATACGCGATACGACAGAAGACTTAAAAGAACGGAGATGATGGTATGGAAACACTCAGAGAGACGCCATGGGATAAACGGAATTTCAACATCAACACCTACGAAGTACTTGATTATTCCGAAACAACCCTTCAAAAAACCGACAATCTTGAAGGACACTTCACATTAAAAGTCAATCCGCTGGAAAGTCCTGAACTGTTATTAAAACACGGATTTTATTATATGGACACGTTAATAGAACCTGTCTGCCAGCGGGAAAACCTGAATATCTTCTATAAAGAAGGAACTTCCATTTCTAAGGATTACGATCCTGATGAAATATTGCAAATTGCTAATGAAGCCTTTATGCACGGGCGATTTCACCGTGATTTTCACATACCTGATAACCTGGCCGATTTACGCTACGCAAACTGGGTAAATGACCTCATTAAGAATGATTCTATTTTTGCATTAAAAGATCATGGCCGGACAGTAGGGTTTTACGCTTACGACCAGGATAAAGTTCTGCTTCTCGGCATCACACAAGAATACCGGAAAAAAGGGCTTGCAAAAACATTTACCAGCCAGGGATGTCAGAAACAGTTTACCTTTGGATATGATCAGCTTCGCACCTCTATTTCAGCGGCGAACGTTGCATCACTGAATTTGTTCCAGGCACTCGGATTCAAGCTTTCGAAAACCATTGATGTCTATCATAAAATGAATGGTCCGGGCGTGTAGTCATGGGTTATTTTTATATATTTGCAACCATCTTTTTTACGGTATATGGTCAATTGATTCTGAAATGGAAAATTGATCAGGCAGGCAGCCTGCCACAGGATTGGTCCGACAAATTAATATTTCTCGTGCAGCTGCTGCTTCATCCATGGATACTATCCGGGTTCCTGTCCGCATTTATTGCATCATTATTCTGGATGGCCGCTATGACAAAATTTAACATCAGCTATGCCTATCCATTTATGAGTCTGTCATTTGTACTTGTTTTTGTGTTATCGGTGTTTTTATTTGGGGATCCGGTGACGGTTCAAAAAGTTATCGGATTAGCTCTGATTGTAGCGGGCATTATTGTAACCAGTCAATCATTGTGAGGTGATCGTATTATGATTCCGTTCAACAAACCATGTTATGTAGGAAGTGAAGAAGAAGTCATTAAAGAAGCACTGCAACAAACGAAACTTTCCGGTAATGGTCCATTCGGCAAAAAATGTGCGGAGTGGCTTGAGCAGCAGCTAAAATGTGAGAAAGCACTCCTCACCCCTTCCTGTACTGCGGCCCTGGAAATGACAGCGCTGTTGATTGATGCAGGACCCGGAGATGAAATTATTATGCCATCCTATACATTTGTTTCAACTGCAAACGCATTTGCACTGAGAGGGGCTTCGATACGGTTTGTGGATGTTGACCCGGCAACCATGAATGTATCCCCTTCTGCCGTCAAAGCCGCTATCACTTCCAAGACAAAAGCCATTGTTGTCGTCCATTATGCAGGTATATCCTGTGATATGGATGCCGTTATGGATATCGCCAGAAAGGAAACTTTATGGGTAATTGAGGATGCAGCACAAGCATTAATGAGTACGTATAAAGGAAAACCACTTGGTGCAATCGGTCACTTTGGCACAATCAGTTTTCATGAAACGAAAAACTATACGTGTGGTGAAGGCGGAGCATTAATCATTAATGATGTCGATGCAGTTGAACGTGCCGAAATTTTACAGGAAAAAGGAACAAACCGGAAACAGTTTTTCCGTGGCGTGGTAGATAAATATTCCTGGCGTGATATTGGCTCATCCTACCTGTTGAGTGATATCAATGCAGCTTATTTATCCGTACAGCTGCAGCATGCCGGACAAATCTTGACAGAGCGGATGAACTGCTGGGACCGTTATTTCGAGGGTCTGAGTGATGTCGATGAAATCGGTATTCCATTTGTTCCGGCCAGTTGTAAACACAATGCGCACATGTTTTACATAAAAACAGACGAGGCGCAAAAGTTAATTGCCTATCTGGAAGAACGTGACATATTAGCAGTAACACATTTTGTACCGCTGCATACTTCACATGCCGGAAGAAAATTTGGAAAAATGGCAGGTATGGACCAGCACACATCTGCAGAAAGTGAACGGCTTGTCCGTTTGCCATTATATTACGGGATGGAGGAAGAGGCTGTCGATTATGTGGTCAACCATGTTAAAAACTATTTCAGCGCATAAACAAATACTAGTGGCATGTTTGGTTATTATCGCATATTTGATGCCCTATTATATACTTGGCGAAGATACACATATCCGGGTTCACGATAACCTGGATTCTAATATTGTCTGGTATAAGCTTCTTGTGGAAAGCGGACAATTTTTTTCCATGGGAACACTGCCAAACATCATTAATGGTCTGCCAAGAAGTACGCTGGCTTCCCCGTTTGATGTGATGGTATGGCTGAATGTGCTTTTGGAACCAATGACGGCATATACTGTCGGGCAAACGGTGATGCGATTTGTCGCGTTTACCGGTATGTACCTACTGTTACGGCGGAAAGTTAATTCAATATGGATTACAAGCGGAGCAGCACTCGGGTTTGCCCTGCTCCCTTTTTGGCCATCAGGATTACTGTCAATTGCCGGACTGCCGCTTGCACTGCATCTCTTTTTGAACTTTCGCAAGCATGGCTGGAAAACACCTGTTTATCATTGGATTATTTTATTGCTGTTTCCATTCTTTTCAAGCTTTATTCTGACATTCGTATTTTTCCTTGGATTGATGGGTGTTATCTGGATTATAGATTGGATCCGCTCGAAGAAAAGTAATTGGGCATTTTTCACTGCCATTTCCTTCATGACCCTGCTGTATCTGGTCAAAAACTACATATTGATTTACAGCATGTTTTTCAGTGAAGGTTTTACTTCACATAGAGAGGCACTTAATCTGGGACACAACAATTTAGCTGAAACATTCGAATTGTTTATGCACAATTTTATTCACGGGCATACGCATGATATGGCGGTTCATACAAAAATCATCCTGCCTGTTATTGGTGTGGCATTGGTCGTGGCCGCCTGGCGCAAGATTAAACCAAAGCTGCTTATTGGACTGATTTTATTCAATGCACTGCTTTCCCTTTGGTATGCATTCTGGTACTGGGAAGGTTGGCGCATGATAAAAGACAATTTTATGATTGCCAATACCTTTAATTTCAGCCGCATCCATTTTCTTGATCCGATGATCTGGTATATTTGTTTTGCTCTGGCATTGTGGATTCTATGGCGATATCTGTCATTTGGAAAAGTGCTTGTATCGATATTACTGGTGGCACAACTGCTGATTTTGATTGGGCTCAATGAAGAGATAAAATACAGTTCTATCGGCACCCCGACTTTTGCTGAGTTTTATTCGGAAAATTTATTTGCAGACATTCAAGAATATATCGGGAAAGATCCATCAGAATACCGCGTAGTGAGCATTGCCACGCATCCAACAATTGCACAATACAACGGTTTCTATACATTGGATACATACAACAACAGTTTTCCACTTTCCTATAAGCACAAGTTCCGAAAAATCATCGCACCGGAACTGGAAAAAAACGCGACACTGGAAAACTATTTTGATACATGGGGCGGCAGACTTTACATGTACGTTGCGGAACTCGGCAAACATTATTTGTTTACAAAGGACAGTAATAAAGTACTTGATCATCTGAACATCAACACAGCAGCACTGCGTAATCTTGGCGGCGACTACGTACTGTCTGCCCTTCCGATTAAGAACCACCGGGAGAACGATTTAATATTTGAACGAAGCTTCACGACAAATGCATCACCATGGAAAATATACCTGTATAAAGTGGAACCTGACTAATTAGAGGTTCCACTTTATATTGGTATAGCAGCAAATTGTCCGACTATAACCGGAATAAAGAATAATTAGTTACCCCAGTCTTCAATTAAAAGTCCGTAAACAATTTCATCCTCATATTTTCCTTCTTCCATGAATCCAAGACGTTTTGAAATGAATATTAACACCATGTTCTCACTCAGTGCCCAATAATGGCAAATCAATTTTAAATAGTTTAAACTTGCGGTGGAATAGAAATGAGTGAAAGCAAGGTGATCATAATGGAAGAACTATTTACACAAGGCAACATAGGAAAGCAAACTTTAAAAAACCGATATATTGTGGCTCCGATGACACGCGTCAGCTCAGAAGAAGATGGTACACCGAATGAACGCGTGCACAAATACTATGAACGTTTTGCGAAAGGAGGATTCGCGGCGGTCATCACTGAAGGGGTATATCCCGACACAGAGCATAGCCAAGCCTATAAATACCAAGGCGGGCTGGCCACTGAAAAACATGCAAGAGCTTGGGCACCAATTGTGAGAAGTGTAAAATCGCATGGGGCGTTAATGATTGCACAGCTGATGCACGGAGGGGCCCAAACACAGGGGAACCGCCATACAGATGTTACGGTTGCACCTTCCGCTTTTTCTCCGTCAGTAGATAAAGTGGAAGTATACTACGGCAGCGGCCCCTTTCCAACAGCTAAAGAATTAACTTTAGAGGGCATTGAAAAAGTGAAACAGGGCTTCATTCGTTCGGCGGAACTTGCGAAAGAGGCAGGATTTAGCGGCGTTGAATTACACGGAGCAAATGGTTATTTACTGGATGAATTTTTATCTGAAATCAGCAATCATCGAACAGATCAATATGGCGGCAGTGTTAAAAACCGCGTTCGTCTTCTCAAAGAAGTAATAGAGGAAGTAGGAAAAGCAATTGGAACTGACATAATTCTGGGCATCAGGATTTCCCAACTGAAAGCAACGAACGGCAGCTACAAATGGCCGGGCGGCGAAAAGGATGCGGAAATCATCTTCTCTGAGCTCGGGAAAACGAATGTCGATTATATACACATCTCGGATGATGACGCGGCTACACCAGGGTTCGGCGAAGACACAATGACGATGTCAGAAGCTGCTAAGAAGTTCACGGACAAGCCTGTTATCGCATGCGGAAAATTAAGTGATCCATCAAAGGCTGCAAATGTTTTGAGACAAAATCAAGCTGACTTTATCGGAATTGCCCGCCAAGCACTCGCACAACCCAATACACCTAACCGCGTCCGGAACGGCGATTCGCTTAATAAGTTTGACGGCAAGGCGATTATGACTCCACAAGCGTACGTAAAGGATTTTGAATTGGAAATGTAGGGAAATAAGAAGAGGCTGGGACAAAAGTGATTTATCCAAAAGAAAACTCGAACAAATTTACTGAAAATGGAGCGTATAGCTGCACCGGAAAATCCCTCATTGTTCGTCTTTTGAATTACATGTTTTTGATATGTCCCAGCCCCTCCTTTTCATAGCTGAATTTTTCGTGTTTGCTGCCTTCCGTTTGATTTTTACCGGGGTCAACGAATCATAATCATTAAATTGTTCTTTTAAGTTTCACTTCAAATTCCGGTTTTGTTACGTAATCCATATAAAAAATATTACCTTCGAATTCCAAATAAGCTTGGAATCTTGTTCTGAGCGCGGGAGAAGTTACCATATCCAGCACTTCATTCTTTTTCACCCATTTACTATTCGATGTTTCATCTGAAGAAGATAGTTCTCCACCTATGGGCTTGCATACATAATCAAACATTACTTTTGCAGGTACTATTTTCACACCGCTATGTCCTTTGTATGTTCCAGTATTCGAATAAATGCTAGTAAGATGGGAGATTTCAACATCAATGCCGCTTTCTTCCTTCACTTCTCTAATTAATCCATCCATCAGATTTTCACCAGCCTCCACTTGACCACCGGGAAAAACCCACTCACCACTTCGGCGTTCCTTAACGATCAATATTTCTTCGTGATCGTTCTCTACAAAACCTAGTGCTGCAACAATATGTACAGGCATTTGCATTTGATCTACCCCCTAAAAATAGTGACTGGAAATCAGTATAACAATACTTCATAACACCAAGTTGTTCTTCAATTGAAAAAAATTCAAAGAGCCCCCTTTACATCAAATAAACTTTTCATAAAAAAGGCAAAGAAGGTACATAATAAAACCAGAAATTTTCTTATCCACATTTACGTGGTGTATCTCTAAAGTAACCCGGCAGCGCAAAATTTTCAAAGCGGGTTTAACTTATATATACCATGTTAAGGGAGTTGCTGTATAAAATGAGATTTAACAAGAAAAAAATTAACGTTGTAGATATTAAACAAACGAAGAAAAGCGTGTATGCTACTGGCATAGGAAACGCTATGGAATGGTTTGATTTCGGTTTATATTCATATTTAGCCGTTATTATCAGTCAAACCTTTTTTAGTGCTGTTGAGAATGATCAGCTTAAATTAGTGTTCACATTTGCAACATTTGCGATTGCTTTTTTAATGCGCCCGCTAGGCGGTGTTATATTTGGAAAAATCGGTGATAAATCGGGAAGAAAAGTTGTCTTGACTACCACGATTATTGTAATGGCTTTTTCCACATTTCTAATTGGTGTATTACCTACGTATGATCAAATAGGTATATGGGCGCCTATACTTCTATTAGTAGCCAGAATTATTCAGGGTTTTTCAACTGGTGGCGAATACGCAGGGGCAATGGTCTATATTGCAGAATCTTCTCCGGACAATAAACGCAATATGCTGGGAAGCGGATTGGAGATTGGCACGCTCACTGGTTTTATATTGGCTTCCTTGCTTGCCAGTTCACTCTTTATCTTTTTATCTGATCAACAGATGTCCTCATGGGGCTGGAGAATACCGTTTCTGCTCGGATTACCTTTAGGGCTTATTGGGTTGTATCTCAGGAAAGGATTAGAGGAAACGCCGATTTTTGAAAATGAACTTTCCGATGATGAGAGCGAGGAGGAAAGCTTCCTGTCCATTTTAAAAAATCATAAAAAAGATGTCCTTGTATGTTTTGTAGCTGTCGCGTTCTTTAATATTACAAACTATATGCTTTTATCATACATGCCTTCATACTTGGACGAGATTATTGGCTTATCCAGTACAACAGGGACCATCATAATTACAATTATAATGGTTATTATGGTGCCGCTTGCTCTGATGTTTGGAAAGCTCAGTGATAATATCGGAAACAAGACCGTATTCCTAATTGGATTGGGCGGATTAACACTATTATCTGTACTCGCTTTTTATTTTTTGAATTTAAATTCTTTGATATTTGTTTCTTTAGGTATCCTGATTCTGGGTGTCCTGCTTTCAACTTATGAAGGCACAATGCCTGGAACACTGCCAACGATGTTCACAACCGATATCCGTTATCGTACATTAGCCGTAACATTCAATGTCTCCGTTTCATTATTTGGCGGGACTACCCCATTGGTTGCAACTTGGCTTGTTTACCAAACTGGAAGTAATTTAGCACCCGGATTCTACCTGACAGTCATTAGTATCATCGGATTTTTAGTGACAGCATTCTTTTTCACTAACACATCAGGAAAATCCCTGAAAGGTTCTTATCCAACAGTTGCTACCAAATCCGAATTTAAAGAAGCCGTCGAAAATCCAAAAGATGCATTATGGTGGAAAGAAGGCGTGGAAACATCTGAAGAAATGATACCAGTTGAAGAAAAAAAGAACAATCAGGATTCAGATAAATAAATAACGATGTGCTGTCGGGCACCGTATAAAAAATAGACTGGCTTCGCATAAGTTGTTTATATAATTTCGCTAAACTGTGAACTCGTTGTACGAGAGGTAACAAAAACATTGATTTTTTTTGTTTGCAAACCGTTTTTTCGTGTTATAATAAACATAGAAATAGGAATAAGACATAAATTAATAAAGACCGAAGATACGCTAATATCTTCGGTCAGCAATGAATCGCTCCCCTTCAAGAGGGGTCAGCGCAAGTAAGGAATAGACCTCACTAGCCTGGTAAACTAAGGGAGGTCTATTTTTCATGGTCTAAAATCGTCACAATCAGTGTTGCGAAAGCGATCATTAGAACCATTGTCTCAAAAACAGACATAGGCAACACCCCCTTCCGTTATAGCGTATCGTACGACACTACAACCGACAGGAATGCGCCGACCTCCCTTGAGGAAAACGCGATTATTGCATAGTTCTATTATATCACTAGCCCAAGAGGTTTAAAGAATTTTTTTAACTTTCCTTTAGCATTTATTCTAATAATAAAATCTTATTTCCTCTGTCCTGATCCTTGGCCATTATATGCAATATAGGGGTATTCTTTTTTAGAGAAAAGCACCCGATTAAAGAACAAAGGTTGTTTCACTAGCAGATATTCAAATTGACATTACCTAGCCCTGTGACTTTCAATAACAGGGCTAGGTAATGTCAAACGTTCTATTCTTTGGCTTTTGCTCGATCCATGATTTCTTGAACTATTGAGTCTTTGGCATCAGCGTAATGTTGCACGTGTCGCCATTCACGCTTTGCCAGGTTGCGCTTGACGCGTGCATATTTGTCCCGATCAGAATTGTTGGTACGTAGCCAGTCACGAAAACGCAACATACGATCTACCTGTGATGCCCCTTTGCTGAATACGTGCAAATTAATGTCTGTATCAGGCCCCTTGAACATACGGTGTTCAAACCACTCGGGTTCCCGAATACGTAGCGTGTAACCAGCTTTCTCCAAGCTAGGGACAAAGCTCGATTCATCGCCAGAGTCTGTTACAACCAAAAGAATATCGATAATTGGTTTTGCACAAAGCTCTGGTACTGACGTTGATCCTACATGTTCCACTTGTAATGCCCTATCCCCGAGTTCTGAACGAATTCGCTTAGCTTCTCTATCGAATAATTTGGGCCAGCGTGAATCATATTCCAATAGAGTAATGGTGGCATTGTGGGGTTTACGCTCCCCAACCGTAACAGTTTGAAGTTCTTCATCACTTATAGATGTTGAATTTGAAACGTCATCCATTGGCGGCAATTAATTCACCCCCTTATCCCCGTCTTTTTGTTTAGCACATGAATATACCACAATTTTGTTGGGACTACAACTGTCCATTATCTATACTCTTGTTCAATAAAATGATCCTTATATGCGATATTGGCATTATCCATTGTTAAGGAATGGCACCCCATTGCCGCATAGTCAAATCCAGTTTCTTAAGCTACCGTGCGCGTTTACTGAACAATGATTTTATACCATATAAGAAGAAGACAAAAAACTGCCTACCAAATACAGTATAAATAACAACAATATGTTATAATAAAATACAATAGACTGGCTTCGCATGTAGGGGTGGCGCACCGATTGACCTTTTTGGACACTTCCGAGAAGGGAGGTGTTGCCTATGGACATGACAAATGTATTAGCGCTTATGATATCCTTCGGGATGTTAGTTGCGTTTATAATGTCTGACCATAAAAAATAACCCCTCGTGTGCTTGATTGATATGCTCCCCTTAAAGTAGACAGATTAAAAAATAAAAATCTGTTTATTTTAAAGGGAGTATTTTCATGTACAAAAGAAGGAGTCGTCCTTCAGAGGAAAAAATTAAGATTTTACATGCGTGTGAATCGGGGGAGTATTCGTTAAATGAAATATGTTCCTTTTATCACGTGCATCATCAAACGATAAAAGCTTGGCAAGAAAAATACAATAAACATGGTATGAACGGGCTTCGGGAAGCTAGATCAAAGAAAAGATACCCAGAGGAATTAAAACGCTCAGCAATTAAAGACTATGAATCTGGCAAATATTCTTTAAGGGATATAGTAAGAAAATATGAGATTTCCGATCCAAGAGTTTTAAGGCAATGGATTAAAAAGTATAATGGTCATAGTGTAATGAACGTAAACAGGAAAGGGCGGACAAATACTATGGCCAAAGGAAGAGAGACAGAATGGCGCGAACGGATTAATATTGTATTGGATTGTCTTTCCAGAGGTAAGAATTATCAAAGCACGGCCGAACAGTATAAGGTATCTTATCAGCAGGTATATCAGTGGGTGCGGAAATACGAATCTAGGGGTGCGGATGGTCTAAAGGACGGTCGTGGAAGAAACAAAACAGAAGAAGAACTGACGCCTGAAGAAAAAACAAAATTTGAAATCAAAAGGATAGAGAAGGAAAATGAACGGCTGAGAGCGGAGAATGCTTTTCTAAAAAAGCTGAAGGAACTCGAAAGGAGGGATCACTAAGCAGGGTTCGATTGGAAAGAGAATTTACAGCAATCAAGGAACTACATGAGAATGAAGGTTTTCCGATTAAACTTTTATGTGAAGTGGCTGGGATTGTGCGTTCATCTTACTATAAATGGCTGAATCGGATACCTACTGCAGAGGAAAAGCAAAACAAAGTGCTTCTCACCGAAATATACGCCGTGCATGAAGAACACAATGGTATTTACGGTTATCGTCGGATGAAGATGAATATCAATCGTCGACTGGGACGTAAATATAATCACAAACGAATTTACCGGCTCATGAGACTCGTCGGTATCAAAGCAGTTATCAGAAGGAAACGAAACCCCTATATTAAATCTACACCTCAGCACATTGCCGAAAATACATTAAACCGTGAATTTACGGCTGACATGCCAAACGAGAAATGGGTGACGGACGTTACTGAATTCAAGTATGGACAGGGTTCAAAAGCCTATTTAAGTGCAATTCGCGACTTATATGACGGATCGATTATCAGTTATGTATTAAGTCGATCAAATAATAATCCATTGGTTTTTGAAACCTTTGATAAGGCAGTGAAAGCAGAACCCAAAGCTAAACCAATATTGCACAGCGATCGCGGATTTCAGTATACTTCCAAAACGTTTAAACGAAAACTTGAAAAAGCAGGCATGACGCAAAGTATGTCACGCGTTGGCAGATGTATTGATAATGGTCCGATGGAATCCTTTTGGGGCTCATTAAAATCGGAAGAGTATTATTTAAACACGTATAATTCCTTCGAAGAATTGGAAAAGGCAATTGAGGAATATATCGAATTTTATAATCGTAGACGTTATCAAGAAAATCTAAACGACCTTAGCCCTTATGAATATAGAACCAAAGCCGCTTAACTTATTTTTTATTATTTTTACTGTCTACTTGACAGGGTGCAGTTCATGATGGGCAATTGAGGGATCATTTTCGCTCTTGCGCCGCCCCTCTTGTTGGGGTTCGGTCTATTATATCGTAGGCGTTACAGCGTCTACGGTATTATTATTATATGAACTCTTATATATAGTATACCCGATTTTTCTAAAAAAGAAAACACCAAACTGTTGCTTTTGTGCAAAAGTACCTTCCGACTTAAATTTCAGTTTTACAAATCTTTTGCTGTTATTCAACATTGTGACCCGTCTCCACAGAATTAGGTGTCAGGATTTATTTATACGAATAGGTAAGAGTTTGACGTTATCGCCCTCTTTTCCCTTCGTTCACACCGTACGTGAGACTTTCACCTCATACGGCGTTCCAACTAATCCAATTCAATTTAATCATCAACACTTTTGAATAGTAATGTCACGTGTCTCAATTCTTCCGTTTCAATAAGTCGGTGCCTCCCATGGGAGGTGAACCTCTTTTAGTCTTACGAGACCATGAATTAACAAAGGTTAACGTTTCAATTATTTACACTGGTATTGAAGATTGACAACCCTGCATAATTTAAGTATAGCAAACGAATTCCTTACAGAAAAATTTGGAAATTAATTTCTATGGTAATTCATACAATACATTAATCAGGTGACTCAAATATGCCTCGGTTTCTTTTCTTGAACTCTGGTGACCATAATGGAATAATAGACTTGTAAATCCGACAAAAATAATTGGAATAAAGCGAGTGAAGTTTTATGACAACATTAACTGATTTAAATACGATGGAAGAGCGTCTTGAGCTGATGAAGGAAACGGTAAAGCCGTTTAAACAGCGCGGGGAAATTCATGATAAGGAAGGAACATTCCCTTTTGATAATTTCAATGACTTGAAGGATATTGGTTATCCGGCCTTGACTATTCCGAAAAAATTCGGCGGCATGGGGATTTCCTTATGTGAGATGCTCAAGCATCAGGAAATAATTGCGCAGGCGGACGGTGCAACTGCCCTTTCTATCGGATGGCATATGGGCATCACAAAGCACACCGGTGAAAATGAAAGCTGGGATCATACAAAATTCCAGGCTTTTGCTGATGATGTTAAAAAAACCGGCGCACTAATGAACAATGCTGCCACTGAACCGGCTACAGGAAGTCCGACACGCGGCGGCAAACCGGAAACGACTGCTGCAAAATCCGGTGACGGCTGGATCATTAACGGCAGAAAAACATTCACGACGATGGCACCAATCCTTTCATACGCTGTGGTCAGTGCGACCATCGAAGATTCTGATGAGGTAGGTAACTTTTTGATCAGACGTGAACTGGATGGGGTACATGTTGATGAAACATGGGATTCTGTAGCCATGAAAGCTAGTGGCAGCCATGATCTTGTCCTGGAAAATGTTCGTGTTGCTGCAGATGATTTGATCGGTTATTTGACTCCGGGTAAGAAAGCTCCTGCTGGTTGGCTCCTTCATATTCCAGCATGCTACCTTGGAATCGCCAAAGCCGCTCAGGAGTATGCCACCAAATTCGCAGCAGAATATTCTCCAAACAGCATTAAGGGCACGATAGCAGAATTGCCAAATGTAAAGGAAAAACTTGGTGAAATGGAACTCCGTATCATGCAAAGTTCCGGTTTTCTGTACAGTGTGGCTGCCAAATGGGATGCCAGCAGTGACAAAGTGCGGGCATCGATGAAAGCTGAGTTGGGGGCTGTTAAAGTTTCTGTTGTGAACCAGGCAGTTGAAGTCGTTGACCTCGCAATGCGTGTAACCGGTGCACGTAGCTTATCAGCAAAAAATCCGCTCCAGCGCTACTATCGTGACGTCCGTGCCGGAATTCACAACCCTCCGATGGATGACATGGTGATCATGCAGCTGGGAGATCATGCTTTAAATAGAATGGAGTAAACGAAAGGATAGCCTAAAATAGGCTATCCTTTATTATAATTAATCTTATTTACTTTTTAATTGTTCAACAATCCTGTCGCCAACATCAGCGGTGGAAGCGTTCCCGCCCAAGTCAGGCGTCAGTATCTCTTTTTCGTTAATGATGTCGCGAATGGACGAAAGAATTGCTGCGCCCCATTTATCTTCATCAAAAAAATCGAGCAGTTGACTTACAGACCAGATTGCAGCGAGCGGATTTGCAATTCCTTTGCCGGCAATGTCCGGGGCGGAACCGTGCACAGGCTCAAACATTGATGGGAATTTCTTTTCCGGATTCACATTTGCCCCCGTTGCCAAACCAAGTCCGCCCGTTAGTGCGGCACCAAGGTCAGTTAAAATGTCCCCAAACAAATTGGATGTGACAACAACTTCGAATCCGCCGGGATCATTAACGAAATATAAACTGGCTGCATCAACCAAATACGAATAGGTTTCAACATCCGGATATTCTTTTCCAATTTCTTCAAAAACCTCATCCCAGAAAACCATTGAATAATTCAGTGCGTTCCCCTTGCTGATGCTTGTCAGAGTTCTACCGGAGTTTCGTGCTTCTTCATAAGCATAACGGATAATCCGTTCCGTTCCTTTTCGGGAGAAAACTCCCGTCTGCAATGCAACTTCTTCGGGCTTTCCTTTAAAAAGCCTGTCACCGGCACCCGCGTACTCCCCTTCACTGTTTTCGCGGATGATCAAAAAATCAATATCCCGCTCTGTACGTGCTTTCAGCGGGGTTAATGCTTCATTCAAAAGCGTTATCGGACGCAAATTCACGTACTGATCAAATTGCTTACGGATTTTCAGTAATAAATCCCACAGTGAAATATGGTCCGGTACACCGGGGTACCCGACAGCCCCCAAATAGATAGCATCAAACTGATTAAGCTGTTCAATCCCATCATCAGCCATCATTTTTCCTTCCTGCAAATAATATTCGCATCCCCACGGAAAAGAAGTAAATGAAAATGATAGACGATCATCAAGCTGCTCAATTGCTTTTAATACCTTAACTCCTTCTTCGACGACTTCCGGGCCGATTCCATCTCCCGGAATCAATGCTATATTGATTGTTTTCATAAATGCCTCCTCAAAACTTCAGCGTATTGTCAGGCTTGTAATTTCTCCTCGCGCATATATTTCTGTTTGTTGCGTCTTCCCAAATAACGAATTACTACAAATTGTATGATAATACCAGCAATCAGCATTACAATACTGTTTTCAATAAGAGAGTAGGACAGAAACAGCAGTGCTGCAATGCCTGCGGGAATGAGCGCATAAGGAATTTGTGTGTTCACGTGTGCAATGTGGTCCGATTCGGCAAAGATGGAAGCCATAACAGTCGTATCGGAAATCGGTGAAACATGGTCACCGAAAATGGATCCAGCGAACACAGCACCAATCACGATTTGCACAAGGTCAACACCGCCGAAACTGTAAGCAAGCGGAATCGCAATTGGTGTCAGAATGGACATCGTTCCCCATGACGTTCCGGTCGCAAAGGATATGAACATCCCTATGATGAAAACGAGAAAAGGAATAAGTGCTGCTGTCATCCAGCTTTCTGTTGCACTGACAACATATTCTGCAGTCCCAAGTTCCGAGGTAACGATCCCGATTGACCAAGCCAGCACGATGATAATTAACGCTGGAAGCATTGTTCGGATTCCGCCTAAAATGGTATCTTCACATGTTTTTAAATCCATCCCCTGAAAAAGCGCAATGATCATTCCTGCCAGTGTCATCGCAAATGCACCCCATGTCAGGGAAACAGCGACATCGGTATCTGCAAGGGCTTCCATAACGGACTTCCCTTCAGCACCTCCGCCTGTAAACCACAATCCCCAAACACTGACTGCAATCAATGTCACAAGGGGAATAATAAAGTTCCATACACTGCCTTCTTTTTTAAACGGCTCGCCAAGGTCTTCATCAACTGAAGACAAAGGCGTCGAACCATCCGGTATCAGCTTCCCGGTCGTTTGTGCACGATGTTCCGCTTTTGCCATCGGACCAAAATCCCGCATGGCGATTATCATGGGGACGGCAAGCAAACAAAGAATCGCATAAAAATTCCAAGGAATTGATTGTAAAAATACAAAATATGGTTCTGCCCCAACCAGGCCGATTCCGGCAAATGCAGCCGCAATCAATGAAACCTGAAAACCGATCCAATCTGAGACTGGTCCAATAGTTGCCATTGGGGCTGACGTTGAGTCCAATATGTAGGCCAGTTTTTCACGTGAAATTTTATGCTTGGCTGTTATGTCCTTAGAAGCGTTACCGACAATGACCGAATTTACGTAATCATTAAAAAAGATGACAATCCCTAAAATATAGGGCAAAAGCTGGACACGTTTATTTGTCGTCAGTTTTTTATCCAGCATTTTAATAAGACCGTCCGAACCACCAGTCTTGAACATAAATGCTGCACCGGTACCAAGCAATGCTGTCATTACTAGAAAACGTGCATTCCATGGATCAATCATAACATCTTTCATCCAGGTAAATGTAATTCCCACACCTTCAAACGGGTCGCCGCCTGCCGCAATCAGCCCGCCGACCCAAATACTGATAAACAGCGACAGCAAAACCCGTTTTGTAACAATAGCCAGAACAACAGCTACAATCGGTGGTACAATCGATAGAAAATCCATGTCAAGCCCCCTTCCTTTTGAATCAGCTATATTCCCGTTGAATTCGTTGCATCAGACTGGATAGAACCTCATCCACGTTACTATTCATCCAATCAGCAATTTGCGGTGCAAAAATTTCCTTATCACCCTGTTTTCCCATAATGGTAACCGTATCACCCTCAGTTACGCCTTCAATATGGCTGACATCAATAAGCGTCTGATCTAGTGCGATAGCTCCTACAATACGTGCCCGCTTTCCCCTGACAATCATCTGTCCTTTATTTGATAATGCCCGGTGATAACCATCTCCAAGACCAATCGGGACAACAGCGATTTTTTCCGTATCCTTGGTTATATAGCTGCCGCCGTATCCGACAGGTGTATTCGGCGGCAATTCCCGAACCCGAACAAGTTTGGATTGCAGACGCATAACCGGTTCTAAGTCTACTATCTTTTTTTGACGAGGTGCCGGCGGATATCCGAATAGGGCAATTCCGGGACGGACCATATTCAGATGCATATCAGGTCGTTCAATCGTAATGGTCGATGCAGCCACATGTTTGACCGGAAAGTGGAAACCGTAATTTTCAAGTTCCGAAACCGTATCCAGAAACAACTGATATTCGTGTTCTGTCTTTTTCCATTCTCCTTCATCTGCACTGGAAAAGTGCGTGTAAATGCCTTCCCAGCGTATACCCGGCAGCGAATAACATGTTTCGCAGAATGACAATACATCTTGCGGATCAATGCCAAATCGGTGCAGCCCTGTGTCAATTTTGACATGCACAGGAACGGTTGTATGCTGTTTTTCGGCTACGGTACTGATTTTTTCTGCAAGCTCTTTAGAAGCAACAAAAGGGGTTAGTCCATACTCCATTACATCACTTGCCTGTTCCAATGTGATAGAGCTTAAAATATGGATTGGCACATTAATTCCGCTTTCCCTCAATAATGCACCTTCCTCAACACCAGTCACACCCAGTCGGTCAGCTCCGGCATTTACAGCCGCTTTTCCAATTGGGACAACACCATGTCCATAGGCATTTGTCTTAATGACTGCCATCAGCATACTGCCATTTCCTGTAAGCTTTCGCAGCTGCTGTACGTTGCGGTGAAATGCGTGAAGATCCACCTCCGCCACCGTCGGATTATGGGATGTTATCATCGCGGAATGCTGCATATTCAGGTCCCCCTTCAGGTTATACGTTTTTTCGAATCACGCCCTGCTTTCCGTATTCTGCTCATACAAATTGCGAAAAGCGTGAATCAATTGTCTGGTTATATTACCCGGCTGGCCGTTTCCAATTATCGAATCATCCACCTGCAGCACCGGAATGATATCAAGTTTCGTTGCGGAAACAAATACCTCGTCAGCTGCTAACAGTTCATCAACTGTAAATGTCTGTTCATTTACATTAATTCCAAGTTCTGATGCCAGCTCCAGCAATTTTCGCCGCGTGATTCCATTTAAAATATAGTTATCTGCTGGATGCGTATATAATTCGCCGTTTTTTACCATAAACACGTTCGATGCACTCGCTTCTGTAACGATATTTCCTCTATGCAAAATCGCTTCGATGGCATCATTCTCAACAGCTTCCTGCTTTGCCATTGCATTTGGAAGCAGATTAAGGGTTTTTATATCACAGCGAAGCCAGCGGATATCTTCAACAAGTACTGCTTTTGCCCCTTTATCTTCTACATCGGTCATACGCTCTTCTTCCCGTGTATAGGCTACTATGACTGGCGAAACATCTGCTGACGGAAAATAATGTTCCCTTGATGCAACCCCTCTGGAAACTTGCATATAAATAATACCTTCATGCAATTCATTGGTAGAAACAAGCTGTTCCAGTCTCTTTTTCAGTTTTGCAGTTGATTCCGGTAAGGTTAACCGGATTTCCCGGGCACTTCTTTCCAACCGCTGCATATGCTCATCAAGCATTAAAGGTTTTCCATTATAAACCCCGATCACTTCGTAAATCCCGTCTCCGAACTGGTATGCCCGATCTTCAATATTTACTACATTGTTCCGTTCGATAATCTCGGTATTAAATAACATCTTACTCATGAAAATACCTCCTTATGCGTTTTTGTTCTCCTGCATGATTTTTAGAATCACGTCTGTATCCACACTGCAACCCGTTACAATAGCAGCGACCTGTGAACCCGGTTTAACTTTCTCATGTAAAAGTGCACCGATGCCGGATGCCGCAGCTCCTTCAATAATCATTTTATGCTTATCAAGCATAAAAGCCATTCCATCCGCAAACTCCTGTTCATCCATTAACAGCAACTCATTAACATATTTTTGGACCAAGGTAAACGTATACTGATTTTGCAGACCGATTCCACCCAGCAGACTGTCCGCCAATGTATCATTTTCGTCTATTTGTATCGGTTTGCCTGCTTGAATACTTTCGTACATGGCTGCACCCTGTCTCGTGGATAACCCGATAAGACGGATATCGGGATTCGTTTCTTTTAAAGCTATCCCCAGCCCCGAATGCAATCCGCCGCCTGACAAACCACCTAGTACGGTATCAACTTCCGGCAGATCTTCAAATAATTCAAGACCAATCGTACCCTGCCCCGCGATAATATGCGGATCATCAAAAGGATGAATGACCGTAAGCCCATCCCTTTTTTCCAGTTCATAGCTTCGTGCTTCCGCTTCATCCTGAGATTCCCCGTAAATTTCGACATCTGCCCCTGAATTCTGAAGCGCTTCCACTTTACCGCCGGGAACTCTGTTGGAAATACAAATTTTTGCTTGTATTCCGAGCTTTTTTGCCATATATGCGACACTCACTCCAAAGTTTCCGGTTGAAAAGGTTGTTATCCCTTTCCTCTTTTCCGCATCTGACAAACTCAGAATCTTGTTGGCTGCGCCTCTGATTTTAAATGAGCCGCTCGGATTCATATTTTCCAATTTTAAATGAACCGGAGCATCTGCAATTTTTGATAGTGCAGGTGAATAAATGAGGGGCGATTTCGGAACGTATTGGGCAATCCGATTTTTGGCCAGCCAAATATCTTTTAATGCAAGCGTCTCACCTGCCATTTATATCCCTCCTTTTTATGGTAGAGTTGTTGGCATGGCTGAGCTATCCAACTTTAGAGTTCCTTTCTCCCCATTCGGTGGGCTCTCCCATTTCAGGGTTTTCTCTCCCATTCATGAGGGGCTCTCTCCCACTTCAGCGTTTTCTCTCCCATTTTTGAGGGGCTCTCTCCCACTTCAGCGTTTTCTCTCCCATTTTTGAGGGGTTCTCTCCCACTTGCCTTCCATTTAAGGTCTCTATTTGATACCCATCAAAAACTGTCTTGCGGATTCCGTGAAAATCGCAGCTCCAACCGGCAAAACACGTTCATCAATATCGAAGTTTGGTGTGTGCAAGTTCCGGCTTTCTCCGTCATCAAGACCACAGCCAAGGAAGAACATGGCACCTGGTACGGTTTTGGTCATATGGGCAAAATCTTCACCACCCAATCCAAAGGGAACATTTTTAATCGTGTAATCAGGGTACAGGTTGCGAAATACATTGCGTATCGCCTGATTCACAACCGGATCATTTGCAAGTGCAGGATCTTCTGCCCGGATTGACAGCTCATAATTACCGCCGAGCGGCTCTACCAATGAGAATGCTTTTTCCAACTCCTGGTGCAAAACATCACGTACTTCAGGCCGGTAACTGCGAATCGTTCCTTTTATGCTTACTTCAGATGGAATCACATTACTGGCAAAGCCGCTTTCGATACTGCCAATGCTAATTACACCGGCATCTAATGGCGAAATCCTGCGTGATACGATGCCATGTAATGCCGAGAGCACCGGCCCGAGCAGCCACATTGGATCCAAGGCCAGGTGTGGATAGGCGCCATGTCCGCCTGAACCGCTAATCGTTGCCTCAAACACGTCACCACTTGCCATGCTGTAACCATCATGAATCTTAACTTCACCGAAAGCATCTTCCGGGCTCATGTGAAGTGCCATGACACGCTCCACATCTGCCAGAAGCCCTGCCTGGATTAAGTAAGGCGATCCGGTTGAACCAAGATCATCAGCCGCTTCCTCCGCCGGCTGAAATAAAAATTTCACCGTTCCTTCCACCTCGCCATTTTGAAAGAGTTCGCCAAGCAAAGTTGCCGTTCCAAGTACAATGGCTGTATGTGCATCATGTCCGCAAGCGTGCATGACACCATTTTTTTTCGATTTAAAATCATGCTTATTGACTTCCTCTATCGGCAATGCATCCATATCGGCCCGGATTGCGATAGTACGGCCGCTTCCGGATGAAAGGATTCCAACGACTGCAGTTGGATAGCCAATTCCGGTTTCCACCTTCATTCCGGGGATTTCAGCAAGTTTTTCTGCAACAAAACGGGATGTCTCCACTTCTTCAAAACTCAGTTCCGGATTCATATGAAGATGTCGCCGCCATTCCGATAATTGCGATAACAGTTCATCTGCCTTCGATTTTACATTCACGGTTTGTGCCTCCCTTCCACGGTCAATTGGCAAAAAGACGAGACTGGGACAAAAGTGTTTTATCCAAAGGAAAACCTGAACAATTTATTGGAAATGGAGCGTATAGCCGCTCCGGAAATATACTTCGCTTTCCGTGGGCGGCTGCTGAGCCTCCTCGTGCTTACGCACTGCGGGGTCTCACCTATGCCTTTCCTCCCGCAGGAGTCTGCGCATATTTCCTCCGCTAAATCGTCGTTCGTCTTTTGAATTACACGTTTTTGATATGTCCCAGCCTCGTCCGGTCAACTGACTGCTGCAATTGCGGTTATTTCCACCTTTGCACCAAGCAGTTGACTGCCTGTTGTTATCCTTGCCGGTTTGGTTACGACTTCTTTAAAATATTCCGCATACACACGGTTAAATTCCGCTGCAGTCGCTTCATTCAATTCTGATATATGGCATGTGACATGAACAATGTCCTCCAACCCGGCACCTTTTGCAGCCAAAATATTGTTGATATTTTCCAAGCAGGCAGCAGTTTGAGCGGCAATCGTCGCACCGCCGGAAGCACCATCCTGACCGGAGACAAAGATAAAATCACCTGACTGTATTGCTTGTGAATACGGTCCGCTCGGCTTTGGAGCACCGGTTGTTTCAATTGCTTCCTTCATTTACATCGATCCCTCCTGCTTTCTGTAAATGCCTTAATGCCTTATTCCATTCCCATGGAAACATATTGTGATTCGACGAAGGCATCCATTCCTTCATGGCCGCCTTCTCTTCCAAGTCCACTCTCTTTCATTCCTCCAAATGGAGCCTGTGCTGCAGATGGTGCACCATTGTTCCAGCCGACGATACCGTAATCCAATTGCTCAATTACCCTGGTACCTCTTGCTGCATTTTTAGTAAACACATATGCTGCAAGCCCAAACGGCGTATCATTTGCCAGTTTAATAGCTTCTTCTTCGGAGCCCACTTTCTGAATTGGAATAACCGGGCCAAAGGTTTCTTTCTGCATCATTTCCATCGATGGGTCGGCATTTGTTACAACGGTAGGTTCAAAAAACAGCCCGTTTCCGTCTTCAGGCTCTCCGCCGACCTTCACTTCAGCTCCTTTTTCTACCGCATCTTTCACATGACTTTTGACTTTATCCAACCCGGCCTGGTTGATTAATGGACCGATATCCGTAGTGTCCTCTTCCGGATTTCCTACCTTTAACCCTTTCACAGCCTCCGTAATTTTATCGACGAATTGATCATAAATTCCTTCCTGTACATAAATACGGTTTGCACAAATGCATGTCTGACCGGCATTACGGAATTTGGATGCCATCAGCCCATTAACAGCCACATCAACATCTGCATCATCCAGAACAAGCAATGGTGCATGGCCGCCAAGTTCAAGCGAAACATTCTTTACATTGTCAGCACTTTGTTTAATCAATGTTTTACCAACTTCAGTTGAACCGGTAAATGTAATCTTGCGAACCCGCTCATCCTCCATAAATGCTTTTGTAATTTTGGAAGAGGATCCTGTAACAAGGTTGACAACACCTTTTGGAAATCCTGCTTCTTCACACAGTTCCATTAATTTCACTGCCGTAAGCGGGCTTTCCCCGGAAGGCTTCATAATAAATGTACAGCCTGCTGCAAGTGCAGGGCCCATCTTACGTGTCAGCATGGCAGCCGGGAAGTTCCATGGTGTAATCGCCGCAGCAACGCCGACTGGTTTTTTCCATACTTGCAGGCGCTTATCCCCTGCATGGGAAGGAATGGTCTCACCATAAATGCGTTTCGCTTCTTCCGCGAACCACTCAATAAACGATGCAGCGTATTTCACTTCACCCCGCGATTCTTTTATCGGCTTCCCCATCTCCAGTGTCATCATTTGTGCAAGTTCATCTTCATGTTCAAGAAGCAGATCATTTAATTTTTTCAAATAACCGGACCGTTCATAGGCCGTCAGTTTAGACCAGGAACCGAATGCTTCATGTGCTGCTTCGACAGCTTTAGCCCCTTCAGCTTCGCCGCCATTCGGAACCGTACCGATTATATTCCCGTTTGCCGGATTGGTAACTTCCTTTGTCTCAAGATTACCTCCAACCCACTCTCCATTTATATGCATGAAATAGTTTTTTACCTCAGCCATTTTTACAACACTCCAATTCTATTATTTCGTTGCTCCGGTCATCACAGCTTCCACTGATTCTTCCAGCAGTTCCAGCCCTTCTTCAAGCTGTTCATCTGTAATGACTAACGGCATCAGCAGGCGGACAACATTATCATAAACACCCGCTTTTAGTACGATTAATCCGCGTTTGTGTGCTTCCTGCAATACCTGGGCAGTCTGTTTTTTGGCAGGTTCTTTCGTTTTCCGGTCTTTCACAAGTTCCAGTGCACACATTGCGCCAAGACCGCGATAATCACCAATCACATCAAATTTGTCATACATTTTCCCGAACTTTTCCATAACACGTTTACCTATTTTTCGCCCGCGTTCCGGAATGTTCTCTTTTTCCATGACATCCAAAACAGCAATACCTGCTCTGCAGCCAAGCGGGCTTCCGCAATATGTGCCTCCCAGCTCACCGGGACTTGCTCCATCCATAACTTCTTTACGGCCAATGACTCCGCTGATTGGCAACCCGGCAGCCATTGATTTGGAAATCGAGATCAGGTCTGGTTCGATTCCAAAATGACTCATTGCGAAGTATTCTCCTGTACGTCCGAATCCGGTTTGAATTTCATCAGCAATAAACAATATGCCATGTTCTTTGCACAGTTCGTAAACACCCTGCACAAAATTCTTATCCGGAATAATAAAGCCGCTCTCACCCTGTACCGGTTCCATAACGAATGCCGCCACCTGTGTCGGATCAACCTCTTTTATAAAGAAATCTTTAACCTGCTGCAGCATATAATCCGAATAATCTCCAGTACTCATTGATTCCGGACGGCGGTAATGATATGGATATGGTGCATGATAAACTTCAGGTGCGAATGGACCATATTCATATTTATAAGGCTTCACTTTCCCGGTTAAGGACATCGTCATCAATGTCCGTCCGTGAAAACCGCCGGAAAAAGAAACAACCGCCTGGCGATTTGTATACTTGCGGGCAATTTTCACTGCGTTTTCAACCGCTTCCGCACCGCTGTTTAAAAACATCACCTTCTTCTCAAAATTCCCCGGTGCAAGCGCTGCCAACTTCTCTGCAAATTCAATATATGGGTCATACATCATGACGTTGAAACCTGTATGAATGTAGCGGTCAACCTGATCATGCAACGCATCTGTTACAGTTTCATGGCTGTGACCGACATTAATACAGCCGATTGCCCCGGCAAAATCAATGAATTTATTGCCGTCAACATCCTGAAGCAAAGCACCTTTGGCTGATTCCACAAATGTCGGAATACCATACCCTACCCCTTGCGGAACAATATCATGCCTGCGGTCAAGCAGTTCTTTTGCTTTCGGACCGGGCAACTCGGTTTTTACATTTGCAAATTTTCTACTCATCTCATTCAGCCTCCCTGATAGATTTATAGTGTCAGACCCCATAACGTACTGGAATCTAATTGGCTTGCACGCGGTTTTCGTCATTTACCCCGAGTAATTTCTCTTCCACATATTCAATGTGGTTGCTGACCCTTTGTTCCAACGCATTCTTATCTTTGGAAATCAGCGCCTGTAATAATTCCTTGTGTTCCCGGTAAAATGACTGTGGATTTGAGTAATATTGATCTAAATGCATCAGAAATGTACGGATCTGCACCTGCAGCGAATTATAAATCCTTACAATTCTTGCATTCCCACATAAATTCACAACAAAACTGTGAAACTCCATATCAAGATCAAATAAACCATTCCAGTCATGCTCATCGGCTTTTTCTTTCATTTGACCAGTGATTTTTTCTAGTTTTTGGATGTGATCATCATCCAATTTCGGCATTGCTTTTTTAAATGCCTGTGACTCAATAAGTGTGCGCAACTCAATAATTTCATTTAAATCCTGTTGGGTAAAATCAGTTACATACGTTCCCTTTCTCGCTTTACTGACAATCAACTCCTCTGTTTCCAAAATTTTAAATGCTTCCCTTATCGTGCTCCTGCTGACATCAAAGCGTTCCGCCAAATCTGTTTCCAGCAGGCGGTCGCCAAATTTGATGGATTCGTTCCAGATTTCTGTTTTCAACTGATCTGCAATCAATTCACTAAGTGGTTTCTGCACGATAATATTATCATCGCCCATTACCGGACTCCCCTTCTGCATTTTCTGCAAAATGTATTATGTCGATTGTCGACATCATCTTATATATCCATCATAATTCAGACTATTCGGATTGTCAATTTCAATTCCAATAATTTTAAATATTATATCTTTCAGTTGACTTTCCTTTGTTATATAGATACGTTTGGATTAAAACTTATTGTTAGAAAAGGATGAGGGCCATGAGGAAGAAGATTCTTGCATATAACCGGGTGGAGAAACCTGTACTGGAACGATTGCAGAAGAAATATGATGTTCAGTTTTTCAAAAATGTAGACACGAACACAGACACCGAATTCCTTGATTTTCTGCAGGAGGCTGAAGGTGCCATCGGATTGGAATTGCCGGTCGACCGTCAGCTGCTGGAACATGCCCCAAACTTGAAAATTATCAGCAACGTTTCAGTCGGGTATAATAACCTCGATCTGGACGCACTTAAAGAAAAAAATGTGATGGCAACCAATACTCCGGGTGTTCTGACAAATACAGTTGCCGATACGGCATTCGGTATTTTAGTTGCCGCAGCAAGACGTATTCCGGAACTTGATTATTATGTAAAGGAAGGTAAATGGGATGTCGAAGCGGTCGGACCGGAACTATTTGGAACGAACGTACACCATAAAACTCTTGGAATTATAGGTATGGGGCGAATCGGCAACGCAATTGCCCAGCGCGGACACTTCGGTTTTGACATGGATATTCTGTATCACAGCCGTTCCAGCAAACCAGAAGCTGAAAAGCAATTTAATGCAAAATATTGTAATCTCGATAAATTACTGGAGGCATCCGATTTTGTTTGTATGATCACACCATTGACGAAACAAACGGAAGGCATGATTGGCAAAGAGGAATTCAAACGCATGAAAAAATCAGCAATTTTTGTCAATGCCTCGAGGGGAAAGACAGTTGTGGAAGAGGATCTCATTGAAGCACTGAAACAAGGTGAAATTGCCGCCGCTGCACTGGATGTTTTCGAACAGGAGCCGATTGATTCTGACAACCCGCTTTTACAAATGAGCAATGTTGTCACCACCCCGCATATCGGTTCATCCACCGTGGAAACGGAGTTGAAAATGTCAGAACTGGCAGCAGATAACCTTGAAGCAGGATTGAATGGCGAAAAACCGCCTAATCTTATTGATGCAAGCGTTTGGGATAACAAGGGGTAGTATGAAGTTTAGCAGAAAGTAAGCTTAAATAGAAAAGCCGCATCACGTTAATCAGCGTGATGCGGCTTTTTATTCTCAGGCAAGCCGTATATTCGGTTTCACGTACAGTTCACGCGGAAAATTGGCAAGAATTGTACATCCTGAATCAGTTACCAGAAAAGATTCGCTGATTTCGACACCCATATTTTCCATCCATATTCCCGGAATCAGGTGGAATGTCATATTAGGCTCCAAAATCGTTCTGTCACCCGGTCTCAGACTTGCCGTATGTTCTCCCCAATCAGGCGGGTAATTGAGACCCATCGAATATCCCATACGTGATTCTTTCTTAATGCCGCTCCGTTCGATCACCCTTCGCCAAATCATTTCAAGTTCCTCACATGAAATACCAGGCTTCACGGCATCAAGCACAGCGTCTATTCCTTCAACAACCACATCCGATACAAATTTCATATCATCTGACGGCTGTCCGATGGCCACTGTTCTTGCCAATGGTGAATGGTACCGCCTGTAGCAGCCGGCAAGCTCAATGATGGCAGGATCTCCATTTTTAAACCTGTCGTCCGTCCAGGTCAGATGGGCTGCTGATGTTTTTTCACCTGTAGGCAGCAAAGGGACAATGGACGGGTAATCCCCTCCAAAATCTTCCGTTCCTCTAATTTGCGCATGTGAAATTGCTGCTACGACATCACACTCGCGAACTCCTTCATTGATCGTTTCAAAAGCCACATGCATAGCCTTTTCAGAAATTTTTGCCGCCTTTTTAATATATTCGATTTCCTGATCCGATTTAATAATTCGTACCCAGTTTACCATGTTTGTGCCATCTTTAAACTTTGCATCCGGAAGACCTTGTGTCAGTTGCATATAGGATCTTGCCGTAAAGTAATATGCATCAAGTTCCACCGCAATTGTCTGCTTATCCCGATTTCTTTCTTTTAATAAATCACAAACGAAATCCATAGGGTGCCTGACTGCCGATTGTACATAATGATCACCATAAGGTATTATATGTCCGCCATCAAGCCATGTCGTATGCTCGGCGGCACTCGCATCCTGGCCGCGGCCTACCCATATCGGCTGTTCCTCATCAAGCATCACAATGAGCATTTGATGTACATAAAAGGACCATGCATCATATCCGGTCAAATAGTTCATATTCGCGGGATCAGTGATCATCAGCATATCAACCCCCGCATCCAACATACGCTGTTTCGTGCCAGCCATCCTCTCCTTAAATTCCGAAACAGTAAATGTTAACATAATCATCACTTCCTTCAATCATTCTTCCAAGCGACTTTATGAAAGCGGTTACTCAATTTGCATGCAGATTCCTATAGTGGTATTTGACAACTTTTATAAAAAATAAACTACTTTCTATAGTAAATGTGGCATATATAAGAAATGGTACACGAAAAAAACTTGTCGATTGTCGACATTGTCTTTACTATATAATACTCCTTTATTGGTGAAATTGTCAATAATAATTGTATTATTTTAAATCTTTTCGCAATGAATGAGCGATGTCCTAATTTGAACATCACTCATTCTTTTTTACTATGCGATTCGGTCAATTTCTTTTTTCATATGTTCATCGGCATATTTTTTTCCATATTTATTAACCGAATACTTATACAATATCAATCCTAAAACAGCCCACAAACCTATTATTACCCATTCATACGGCCAAGCCAGTGCTGAAGGCATTCCCGGCATATAAAGCACCGATATTCCTATCGTCATAGCAATTGCAATCCAGCCGATTGTTGCGCCGCCGGGGAGCTTAAGCGGCCGTTTCATTTCCGGTGCCCTCTTACGTAATATAACGAAGGATACTGCCACCATCAGCCAAGCTACAACGAGGCCAAGTCCTCCTGCATTGACCAGCCATACAAGTGCTGGACGTCCAAATAGCGGAGCAATTACTGAGAAAAACCCAATCAGCAAAATTGCTTTGTACGGTGTTTTATATTTCGCATGTAGTTCACCAAGGCTTTTAGGAAGCATCCCGGCATTTGCCAGTGCATAAATGGCTCTGCTGCCGCCGACATAAAATCCGATCCAACTGGTTAAAATACCGCCAATTCCGCCAAGCACAAGAATATTCCCCATCATCCGGCTGTCACCAAATGCTTTTGCCATCGCATCTGCAGTCACCAGATTCGAGTCAGCCAATTCAGATGGATTCAATATACGAGACACACCAAAAATAACAGCAATATACCAAGCAATTGCCAAGATAACCGAAATAATCAGAAGCTGGCCGATGCGCTTCTGTTTCAAATTTATTTCTTCAGCTGCCTGCGGGATAACGTCAAATCCGACGAACATGAACGGTGTCATAATGATTACTGTCAGCAGCCCGGCAATCCCTTCTTCAAACAGCGGCTGCATATTTTGTGCGTTCCCGCCGATGGTACTGCCTGTTATCAGCAGCAGACCAGCAATCAATATTAGCAATGTAAGGATAAATGAAATTACTGTTGTCAATTTAATACCGCGATAATTTATCCACGTAATAATAATCGAACCAATAATCCCGACGCCTGCCCATGTAATGGTTACGTCCCAACCGGCTATTGTGTATAATTTCCCCATACTATAACCCGGAACGAGATAATCAAAAACGGTCGGAAGGGCAACTGCTTCAAAAGCCACGACTGATACATACCCGAGTATAATCGCCCAGGTTGTTATAAAGGAAGCAATCCTGCCCATTGCTTTATAACTGTACACATGCTCCCCGCCTGCAAGTGGCAGGGCTGAGGACAATTCAGCGTATGTCAACCCGACAAAAATGACAAGTATCCCGCCGATGGCAAAAGCTAAAATAGCACCAAGTGAACCTGCCTCCGTAATCCAAAGTCCGGTCGTTACCACCCATCCCCAGCCAATCATCGCACCAAACGCCAGTGCGAGCACATCTTTGTTCCCAAGTATTTTCAGCAATTTTTGTTCGTCATCCATGTTACATCCCCCCAACGGTTAAGTGATTTTATGATTAAACAATATGCTTGTTTGACCGAAAATATTTTGATTGTCACAGTTTGAGTTCATTTTGCACAGCTAAAATGGCATCATAAAGTTTTTCAACCAATGTGCTAACCTGCTCCTGATTGATAATAATTGGCGGGGCAAAACAAATGATATCCGTGTTTTCATATGTAACCGGACGGCAGATGACACCCCGCCTGTACAGTTCCTCAATCACATTTGGGGCAACCTTCAAATCAGCCGCAAAACGTTCATTTGTCTCGGGATTCCGTACCAGTTCAACAGCACCAAGCATCCCCTTAGCCCGAACATCTCCAACAAATTTCAATTTCTGTTTGATATCCTTGAATCCCTGTAAAAGGATTTCTCCCATTTTCCGTGCATTTTCCACCAGGTCTTCCTGTTCCATGATTTCAATATTTTTCAGTGCTACCGCAGCTGCAGTTGGGTGGCCGCTATACGTAAAACCATGAAACAGTGTTCCTTTTGACTTTCGTTTAAGCACGTCATGTACGTGATCAGAAACAACGACACCGCCAAGCGGCACATAACCACTCGTTACACCTTTCGCAAACGTCATCAGGTCCGGCTGAAGATCCCAATTTTCCACACCGAACATTTTTCCCGTCCGTCCAAAGCCGGTAATAATTTCGTCGGCAATGAACAAGATTCCATATTCATCACAAACTTTTTGTACTTCTTTCAAGTAATCATCCGGCGGAATCAGGACACCTCCTGCTCCCTGTATAGGCTCAACCATAAATGCCGCTACTTTTTCCTGTCCTTCTTTTTCAATCATGTCACGTAATGAAGCAGTTGCACTATTTGTACTTCCTCCATATGGGGTGTCTGCATGGACAAAGTCGGTCATCATATGGCCGGCCATCCCCCAAAATTCGGGAATACCAGTTGCGCTTGTTGATGCTGCGGCGACACCGTGGTATCCCCGCTTTAATGATATAATTTTTCGGCGTTCCGGCTGCCCCTGTATTTTCCAGAAATGTCGTGCCAATTTAATTGCCGAGTCATTCGCTTCCGAACCACCTGAAGCAAAAAAGACCGCATTTAAATGGGCTGGTGTAATGGATGCTATTTTTGCAGCCAATTCAATAGCGGGTTCGTGACTGAACGTTGAAAATGCTGAACTGAATGCGAGCTTTTTCATTTGAGCCGCTGCTGCATCCGCAAGTTCCTCCCTGCCGTGTCCAATATTGACATTCCATAATGAAGACATCGCATCAATGAATGCGTTTCCATTTTTATCGTACAAATAGACGCCCTCTCCTTTTTCCATGATCACTTTTGGTCCGTTTTCCTGCTGCTGTTGAATGGATGACGTCGGATGGATGAAGTGCCGTTTATCCAGTTCAATTAAATCTTTCATTCAGATTCCTCCTTGAAAATTTCTTAGTATTCTTGTTTGCTAATGAAAAAACCAGCAATATGAACAGACAAATTCCCAATTTGCCTTTCGTTCATATAACTGGTTTATATCCAAGCAACTGCCTTATTTCATCAACAAGGTCAATCAGATTTTGCAGTTATTTTTATTAAATTATTGTAAATTTACCAAAAATGTGATGATTGGTCAAAGGGTTTTTCGAAAAAATTCAGATGTGACGAAAATAATACCCTTAAATGAAGCGTATCGAATTAAAAGTCATCCGGATTGGAACCGCTTCGATCATTGATGTTTAATGCGCTGATCTGTGCCATTTCTTCATTGGACAGCGAAAAATCAAATATATCCGCA
The DNA here is from genome assembly GCF_900162695.1 of Virgibacillus siamensis. Lineage (NCBI taxonomy): Bacteria > Bacillati > Bacillota > Bacilli > Caryophanales > Bacillaceae > Virgibacillus > Virgibacillus siamensis. The sequence goes on from NZ_FUIH01000007.1 coordinate 2,136,503, forward strand.
TTCTCAATGATGCGCTGTTCATGAATCGATTTTGGAATAGTGATTACGTTTGTCTGTATATCCCATCGCAAAATAACCTGTGCGACCGATTTTTGATACTTTTGGGCAATTTTTGTGATGACCGGCTCATTCAAAAGTTGTCCCCGTTTTAATGGCGACCATGCTTCAAGCTGAATATTTTCTTTGCTGCAAAAGTCTCTTAATTCCACTTGGGTCAAGTGCGGATGATATTCCACCTGATTGATGACAGGTTTCTCATAACTGTTTTCCAGCAGATTTTTTAAGTGATGGACATGGAAATTACTGACACCAATCGCACGGACTCTGCTGTCCTGGTAAAGTTTTTCAAGTGCTTTCCACGTTTCATGGAATTTCCCGCTGACCGGCCAATGAATAAGATACAAGTCCAAATAATCTGTTCCCAATTTTTCAAGGCTGGCATCAAATGCTTTTAATGTATTGTTAAATCCCTGCTGATCGTTCCACACTTTAGATGTAATGAAAAGTTTTTCCCTCGGGATACCGGATTCCCGAATACCTTGTCCGACACCACGTTCGTTATCATAAAAAGATGCCGTATCAATAGACCGATACCCATGCTTAATTGCCGTTTTTACCGAATGGATAACCGTCTCACCATCTTCCACCTTATAAACACCAAGACCAAATCCCGGTATCTTTACCCCGTTATGCAATGTAACCATATCCTGCAAACTATTTATCATATAACATGCCTCCTCAGGTGCCTGGCACCATCGTTTCTACCACTATGGTATCTTACTATTTGGTCTTCTCCAAATAGTGCTGGATAATTTTGTTGGTGCTCACCCCTTGATGAATTTCCGAAAAAGGAGTATTATTCTCTATGGAACATTTTGCTGGTGTAGCACAGTTGGCAGTGCACGTCACTCGTAATGACGGGGTCGGAGGTTCGAATCCTCTCACCAGCACCATCCATAAATTGGAGAAGTACCCAAGTCCGGCTGAAGGGGACGCACTCGAAATGCGTTAGGGCGTGTAAGCGTCGCGTGGGTTCGAATCCCACCTTCTCCTTTTCACAGAAAGCCAGTATGCTGTCACATCGCAGCGTACTGGCTTTTTTACATTATTCCGAGCGCAACCGGTTCACAAATGCCACACATTTTTCTGCTATCAATTCTTTATCATTATCCAACGTTGCTACATGGTAACTGTTCTCCAATTCTATCAGTTCACGATCCTCCGATGAAATAGAGTCATAGATCTCCTGTGAATTTTTCGGTGGTACAACATGGTCTGTGATTGACGAAAAAACCAGAGCAGGAGCGGTTATTTTTTCCAAATTGCCGCGAACAATCATAGACAACGTGATTATTTCCTTCATTGACTTCACTGGTGTTTTAGCGTAAGCAAGCTCTTCAATGCCTTCTTTCTTAATATCCGAACCGATTCCATCCACGAATCTGGTTTCCGTATCTTTGAGCGACTCGTATGTTTCAATCAAGTCTGGCATATGAATCGCGGCATTGATCGGCATAATCCCCTTTATCCTTCCAGCATCAGCATGTTCAGCCACATACAGTGTTAGTGTGCCGCCCATGGAAAGACCCGTTACAAAAATCTCATCGCACGTTTTATTCAGCACTTCCAGGCCTTCCCCAACTGATTTAATCCATTCCCTGTATTCCGACTGCTCCATTTCTTCCGGTGCAGTTCCATGTCCTTTTAATCTTGGCCCGTACACCGTAAAACCTTCATCGGCCAGTCTTTCCCCCAAAAAGCGCATACTTTGTGTGGATCCGGTGAATCCATGAATGACGAGGACCCCTGTATGGTTTCCCTGATAATAAAAATCTTCCGCTTCCTTCATCACTTCAAATGAATCAGACATACTTTTCCTCCATTCAACTATATGTTAAAAATATTCTATCATATTGTGCCATCGCTATGCCTAATTAAGCGATTCTATTACATGCAGATGTTTTATATCTGATATAATGACAGTCAAACATTATAAATTGAGGTGTTCAACAATGGCCAATACAGCTAAACTTGCCGAAACATTATTCAGTGCTTTTCATCATTGCGAACCGATATCCAAAGATGATGTCCCAAAAGACCTTAGCAGCAGTGAAGCATATGAGATCCAGCATTTGCTGACGGAATTAAAAGCGACACAAAATCAGGACAATCTGGCAGGCTACAAAATAAGCCTGACAAGCAAAGAAACACAACAATTATTTGATTCCACCACACCACTGTATGGTGCATTAACAACGACCAGTATTTCAGAAGGTACAATTGAACTGGATAAAATGCTGTCACCGCTTATTGAAATTGAGCTAATGTTTATGGCAAACGAGGATTTAACCGTCTCCGATAACCGTGAGTCCATACTCCGAAAAACGAGCATTGCTCCTGGACTGGAAATTCCGGACTCCCGATTTACTGACTGGTTTCCGAAAACAAGCATGGGGCAGGTCATAGCGGACAGTGCGGTTGCCGGAAAAATAACAGTCGGTGAACTAGTGAACGGCATGACTTATGAACAGCTTGGCGGGATTAACGCTGAACTGACCCTGGATGGTGAAAAAATAGCGGAAGGGCCATCCACTGAAGTGCTCGGCAATCCTGTGCATGCTGTAGAATGGCTGATTCAGGAACTGGCAAAGAGCGGTCATGCCATTGAAAAAGGAATGATCATTTCTGCCGGCACCTTCATCCTGCCAAAAACATTGCAAAAAGGAGTCTATCACGTTCAGTTTGATAAACTTGGAGAATTAACCCTGAATGTCATCTGATAATATCAGCAATTCGCGGTCACAAAACCCATTGTGACCGCTTTTTTAACAACACTCTAATATTTTTCGACAAAATTCGGGTAGTGCCGCGCACCTGTAGAAGTACAATTTTTCATTAAATTTGAAACTTTTGGCGTTTATCCATTGCAAAATGTGGCAATATGAATTATCATAGATATTAAATTTTTACACCGAGGGGGCTAACAACATGGAAGATCGGTCCATTCAAGTCAATCTTTCTGCAACTAGAAAGGAAAAACCGAAATCAGAAGAATTACAGTTTGGAAGAACGTTTACGGACCATATGTTTGTCATGGATTATTCAGAACCTGAAGGATGGCATGATCCTCGAATTGTGCCGTACCAGAAGCTTGAGGTCGATCCATCAGCCATGGTATTTCACTACGGTCAGTCAGTTTTCGAAGGGCTGAAAGCATATCTATCGCCAACTGGCGAACCACAACTGTTTCGCCCGCAAAAAAATATGCAGCGGATTAATCATTCGAATGACCGCCTTTGTATTCCGCGGATTGACGAGGAATTTGCCTTAAGTGCAATTCAGCAGCTTGTTGAACTGGAAAAGGACTGGATTCCGAAAGCTGAAGGAACATCGCTTTATATCCGCCCATTTATTATTTCCACCGAACCATATATCGGTGTTGCACCATCACGTCATTATAAGTTTATGATTATACTTTCTCCAGTGGGCCAGTATTATAAAGAAGGAATCAATCCGGTTAAAATTGCTGTAGAAAACCAATATGTCCGTACGGTAAAGGGCGGAACAGGTGAAGCCAAAACCGGCGGAAACTATGCAGCCAGTCTAAAAGCACAGGAACTTGTTTCAGGCAGCGGATTTGCACAGGTTTTGTGGCTCGATGGCGTTGAAAAGAAGTATATCGAAGAAGTCGGCAGCATGAACGTATTTTTCAAGATTGATGGAGAAATTGTTACCCCTGCATTGAATGGAAGTATTTTAGAAGGTGTAACGCGAAACTCGGTAATCGCCCTTCTGAATCATTGGAATATCCCAGTAAATGAGCGGAGGGTCTCCATGGAAGAACTGCAGCAGGCCCATAAAGATGGGCTGCTGGAAGAAGCATTCGGTTCCGGTACAGCTGCGGTCATCTCCCCTATTGGCCAGTTAACCCTGGATGGAGAAGACATGGTCATCAACAACCGTGAAACAGGACCGGTTGCGAAAAAGCTGTATGACACCTTGACCGGCATTCAATATGGAAAAATCGAGGATCCATTTGACTGGATTGTTCCCGTCAAATCCCATACCTTTTCCAAAGCACAATAGCAAAAACTCCCGGTTGCTTACTTGTACCGGGAGTTTTCCATTTTTATTGATTAAAACGCTTTCAGACTTGTGCTATAATGGTAGTTAGCAAAGGGGAGTTTATATATGAGCGAGACGGAAGTACGTGTTGTAAATGAATTTGGGCAGGATGTTGCACACAATGGCGAGGAAATCGGTGAAGTCATTGTCAAAAGCCCAAGTGTTATAAATAGCAGTAAAAGGGCAGATCAGACAATTGTTAATGGCTGGCTCCATACTGGTGATATGGGTACAATTGATGAAAACGGCAGCATACGGATTGTGAATAAAAAGGCAGTGCCGGAAACAGATAAACATGTGTCAACCGTTGAAGTGGAAGGTATTTTTTATGAACACCCGGCTGTTCAGGAAGTAGCGGTTCTTGCCCGTCCGGACAAAGCCCTCGGCGAAGTGCTGCACGCGATTGTTGTGCTTCACGATGGCAAATCCGCATCCGAACAGGAACTGCTCGAATATGTCAAAGAAAAATTGGAACCTGCCAGTTGTCCAAAGTCCATTACATTAATGGATGAATTGCCAAAAACTCCAAGCGGAAAAATTCAAAAGATCAAATTGCGTGAATCTGTCTGAAAACAAAATTCATATATCTATAATGCTTGCATGGCTGTTACCAGTCTGCAGGCTTTTTTTATGGCTAAAATTATCTTATCACATATTATAAGTATTTAATATCATATTTTCAGTATTAAATAATTTATTTTTATCACTATTGTGTATAACATAATAAGTGAAGAAAGCAAGAGATCTTGTTTTCAGTTCCCAATTGGCCAAAGGGAAATTATTTGGAGGTGATTCACATGTCAAATCAACGCACAATGGTGGAACAGCTTGCAGATTGGGCGCATGATGTCCGCTGGGAAGATCTTTCCCGGGAGGCAATGCAGGCGTTAAAAGGCCGCATGCTTGATTCCGTTGGCTGTGCAATCGGAGCTTTGGAAGGAAAACCGGTCGAAAATATTCGCCGGATGACGAAAGATTTCGGAGGAGAACCGCTTGTCACATTAATTGGCGGCGGAAAAACGACACCGGATTATGCAACACTTTACAATGGTGCTGCAGTACGGTACCTGGATTTTAATGATTCATATCTTGCAAAAAATGAAACCGGACATCCGTCCGACAATATAGCACCGGTTCTGGCAGCTGCCGAATATGCCGATGCAGATGGCCGCGAATTTCTGCCGGCTCTGGCCCTTGCCTATCAGGTACAGTGCCGATTATCAGATGTTGCACCAGTCAGGGATCACGGATTTGACCATACCGTTCAAGGTGAATATGGTGCCGCAGTTGGCGCAGCAAGGGCAATGGGACTTAACAGCAGTCAGATTGCCAATGCAGCATCCATCGCCGGAACCGGCTATAATTCACTGCGCGTTACACGGACCGGTGAGCTGTCCAACTGGAAAGGTCTTGCTTACCCTAATACAGCAATGGGAGCAGTTCATGCTGCGATGCTTGCCAAATATGGAATAACAGGTCCACGTGAAGTTTTTGAAGGAAACAAAGGATTTATGGACACCATCGCGGGAAATTTCGAGCTGGATTGGACCAAGGAAAATCTTGAACGTGTCACGGAAACAATCATTAAACGGTTTAATGCGGAAATTCATTCACAGTCGTCCATTGAAGGATTGCTTGAGCTGCGTGATCGTGAACAAATCAAACCGCAAGATATTAAAGCGATTCGTCTAACCACTTTTGATGTCGCCTATAACATCATTGGGGGCGGCGAAGAAGGTGGCAAAAAACTTATCCGATATAAAGAAGAAGCAGACCATTCGCTGCCATATATGCTTGCAGCAGCTTACCTGGATGGCCAAGTAATGCCGGAACAATATGATCCTGAACGCATTTCCCGAGACGACATCCAGCAGTTACTGAAAAAAGTGGATGTAAAGCCGAGTGAAGCATACAGTGACCGTTTTCCGGATGAAATGGCAAGCCGTATTGAACTGGAAACAAACGACGGGCATATTTTTGACATTGAAAAACATGATTATCAAGGATTCAAGACACAGCCGGCAAGCTGGGATGTGCTGATGGAAAAATATAACGGTTTAACTCGAAAAATAGACAGTGAATTAGCGGCGCAAATTGCTGATAAAATTCAAAATCTGGAAAATGTGAAAATCAGCGAACTAACCGAATTACTTGGTCAGGTAAAAATCAAGGAGGATGAGTAAAATGGCAAATGAAAGAGCTTTTCAACAAATCCGTATGAATAAACGTCAGGAAAAACCACGCACAAAAGGGGTTACTGAAATTCGCGGACCTTATTATGCTGTCATGGGGAAACGTTATTTACAGGATATTTTAGAAACCATGGGTGATTATGTAGACATTCTGAAATTCTCCGGTGGATCGTTCACCTTGTATCGCGAAGAGCAATTGAAGGAACTGCTTGATCTGGCACATCACTATAATGTTAAGGTCTCTACAGGCGGATTCATCGAAACTGTGCTGACACAGGGACCAGAAGCCGTAGATCATTATATTAGTGAATGCAGGCGGGTCGGCTTTGACATCATTGAAATCTCAACCGGCTTTATCACCATGCCTGTCGATGATATTGTACGGCTGGTTGAAAAGGTACAAAAAGCCGGACTTCTTGCCAAACCGGAAATTGGCGTACAATTTGGCTCTGGCGGTACCAACTCAGTTGAACAAAACGAAGCAATGGGCATTACCGATCCGTCACAGGCAATTGAAGTCGGCAAACGCTGCCTTGATGCCGGTGCCTATATGCTCATGATTGAATCAGAAGGAATTACCGAGAGCGTCCGTGAATGGCGCACCGGAATCGCCACACAATTCGCTCGTGAACTTGGCACAGAAAACGTTATGTTTGAGGCTGCAGATCCGGATGTTTTTGCATGGTATATCAAAAACTACGGACCTGAAATCAACGTTTTCGTCGACCACAGCCAGATTGTGCAGCTTGAAGGACTGCGCCGCGGCATCTGGGGCACAAATGACTTGTGGGGCCGTGTCCTTACCTTTGACGGCAAATAATAGAATACTGGATAATTCTAAAACCGGGCATGCAGCATGCCCGGTTTTTTTGTTTTGTGCGAAGTATTATCTCTTTTTGCTGATTTTCCCATCAAAATTTTCGATCCATTACAAGTTCGAAGGTTCGGGAGAGAATTTGCACGTTTGCCTGGCTGGTTCGCACGTTTACGCAGGCAGGATTTATATCCATTCGAAAACCCGGCAGCCATATCCAGATGCCGGGTTATTGTTGGTACGTTTATTAGTTCAAATTCAAAGCTAAGGTGGCTAGCACAAATGCTACGAGGGGTATATACCACAGTATATCCACTGATCTCCGCTTAGCTGTATTTCCTTTACCTTTCATAAAGAAATACCCCCTGTCTAAAAATCAGTATATGTTTTATAACAAAGTATAGTTTAGTATGGATATCCAAAAATAGCAATACCTTTTTAGGTTTTTTTATAAAAAATTTTCATTGCAGTTAAAAGACTGTTTTATCGCCTCTGAATAAGGTAACATTTAATTATGGACGGCTTATCAAAGTGCGTATCTGCATCACGATAAGGGGAGGAATTATGATATGCTGAACAGAACAGCCAAAGACGTACTGCTTATTATAATTGGATCGTTTATTTTTGCAATCGGGGTCAATTATTTTGCCATTCCGAATCGGTTATCGGAAGGCGGTGTAATTGGTATTACCATCGTTACATATTACCTGTTTGAATGGTCGCCGGGGATTGTCAATTTTATTCTGAATAGTTTATTACTTGCCATCGGTTATAAATTTTTTACCAAACGTATAACGCTGTACACGATTATTTCCATCCTTTTCTCATCCCTGTTTCTTCATATTACCGTAGACTGGGGAAAAGCAATTAACGGGGACACGCTTTTGGCGGCACTTTTTGCCGGGCTGACGGTCGGTATCGGGCTTGGGCTCATTTTCAGATCAGGCGGAACATCAGGTGGTTCAGCAATTCTGGCACGGATGGCTAATCAGCTGCTTGGATGGAGTATTGGAAAAGGGATGCTGGTGATTGATATTCTTGTCATCGCGGGATCGGCTTTTATTATCGGACAGGAAAAAGCTATGTATACGCTTGTTTCCGTTTATCTTGGTGCAAAAGTAATCGATGTTATTGTCGAGGGTGCCAATGAGCGGACATCCGTACTGATCATATCAAGTCATCCAAATGAAGTACTTGATCAGGTAACCAATAAAATGGCTCGCGGTATCACGGTCCTTGAAGGCCGCGGCGGTTATTCCCAGGTTGATAAGGAAGTATTGTATCTCGTCATCAATAAACAGGAAATAGTCCAATTGAAAAAGATCATGGAAGATATTGATCCAAATGCCTATGTAACGGTTCACAGTGTTCAGGAAATCTTCCGAAAAGGCTATAAAGGTGCAAAACAATAACATGTAAAGGAGCTTTTTATGACAAATTTTCCAGTATTCGACGGACATAATGACACACTTTTACGACTTTATTTTTCCGAAAATGAGAATGAGCAATCCTTTTTTGATGAAACGGGCTTTCATATTGATATGACAAAGGCGAAAAAGGGAGAGTTCGGCGGCGGTTTCTTCGCGATGTTTACGCCAAATGAAAATTATGAAGTGGAGCCAGAGGATTACATGACGGATGACGGTTACGATGTTCCACTTCCACCGCAAATCAGTCATGAAGCTGCCCTTCGCCATACAAACGCCTTGGCGGCAAAGCTCATAAAAACTGAAAAAGAATCGAAAGGTGCTTTCAAAATAGTACGAACTGCGAATGAGCTGACACACTGTCTGGAAAATAACATAATTGCAGCTATTTTTCATATGGAAGGTGCAGAGGCAATTGATACAGATTTTGATGCCCTCCACGTTCTTCATCAGGCTGGGCTGCGTTCGCTCGGCATCGTCTGGAGCCGGCAGAACGTTTTCGGTGAAGGGGTTCCGTTCCGGTATCCATCCTCCCCTGATATCGGGGCTGGATTAACAGATGCAGGTAAACAACTTGTACGGGAATGCAATCGGCTGGGGATTATGATTGATAATACACACCTGAATGAAAAAGGGTTTTGGGATGTAGTAAAACTGACAGATGCACCGCTTGTTGCCACCCATTCCAATGTACATGCAATTTGCCCGATTTCCCGGAATCTGACTGATAAACAGCTGGCAGCAATTCAGGAGTCCAATGGTGTCGCCGGAATCAATTATGCGGTGAACATGCTTCGGGAAGACGGTGGACTTGGCACCGACATTCCACTTGATAAAATTGTCCGTCATATTGCATATATAGCAGAAAAGTTCGGAGTAGATCATGTCGCGCTTGGATCAGATTTTGACGGCACCGCCATTCCGGATGAATTGCAAAATGCTGCCGGATTGCCAAAATTAACGGATCGACTTAAGGCATACGGTTTTCATGACGACGAACTGCGTAAAATCACCCATCAAAACTGGGAGCGTGTCCTGCGTGATACATGGAAGTAAACCAAAAGCGCAAGTGCCCGTTTAGCAAGTATATTATGAAACTTTATTCAGTGGTGGTTCCCCACTGAATATGAGTTGAACCAATCGGGCTTGAACTGGCAGTTTCCTCGCGTTTTTTGACGAGGATTACTGCCGATATACTCACTCTTCTGTCGATATATCCACTATTCTACCGATATAAATACCCTTCTGGGCGCTGGAGGTGGACGTGGCTCATTTGGTAATCTAATTAATTAGACACAAGCATAAAGTCTTATAATTTACTACAGTAACAGCAAAAAAAGCAACCAGGCAATCATGCCTGGCTGCTTTCTTTATGAAATATTCCCAATCGGCCAATCCGGTCGACCGCTTCTTCCAGCCGCTCTTCATTATCAAGCAGCCCGACTCGGACATAACCTTCCCCTTTGGAACCAAAGCCATTTCCCGGTGCAACAACAACGTGCGCCTTTTCAAGCAAAAGGTCAGCAAATTCTTCGGACGAATAGCCTTCTGGAACGGGCAGCCATGCAAAGAAAGTTCCCTTGGGTGCCTCTGCTTTCCAGCCAATCCTATCAAGAGCCGCAACAAACCGCTGACGTCTGCTTGTATATGTATCCACTATTTCTTCAACGCCTGTCTGATCGCCAAGCAATGCCTCTGCGGCTGCTTCCTGTACTGCACCAAATAAGCTGACGTACAAGTGGTCCTGGATTAGTTCCAGACTTTCAATGACAGATGGATTACCGACAGCAAAAGCAATACGCCAGCCTGCCATACTATAAGCTTTTGACATCGTATAAATTTCAATACCAATATCCTTTGCTCCGTCCGACTGCAAAAAACTGACAGGCTTTTCATCTTCAAAGCCAATTGTTGCATAGGCAAAGTCATGTACAACGCAAATATCATGCTTTTTCGCCAATGCGGCTGTCTTATCAAAAAATTCCCTGTTCGCCGTTGCAGCAGTCGGATTGTTAGGGTAATTCAAAATCATTAATTTCGCACGTTCCAATTCATCTGCTGTCAGCTGTTCATAATCCGGCAAAAATTCATTTTGGGCAAGTAATGGCATAAAAGCTGCTTCTGCATCAGCCATTGCTGTACCCGACAAATAATCCGGATAACCCGGGTCCGGCATTAACGCCAGATCCCCCGGGTTTAATAAACACTGACTCATTTCAACAAGCCCGGATTTGGCACCGAACAAAACAGCAACTTCTGTCTCCGGATCAATGAACAGATTATACTCCCGTTTATAAAAATCCGCGGCAGCTTTTTTCAAGTACGGAAATCCGCGAAATGGTGTGTATTTGTGATTTATCGGCTTTCCGGCTGCAGCCTGCATTGTTTCTACGATATTTTCGGGTGTCGGCACATCCGGATTCCCCTGCCCAAGATTAATGACATCGTGCCCCTGTTTTACTTTTTCCTGTGCTTTTTTGACGAGCTTGGCAAAAAACTGTTCCGGTAATCGTTTCAGCATATCTGACTGTTCAAATTCTCTCAACATGCTCCCTCCCTGATTGTTTATCATATCGATGATGATCATCCTTGTAAAGATTACAAATCAGGAAGCAAATGCATTTTGACGTTGTGCCAGTTTCTGAATATCCGGCAGTCTGCCAATATCAAGATTACCTCCGCTTACAACAACACCGCAATGCCGTGAAGGGATCATATCATGGTATTTAAACAACGCTGCAAGGGATGCAGCACCGGCACCTTCGAGCAATGTCTTGTTCCGCTCCAGCATGTAAACAATCGCTGATGCAATTTCCTCATCATTTACGGTTACCATATCATCTACCACTTGACGAATAATAGGTAATGTGTGACTGCCCGGCTGCTTAACAGCAATTCCTTCAGCAATCGTGTCAACTTTGTTCAGGTGGTTGACTGAATTCTGATGAAAGCTGGAATACATGGCATCCGCACCAGCTGCCTGCACGCCGATTACCCGAATAGAACGATTGACATGCTTCACAGCAGTTGCGATTCCGCTGATCAGTCCACCACCACCGACAGGAACAATAATGGTGTCCAAACGATCTTCCTGCCGCAGCATTTCCATGGCGATTGTTCCCTGTCCTGCCATAATCGCTTCATCATCAAATGGATGAATATATGCTGCTCCTGTCTCCTTTTGTCGTTCGAGTGATGCTTCGTATGCCTCCTGAAATGACTCACCAATAAGCACAACCTCTGCCCCGTAGGATTTTGTTGCATTAACTTTGGCAAGTGGAGTCCCTTCTGCCATAAAAATGGTTGCATGTGCCCCAAGTCTTGCTGCTGCATATGCCACACCTTGTGCATGATTACCGGCCGAAGCGGTAATCACACCATTTTCCAGACGTTTCTTGGAGAGCTGCATCAATTTATATGTTGCACCTCTGAATTTAAAGGCTCCTGTTTTCTGCTGGTTTTCCATTTTAAAATGAACTTTTTTTCCTACCCGATTATTTGTTGTTGTTGAGGATAGTAATGGTGTACGGTGCACGAACGGTTCAAGTTGTTTCCATGCACGGTACACCGCCTCCCCTGTTAAGCAATTCCCAAGATTTTACACTCCTTTTGATTCATATGCGTGAATTTGTTCTTCCAGTTTCAATGTCAAAGCAATATCATCCCAGCCATTCATCAGCTTTTCCTTATTATATGGATCAATGGAAAATGAAATGACTTTTCCTTCATTATCCGTTATCTGCCCTTTTGCGAGATTCACTGTCAGCCTAAGGCCGGATGATTCCGCTTCTTCCATCCATTCGTTCACTTGGTCCGCATTCATTTGCACAGGAATAATCCCATTTTTTAATGCATTATTGTAAAAAATATCGGCAAAACTTGGTGCAATGATTACTTTAAAACCGTAATCGAGCAAAGACCATGGCGCATGCTCCCGAGATGAGCCACAGCCAAAGTTTTCACCCGCAATCAAAATAGAAGTTCCTGCAAACTGGGCTTTATTCAAATTAAAATCTGCACGTTCCTCACCAGCATCATCATACCGCCAGTTATAAAACAAAAACTGTCCAAAGCCGGTTCGTTCCACCCGTTTCAAAAATTGTTTCGGGATAATCTGGTCTGTATCGATATTGGACCGGTTAAGCGGCAATACGCTTCCTTCGTGTTTCTGAATTGCTTCCATGACTTCCACCTCCTATTGCAGAACTTCCGTATATTTACGAACATCCACAAAATGTCCTTCAATCGCTGCAGCTGCTGCCATTTCCGGGCTGACCAGATGGGTTCTGGCGCCATTACCCTGCCTGCCTTCAAAGTTACGGTTAGACGTGGAAGCGCATCGGCCGCCTGGCGGAACTACATCATCGTTCATCGCCAGACACATGCTGCACCCAGCTTCACGCCATTCAAATCCGGCAGCTTTAAAAATATCATCCAGCCCTTCTTCTTCCGCTTTTAATTTAACAAGGAATGAACCGGGAACAACGATTGCCCGCACATTCGGATTAACTTTTTTACCGCGGACAACTTCGGCAGCTTTCTGTAAGTCACCAAGCCTTGAATTGGTACAAGAGCCAATGAACACATGATCAATTTCAATCGATGTTATCGGCTGATTTTCCTCCAGTCCCATATAATAAAGAGCACGCTCAACATCTTCTTTATGATCAACTTCCTGAAGAGATGGTGTGGATCCGCTGACAGGTACACACATGCCCGGGTTCGTTCCCCAGGAAACCTGTGGCTCGACTTCCGCTCCATTAATGGTCACCGTCTGATCATATTCCGCACCCTCATCGGTTCTTAAGCTGAGCCATTCATCTGCAAGCACCTCGAATTCCTTGCCATCCGGTACATTCGCACGTCCGCGCAGGAATTCGACCGTTTTTTTATCCGGACTGATTAAACCGGCACGTGCCCCTGCTTCAATCGACATATTGCAGACTGTCATCCGACCTTCCATTGACAAGTTCCGGACCGCTTCACCGGTATATTCGATGACATGGCCGGTACCGAAACGAACGCCGAATTTTGCAATAATTGACAGAATCAAATCTTTGGCAGTTACGCCGGGACCAAGGTCACCATCGACATGCACATTCAGTGTTTTCGGGCGTTCCTGCCACAGCGTCTGGGTTGCCAGAACATGTTCCACTTCACTTGTTCCAATTCCAAACGCCAAGGCACCGAAAGCACCATGTGTTGATGTGTGACTGTCTCCGCAGACAATCGTTTTGCCTGGCTGTGTCAACCCCAGTTCCGGACCGATAACGTGAACAATTCCCTGTTCCGGATGGTGCATATCCGCCAATTTAATGCCAAAATCCATACAGTTCTTTTTCAATGTCTCCATTTGCTTGACAGAAATTTCATCTTTGATTGTGTCACGATTTTTCGTTGGCACATTATGATCCATTGTTGCATAAGTTAAATCCGGTCTGCGCACTTTTCGGTCATTCAAACGCAGTCCTTCAAATGCCTGTGGGGATGTAACTTCATGAACAAGGTGTAAATCAATGTACATCAGGTCCGGTTTTCCTTTTTCCTGATGGACCATGTGTTTATTCCATATCTTCTCAACAATTGTTTTCGGTTTAGTCAAGGTTATTTCCTCCTTTCTTTTTTAAAAGTACGAGCTGCAAATGCTGTCTGAAACACTTTTTGTTGTCAGATTATCAACGATTACTTCGGTTATTTCCGTCGTACCCACAAGCTTTCCGCCAAGATGATTCAAATCTGCTGTATGATACCCTTCATTCAATGTCCGGTTTACCGCGGCTTCAATTTCAGAAGCTTCTTCTTCCATACCGAATGAATGACGCAGCATCATAGCTGCAGATAAAATCATGCCAACCGGATTAGCCATCCCTTTTCCTGCAATATCCGGCGCTGAACCATGAACAGGTTCATACAAGCCAACACCATCAGAACGAAGACTTGCGGACGGCAGCATTCCAAGTGATCCGGTCAAAACAGAAGCTTCATCACTTAAAATATCACCGAACAGATTACCAGTAACAATAACATCAAAGTGGTCCGGATTTGTCACCAGCTTCATCGCCGCTGCATCAACAAGCATATGCTCAACCGTTACATCAGGGTAATCCTCTTTTTTTGCATCGATTACTTCACGCCACAACCGGCTTGATTCAAGCACGTTTGCTTTATCTACAGAAGTAACTTTCCCTTTACGCTTTTGAGCACTTTGAAATGCTTTTTCTGCAATGCGTTCTATTTCCCACCGTTCATAAGACAGTGTATCAACAGCAGCATTCCCGTTATTGCGTCGTTCACTTGGCTTGCCGAAGTATAATCCACCGGTCAATTCACGCATAATCAGAATATCGCTTCCGCTGATTACTTCTTCTTTCAATGGTGAAACATGTGCCAGTGCCGGAAAACTTTTAATCGGCCTCAGATTCGCAAACAGCCCAAGCTGCTTGCGGATACCAAGCAAACCTTTTTCAGGTCGCTTATGTGCCGGGAGTTTATCCCACTTTTTCCCGCCAACAGCACCAAGCAAAACAGCTTCGGCCTGCTGACAGGCTTTCAGTGTTTCATCCGGCAGCGGTGTATCATAACGGTCAATCGCATCTCCGCCTATCGCATGTTCATGAAAAGCAAAACTATGGCCAAATTCCGTAGCAATTGTATTCAACACAAATTTCGCTGACTCCATCACTTCTTTGCCAACACCATCTCCTGGCAGCAAAACAACCTGTTTGTTCATACTAAAATCCTCCTTTAGCAGCCGATTGCTTCGGCTTTGATTGGTGAAACTGAATCATATAGCGGTTCACCGCATTTAAAAATGCATTCGCTGACGCCTCAACGACATCCTGTGCTGTACCGCGGCCACTCATTGACTCACCATTAACGCTAAGCTGAACGTGTGACTCAGCAAGTGCATCCTTGCCGCTTCCAACCGAATTCAACTGATAATCGGTCAATTTCAATTCTTCATCTATTAAACTGTCAAGTGTATTGTACAAAGCTTCCACACTGCCCTGACCGGTTCGGGCTTCCTGTACAGTCTGGCCATCCGGCGTTGTCAAAGCGACTGTTGCTGTAGGAATGTTTGCCGTCCCGTATTGCACTTGAAACATATCAAGATGATACTTGGCAACACCTGCCTGATCCGTGCGAATTTCCATCAGAATCGTAAAAATATCATCATCAGTTACTTCTTTCTTCCGGTCTGTAAGTAATTTGAACTGTTTAAATGCCTTTTTCAGATTTTCTTCTGTAAGTTCAAACCCAAGCGACTGCACTTTGTCCTGGAATGCATGGCGTCCGGAATGCTTACCAAGAAACAGTGTATTCGACTGAACACCGACCATTTCCGGTGTAATAATTTCGTACGTTTCTTTGTTTTTCAAAACGCCATCCTGATGAATGCCTGATTCATGTGAAAATGCATTTCGTCCGACAACCGCCTTGTTTGCTTGCACATACATACCGGTTAATTTTGCAATCAGATCACTTGACCGCTTAATTTCATTCAATTTCAATCCGGTCCTGTACGGATAAAAGTCGGAACGGATTTTCAGTGCCACCGCAAGTTCTTCCAATGACGCATTACCTGCGCGTTCGCCAATTCCATTCACCGTTCCTTCCACCTGTGTCGCACCATTTTCCACCGCGGCGATTGAGTTGGCGACAGCCATCCCAAGATCGTTGTGACAATGGCAGGAAAGGTGAACCTTGTCGATGTTCGGCACATTTTCTTTCATATACTTGAACAGTTCCCCGTATTCTTTTGGAGTCGTATAACCGACTGTATCCGGCAAGTTAATAACGGTTGCACCGGCATCAATTACCTGTTCAATAATCTGAGCCAAAAAGTCCCAATCGGAGCGGGAGGCATCTTCTGCTGACCACTCCACTTGCGGGAATCGCTGCCGGGCATATTTGACAATCTCTGTTGCTGTTTCGATTACTTGCTCCGGTGTTTTCTTAAGCTTGTGTGTCATATGGATCGGTGACGTTGCGAGGAAGATGTGAATACACGGTTCTTCCGCATATTTTAATGCTTCCCAAGCTGTATCAACATCTGACTTCACCGCCCTTGCAAGCCCTGTTACCGATGTTCCTTTTACCGTTTCAGCAATTGCTTTTACTGCTTCAAAATCACCATTGGAGGAAGCAGGAAAGCCTGCCTCCATCCGGTCAATACCCAACCGTTCCAATTGTTTGGCGATTTCCAGCTTTTCCAGCTTATTCAGATTAACTCCAGGTGATTGTTCACCGTCTCTCAGTGTTGTATCAAAAATCTTAATTTGTGGCATGAACTTTCACATCCTTTTGTTTTTCTTCGTTAGCTTGCAATGGCTGTTGTACAAAAGGCATTAAGGCACGGAGCTCCTTTCCGACTTTTTCGATGAGATGAGTGTTTTCTTTTGCATTGGTTGCATGGAATTGCGGCCGGTTTGCTTTGTTCTCCAAAATCCATCCTTTAGCGAATTCACCGGAACGGATTTCTGAAAGAACTTCCTGCATCCGTTCCTTTGTCTCATCGTTGATAACCCGCGGTCCGGATACAAAGTCACCCCATTGAGCTGTATCGGAAATGGAGTAGCGCATATTCTCAAGTCCGCCTTCATAAAGCAAGTCGACGATCAGTTTCATTTCGTGCAAACATTCAAAGTATGCAACTTCCGGCTGATACCCTGCATCGGTCAGCGTTTCAAAGCCCGCTTTCACAAGGCTGGTCAGCCCGCCGCAAAGTACTGCCTGCTCCCCGAACAAATCGGTTTCGGTTTCTTCCTGAAATGATGTTTCCAATACACCTGCACGTGCTGCGCCGATTCCCTGAGCATAAGCAAGTGACAGTTCCTTTGCATTTCCGGTAACATCCTGACCGACACCATACAGTGCAGGTACACCGGCGCCTTCAGCGTATGTTCGGCGTACAAGATGCCCCGGTCCCTTTGGTGCTACAAGAAACACATCAACATCAGATGGAGGCACAACCTGATTGAAATGGATGTTGAACCCGTGTGCGAACGCGATTGCGCTTCCTGGTTTCAGGTTCGGTTTGATGCTCTCTTCATAAACAGTTGGCTGATGTTCATCCGGTAGCAGTACCATGACAACATCTGCCTCTTTAACTGCATCCGCAACCGCTTTGACGTTAAATCCGTCGTTCTCTGCTTTTTGCTGTGATTTTCCCGGTCTAAGCCCTACAACAACTTCATAACCGCTCTCTCTCAGGTTCAATGCGTGTGCATGCCCCTGTGAGCCGTACCCGACAACTGCAATTTTCTTTCCCTTCAATACCTCTTTGTTAATATCCTGATCATAGAGTACTTTTGCCATTTGAAACATCCTCCTTGTTTTGATTTAAGTTTTTATTTTGCAGCCCCTCGGAAATCGAGGCTGGTTTTGCTGGTTTATCAGTCAAAATCTCCCATTTATCAGTCAAGTCACTTACTTTATCAGTCAACGCTGCACTTTTATCAGCCAGTATGGCTATTTTATCAGTCAAACCGCTACGTTTATCGGTAACTTGCTGTTTTCACACTGGAAAAGCATTCATTTCGGTAACCTGCTGCGGCTGCTGTCCGCGTAAAAATGCGGTAACACCTGTTCGTGACAATTCTTTAATGCCATATGGGCGAAGCAATGAAATGAGCGCCTCCACTTTGTCCGGCTTGCCGGTCACTTGGATGGTCATGCTATCTTTTGATACATCAATGACCGTGGCACGGAATGGCGCGATAATTCCCTGAACTTCCGCCCGCAACTGCCCGCTTCCTTTTACTTTAATCAACGCCAATTCCCTGGCGACTATTGCTTTATCCGTAATATCCGAAACTTTCAGCACATCGATTTGTTTATGCAGTTGTTTTGTTAACTGCTCAAGTTTTTGATGGTCACCGACATCAACAACGAACGTCATTTTCGAAACACCTTCTGTTTCCGATGTACCGACTGAAATGCTCTCAATGTTGAACTGCCGTTTATGCAGCATCCCGGTTATCCGGTTAAGTACACCACCGCGGTTTTGAACTGTTGCACTAATAATCCGTTTCATCTTTTCACCCCTATCATTTCATGAATGCCCTTGCCAGGTGCAATCATCGGATATACCTTTTCGGACGGGATAACCCGAAAGTCGGCTACAACCGGACCATCGTGTGAGAACAGGTCTTTTAATACTTCTGTGACATCCGAATCTTTTTCTGCCCTTAATCCCTGGATTCCATAGCATTCTGCCAGTTTCACAAAATCAGGATTGAAAGACAAAATCGATTCCGAGTGACGGCCACCGTAAAAACTGCCTTGCCATTGCTTCACCATGCCGAGTGCCTGATTATTGACAATGATAACTTTCACAGGCAAGTTTCGTTCACTTACGACCGACAGTTCCTGACTTGTCATCTGGAATCCGCCGTCCCCGACGATTGCTACAACCAAATCATCCGGTGCGCCGAGCTGAGCACCGACAGCTGCCGGAAATCCAAATCCCATCGTTCCAAGGCCGCCTGAAGTTACCCAACGATTTGGCTGATCCATCGTGTAGTACTGTGCCGCCCACATCTGATGCTGCCCGACATCGGTTGTCACGATTGCCTTTCCCTCTGTCTGCCGATGAATTTCCTTTATCAGCCACTGTGGGGAAACTGCTTCATCCGAATGATCATACCAAAGCGGATATTCCGTTTTATTTGATGCTATTTGCTGCAGCCAGTTTTCCCGATTAATATCGGGTACTTGTTTTCCAAGCAGGACATTCAGTGCCTCCGCTGCATCAGCAACCACCGGAATTTCTGTTGCAACATTTTTGCCGATTTCAGCAGGATCAATATCGATATGCGCCACTTTCGCGTTTGGTGCGAAATGTTTCAAGTTTCCGGTCAAGCGGTCATCAAATCTGGCACCGATGTTGATCAGTAAGTCACTTTCATAGATTGCCATGTTAGCTGCATATGACCCGTGCATGCCTGCCATTCCCAGTGAAAGCGGTGCTGTGCCTGGAAATGTTCCAAGCCCAAGCAATGTTGTGGCTACCGGCAGCTGCCATTTTTCTGCAAATTGTTTTAATTCCTGTGATGCTCCAGCGAACTGTACACCGGCACCAGCCACAACAACTGGTTTTTCTGACCGTTTCAACGCATCGGACAACTTTTCAACCTGAAGCGGATTCGGAATCTTCGTCGGTTTGTATCCCGGCAATTGAAATTCGCTGGAAAACTTTCGTGTTGATAATTTTGCCGAAATGTCTTTTGGAATATCGACAACAACCGGACCCGGCCGCCCTGTTGAAGCAATATGAAATGCTTCTTTGACGATACGCGGCAGTGATGCCAATTCCTTAACCTGGTAGTTATATTTGGTGATCGGAGTCGTAATCCCCAGAACATCTGATTCCTGAAATGCATCGGTACCAATGACCCCGGTTGCCACCTGTCCGGTAAAAATAACGAGCGGTAACGAATCCATCATCGCATCGGTAATACCGGTAATCAGATTCGTCGCCCCCGGACCTGATGTTGCAATGACAACACCAGGCTTCCCGGTGACCCGTGCATATCCCTCAGCGGCATGAATCATGCCTTGCTCATGTCTGCAAAGGATATGTTCAAACGATGCATTGCTGCGGTACAAAGCATCATAAATCGGGAGTACTGCACCGCCAGGGTATCCGAAAATCGTGTCGGTCCCTGCCTCCACAAGAGATTCAATAAGCACATCAGCACCTGTCACTTTCTCAGTTGCAAATTCCATTTCAGGTTTCGTCTCCACTTTCACTTCTGCACGCCTCCTTCAACAATTTTTCAATCAAAAAAAGACCCTTCTCTCCACATACACCCGCCCATCAGGGAGAATGTTTGGGGAGAAAAGGATCTCTTTTCACGGTACCACCCATGTTTGCAGTATCCTCACGAACACTGCCTCACCAGGCTGTCAGCCAGCCTTTTTTGATAACAGGTATTCCGTGGAATACCCGGCAGCACCTAATTGGAATTAAGTTTCCGTTCAGTACTGCACTCAGGGACGATGTCAGAACATCATGCACTTCCGGGCTTCCAGCAACCCCGGCTCTCTGTGAATGCATGGAATATGCTCCTTTATTCCCATCATCGAATTAATTATTTAAAGTGATCTTCAAGAGTCTGAAAATTTTATATTGCCGATAATGTTATAATGTTTTTGCGGAAAGGTCAACAGTTTTTTAAAAGTTTTTTGATACTTTCAATAAGTTAAAAAGTTTGAATGCGTTTACAACCCTGCCATGCGAAGAAAAACACTTTATATTACATTTCTGTTACAACCAGCCCCGCACAACAGCCCTCAACCCAAAAAATTCGGGTGGTGCCAGGCACCATCCGAATTTTGTCAAACATAATTTATTTGAAGTCGGTGACTGCGCCTTTGGAGGAGCAGGATACCGTGTGGGCATATTTGCCGAGCACACCTTTTTTGTACAATGGCGGTGCAGTCCATTCTTTTTTCCGTCGTTCCAATTCTTCATCGGAAACGTCCATCGAAATTTCTTTCAGGTCAGAATCAATGGTGACCATATCACCTTCCCGTAAATACGCAACCGGGCCGCCATCCTGGGCTTCCGGGGCCATGTGACCAACGACAAGTCCATGGGTCCCGCCTGAAAAACGCCCATCTGTCAGCAGTGCAACCTTTTCACCAAGTCCTTTTCCAACAAGCAGACTGGAAATCGACAGCATCTCAGGCATACCCGGACCGCCTTTCGGACCAACATAACGGATGACAAGTACGTCGCCTTCTTTAATTTTATTTTCACCAACCGCTGCAGCCGCCTCATTTTCTGTATCAAACACTTTGGCCGGACCGGTGTGATGGCTTACTTTTACCCCGGACACTTTTGCCACTGCTCCCCGTGGTGCAAGATTTCCCTTCAGAACGATTAACGGACCATCCACCCGTTTCGGATCACTCAAAGGCATGATGACTTTTTGGTCTTCATAGAGCGCCGGTGCCTCTGCCAGATTTTCAGCTACTGTTTTTCCAGTAACTGTCAAACAGTCTCCATGCAAATAGCCTTCCTCAAGAAGAAGTTTCATTACGGCTTGCACACCGCCAACATTGTGCAGATCCTGCATGACATATCTGCCGCTTGGTTTCATATCAGCCAAATGTGGTACCTTTTGCTGCATCCGGTTAAAATCATCAATCGTCAAATCCACGTCTGCTGCATGGGCGATTGCAAGAAGATGCAGTATCGCATTCGTCGATCCACCCAAAGCCATGACAACAGTAATCGCATTTTCAAATGCCTCTTTTGTCATGATGTCTTTCGGGTAAATGCCTTTTTCCAGCAAATGATAAACCGCCTGTCCCGCTTTTTCACAATCTGCTGCCTTTTCCTTCGATTCGGCGGGATTTGATGAACTGCCGGGCAGACTCATCCCCATCGCTTCCATCGCGGATGCCATTGTGTTTGCTGTATACATTCCGCCGCAAGCGCCTGCACCGGGACATGCATGGCACTCAATGCCTTTCAGTTCCTGGTCATCAATGTCTCCGTTATTATGCTTTCCAACACCTTCAAACACCGATACAAGATCGATGTCTTTTCCCTTATAGGATCCGGGTGAAATGGTGCCGCCGTAAACAAACACAGCTGGAACATCACTGTTGGCAATCGCAATCATGCAGCCTGGAATATTTTTATCACAAGCACCGATCGCGACCAATGCATCAAGATTTTCTGCACCAACAACCGCTTCAATCGAATCACCAATCAGATCACGGCTTGGCAGTGAATACCGCATTCCCTGCGTCCCCATTGAAATACCGTCAGAAACGGTAATTGTATTGAACATGAACGGAACACCGCCAGCTTCTTTTGCCCCTCTCTTGGAGTTTGCTGCAAGATCATTCAGGTGGATATTACATGGGGTAACCTCACTCCAAGTGCTGGCAACCCCAATCATCGGTTTCTTGAAATCATCATCGGTCACACCGACTGCCCGCAACATTGCACGGTTCGGCGCTCTAAGGGAACTTTCAGTGAATACATTACTTTTTATGCGTAAATCTTTCGTCATTCTCTATCATCCTCTCTTTTTCTATCAGACAACTTTTTTATTATCTTCCCCTGCTTTTCCGGACGTTTCATGCTGTTTTCCCCACCATGTAGCTAGTATGGGCCCGGAAATATTATGCCAGACACTGAATATTGCGCTCGGCACAGCTGTGATTGGGGCAAAATGCGCCACTGCCAGCGTTGAACCAAGCCCGGAATTTTGCATGCCAACTTCAATCGACAATGCCTTTTGATCGGCAAAATCAAATTTAAATAGCCTGGCCACCAAAAATCCAATCAAAAGTCCTAATACATTGTGCAGCACAACCACGGAAAAAATAAGCAGTCCTGTTGTGGCAATGTTTTCTGTATTCAATGCGACAACAGCAGATGCTACCGCAACAATTCCGATAACGGAAACAAGCGGGAGTACTTTAATGCTTTTTTCGACCTGTTTCTGGAATAAAAGTCGAATGACAATACCAAGCGCGATTGGCACCAGGACTATTTTCACAATCGATAGAAACATGGATCCCGCCGATACAGGGAGCCAATGGCTTGCAAATAATAGTGTCAGTGCCGGTGTCAAAATTGGTGCCAGCACGGTGGATACCGCCGTAACAGAAACCGACAACGCAGTATTTCCCTTGGCCAGAAATGTCATCACATTTGATGCCGTTCCGCCCGGACAACAGCCGACAAGAATAACGCCGACAGCAACTTCCGGCGGCAACTGGAATAACGTTGCCAATCCATAAGCAAGGAGCGGCATGATGGTATACTGCATCACCACTCCAGCCAGAACGACTTTCGGTGCCTTGAACACTCGCTTAAAGTCATCCAGCGATAGTGTCAGCCCCATTCCAAACATGATGATGCCAAGAAGGAGTGCTATATATGGAGCAATCCATGTGAAACCTCCTGGAAAAAAGAAACTGAGCGCCCCGAACAAAATGACCCAAAAGGCGAATGAGTTTCCTGCAAATGTACTGATTTTTTCAAGTACTTTCATGATGTTACCTCCCCCGCTAAGTTTAGAACAACTAATATTCGAATAATTTAATATAAAATTCTACCACTATCAGTCAAACTTGAAAAGCTATTTTTTCAAAAAAATTAGCAGGTGCAGTCGGTTCAACCGGCGACACCTGCTTGTCTGCTAGATTTCAAGCGGATTTTCAGTAAAATTTTGGAACCCTGCAGGAAAAAACAGGGACATCTGCTCTGACCTTTTTGGTAATGTCCAGCGAAATGGAACTGCTAATGGTTTGCTCCGTCAATCCATCCCCTTCTGCCTGGACGGTTCCCCATGGGTCAATTACCATCGAAGTACCGGCATATTCCACCCCATTATATGCTCCGATACTATTGCTCGATACAATAAACATTTGATTTTCGATTGCCCGTGCCAGCTGCAAAACCCGCCAATGCTCTTTTCTGGCAGTCGGCCATTCAGCAACAACATGAACAACTTGCGCACCGTCAAGCGCCAGTTTCCGCATCAATTCGGGAAAGCGAAGGTCATAGCAAATAATCAGGCCCATTTTAACACCGTCAAGCTCAAAAACTTCAGCGTGATTTTCTCCGCCAGTGAGGTATTTCGGTTCATCGAGCATCGGGACAAGATGAATTTTATCATAACGATAAATGGCCATACCGCTTCGGTCTATCGCAATACTGGAATTATAAATTTTCCCCTCTTTACGGTTTGCAAAGGATCCGCCAATAATATTAACCTCATATTTTTTGGCCAGATTGCATAAAAAACTGCTTGTGGGTTCTCCGTCATTGTCCGCATAATCCGGGAGCTCAGGCAATGTATAACCCGTCGTCCACATTTCCGGAAGCACAACAATATCCGGTTGCTCAAGCTTCACTGCCCGCTCCAGCCAGGCTGCAACCTTCCCCCTGTTAGCAGCAGGATCCCCGGGAATCACGTCCATTTGATAGATACTGTACCTCATCCAAAATCCCTCCAACACAAACATTTTTCGACAAAATTCAGGTGGTGCCAGGAACCTAAGTTAGTCAATAAAAACAGTCAGTACTTTAGCCGGTGCGTTATCCACAGGTACAAACAGATGCGGTTTTTCACCTCTAAAATATGCACTGTCGTCTTGTTCCATAAAGTGTTTGGTTCCGTCATAGTACAAATAGATGGAGCCTTCAAGAATGTAGATGAATTCATCCTGTGTATGTGTATACGCAGCATGCCGTACATTCGTATCCTTTGGAGTTACATGCACAATTGTCGGCTCAATCCCGGTGAACTGTGAACGGTTAGCGAGCAGTTCATACGAGTACCCCATATTTTCATCCCCGACTCTGGATGGACGCTCTTTCTTATGAAGCAGCACAAGATCCTTATCTTCCTTGTCATCAAGAATCCACGTCAGCGGTACATTCAGCGAATCACTGATTTTGGAAAGCGTTGCAATCGCAGAAGATGTTTGACCATTTTCAATTTTGGAAAGTAAACTTTTGGAAATGTCGCACTCATCCGCTACCTGCTGTTGCGTTTTCTTTTGCTTCAATCGTAATTGTTTGATCTTTTTTCCGATATAATCCAGCTTGATTGCAATCCTCTCCTATAAAGCAGGAAGCATTTAACAGTTTTTCACATGACTTATTTGGCACTGGCATATGCCAGTGACTTACTTGGCAATTCTTTACCAAGTTTATTCTGAATGAAAAATGCTGCTTCCTCGATTTTACGTTCATTGATACCTGTATTTATGCCAAGCCCGTGTAATAAATATAATACATCATTTGTCGCCACATTTCCTGCAGCCCCCGGGGCATATGGACATCCTCCCAGTCCGCCGACTGCACTGTCAAACCGGGTGATGCCATATCGGAGTGACGTCATAATATTGGCGATTGCCATGCCCCTTGTATTGTGAAAATGCATAATGATTTTATCTTCCGGAAAACGGGCGAGTACTTTTTCCAGCAATGCTTCCACCTGCGACGGAACCGCTGAGCCGATTGTGTCCCCAAGTGAAATATTATCTGCGCCATATTCAAAAAGCTGATCACAAACACGGATTACCTGTTCCGGGCTGACTTTTCCTTCATACGGACAGTCAAACACTGTTGAAACATAGCCGGTCACACGTTTTCCCGCTTTTTTTGATGCATGAATCACTTCACCCAAAACCGGATACGTTTCGTTAATTGATTTGTTGATATTATTCCTGTTATGCGTTTCACTCGCTGACATAAATACGGAAGATCCGTCAATATCGGCCTCCAAAGCATACTCCAGCCCTTTCATATTCGGGACAAGTGCTGAGTAAGAGACATCCGGATTACGCGTTATCCGTCTGCCAAGTTCACGTGCATCAGCTAATGCAGGAATCCATTTCGGATTAACAAAAGATGAAATTTCAATCTCCTTCACGCCCGATTCGGAAAGTTTATTAACCCAGTCAACTTTATCCTCCGTTGGGATCCACGTTTTCTCGTTTTGCAGTCCATCCCTCGGACCGACCTCTTTAAGTTGAACATATTTTGGCCATTGTACCATATTTATTCCTCCTCGTTTAGTGACTGAATAATTTCCTTAATATCATCAAATCCATATTTACCTTGTTCAGATGCTATTCTGACCACATCATCAATCTGGTTCGTTTTTGCCCCTGCCATCGAAGCCATGTTTCTTGCGTGCAGTTTCATATGTCCCTTTTGAATACCATCGCCCGCCAATGCTTTTAAGGCAGCAAAATTTTGTGCCAGCCCCACCGATGCAATAATGCCTGCGAGTTGTTCGGCTGTTTTAGCCCGTAATATTTTAGCTGACAGTTTTGCCACCGGATGGGATTGGGTTGCACCGCCAATCAAACCGACTGCAAGCGGTATTTCGATTGTTCCGGATAACGAGTCTCCCTCCCGTTCCCACTGTGTCAGCGCTTGATATCGTCCTGACACTGATGCATATGCATGTGCACCTGCCTCAATTGCTCGTGTATCATTTCCCGTAGCAAGTACAACCGCGGAAATGCCGTTCATGATTCCTTTATTGTGTGTAGCGGCACGATACGGATCAGCCACCGCTAACTCGCAGGCACTTAAAAACGTTGCCATTTTCGTTTCATCACCCTGAAACGGATTATGAAATGTTGCCCTGGCACGTACTAGCCGCTTATCAGCCAGATTGGATAAAATTCGCAGCACAACGTTACCACCGGTTATTTTTTCCACCATTGGTGTTGCTGCTTCAGCCATCGTATTTACTGCATTGGCACCCATCGCATCTTTCGTGTCAATGAGCAAATGGATGACAACCATCTTTTCACTGCTTCCCTGGATGACCTGTACATCAAGATCTTTGGCACCGCCCCCGAATGATACAAGGGTCTGATCCATTTTGTTGCACAATTCAAGGATATCTTCTTTGTTTTCGTATACCTTTGCCATTGCTGCGTATGGATTCTTCAAATTGGTAACCTGGATTTGTCCTCGCATAATCGATCCGGAGTATGATGTTGAAAACCCGTTCGTATCATACGTAAACTTTGCTGCATGGCTTGCTGCTGCAATCACTGAAGGTTCTTCCGTTGCCATTGGAATAAACAAATCTTCCCCATCCACTCTAAAATTAACCGCAACTCCAAGTGGAACCGGCAAACAGCCAATCACATTTTCCACCATCCGGTCAGCATCTTCTGCGGTAAATCTATGTTTTCCACTGATCAATTTTTTCTCATTCTCTGTCAAGCCAAGATGTCCCGCTATCATTTCCAGTCTCTGTTCCGGTGACAGTTTGTAAAAACCAGGCACACGTGACGTCACAACAATCCCTCCTCATTGAATGCGCTTACAACATTTTCATTCAATATTCGACAATTATATTCTATTTTGGTTTCGTGTCATTCAACATTGTTGAATAAATTATATAATGAATTTTCGCAAATTGTCAATGAGTATGTTTAAGCAGAAATGCAGTGGACTTTTGAGCGGAAAAATAGTGAACTTGGGCCGATTTGGTGTGAACTTAAGCCAAGTAAAACCGGATTGGAGCCGAATTTGATCAAACTTAAGCGAATTCATTATTATAGCAAAAAATAGCCTGAGCTTTCTTTCAGCTCAGACTATTTTCCCACCTGCAATCCGGTCATATCTATTTCTAATACAGCTATCTTATAATCAGGAAGCTTCCGTCGCATATGATCGCGAACCAATTTTCCTTCAGCTTCCGGAACAAATGAAATCATTGATGGTCCGGCACCGCTTATGATGGAACCGAATGCACCAGCTTTTTTTGCTTCGTTCCGGATCAGTTCATAGTTTGGAACAACGCCTGCCCGGTATGGCTCATGAAACAAATCCTGTTCCATCATACGTCCGGCAAGTCGATAGTCACTTACCAGCAATGCCGCCACCATAACATTACTGACAGCACTTGCGGACGAAGCATAATTCCTTAGAAAAGATTCGGGAACAAGCTGCCGCGCTTTTTCTGTTTTTAATTCTGTATCGGGTATATGGACAACAAGCCCCAATTCTGGGGTGGACACCTGTATATGCTCGATTCGTTCTTCCGTAACGGCACTGAATACAATACCACCGTATAAGGCTGGTGCGATATTATCCGGATGCCCCTCCAGTTCTGTACCATACTGCAATTTCTGCTCGTCGGTTAATCCTATTTCACAGAGCTGATTAGCCATTTCAATTCCTGCCAACACAGCCGATGCACTGCTGCCAAGCCCGCGTGCAAGCGGAATATCACTTTCCACGACCACTTTACAGCTTGGCAGCTGTTTTTGATGTCGTTCTGCTGTTTGCTTCGCAGTTTGAAAAATGAGGTGATCCGCATCATTCTCCACTGGCGGCAGGTATGGTGACTCATGGAAAAATTCCCAGCGTTCCTGCACCTCAACGTGCAATGTTAAATAGAGATTTACCGCCATCCCGCACGAGTCGAAGCCCGGCCCGAGATTACCGGATGAGCCGGGGATGGACATACTGAATTTATTCATGAGCGCACCTTGCCAAGCACATAATCAACTACAGTATCTTCATCATTCGGAAGGGAAACAGGGTCCACATGCACCTGCTCCATCGCTGTCTGTGGATCTTTCAACCCATTACCTGTTAACACAGCTGCAACAGTACTGCCTTTCGCAATGCTTCCCGACCGGCATTCTTTGATCAACCCGGCAATGGAGGCACACGAACCTGGTTCCGCAAAAATACCTTCCTTACGTGTCAGCAGTTGAAATGCTTCCATAATTTCCGCATCCGTTACGGCATCTATTTTTCCGTGTGATTCATCCCGTGCCGCAACAGCCAGTTCCCAGCTGGCTGGATTTCCGATACGTATAGCTGTGGCAACAGTTTCCGGACTCGTGATAACTTGATCAGTTGTGATTGCCGCTGCTCCTTCTGCTTCGAAACCGAACATTCGCGGCAAACCGGTATTTTTAACTTGATCATATTCTTTAAATCCTTTCCAGTATGCGCTGATGTTCCCGGCATTGCCAACCGGTATTGCAAGAACATCCGGTGCTGATCCAAGAAAATCACACACTTCAAATGCAGCTGTTTTTTGCCCTTCCAGCCGGTATGGATTTACAGAATTCACAAGTGTGACCGGTGTTTGCTCCGTAATTTTTCGGACCATTCGAAGCGCGTCATCGAAATTGCCTTCAATCTCAATAATTTCAGCACCATACATTTTTGCCTGGGCCAGTTTCCCAAGCGCAATTTTTCCTTTCGGGATAATAATCAGTGCATGCATACCAGCTTTGGCTGCATATGCCGCTGCTGATGCCGATGTGTTGCCTGTTGATGCACAAATGATCGATTTGCTGCCTTCTTCTGCTGCCTTGGCAACCGCAACAACCATCCCCCGGTCTTTAAACGAGCCGGTTGGATTGGCACCTTCCACTTTCCCGTATAACGTAATGCCAAGCTCCGCAGATAAATTTTCGAAATAGATCAGTGGTGTATTCCCTTCATGCAGTGTCAAACCCGGTATAGTCTCGAACACTGGTAAAAATGCTTTGTAGTGATCAATTATTCCACGCCAATTCATTGCGCCATTCCTCCCTCAATGCGATAACTGCTTTTTACTTCTTCCACAACATCGTTTGTTTGCAAATTTTCAAGTGCTTTCCCGATTTTATCCTGTGTTGTTTCATGTGTTACGATGATTACTTCCGCAGTTCCATTATCCTGCTTTTTAGGAACCTGCAAAATCCGTTCAAAGCTTATATCAAGTTCATTGAAAATTGACGATATTATCGTAAATGACCCTGCCACGTCTTGTACATGCAGCCTGACATAATAACTTCCGAACCGCTGATGAGACGCAAGGATTTTCTTTTCATAACTTGGTTCCAAATAACTTTTGCCCTGAATTCCAGTTATCATATTCTTTACTACAGCTGCGACGTCCGACATAACAGCTGCAGCAGTCGGCAGGCTTCCCGCACCAGGTCCGTAATACATTGTCTCCCCAACAGCGGCACTGTTTACAAAAACCGCATTATTTTCATTTTTTATCGCTGCGAGAGGGTGTTTTTCCGGTAAAAATACTGGTTCCACACCGACTTCAACCTGATGGTCGCGAACTTGGGTTACACCAACAAGTTTCATCGTCAGACCAAGTCTTCTGCCAAACTTCAGATCATCCACCGGAAAATTCCGGATCCCCCGCACTTCCACATCAGCTAAGTCTACAGGAACCGAAAAGGCAAGTCTGGCAAGAATAGCCATTTTTCTGGCAGCATCAAGTCCATCCACGTCACCGGATGGATCTGCTTCAGCAAAACCAAGCTCTTGCGCTTTCTGCAATGCATCTTCATATGCAAGACCCTCATCATCCATCTTTGTTAAAATGTAATTCGTTGTTCCATTCACAATCCCTGTGATTTTTTGGATTTCATCAGCGATAAGACCATCTTTAACCGTACGGATAATCGGAATCCCGCCTGCAACACTTGCCTCATACAACAAATCGCATTGATTGCGGGAAGCGGCATTTTCAAGCTCTGTCCCATGCAAGGCCATTAAATCTTTATTAGCGGTCACAACGTGCTTTTTATGTTGGAACGCTTTTTTCAAATAGTCCCGTGTCTGCTCGATACCACCCATTACTTCAATCACAATATCAATTTCCGGATCCTCCAATATATCCTCAACATGAACAGTGAGCAGTTTCGAATTGACTTGGATATCGCGATGCTTATCCGGATCCACGACTAAAATGCGCTTTACGGTAATATCACAGCCAAGTTGGTGCTGCAATTTTTCCCGGTGATTTTCAATTAACCGGAAAACTCCCATACCAACTGTTCCAAACCCCATAAGACCGACAGAAATTCCTTTTTCCATGTTTTCACCTCATTTATAAAATATAAAAAGACTCTTCACGCCCCCATAATTCCGGTATTAACCAAAATTATCGGGACGAAAAGAGTCTTCCTTCCGTGGTTCCACCCAATTTTATAGCACTATTGAAAATGCTACCTCATGTGACTGCATGCAGTCCGGTTTTGATAACAGGTGAGCAATCACCCGGCCTGACCTACTGGGAAATCCCGTTCGGCCCGGCACTCAGAGATGGTGTTGGAGCAGCATATACTTTCGGGATCCCAGCACCCCCGAATCTCTGTGAATATAAAAATTGCCCCTCGTTCTCCTCATCGATTTCAAAAAATTATATTGCGAACAATCATATACCGTTTTTGTCATCAGGTCAACCTTTTTTTAAATATTTTTGCAGCAACTTGTAAATGCAAAAGTTTTAACCCTTCATAAAAGCTGATTTAAGAAGGACTTTATTTTTCTGCTGAGACTCTATTTTATAAAAATACTACTTGAAAATTTTTATAAGAAGTCATATAATAAATATCGGAGTCAACGGGGCATTAGCTCAGTTGGGAGAGCGCTTCGCTGGCAGCGAAGAGGTCATCGGTTCGAGCCCGATATGCTCCATCATAAAGTGCAATTCCTGATTACGGGAATTGCACTTTTTTTGGAATGCAATAATAATGCGATGTCACACGTTTAATAACAAATAAAACACCTTTCCCACATTACCAGGAAAAGGTGTTTTTTACTTATTGTGACGGATTCAATATCCGCTGCAGGAATTGCTTGGTACGTTCCTCTTTTGGAGCCCTTAGAACTTCACTAGGCGGGCCCTGCTCGACAATGTAGCCGCCATCCATGAAAATCACTTCATCCGATACCTGTTCGGCAAATTGCAATTCATGCGTGACAACCGCCATTGTCCAATTTTCTTTCGCCAAATCCTTCATGACAGATAAGACATCACCAATTAATTCGGGGTCAAGCGCCGATGTTGGTTCATCAAACAACATCAGTTCCGGTTCAATGGCCAATGCTCGCGCTATGCCGACTCGCTGCTGCTGCCCGCCGGAAAGCTGGTGTGGATAAAGATCTGCTTTATCTTTCAGACCAACCTTTGTCAAAAGCTCAAGTGCGCGCTCCCGCTCTTTTCCCTTATTACGCCTCTGTACAATAACAGGGCCTTCCGTCACATTTCCCAGTGCAGTTTTGTGCGGGAAAAGATTATATGACTGGAATACCATGCCTGACTTTCGGCGCAGCTTTAGAACATCCTTTTTTGTCATTTTTTTGGAGAAATCCAGTTTGAATCCATCATGAAATGTATATGTCCCCTGGTCAGGTAGTTCTAATGCATTCAGGCAACGCAATAACGTTGTTTTTCCTGAACCGGATGGACCGATAATCGACAGGACTTTTCCTTTTTCAATCGTGATATTTAATTCCTTCAAAACTTCCAGGGAACCAAATGATTTGGATAACCCTTCTATATTTAAATACACCTCTGACCGCACCTCCTAAGCAGCATGACGTTCCAGACGGGTCTCAATTGCTTGCTGTACAAGAGACAGCAGAAAACAGACGACCCAGTATAAAATGGCCGCTTCAATATAAATCAGCATAAAATCATACGTAACGGCAGCTATTTCCTGTGCCTTCCGAAAGAGTTCCGTTACAAGAATGAGTGATGCCAATGATGTATCTTTTACAAGACTGATAAATGTATTGGACAACGGTGGTACCGATACTCTGGCTGCCTGTGGTATAATAATCCGCCGTAACGCTGTATTAGGCGTCATCCCAATTGTATAGGCAGCTTCCCACTGGCCTTTTGAAATGGATAAAATCGACGCACGAATAATTTCCGATGCGTATGCACCAACATTGATAGAAAACGCGATTATTGCACTTGGAAACGGATCAATGGTTACCCCCAGACTTGGAAGACCGTAAAATACAATAAATAACTGAACCAGCAATGGCGTTCCACGCACGGCTGACACAATTGCCACGGAAGGTGCACGCACGATTGGTGATTTTGACAGACGCATAACAGCAAGCAATAAAGCGAGCAAAAGACCCACTGTAAATGCAATTAATGTAAGCGGGATTGTATATTTTATCCCGCCCATTATCATTGGCATAAGAGAATTTTTAAACAGTTCCCAGCCGCCCATTGTCGCATCGATTGTTAACAGCAGACTATTTGACAGAAACATCTTCACCAAACCATTCTTTTGCGATTTTTGTCAGCGTACCGTCTTTTTTCATTGCTTTCAGTTGCTTATTAACAGCTTTTACTAACTTTTCATTTCCTTTATTGAATGTAAATGCTGTTTCAGAAGCATTATTTTCCTCGGCAGCAATTTTAATCTGTTTGCCGCCTTCTTGGTTGATATAGTCCAACACTGCAAGCTTATCATTGACTGTCAGATCCGCTCTGCCCTGTTTGATCAGTTCAATTGATTGGGCAAGACCTTCCACTCCGACAATTTCAGCACCATTTTCTTTGGCGATTTTCTGATAGTTGCTTGTCAGCGATTGTGCTGACTTCTTGCCTTCCAGGTCATCAAAAGAATCCACTGATTGATCGTCTTTCGGTGTCACAATGACGGCTTCTGAATACGTGTATGGTATGGAAAAATCATAATTAGCCTTTCGCTCCTTATTGATCCCAACTTGGTTTGCAATCATATCAAAACGTTCCGCATTCAATCCGGCAAACATTGAATCCCATTGTGTTTCCCTGAATTCCACGTCAACGCCCATGCGATTGGCGACTTCACGAATAACTTCAACGTCATAGCCAGTCAGTTTTCCTTCTGAATTGTGGAATGTAAACGGTGCGTAGGTTCCTTCCGTTCCGACTGTCAGTACACCGCTTTCCATCACCTTGTCATACAAGTCTCCCGATTTATTTTTTGCACTATTGGTCTGACCATTTTCCTCATCAGAGCCGCATGCTGCAAGTCCAAGGACAAGCCCTGCCAATAAAAATGCATATATTAATTTTTTCATTTCATTACCCCCAGTAAACTTATCGGAATTAACGCCTAATTGATTATAAGGTATTCTATGCAATATGTAAATAAATTGATTTGCATTCTGACACTTAGGGTTTCCGAAAATGAGCTTTTCATGAAAAAAGAGCCATCGTCGCGATGGCCCACTCCTCTCTATAATGTTTCTGAAACTGTTTTTGCTTCAAGAAAATTTAAAAGGTAGTCCGGTCCGCCGGCTTTGGCATCTGTACCAGACATTTTGAATCCGCCAAATGGGTGGTATCCGACAATTGATGCGGTACAGCCACGGTTGAAATATAAGTTTCCAACGTGGAAATCATACCTTGCCTTGTTGAGATGCTTGCGGTTATTGGAAATGACGGCACCAGTCAGGCCGTAATCCGTATTATTGGCAATATCCAGCAGTTCACTGAAGTCCTTTGCTTTGGCGAACGCAACAACCGGCCCGAAAATTTCCTCCTGCATAATGGTTGCATCCGGTTCCGCATCGGCAAAAATCGTTGGATAAACATAGTACCCTTTCGAATCATCTGTTTCACCGCCAAATGCAAGTCTGCTTTCATTTTTGCCAATATCAATATAGTTTTTGATTTTATCAAACTGTTTCCGGTTAATGACACCACCCATATATGGATTTTCTGCTGCGGGATCGCCAACAGTAATTTCCTTCGCATGCTCAACCGTTTTAGCCAATACTTCATCATAAACTTCTTCATGAATAACAGCACGCGAGCATGCGGAACATTTCTGTCCCTGGAACCCGAATGCGGATTGAGCAATCGCTTCAGCAGCCAAATCCAGGTCTGCTTCATTGTCCACGATAATGGTGTCCTTTCCACCCATTTCAGCGACAACCCGCTTTAGGAAATTTTGTCCTTCCTGCACTTCCGCAACGCGTTTATAAATCCGCGTACCTGTTTGCCTGGAGCCGGTAAAATTAATAAAGTGTGTTTTTGGATGATCAACCATGTAGTCGCCAAGTTCATTCGGCTCACCCGGCAAGTAGTTCACAACGCCAGCAGGAAGTCCTGCCTCTTCAAGCACTTCCACAAGTTTGCAGGCAATCACTGGTGTGTTTTCTGAAGGTTTCAGGAGAACTGGATTCCCCGCTGCGATTGGGCCGACTGTTGTTCCACACACAATCGCAAATGCGAAGTTCCACGGTGGAATCGTTACTCCCGGACCTATCGGCTGATAAAAATACGTATTATTTTCAAATGGACGGTCATTGATTTCTTTTCCTTTGCCAAGTTCAATTATCTGTCTGCCGTAATACTCCAGAAAGTCGATTGCTTCCGCAGTATCAGCATCCGCCTGGCCCCATGGTTTACCGGCCTCATACGACATCATTGCGGAAAACTCATGTTTGCGCCGGCGAACGATGGCGGCTGTTTTAAATAATACATCTGCTCTTTCTTCCGGTGAAAATTCACGCCATGTTTCAAATGCCTTGTAGGCTGCATCCATCGCCTGATCAACATGCGCCTTTTTCGCTTTGGATATAGATCCAATCAACTGAGATGTATTGGATGGGTTAAAGGATTCCAATTTGTCATCAGTAAAAATACGCTGTCCGCCGATAATAAGCGGATATTCTTTCCCCAAATCCATACGGCGTATCCTGCTCAGTGCATCTTCATATGCCTGACGATTTTCTTCATTTGTGAAATCTGTAAATGGTTCGTGTTTATAAGACACTACCATTTGAAAAACCTCCTTTGTGATAGGCATTCGACTAATATGCATACCTACTTAAGGATTTATCACAAAATGTTTTCTGTTAAACATGCACTATGTTATAGCAGGTTCACGATCAGCAATGCTGTCCGCGACCGCTTTTGTGAATCTTTCTGTTGTTTTCGGAACGAGCTGCTTTAAAACCGGATTCAATACTGCACCGGTCCAGCCTTTTGCGGTAACCTGAAGGCAGCCCGTCATAACAGTCTTCCGGTCATGAACTTTTTTAGCTTTAAAATATCCGTCTCCGGAAAAGTTTTCATTTAACCCGGTTACAGTAAATGATATCCGTTCAGGTTCTTGAATTCCGGTAATATCCAGCTGCATCCGAATTTCTTTTTGCACAAATCCGACCTCACCTTTTGCCTGCCAGACAGATCGGGTATTGCTCTGAATTTCATGATTAACATATCCGGGAATTAATGGTGCCAAATTATTAACATCCGATACAAATGACCAGACATTGCGTATCGGCACATTCAGTTCCAAATAATACTTACCATACGGCATATACGATCCTCCCCCACGGTAATAAATGCACATTCATTACTGTATGCACGAAAAAACTGGTTAGAAGTATTATTTTGAGAAATTCGTTTGGCTAACTCGCCGCCTGCGCTCAAACGCATTCACCAAAATGACACTCGCAATGGCAATAATTCCGCCTGCAACAGATAACAGGCTGGGCAGTTCATTGAGCCATATCCAAGCAACGAGAATGGCAAAAACCGGTTCAACATACATCATACTCGTTACAGCTCCGGCTTCACCTGAAGATAATGCTATTGCCCACGTTACATAAGCGATTGCTGCTGGAAAAACACCAACATATATTGCCGACAAATTAGCTTCCAGTGTTGCTCCTTGAATACTTTCAAATAAACCTGGAGAAAAAACAAAAAATGGCAGTGTTCCCGCCCATGTGAAATACGCTGTTAATTCAATCGGTCGGTAGCGCGTAAGCAACGGTTTCTGAAAAACAAAAAAGGCCGACGTTGCCATCGATGCAATTATAATCAGCAATGCCCCTGATGAAATACCGAACGATGCACCAGGTGAACCGAGTGTAATCAGAAAAATCCCCAGGAAGCCGACACCGAGTCCAATCCAGCCAAAAAGACTCGGACGCTCTTTCAGGAAAATCGCGGCGATAATTGCAGTGAAAATCGGTGCAGAGGCAACAAGCATCGCCGTTGTACCAGCCGGGACCGTTTGTTCACCAAAGGTAATTCCAATATGATAAACACTGATACCAACCCAGCCAAGCAGTAAAATTTTCACAAGATCTTTTTTCGCCGGCAGCCGGAATTTTGTTCCCGGCCAAAGTGCATACACCAAAAATACTGCCGATGCTATCAAAAACCTTGTCAGCACAAGATGACCGGAACTGTAGCCACCATGCAAACTGGCCCGGATGGCAGCAAACGTCGACCCCCAAATGACAATCGTAACCGACGCCATCATAAACGCCCATTTATTCACATCCACTGCCCCCTCTCTAATTTATCCATTATACAAATAAAATTCGGGCGGTGCCAGGCACCACCCGAATTTTTTCGAAAAAATATCATAGTGCTCGGACTATGATATTTCGGATTAAATCCTATTTTTAGTAGCCGGAAAATTCTTCGGCACGGATGTTATCTTCGTTTGCTCCGGCATCAACAAGCAATTGATACATGGCTTTCACCATGCCGGCGGGTCCAGCCAAATAATAAATCGGTTTGCTTATGTCGGACACATGTCGCTTGAGCATATCAGCATCAATATGACCGCTTTCGCCGCTCCAGTCATTCGACTGTGTCATGACAGGCACAAATTTGAAATTCTGGTTTTGATCTTCAAATTTTTCAAAATCTGCCATGAATGGCGCATCATCCGGGGTATGATTGGAATACAGCAATGTCATGTCATGTGAAGTCTGGTTCTTCGTTGCCTCAGCAATCATGCTTCGTATTGGCGTGATTCCAATACCTCCAATCAAAAATACAGCCGGTGTTGATTCGGTTTTATGCAATGTAAAATTCCCGTGTGGACCGTCAAATTTCACTTCAGTCCCTTCAGGCATATCCTTCAGTACCCGTTTGTATGCAGAATCACGCATCCGTGTCGCCGTAACCAGCTTATTTTCGGATGGAGCACATACAAACGAAAATGCCCTTGTATTGCCATCCTCATCCGTTACACCCGGATCAATCAACGTGAAATCACCAAACTGACCGGCCCGAAACTCAAATCCATCCGGCATTTCCCAATGGAACGCCATTGTATCGTTTGCGACTGTTTCTTTTTTAAGTAATTTAATCGTATCTGCAGACATCGTATTCAACTCCTTCTAAACCAAAAAATGGACTCATTATAAATCAGTCTATTTATCTTTTCCCTAAATATACCAATGTAAACAGCCTGTCGAAAAAAAGAACCGAAAGACTATTTAGGTCCCAGCACTGCATTACAAAACAACTTTACTTTGAAACATCCACAGTGTAATCGGCCAAAAGTCTTGCACCGAATCCGGATGCTGCCTTTGAGTAGTATCCATTTTCCTGACTTGCCATTACACCCGCCATATCAATGTGCAGCCATCGGCAATTTTCCGGAACAAATCGTCGCAAAAACAGCGCAGCTACAATCGATCCGGCTTCACCTTTTCCGCTCGTATTATTGAAATCCGCATAGTCACTATCCAAATAATTGTCATATGCATCAACAAGCGGCATCGGCCAATTAAAATCACCATTTTTCCGGCCAATTTCATGCATCTTCCGGGAAAGATCCACGTCCCCGAAGACGCCAGCAAGTTTTGAGCCAAGTGCATTGCCAATCGATCCGGTTAACGTTGCAATATCTACCACGTACGAAGCCTCCAGCTCACCTGCCCGAATCAAACCGTCTGCCAAAATCAGCCTTCCTTCCGCATCTGTGTTTCCAACCTGCACATTTAATCCATTTTTATAATGAATGACATCGCCTGGAATAACAGCTTTACGGTCGGGCATATTTTCCACAATCGGAATCAGTGCCACAACATTTACATCGGCATTGGATTCACTGAGCAGCTTCATTGCACCAAGAACTGCCGCGGAACCGCCCATATCCATACGCATGCCGCTGATATCTTTGCCCCTTTTCAACGTTATCCCGCCAGAATCAAATGTAACGCCTTTGCCGACTAGTGCAATAAGCGGTTTAGTTTCATCCCCGCGATACATTAGTTCAACAAAGGACGGCTCATGGATACTGCCGCGGCAAACGGTCAGAACACCATTCATCTTTCTATTTACAATTTCCGCTTTATCTAATACATTCACTTCCACATCTGTTCCATCAAACTCTTTTTGAATAATCGATGGAAACGTAGATGGACTTAAAGCACTGGGAATCTCATTTGTCACATCACGGGAAAAAGCCATTGCCGCTGCACGGATTTTCCCTGCCTCTACAAAAGTCTGCTTCCCTTCCAAAACTTGCAATTCGGTCTTAAACGATTCCTGATCAGATTTGTAACGTAAAAATTGGTACGCCCCAAGTTCCCATCCTTCCACAAAAGCTGTCAGCACATCACCTGCATTCAGTTCATCAAATGCTTTTGTCAGCCGGCTGGCATGAACAACAGCTTTTTCGATTTTCTGTTTGCGTAATGAACGTGCGATATCACCTGCTGTCATCCGTACTTGATCGTACGATTGATTTGATGCACCAGGGGCTTTTATTGCCACTAACATCTCATTATCTAAAAAAATTATAGAATATGAATTCATACTGTTATGAACCTGCTCACTGACAATCGCACTATCTTTTATTTTGTCATCCGTAGAAAATACAATCGATGTTTTAACCATTACTGTCTTCCCCCTTCTTGTGAATAATATCTATTTCGACATACGAAAGAAAAATCCTGCAACTAAATTTTTTAATGACCCGTCCAGTTCATAATTTGCTGCATCGCTTTCACATCAAATCCATTCTGAAAAGAGCCTCCCAACCGGACTGCCTTTCCGAAATGATATTCGTCCGCTCTGACAAAACTATGTATACTGCGGATATTTTCAGGTGACAAACCCGCTCCTGGCATAATCTTCGGTCCATCCATTTCCCTGGACAGTTCCACGAGCGATCGCAATTGGTCTTTCCCGTGTTCACAGTCACGTTCTCCGCCGGATGTCAAAATTCGTTTGACATGTGACTTATATTTTGCAAGCACCCGATATGCAGCTTTTTGTGATACGGCTTCATCAAATGCGCGATGGAAAGTAATATCCAGCTGTGGCGCCATCTCAATAATTTCCATTAATTTATTTTCATCAATCGTATGGTCATCCCGCAAAGCACCAAACACAATGCCGCTTCCACCTAAATCCAGTATGGCTTTAACATCTTCCCGGATTATTTCCATATCTTCTAATGAGTATGAAAAACTATAACTATGTGGGCGAACCATCACCTGTACAGGGATGGTAACACTCCCAATTACCTGTTTAAGTGTACCGATACTTGGTGTTAGACCACCTTCCTGAATGGCTGAAACCAGTTCCACCCGGTCTGCACCGCATTTTTCCGCCTCTATGGCTTCCTGTTTATTTTGTACAATTACTTCAAGCATAATCCGTCATTCCTTACACGTAAATTTTTGTTTCGCCAACTATTTTTCCATTATCATTAAAAATTTCATGCGCCGTACTTTAGCAGCCGATATTGGTTTCATGGCCGAACGATAAAAGACCTGCTCATAAATATCTCCCTTTTCATAGATCACGTCCTGTTGCGCATTCACCGCGCAAACCAATCCCTGATGCAAATTTTCGAGTTTTCCACCCCTGTATTCTTCTGCGATGATTTGGTGTGTCATTGATATCTCTCCTCTTTTGCCTTTCCGGCATCGATGTTCACATAAGAATGGCCTTTATAAGACCATTCTTTTGATTTACTCCTCAAACAACTTAATCAGGGCCTGTGTTCCGCTGTCTTCCTCGCCTTTTTCAGCAAGTTCCCTATATAATTCAAGCGATAGTTTCAGTCCCGGTGCGGAAAATCCCATATCCTTAGCTGACTCAAGTGCTATAGCCATATCTTTAATAAAATGTTTTACATAAAAACCCGGTGCATAGTCACCCTTAAGCATTCGCGGAGCAAGCTTGGACAGTGAAAAACTGCCGGCAGCCCCCGTTGAAATGCTGTCCAGAACCCTGGATGGATTCAGGCCAGCCTTTTTTGCATATACTATTGCTTCACAGACGCCAATCATATTTGTAGCAATCGCAATCTGATTCGCCAGTTTCGTATGCTGGCCAGCACCAGCCTCCCCCTGCAAAATAATGTTTTCACCAAGCACATCAAATATTGGGAAAATGTCATCAAACACGTTTTGCTCACCACCGGTCATTATGGCAAGTGTTCCATTTTTTGCACCGACATCGCCGCCGGACACAGGTGCATCCATTGCGTGAAGTCCCCGTTCTGATGCTCTATTG
Source organism: Virgibacillus siamensis (assembly GCF_900162695.1). Lineage (NCBI taxonomy): Bacteria > Bacillati > Bacillota > Bacilli > Caryophanales > Bacillaceae > Virgibacillus > Virgibacillus siamensis. The sequence continues at coordinate 2,177,625 of NZ_FUIH01000007.1, forward strand.
TAAATTTCCGTGGCAAGTGCCGGTTTCGAAGTTGTCATATCAATCACATATGTACCCGCCCTGGCGTTTTCCAATATACCACCGCTGCCAAAATAAACTCTCTCCACATCGGAAGGGTAGCCAACCATTGTAATCACAAGATCGGATGCTTGAGCCAGCTCTGCAACTGAATCTTTCCAGGCTGCACCGTTTTCCAATAATTCTGCTGCCTTTTGCTTTGTACGTGTATAAACATGAATCGAATATCCAGCATCCAGCAGATTTTGGGCCATACTTTTCCCCATTACACCTGTACCAATCATTCCAATTTTCACATTCGTTGGTAACATCAATTATGCCTCCCCCTTTTTTCTGACTATTACCTATATTATAGCGCATTTTCCAACAATAGAAAAAGCTCCTTCCGAGAAAGAGCTTCTATGTTATGATTTTCGATTGTCCATGGACTCCTGATTTTTCTCTCGGACTGCTTCTGAATCCGTATCACTGTAAATGTCCGTATTATGCCCCCCTGTGGTCCGCGCAATAAACGCTTTGGCTTCGTTATAGGTAAGCCCGGAACGCCTGCTTTGTTCGAGCGTTTCCTCTTGTGATAGCGATTGTTTTTTATCCTGCATCAAAAAACCTCCATTCGTTTTTTTATGATGTCCAATGGAGGCGATTTTTACAAATAATATATTGTTGAACTGTACTTTTTACTAAAGCTGCTATTTATTTAATGATTCAATTTTGGATTCTGCCCGAAAGACCCTTTTATTTAACGCCTCAGTACTGTCGTCAATATGACCGATAATTTTTTCAGTATAGTCACCCAGGCTGCTAACCAAATTTTTTTGCAGGTTATCGAGATTGTTTTCAAGCCGGCTTTGCCCATCTTTTAAATGGCTGACATCCGTCCGAAGACTGCCTACATTTTTCTGCAATCCCTTTAGTTCCGTATGCACTCCACCCATATCTTTTTGGAGACCATTTACATCTGTACGCATACCACTCATGCTTTCTTGCAATCCACTTACATCTGTACGCACGACGCCCATGTTTTCCTGCAACCCGCTTACATCTGTACGCACGACGCTCATGTTTTCCTGCAACCCGCTTACATCTGTACGCACGACGCTCATGTTTTCCTGCAACCCGCTTACATCTGTGCGTATACCGCCTATTTCATTCTTAACCCCATTCATTTCCGAACGCATGCCGGTCACTTCATCAAGAATTAGTTTCAATGTTTTTTCCAAAGGATCACCTCCAATTTAATAAATTTCCTGTCCTGTCTGATACTGATTTCATTATACCCCGTATTATTCTTCAACGCTAATCATCAAAAATTTACTTCGAACAAAAATTATCCGTCAAAATACGGGAAAATACTGTTAAAAAGACACTTTAGTAAAATTTCATCGTTAATAAAGACCATTTTGTTAGTTATTTATTATTTTTCCACTTTTTCCATCCGTTGAACCAAGGACAATTCGGCTTCCTGGTCATGAACAAAAATTTTATATACAATTGACCTAATATCAGGATGTGAAAGGAGACATGAAAGTTTGATCGAAGTATATACTGATGGTGCATCCAGCGGGGATCCCGGCATAAGTGGTGCAGGTATCTATATAAGAGCTGCCGGAGGAACATTGGAATATTCTTTTCCACTGCCGGAAATGTCCAATCATGAAGCAGAATTTCAAGCCATTCTTAAGGCGTTAGAGATTTGTGCGGAACAATTTCCGGGAGAAATTCTTTCATTCCGTTCTGACTCCAAGCTGGCGGTTGATACGATTGAAAAGGACTTCACAAAAAATGAACGCTTTCAGAACGTGCTGATTCTTATACAAGATGCAGCAGGCGATTTCCCACACTTTTTCATTAAATGGATTCCGGAAAAACAAAACGCTCATGCAGATAAACTGGCGCGTATGGCAATTCAAAAACAAAAAGACGGAGGAGGTAAATCATGAAAGCTATTCTTATCAAACAGCCTGGTGGCGCGGAGCAATTAATGATTCAGGAGTACCCAAAACCAGAACTGAATAAAGATGAACTCTTGATTAATGTTAAAGCGGCAGCTATTAATCGAACAGATATTATCAACCGAAAAAGTGAATCTGGGTATCTGGACAATCCCATTTTAGGTGTCGAGGTTGCCGGGATAGTTGAACAAGTGGGAGAAAACACAAAAATCAAGCCCGGCACACGTGTGATGGGGCTGGTGAATGGCGGCGGCTATGCGGAATATGCTGTCATGCCGGCAAATCGTGCAATGGAAATCCCGGACAACCTGTCATTTGAAAGGGCTGCAGCTATTCCGGAAGTATTTTTGACAGCCTATCAGACCTTATACTGGCACGGGCGGCTTGCAACGGGGGAAACAACGTTGATTCATGCCGGCGGTAGTGGCGTCGGTACTGCAGCCATTCAACTGGCAAAACAAATAAGCAACGCAACTGTCATCACAACTGCCGGTTCTCAGGAAAAACTTAATTTTGCTCAAACCTTGGGTGCGAACCATTGCATCAACTATAAAGAACAATCTTTTGATAGTGAAGTTTTGCGGGCAACAGAAGAACAAGGTGCCAACGTGATTCTTGATTTTATCGGTGCTTCCTACTGGCGGAAAAACATGAACAGCATTGCCGTTGATGGCCGATGGGTTCTGATTGGATTGCTGGGTGGTGCGGAACTGGAGAAAGTCAACTTAGGAGAATTAATGGGGAAACGAATTCAGTTAACCGGCACACTGCTCACACCAAGGAGCGACCAATATAAAGCTGACCTGACAGCAGAATTTGCATCAAACACACTTCCTTTCTTTCAGGACGAAAAAATCCGGCCAATTATTGACCGGGTATATTCATTTGATGAAATTCAGCAGGCACATGAACACATGGAAGACAACAAAAATATCGGAAAAATTATTATTCAAATTGATTAATAAAAAGCTGCACATTCCCCGTCATGTGCAGCTTTTTTCGTCTTATCGTTTTCGTTTATTCCGCTTGTTATCCAGGTTTAAGAACTCTCGATCCTCGGCAAACTCTTCCTTATGCCTTTTCGGGCTTGTGTCATATTTAATGACGTTTCTTTGTTTACCTTTATCTTTATTGCGGTTTTTATTTTGCTCAGACATATGAATCCTCCTTCTTGTTCTTTATCCTTCCACGATTTTGCGTAATTATTTTGCCCAATTTGTTCAAGCTATTGGTAAGGAGGGTTTCCAATGAGTAAAGGAAAGAAGAAAAAGAACAAAAGCAAAAAAGAATTAAATGCTATGCAGGAGGACCATAAAGCACATCAAAACAGACCGCCAAAATAATCGTAAAAAATGACGGACTCCCGCACTTCTGATACGATTAAATTTGTATAAGAAATAGGACGGGGGCGAGAATTATGGAACAAGATTTACAATTGCGTCCAGTTGAAAAAAATGATCTGGAATTTCTTCACAAGCTGAACAATAACCCGGATGTAATGAAATTCTGGTTTGAAGAGCCATATTTGTCGATGGAAAAACTGAAAAACATGTACGAGAAAAGCCTTGACAACACAGAGCATCGACAATTCATTTTATCGCTATTGGATGAAAACATCGGGTATGTCGGCTTATTCAGTATTGATGACAGGCACCGCAATGCAGAATTTGGCATTATGATTGATCCATCACATCAGGGTAACGGCTATGCAGGAAAAGCTACAAAGCTGGCACTGGAATATGGATTCAATCAACTTAACCTGCACAAAATTTATTTATATGCAGCAAAGAAGAACGAAAAGGCAATCCACATTTATGGAAAAATCGGCTTTCAGATCGAGGGCGAAATGAAAGAACACTTTTTTGTCAATGGCAGCTATCATGATGCAGTTGTCATGAGTGTGTTCCAGCGTGACTACAAGTAACAACTTTTACAAACCTGCACATATCGGTGTGCAGGTTTTATAATGTTGCAATTCTGTTTATGAAGGATCGCATTTTCCCAGGAACGCTCGTATTTTTTCCTAAAGAACCCTATCTTTTCTGCAAATGCTTTCTCTAAATAAACAACAAAACCTCGCCCAAATTCCCGGCGAGGTCCATTCTGCAGTATTTATGCTTTTGCCAGGAACCAACCATTTTTCAGGTTTTCCCGATTGTAATAAAAACGTTCCTTGTCTTCATGCCGCAGCACCTGTCCGCCTGCTGCTTCAACGATTGCCTGTCCGGCACCTGTGTCCCATTCCATTGTTGGTGCATAGCGCGGGTAAAAATCTGCTTTTCCTTCTGCTACAAGACAGAATTTCAATGAACTTCCGGCAGAAACAACATCAACTTCTGAATTGGCACGCAGTCCGTCGATGAATTCCTCCGTTTCTTCTGACATATGGGATCGACTTGCCACAACATTGATAACACTGTCATTCTTTACTTCAGGCAGCCGTGCACTTTTTTCCACCAGGTCACGGTCATCGGCAATGTCTGCTTTTGACACGCCTTCCAGTTTGAATGCTCCCAAACCTTCGCGTCCAAAATAAAATGTATCCAGAACCGGTGCATAAATGGCGCCCATTACCGGATATTTACCTTCAATCAACGCAATGTTTACTGTGAATTCACCGTTTTTCTTGATAAATTCTTTTGTCCCGTCAAGCGGGTCCACTAAAAAGAATTGTTTCCAATCTTTTCGTTCTGCGTACGAAATGTCGCGGCCTTCCTCACTTAATACCGGAATAGCGGCATATTCATCCTGCAATCCCTTCATAATTGCTTTATGGGAACGCTGATCTGCCTGTGTCAGCGGCGAATCATCAGCTTTCACTTCTACTTCAATGTCCTTCTCATAAACATCAAGGATTTCGCGCCCCGCTTCCAGAGAAATATCCAACAGCTTTTTCAGACTCACTTCAGCCATTATTTTACGTATCCTTTCTCTTTCAGATAAGCGACAATTTGCTGAACAGATTCTTCCAGGCTCTGTTTATCTGTGTCCACCGTAACTTCCGGGTTTTTCGGTTCTTCATATGGAGCATCGATTCCAGTGAACCCTTTGATCTCGCCGGCACGCGCTTTTTTATACAAGCCTTTCGGGTCACGTGATTCACAAGTTTCAACACTTGCATTTACAAATACTTCAATAAACTCACCGTCTTCCAGCAGTTCACGCACATCATCACGGTCTTCTCGATACGGTGAAATGAATGCAGTCAGTGTGAACAATCCGGCATCAACCATCAGCTTGGAAACTTCACCAATGCGGCGGATGTTTTCTTTGCGGTCTTCCGGGCTGAAGCCAAGGTTCTTGTTCAAACCGTGACGGACATTGTCTCCATCCAAGCGGTAAGTGCGGACTCCTTGTGCATGCAGTTCTTTTTCCAATTCAACGGAAACGGTTGATTTTCCGGAACCGGACAAACCGGTAAACCAGATGACCGCACTTTTGTGATCATTCAACTTCTGTCGATCTTCTTTCGTAACCTTTGAATCGTGCCATACAATATTTTCAGATTTTGCCATCATATTTCCTCCTAAAACCATACATTATAAATGATTGAAACCGATGTTACCATAACGAGAATACTAAGCGGTGTACCCACCTTGACATAATCCTTGAAAGTATACCCCCCGGGACCATAAACAATCAAATTGGTCTGGTATCCAATCGGTGTGATAAAGCTTGCTGATGCAGCAATTGCAATCGTAACCGCAAAACCCATCGGCTCCACATGCAACTGACTTGCCAGCGCCATCCCAATCGGAACCATTAAAACAGCCGCTGCGGTATTGGTAATCAATTCAGTAAACAGATTCGTTAAAAAGTAAATCATAAAAATAATCGCCAATATTCCAAATGGCTTTCCGAAGCTGACCAATACAGTCGCAATCCACTCAGCAAGCCCGGTTTCCTGCATCGCAACACCAATACCAAGGGCACTGGCTATTAAGAGCAATACGTCAAATTGCACATATTGCTTTGCCTCCTGCGGTGAGACAATCTTCGTTGCAATCAGAATTAGTACCGCAAGTGCCATCGCCTTGAACATGCTGAACACGCCAGCTGTAACAAGTGCTATCATGACAATGAGCAAGCCAATTGAAAACCAGCCTTTTGCAGGGTTTTTCTTCAGTTTTTCCGGCGTATCCAATGAAGATACCACATAAAAATCATTGGATTGCTGATTTTTTTCCAAAAAGTCAGTACCTGCAAGTAAGAGCAGCGTGTCACCAGGCCGCAGCACAATATCACCGACTTTGCTGTTGATACGCTCGTTATTACGGTGAACCGCGATAACCCCGGCATCAAATTTTGAGCGAAATTGAGACTGTTTAATCGTCTTTGTTGTCAGAGCCGAATCATGGGAAACAACAACTTCCACCAGGTTGGACGTTCCATTTTTCAAGTCATTCAACCCAATGTTGGTGCCTGTTTCAAGCTCAAGTCCTTTTATATCTTCCAAATCGGCAATTGTGGAAATCAGGCCGGTAAAAATCAGCCTGTCCCCTTCCTTGATCTTAGTCGTCGATTTAACCGGTGAAATGTGATCTTGGCCGCGAATAATTTCAACCAGGTATAGACCTTTCAAGTCACGGAGACCCGCTGCTTTAACCGATTTCCCGATGTGCTGAAACGCGTCAGATACGTGCATTTCTGCAATGTACTCCTTGGAGTCCTCTTTTACACGCTGACTGAACCCCTTGTTGTCCGGGAGAAGCTTGTGACCGATTGTAAACAGGTAAATCATTCCGACAATCGCTATCGGAATACCGACAATGGACAAGGTAAACAGCGAAAATCCGTCCATATTGTATGGTGCACTGGTCAGCATTCCATGCACAACCAAGTTGGTGGACGTACCAATCAGCGTAATAGTCCCACCCAAAATGGTTACATATGATAGTGGAATTAAGAATTTGGACGGTGCGATTCCGCGATCCTCACACCATTTTTTTATAACAGGCGTGAAGGTTACAACAATTGGAGTATTGTTCAAAAAAGCGGAAAAAGCAGATACTGGTACAAAAAAACGTACCATCGAACCTGCTTGTGTTTTACTGTTCCTAAGCCATCTTGTTATCATTTCATCGATAAGTCCGCTCTTTTGCACAGCACCCGCTACGATAAACAGGAGTGCAATCGTCAGCATCCCTTCGTTGGAAAAACCGCTTAATGCTTCTTTCGGACTCAAAATATTCGTGATCAATAAAATGACCAGGACAGAAAATACCACCATGTCGGGGCGCGCCACATCCAAAAGCAGCGCACCCAACATGGCTATTATTAAAATCAATACAAATATCATTTGAAAAGTCATGGGAGTTTTCCCCTTTTAGTTTTGCTGCATTCCTTTAATCAGAATGTCCGCAACTTCCGGACGTGAGAATTCTTTTGGAGGACGTTCCCCATCACGCAGCAGTGCACGAACTTTTGTACCGCTCAAATGCACATGGTTTTCTTTATCGTGCGGGCATGTTTTGGCAGTAGCCATGTTTCCGCATACCTTACAGAAGAACGCATGTTCAAATTTAAATACTTGAATTCCCAGTTCTTCTTCAAATTGGGAAATGAATTCCTGTGCTTCGTACGTACCGTAGTAATCACCTACACCGGCATGGTCACGACCGACAATGAAGTGCGTGCAGCCAAAGTTTTTACGTACTATCGCATGCAGTACGGATTCTTTTGGACCGGCATAGCGCATTGCAGCTGGATAAATTGCCAGACGGGTACGATCTTCCGGATAATAATGCTTTAGGATTGTCTGGTAGCTTTCCATCCGCACATCAGCAGGGATGTCGTCTGCTTTTGTTTCCCCGACTAATGGGTTCAGGAGCAAACCGTCAACTGCTTCCAGGGCACATTTTTGGATGTACTCGTGTGCACGATGCACTGGGTTACGTGTCTGAAATCCGACAATTGTTTTCCAGCCGAGATCATCAAACATTTTACGTGTTTCGGTAGGATCCATGTAAAATGCATTGAATTCGCCATGGTCCGGACGCTGCAGCAATGTAATTGGTCCGCCAAGATAAACATCACCGCGCTCATACAATTTTTTAACACCAGGGTGCTTGTCTTCGGTCGTTCCATAAATGTTTTGCGCTTCAAGTTTACTGTCATATGTAAACTTTTCTTCCAGTTCAATGGTTCCGTAAATAATACCATCTTCACCTTTCAGCGCTACCTCATCTCCAATTTTTAATTCTTCAGCCTGCGCTTCTGTTACCGGCAACGTAATCGGAATCGTCCAAACCGTTCCGTCTGCCAAACGATAATTATTTACAACACTTTCATAATCAGCCTGACCCATAAACCCTTTCAATGGGCTGAATCCGCCAATTCCAATCAATTCAATATCTGAAACAACCCACTTGTTCACTGTCAGTGATGGGAGTGTTTCGGCTTTTTTTATCGCTTCTTCTTTTTCCTGTCCTTCCAGTTCGCGGTTAATCAAAGTACCGCCATGTGGTTCATTTGCCATTCTATTACCTCCAAAATCTGATTTCATACACTTTTACAGTATACCATTGTTTTTCGTCAATTTCTATCATTATTCGGGGGTGTTCGCTATAAAACAATAAGCAGGAATCCGGAAAAAACCGCTACTTTTGACTGCTGATTTTCAGGGGAATAGAATAGTGGTAAATCATTTGTGAAAAAGGTGGTTATCATGACAAAGGAATTGCAAAATCAGCAGATTATACTTGCCAAACGCCCATCTGGAATGCCAGCAGCGGAACATTTTTCTTTTCAGGACGCACCAATTGCAAACCCTGAAGATGGGCAAGTTCTGATTCAGACACTTTATATTTCCGTTGATCCGTATATGCGTGGAAGAATGAATGATGAAAAATCATATGTAACACCATTTAAACTGAACGAACCCATTAACGGACGGATTGTGGGAAAAGTTCTGCAATCGGAATCTGATCAACTGCAGGTTGGTGATAACGTAGTCGGCATGCTTGACTGGAAAAAATACAATGTGACTAGTGCAAGCAATGTTCGTAAAATTGAAGAAACCGGCGCACCGCTCCCAGCCTATTTAAGTGTCCTCGGAATAAACGGACTTACAGCATATTTTGGCCTGCTGGATATCGGTCAGCCCCAAAAAGAGGAAACCGTTGTCGTTTCAGGCGCTGCCGGTGCGGTCGGTATGATCGTGGGGCAAATTGCAAAACTTAAAGGCACACGGGTTGTCGGAATTGCCGGGACTGATGCCAAGACAGACTTTTTGAAAAATGAACTCGGATTTGATGATACGATTAATTATAAAACAACGGATGACATATCCAAGGCCATAGCTGCATCTTGCCCAAACGGAGTCGATGTTTATTTCGATAATGTCGGCGGCCCAATATCAGATGGAGTCATGAATCATTTGAACGATTTTGCGCGCATTCCATTATGTGGTGCCATTTCATCCTACAATCGGACAGATGGTGACCTTGGAACAAGAATCCAGCCGAAATTAATAAAATCCCGTTCCATGATTAAAGGCTTTATCGTCGGTGATTACAGTGACAGATTTGGCGAAGGAATGCGGGACCTGTCAACATGGCTGGCAGAGGGGAAACTCAATTACCGGGAGAACATTATAGAAGGATTTGAAAATGTACCGGACGCATTTCTTGGTTTATTTAAAGGTGATAATCTAGGTAAACAATTGGTTAAAGTCGCAGAAGAATAACATTTTGTATAATTGCTGTTGCAGAGAGAAAACTGCAACGTTAATTGTTGTGATTTTGTCATTTTCAAGGGATAAAAAATAGACCGCCCTTGAGTGGAATGGAGCAGCGGTCTATTTAACCGTGTCGCCGGCCCCTCTTAAAGGGGATCGACTATTGTTCGACCGTTGGCGTTGCTGCGTCAGCGGTCTTTAATTAGTTTATTCAAAAGCTAACTTTCTATGTTCATCATACTACTTTTAATCTACTTGTACATTTAATTTAAATAAAATACAATTACGCTGATAAACTGAGTGGCAATAATTTAACAATCGGACCAGGCCATTACAAGGCCTTTTCCAATGCGAAAAGGCTTCAGTATTTAGCCTTGGCAAGTTAATTAAGTTAAAATTAGGACTGCAAGGAAATTTTTATAGAAATTAAATTAAATTACTCAATCGATAAGTTTTCTCCAGGCACATTTCTTTACAATTTCTCTTACAGGGGTATATTTAGGACAGTCCCATGTTCCAGCTTACTTTTTATAATTAAAATCAGCTATGCTCTTCCAGCGTTTACGCATTAGTTGTGCAGCAGATTTTGGCTTGCGGTCACGGGTGAACAGACCTTTTTTGTTACCCTGTACACGCATCGCACCCTGGCTCGTGTTAAAATCAGCAAAATTCCAGATGTGTTCGCCTGCGAAGTTTTTAAATTCATCAAAGACATCATGATTCGCCTTTAAATATGCAGCCTGATATTCCTCTGTAAACATTACAGGTTCCACATCATGCAGGCCAGCCACAGTGTCTGCACCATACTCAGTCATAATTACAGGTTTTTCGGGACAGCGTTTCTCCCAGCCTTCAAGTTCTTTACGCAGTTTGGCCTTGGCGACATCCAATTCACCGCCATGTACATACCACCCATAATAACGATTCAATGCTAGCACATCGACAAAATCGCCAACTTTACACGTTTCCGGTGTGGACCACATATGTGTAACAATTGTAACCGGTCGTTTTTGCGGATCACACTCTTTTGTCAGTTCAACTAACGGTCGGAAGTATTCAGCTGCACCTTCTTCCTCGGATGCCGGCTCATTTGCTACTGACCACATCACAACTGATGGGTGGTTTTTATCCCGTGCGACCAAATCTTTCATGATATCCCGGTGATGCTCGTATGTCTGAATGTGCTCCCAAGTATTACGGAAGTCCCTCGGGCCGAATAAAACTGCGGCAAAGTTCAGGTGCACCCCAACCGCAGGCGATTCATCAATGACAACAATCCCTTCTTTGTCGGCAAGCCGCATCATTTCCTCCGAGTAAGGGTAGTGTGCTGTCCGGAAAGAATTCGCACCTATCCATTTCATCAAGTTAAAATCCGTAACATTCAGTGTTTCATCAAATCCCCGTCCATGGATTGGGGAGTCTTCATGTTTTCCAAATCCCTTAAAATAGAACGGTTCTCCATTGATTAAAAATTTTCCGTTTTCCACGCTGACAGTTCGTACGCCAAATGGCTGCTCGTAAACATCAATAAGCTGATTCCCATCATACAATCCCACTTTTAAAGTATACAAATATGCATCCATCGGCTTCCAAAGCGTTACATCCGGAATAGCCACATTTGATTCAGCGCCCCCGGCATCGGCTACCTGTTCACCTGCCTCATTAAAAATCTCAGTTTTTACTGTTACTCCTTCACCTTTCACATCAGCTTTGTAAGAAATTTTTCCGGTTGAGCCTTCAAAATCGGTTATAACCGTTACGTCTGAAATATAACGCTGTGGTGTTGTATAAATTTTTACCGGGCGATGCAATCCTGCATAATTGAAAAAGTCAAAGTTCGGATTGTTTTTCGCACGTTTTCCAAGTCCATCAACCTCTTCTTCCATATAATCACCAACAGGAAGTGTTGTTTCATCGACAACGTTATTGACAGCAACCGTCACCCTGTTTGTTCCTTCTGTAAGGTTATTGTTAATTTCAGCCTCAAACGGAGTGAACCCGCCTTTATGCCCAACTGTCAGCTCACCATTGACATAAACTTTGGCCAAATGGGTAGCGGAGCCAAACCGCAGTACAATCCGTTCATTTTTCATGTAAGCGGGAAGCGAAAATTCCCGTTCATACCAGACCCAGCCAACATGATCACGTATTTCCGAAATCACCCCTGCGTCGTTATAGGAAGCCGGTACAGCCATGCTAATTGCATCTTCCAGTTTGGATGCATACCATTTCTCATCAAAACCGCTTCCATTATCAAGTTTGAAATTCCAGATTCCGTTTAAATCAATTACTCCTCGTGTATCAGTCGTTATTGGGTAAAGCATGTTCTCATCTCCAATACAAAATTTTAGTTTTCATTGCCTGCATTTTCACTTTATTAAGCTCATAAAATTTCATTGCGACAAGGGAAATAATCCAGCCTATTATCGGAATACCGAATGTCAGCCCCTACCCGCCATAGTTTGTATCACCGATTCACATCCTGCATATTTCCTGCAAGGAATGCATCCACTTCATCTTCCGTAAACTGATTATGATCACCATAAACCATATGCTTTAAAATACTGGAGGCGATTCCAAATTGAACCGTTTCATCCGCTGTACGATTTGTTAGTATCCCATGCAGTACACCTGCAGCAAAAGCATCGCCACCGCCAATCCGGTCCAGAATTTCAAATGGAATACATTCTGTTTTATACAATTGCTGATCCTGGTATAAGTATCCCTGTAATGTGTTGCGGGTTGCTGATTTTACAGTTCTCCCTGTTGATGCAAAAACAGTAATATTATATTTTTCCGCGTACAGGCGATAAAAGTCTTCCAGTTTCTTTTCATTAAATTCCACCGGACCGTCCTCTCCAAATAAAGCCGTAAAATCTTTGTATCCGGCAAAACAAATATCTGTATACGGCAAAATTTCCTGAAAGGTTGCTTTTGCCTCAGCTGCAGTCCATAGCTTACTTCGGAAATTACAATCAAAACTTACTTTTGTACCGTGCCGCTTAGCCTGTTTCACTGCTTCCAGGGTAAACATTTTCAATTGGCTGCTTAAAGCCGGTGTGATACCAGTAATATGGAGAAACTCCACACCAGAATAAATCCCGGCCCAGTCAATTGGCATCTGCGGCAGCGAATGAATGGACGAATGCTTCCTGTCATAGATGACATTTGCCGGTTTCAATGAAAAACCTTCTTCACAGTAATAGGTACCAAGCCGTTCACCGCCCCGGAAAACAAAGGAAGTGTCAACACCGCCTCCAGCTAAATGTTTTGCAGCGGCATCGCCTAAATCGTTTTCCGGAAAGGCTGTCATGAACGAAACATTGTGCCCATACTGGCTAAGTGCCATGGCAACATTTGCCTCAGCACCGCCATAGTAAACATTAAATTGCTGTGTGTCACGCAGTCTCTTTTTATGAACAGGGGTGAAACGGGCCATTAACTCCCCAATCGTTATCACGTTTGCCATCCTATCACCCCTTCAATACTGCTTCCTGAAATGCCCTTGTGAGCTCTTCCACTTGATCAAAATCACCGTTTTTGGCAGGTCTGGTTATTTCACCGCCAACGCCCACCATGACTGCTCCTTTTGCAAGCCACTCGCCTGCATTATCAAGCGTAATCCCGCCGGTTGGCATGATGTTGACATGTGGCAGCGGACCATGGACATTTTTAATGAAAGAAGGCTGAAATGTGTCTCCCGGGAACAACTTGACAACAGACACACCATATTGCACTGCATACAATATTTCATTTACGGTCATGCACCCGGGAAGATACGGAATCCCATACCGGTTGCAGAGTTTTGCTGTATCCTTATCAAATCCGGGACTGACAATGAATTTTGCACCATTTAAAATCGCCAGCCTTGCTGTTTCACTGTCAAGTACAGTTCCTGCACCGACCAGCACATCATCATATTTCTCCGATAATTTTTCCAGTACACCGGATGCACCAGGCACTGTAAATGTTATTTCCAATGTTTTCGCACCGCCGCGAACACATGCTGCAGCCGTTTCTTCCGCAATTGCGGCATTGTCACCGCGTATAACAACCGCAAGTTTATGTTCCAACATTTGGTTCAGTAAATTATAAGTCTGCATTACACTTCACTCCCCTACACGCCTGAATAGGCTGAAAATCCGCCATCAATCGGGATGACGACTCCATTTACAAACGATGATGCCTCGTTATTAATAAGCCATAATAACGTACCAACAAGTTCTTCCGGCTCTCCAAATCGTTCCATCGGTGTCTGTGATAAAATTTTACCGGCCCGGTCACTCAGCTCGCCATCTTCCTGAATCATCAAATCCCTATTCTGTTCAGTTAGAAAAAATCCCGGTGCAACTGCATTAACCCTAATGCCAAGCTTGGAAAAATGCACCGCGAGCCACTGTGTAAAATTACTCACAGCTGCCTTTGCTCCACTGTAAGCTGGAATTTTGGTGAGCGGCGTGTACGCATTCATTGATGATACGTTAATAATCGTGCAGTCCTTTTGATTGGTCATATCCTTTGCAAACACTTGTGTTGGCAGTAATGTTCCAAGAAAGTTCAAACTGAACAAATTATCGACAGCGGAAGGTTCCAAGTCGAAAAATGACTGTTCTGAACTGTTCTGTAAGTTTTCCGCTGTGGCATATTCATGTGCGGTTGTGGCCTTCGGGTTATTGCCCCCTGCCCCGTTAATTAAAATCGAACATGGGCCAAATTGTGAAAGCAGATCTTCATGTACTTTTTCCAATGCCTGTTTATCAAGTACATCGACACTATATCCAATAGCGTTCCCGCCTTCGTCTCGGATTGCTCGGACAGTTTTGTCGATTTTTTCCTGGTTCCGTGCAAGCACTGCTACCGTTGCGCCAGCTTTGGCAAGCGCACGGGAAAGAACAGAACCAAGCACACCGCTCCCCCCGGTCACGACAGCTACTTTATTTTGCAAATCCACCTGAAATGGCAGCTGCATAACATCACTCCTCATGTAATAAATCTAAAATGCCGTTTAAATAGGCGGCGCCCAATGCCCGGTCATATAAGCCGTAACCTGGCCTGCCTTCCTCACCCCAGATCATTCTTCCGTGATCAGGGCGAATTGGACCGGTAAAGCCTGTATCATGAAGCTTTTTCATAACACCCGGCATATCAATCGACCCGGCACGCGTTAAATGGGATGTTTCCTGGAATGAACCCTCTCCCGTCCATTTAACATTACGTGCATGGACAAAATGGATTCTTCCTTTTGCCGCATCGATAATATCGAACAAGTTATTTTCCGGATCCGCACCATAAGAACCGGTGCAGAACGTAATCCCGTTATTCGGACTATCCACCGCACCTAACATAAAAGCAATATTTTCTTTTCCCGTCACAACACGCGGCAGACCGAAAATCGGCCATGGCGGATCATCGGGGTGGATTGCCATCAGGACCTCTTCTTCCTCGGCAACCGGGATGATTTCCTTCAAAAAGTAGATAAGGTTTTCCATCAGCTTTTTTTCAGTAACCTCCTGATAAGAATCGATCACCTGTTTTAAATCTTCCTTTTGAAAGGATAAATCCCAACCTGGCAATGTCAATTGACCACTGAGCGGGTCAATATGTTTAATTTTTTCCGCATCATATTTCAGTGAATTTGATCCATCCGGCAATGGTGCCTTAAGATTTGACCTGGTCCAGTCAAACACCGGCATGAAATTGTAGCAGACTGTATGGATGCCAGCCCTGGACAAATTCCGTAATGTTTCTTTATAATTAGCAATCCATTTTTCCCTTGATGGCAATCCAAGTTTAATATCCTCATGGACCGGCACACTTTCTATAACATTCAGATGTAATCCAACCTGTTCAATCGTCTCTTTTAGCTGTACAATTTTTTCATACGGCCAGACCTCCCCGGCAGGAATTTCATAGATTGCTGATACAATCCCTGTGACCCCGGGGATTTGCCTGATTTTATCCAGTGTAACCGGATCATCAGAACCATACCATCGGAAACTCATTTCCATCTGTAACACCCCCAACATTACAAATTAAAGTATCGTTTTGCATTGTAATAGCAAATATCTTTCACATATTGCTTTAACAGCGTCATATCAGCTGGCGCCTGTCCTTCCTCAACCCACGTTCCGAGCAGGTTGCACAGAATGCGGCGAAAATATTCATGCCTTGGGAATGACAGGAAACTTCTTGAATCGGTCAGCATTCCAATAAAGTTACTGATCAATCCTACATTTGCAAGTGTTTTCATCTGGTATTCCATGCCGTCAATTTGATCGTTGAACCACCAGGAAGTACCAAACTGGATTTTGCCGGGAATTTTGCTGTTTTGATAGTTTCCGGCCATCGCAGCCAAAACATAGTAATCTTTTTGATTCAGACTATATAAAACTGTTTTTGGCAGTTCTCCCTGATTCTCCAGTTCATCCATGAATTTTGCAAGCGGTTCGGCAAGCGATGCATCGCCAATCGAGTCAAAGCCGCTATCCGCACCAAGCATTTGGAACATCCGTGCATTATTGTTACGCAATGGACCGATGTGCAGCTGCATCACCCAGTCTTTTGCCGCATACATTTTTCCAAGTGAAAGAAGCGTATATGTTTTAAACTGATTGACTTCTTTCGGACTGAGCTTATTTCCCTGAAGACGCTTCTGGAAAATGGCATCCGTTTCCGCCTCCGAAACCGTTTCATAAAACATGACATTGATTCCATGGTCTGAACTTCTGCAGCCGTGTTCATCAAAGTAATCCACACGGTTCGACAATGCTTCCAGAAAATCAGGGTAACTTCCAATTGTTTTCCGGGACGCTTTTTCCAAGCTTTTCACCCATGGAAGGAATGTATCCTGCTCAATTCCAAGACCTTTATCCGGACGAAAAGACGGGGAAACCTGCACATCGAAATCTTCCTGCTGCAGCGCTTCATGTGTTTTTAAATCATCTGCCGGATCGTCCGTAGTGCCAACAAATTCAACCTTATTTTTCTTCAATAAAGACCTTGCTGACATAGAAGGCTGCTTTAGTTTCCGGTTTACTTCCTCCCAAATTTCCGGGGCTGTTTGTTCATTCAGCAATGTATCGATATCGAAATACCGCAGCAATTCCAGATGTGTCCAGTGATAAAGCGGATTTCCGATCATCTTCGGTACCGTTTCCGCCCAAGCAAGGAATTTTTCATATGCGGATTTTTCACCTGTGATATATGCCTCATCAATTCCATTAGCCCGCATCGCCCGCCATTTATAATGGTCTCCGGCAAGCCAAATGTCTGAAATCGTTCCAAATTGCTTGTCCGCTGCAATTTCATCTGGAACAAGGTGATTGTGATAATCGATAATCGGCATATCCTTGGCAGATTCATGATATAGAACTTTTGCCGTATCGTTTTTCAGTAAAAAATCATCCTGTATAAATGTTTTCATAAATAATAAACACCTTTCGAATAATTTCTTTTTATTTGTTTACTAAACAAACTAATAATTTTATAATATATGTAAGCGTTTCATATTTCAACCCTATTTTTCAATTTTTTGTTGAAAACAACTTTTAATGATAGATTAGAATTACATACAAATCCGATAATATCGGCTGGAGGGAAATCGAATGAACACTGGAGATGCCTCATACATCAAACAATTAAACAGACGCATCCTTATTCAGGAAATTATTAAAAATAAATCGTTGTCAAGAAGCAATCTGGCCAGAATTACCGGCCTGAATAAAGCAACTGTTTCCGCACAAATCCAGGAACTTATTGATAATAAACTGGTAGTTGAAACAAATGAAACAGCACTGATGACACGCGGCAGAAAACCAATATTGCTGGAGATGAATGCTAATGCCGGCTACAGCGTCGGTATTGATATTGATGAGAAGCATATCCGGGTTATTTTTATCGATCTGAAAGGAAAACCGTTTTCCAAAGTTTCCTTTCCTGTAGAATCCCAGGATCTGTTCAAGGAAAAAGATAAACTGATCGACAAACTGTTTCATTATGTAAAAAAATTTAATGAAGCATACCAGCCAATCGGCCTAACCGGAATCGGCATAGGAATACATGGCATCGTTGACAATACCCATCAAATTGTTTTCACACCGAAACAGCAATGGACAAACATTAATATAAAAGAAGATCTGGAAGAAACGTTCCAGACGAATGTACTGGTCGACAATAATGCAAATCTGTCAGTATTCGCCGAACAAGTTTACGATGAACAGATTTCGGACCTGTTCTGTATCACTCTGTACTCTGGTATTGGACTGGGCATTATCCAACGAAATAAAATTTACCGGGGATATGAAGGATTTGCAGGTGAAATCGGCCATATGATTGTCCATCCTGATGGCATACCATGTACTTGCGGCAACCATGGCTGCTGGGAACGTTATGCCTCCGAAAAATCATTACTTGAAAAGCTCTACGAAAATATACCGGAACATGTAAAAACGAAGGAAGTATTAGCCATGCTCCGTGAAGATGAACATCAGGAAACAGTCGATGAATTCCTGCGCTATTTAGCAATCGGGCTTAATAATGTCATCAACATTTTCAACCCGGAAAAAGTCATTATGAATGGCACCATCATTAATAAAAGCCCGCAATTACTGAAACAATTAGAAGGCAAACTATCATCCAAATTTAATAATTACCACCAAATCCGGCCATCAAGAATCGGCTCTGACGCCTGCGCACTCGGAGGAGCCGCGAGTGCACTAAGAAAATATCTCGGTATCGACAGCTTAAATTTTGTTCAGTACGATTATTTTGATAGTGATTTGGTTGAAGCGTAAGTGTTGCACCACACTTCTCCAGAGTGTGGTGTATTTGTTTAATTTTAAAGCACTTTATGGTGTGGGCATACTAGTTTTTATCTTTTCCTCCCCATTCACTAAATTTTATCAAGTGCGTTTTAATCTTCATATTTTATTGAAATTTCCCAAAACATCATATACTATTAATTATGGACAAAGGTAAGGGATTTAGCACAATTTTGAAAGCGTTTACACCACATAGAATTTCTTCACCCCAAATAAAAAGGAGGGAAAAAATGTTTGGATTAACGGATCCGATGGTAATTGTTGCATGGATCGGAACGATTGTATCCGCAATAATCTGTGTTGTGTTTGGTATTGTCACCTGGAATAAAGGGGATTCCTGAAAAGTTCGGCACTCATTAAAAGGGGGAGTACGGTTACATGAATTACATGATTCTTGTCGTAGTATGTCTAATCTTCGTCGCCATCATGTCCGGACTTGCATATTATGGCTATAAAAAGACGGTGACACAGGAGGATTACTTGGTTGGCGGACGCACCATCAGCCCTTTCGTAATGGCATTATCCTATGGAGCGACCTTTATCAGTACATCCGCATTAATCGGCTTCGGGGGTGTGTCGTCCCTATTTGGCTTTAGTCTATTATTTCTTGCGCTATTGAATATTGTTCTTGGTGTCCTGGTTGCCTTTGCGGTATTTGGCACACGCATACGGCGTTTGTCGGTAAAACTTAAGGCGTATACATTTCCGGATCTGCTGGGTAAAAAATATAATTCTAAATTCCTGACAATCTTCTCCGCTTCGATGATTTTCCTGTTCATGCCTGCCTATACAAGCATTGTCCTTGTCGGTGGCGGTCGATTTTTGCAGGAATCACTTGCCATTCAGTATGATCTAGCACTGTTTATACTAGCCCTAATCGTTGGAATTTACGTAATCAGCGGTGGAATCCGTGCCGTTATGTATACAGATGCATTTGGCGCAGTGATCATGTTTATCGGCATGTCCATTTTTCTCATTGCTACTTATAACATTCTTGGCGGAGTTGAGGTGGCTCATAAAGGACTTGCTGGTATGAAGGATATGGTTCCGGAAGCACTAGTTGAACAAGGTCATCGCGGCTGGACATCAATGCCCGCATTTGGATCGCAAATTTGGTGGACTGTTGTCAGCACCATCATCATGGGAGTAGGAATTGGCGTACTGGCTCAGCCACAGCTTGCCATGCGGGCAATGACCGTCAAGAATGATAAAGCCTTATATCGTTCCGTTTTAATCGGTGGAATCTTCATTTTCTTCATGACCGGTGCAGCATTTATGATTGGTCCATTGTCCAATCTGTATTTTTTCCAGGAAAGCGGTAAAATTTCCATTGATGTCGCATCCGGCAATGTCGATTTGGTCATTCCCATGTTTATTAATGAAATAATGCCTGAATGGTTTATTTACCTGTTTACCCTTACATTGCTGTCTGCAACGATTTCAACCATCAGCTCACTTATTCACTTGCAGGGTACAGCCTTTGGCGAGGATATTTTGAAAAAAGTTGGATTCAAAACAGTTGCAGGCATGAACCCGTCACGACTTGGGGTATTGATTGGCGTCATCGCAGCAATTATTCTGGCTTACATCCTGCCACCAGGCGTTATTGCACGTGCTACCGCATTCTGGTTCGGAATATGTGCAGCAGGATTCCTGCCTGCTTTAATCGGTGCATTATTTTGGAAGAATGCTACAAAGCAGGGCGCGATTGTCAGCACCATTTTAGGGTTTGCAGTTAGTATCATCGGGTTTATATTTTTCCATGTGAAAGAATCGGCTCAATTTGGGATTTCACAGGCGTTGTTCGGCAGAGATGCCCTGCTCAGTTTCCCCTGGACATACGTTGATCCATTGTTTTATGCCTTGCCGATTTCAGCATTCGCGTTAGTCGGGGTCAGTTTAATAACAAAAAATAAACAGAAAGAGAAAACTCAAAATGCTGGAATGGAGGAGAGTATCTGATCCGCTGAAGCTTATGTTATCAGCATAATGCAAAATTGTTAATGGATATCAATGGCCACCGGGACTTTCGCTTTGCCAAGGCGAGAGTCTTTTTGTTTTTCGCTGATTCAACATAACAATCATACAAGCACCATTTTCACCTCCCCCCTCCTTGCGTTGCAATAATTTTCCTCATAAAAATGGAAATTGCGGGGAAACTAGGAACAAATTTGGAAAGGTGGTAATAAAAATGGATCATGTTAAAGCATTAATCATTAAGTTTATTATGTGCACAGCAGTTCTGTGGATTGTACTCGGTGCATTTTATGGTGTGGGATTCGGCGACATATTGATGTTGAGTGTATTGTTGACCGCCGTCTCTTATATTGTTGGAGATCTTTTGCTCCTGCCTCGCTTTGAAAACTGGGGAGCAACACTGGTGGATTTGGGACTGACATTCCTTGGAATCTGGTTTCTCGGTCCGCTTCTATTTGAAGAAAACATTCCGCTCGGCACAGCTGCAATCTTTTCCGCCATCGTCATAGCAGTCGGGGAATACTTCTTCCACAAATATATGGAAAAAGAAGTGCTCGACGACTGGGATCAATTTGTCACTGACGAAGATCGCGATGTGGAACGTGCGAAAGTACAGACAGAATTCAGCGAGGAACTATCAGATACTGACAGAAAACGTGATGAGTAGAGGTACAGTGAAATAAAACGCGCGACTTGTCGCGCGTTTTTTGTTTGTTCAGCGGGTTATGGGGTTTCTTCAGCGGATGCGGCACTTTGTTCGGCGCTAAATACAATTCCTTCGGCGGATGCGGCGCTTTGTTCGGCGCCAAATGCGTTTCCTTCGGCGGATGCTTACCTCGCCAGCCGCACAATTTTTTGGAAAGTGGCGCGGCAAAAGAGATTTAAAAATTCGCCATGAACTGCAGGATGGCCGGTCCCAGCAGGATAATGAACAGCGTCGGAAAAATAAAGATGACAAGCGGGAACATCATTTTGATCGGAGCTTTCATTGCTTTTTCTTCGGCCTGTTGACGGCGGCGTTCTCGTATATCCTCTGTCTGTACACGCAGTACGGATACCATCCCGATTCCCAGTTTCTCCGCTTGGATAATACTGTATATTAACGTTTTCAATTCTTCCAATTGAAGCCTGTTATTCATATCATTTAACGCGTTTTTCCGGGTTTTTCCCAGACGCATTTCTTCCAATGTTACATTAAACGCATCAGCCAAAACACCCTTCTTTTTCTTAACCACCTGACTGACAGCTGCATCAAAACCAAGACCTGCTTCCAGACTGATTGTCAGTAAGTCAAGTACATCAGGAAGTTCCTTTATTGCAAGACGGCTTCTTTTATCAATTTTTATCCGCAGATACAAATTAGGAAGCTGGATGGCAACTGCCAGGCCAATTACAGCTGCGAGCAGTACAATAGCTCCACCAAGATGAAGTGCGAGTCCATACATAATCGCTACCGCCGGCAATACAAGTATTAACAGCAACTGGATAATTTTGAATTCTACAGGTCCCATCCCGAATGGTTCCCCTGCCTGCAGTAATTTTATTTCAAGCTTGGACACTTTTTCTTTACTTAATTTTCTTCTGAATTTCCGCTTCAGCTCTATCCAAAATGGCTTAATGATACGCTCCTTGAAAGATAGATCTGCTTCTTTTGCAGCTGCAGCCACATGCTGATTATTAATCAGATACGTATCAATCCGCTGCTGGACAAGACTCTGCTCTTTTCCGAATACACTGGCAACACCATATAAAAACAGACTTACGGTAATAAATAAACTAATATAGAATACAAGCATCCCTACACCTCAATTGTAGTGATTTTGTGGACAAATATAAAACCGATGATAAATCCGATACCTGCAGCAACCAGCATCAGCATTCCAATTGGATTGGTGAAAAGCGTCATAATATATTCCGGGTTAATGATAAATATCAAAAGACCGAGTACAACCGGAAGCAAACTAATGATCAGTCCGGATAATTTTCCTTGTGCGGTCAATGTTTTGATTTGGCTTTCTATTTTTGTTCTGGCCCGGTTTGTCTTGACAATTTTATCCAGCAGATAGGCAAGATTCCCCCCGGACTGCCGTTGAATAATAATCGCATCGACAAGTAAACCCAGTTCCGCACTCGGCATGCGCCGTTTCCATTCCAATAGTGCATCATCCATACTCGTTCCATACTGCAACGATTTAAGGACGAGTTCAACCTCATCCTTGATTGGAGAATACGATTCCTGGGCAACGATTTGCAGTGACTGCAGAAAGCCAAATCCTGCCCGTAAGGACCCGATAATTGATGTGATCATACCAGGTAATCCGTCATTAAATGCCTTAATCCGCTTTTTCTGTTTTCGTTTCAGCCACAACATCGGTAAAACAAACCCTGATGCAAATCCAAGCAGCATTAACACGAAATTTCCAGTAATCAGGTGCAACAAACCTGCCGTAATCACTGCAAACATCCAGCGGAAAATCGCGAATTCTTCCGGTTTCATAAGAACGCCGGCAATACTCAGTTGTTCCTGCAGTGTATTACGTTTCTTTCCTGGCTTCTTTTTCCGTATCAACAAATTTTTCAGCTGCTGGTTCGCATCCTTTAAAACTTCCGAAAAAGAACGCGGGGATTTTTCCCAGTATTGGTCATCTTTTGATTTACGAAGCATGCTGATACCCGACAATAAAAGAAATACGGTTAAAAACATACTGACAAACAATAAAATAGCCATCGTCATCACTCCGATTTTTCAACAAAAATGGATGGCGGTAATTCAACGCCCTCGTCTTTCATGCGCTCATAAAATCCAGGACGGACACCAGTAGGAACCAGCTTTCCCAGAATTCTTCCGTCCTTTCCAACACCGGATTGTCTAAATGTGAAAATATCCTGCAGCACAATGACATCCCCTTCCAGATTTTGCACTTCGGTAATATTGGTAATGCGCCGTGTGCCATCCCGAAGCCGTGATTGATGAATGATGACATCCAAGGCTCCGGCGATCTGCTCCCTGATAGCTTTAACAGGAAGATCCATTCCTGCCATCAGTACCATTGTTTCCAGGCGTGATACCATATCACGCGGACTGTTCGAATGCCCTGTCGCTAATGAACCGTCATGTCCGGTGTTCATTGCCTGAAGCATGTCCAGCGCCTCACCACTTCTGACTTCACCAACCACAATACGGTCGGGACGCATACGCAGTGCATTTCGAACGAGATCACGAATGGAAACTGCACCATTGCCTTCCATATTCGGCGGGCGGGTTTCCAGTGATACAACGTGTTCCTGCCCGAGCTGAAGCTCTGCTGCATCTTCAATTGTTACAATTCGATCCGTATTCGATATAAACGATGATAAAACATTCAATGTCGTTGTTTTCCCGGATCCTGTCCCGCCGCTTATAAACAAATTCAATTTCGCATCCACACAGGCCTGAAGAAACATCGCCATTTCTTCTGACAAGGTACCAAAATTGATCAGATCATGGATTGTAAAAGGTTCTTTGGCAAATTTACGGATTGTAATCGTTGGTCCAATCAAGGCAAGGGGAGGAATGATGGCATTTACCCGGGAGCCATCCTGTAAACGTGCGTCCACCATTGGACTGCTTTCATCGATACGGCGGCCTAGCGGTGCCACAATTTTTTCCAGAACTGCCATGACATGGTCGTTATCGCGGAACACTACATCAGTCAGAATAAGTTTTCCGTCACGTTCCGCATACACCTTGTTTGGCCCATTCACCATTACCTCCGTCACACTGTCATCTTCCAGCAATGGTGTAATCGGCCCGTATCCGGTAAGGTCGTTCCGGATTTCCGTTTTCAGCCGTTCCAGATCATGTACTTTTTTTACCCACGGATTCTCCTCATAAATCTCCCCGATGATGCCATTTAAATCATCGATGATTGTGTCCACATCATCATTCCGTCGTTCACGTAAAATAAATTTAAAAACAAGATGTTTAAATTCGCGGTCTTCCTCAGTATCCTCTTGTTGGACGGTCTTTTCAGACACCGATCTTTTTGGCAATACAGGTTTCAGTTCATACACAGCAGCTTCGGCTGGTTGTTCAGATACTTGATCCAGGTCCTTCGTTTTCATTTTCTTTTCCCGTACAGGCTGAATTTCCTCAACAGCCTTCTTTTCAACCGGATCAATTAACGGACTGTTTTCTGTTTCCCGGTACATGTCGCTGTTTTTTGCCTTTAGTTTTTCCAGCAGACTCATTTTCCTTCCCTCGCAATCGTTTATCTTTTTTTAAAGATGGAAGCAACCCTCGTTTTGGAGACTTTTTATCCGTTGCACCCCGTTCCAGCATAAACAGTTTTTTAGCCAATTCCTCAATTCCCTTGGAAATATTCAGATCCGGCTTGCTTCTGATCAACGGCATCCCTATATCCATGGAGTATGGAACATTTTTGGAGTCATCAAGCAAATAATAAACAGCTTCCAATTTGGTAAGGTTGGATACTTCTGTCTTTTTAATCACAGACGGTAATGTTGAACGATTCACAACGAGCTGCACTTTCTCTTTTAATCCCAACGTTTCCAGTGTTTCAATCATCAACCGGATACTTTTCAATGCTGCAAGGCCTGGTGTTGTGACAACTAAAATCATATCCGCCTCTTCCATGATTCTTAGCGAATGGTCATTAAAGCCTGCTGGGGCTTCGATAAAAACAACATCTGACTTACTCCGCAATTGCTTAATTACAGAAGAAACCATATACGGCTGAATCATGTCGGCAAATTCCGGACGTTTCGGAGCCGCAAGCAGGTTCACACCGGTCATATGGGTCGTTATATACTTTGGAACATTGAAATAATCATTTTTCTCAACGAGTTCTTTCATTGTCAATTCCGGGTCCAGGTTAAATGCCATGCTAAGATCCCCGAATTGCAGGTCACCATCTATTACACTTACACGTGAATAACGCATCGCCAGAAAGATTGCCAGATTAGCAGTGATAACGGTACGTCCCAATCCTCCCGTCGGACTGCAGACAGCAACTACCTGTCTATTGCTGGTTGTAAATCCATCCACTGTAATCCCTCCTTCTCTTCTGCTTTATTCCAAATGGTCATGCCCATCGTTCGGTAGATAAATACCGGATCCCGGTTTTCTGCTTCGACATTATTTTTTATCCTTATTTTTCTCACCATCATTGTTCTTGTTTTCCTCTTTTGAAGATTTCTTGTTATCTTCATTCGCTTCTACTTTTTCTTTAGATTGTTCTGTCTCTGATTCAACTTTTTCCGCTTCTGCTGCGGAATCAGTTTTTTCGGTTTTTTCATCCGTTTTCAGCCTGCTGTGAAGTGCCAAATGGAATGTTCCAATTTGTGCTGCATGGATCAATTCTGTTGCCTGTTCCGGGGTGACTTCCAAGGTAACCGTTATATAAGGCTCTTCACCTTCAGCCTTGCTTTTTTCAACAATACGTTCTCCTACAGCGAGGACTCGGGTTTTCTCTAGTAACCGCTCTGTTCTGACTTCAATTGGTGTAGTCTTATCATTCGTAATTACGTTTGAATAGACATCGACAAAATCTTCCGGTACTGTAAGATTGGAAACAGATTCATCGTATTTTACATCAATCGAAACCCCGCGCATTTTTTCGTTTATTTTCCGTGATACAAAGGCTGTCAAATCATTCTGTTTACGGACACGGTGCTGCAGGATAACCTCCCCTGCTTTTAAGGAGGCAGATGCATATTGACCGATAACTTCCTGCTTGTCCCGAACTGCTTCCTCGTGGATATCTTTTTTCACCATTTGTCTTATCGTTATATTTTCTTCTGTCAATTTCTCATCCTGTTTTATATCTGTACCAGCAACAACTACAGCCTCTAATTCTTGGTTTTCTTTCTGTTCTGCAGAATCTGCCGGAGAACTCTGGATGACAACCAAATAAAAAATTCCGGTCGTGATAATCCCCGAAAGAAGTGCCAGTAATAATATTTTTCCTGCTTTCATTTTTTCACCTACTCCATCAGACTGACTGCGTATGCTCCACTATCAATAGCTTCTATATCACCTGTACTGTCCCGTCCAGTCCGTTTAATAAAAACCCCGTTAATCTCGTCATCATTTTGTGACATTCGCTCATTGAGATAAAAATATGCAAATCCGGTAATTTTAACACTGTTTAATTTGCCGTTTTTCACTTCAAATGGTTCATATACAATTACAAGCATAATCCGCTCACAATCCCGATCAGTATAATCTCCGGCAGGACACGCATCTATCCGATAATCAACTCCGCGTCGGGTAGGTCCGGCCATATTACCGGATTCTGTCTCGATTGTTTCACCAATCTTCAATTCCTCATCAAAACCGTATGTCAGCGTCTGCTCATAACTTCTTGCACCAGGTCCATCCAATGCAAGTACCCCAAAGTTCCCATGGTCCACATCTCCGGAATCCACTTTTAAGGTATAGGATTGTCCATAATTCAATTCAACGGACTCATCGATCCCAAGCGGCACGGCCCCAACCGCAGCACCAATCGGATTAATGCCCGCCTTGGCATTTACCGTCACTGGCATCTTCTCAATGCCGAATAATGATGCAAAGAAAAGCGGAACATCCTTATTCAGAACAACATTCAATTGACTTCCCAGCGTTATGTCCAGATTTTTCAGGCTGGTGGATTCCCCGTGTTCCACAAGAATTTTATCCACTACCGTTGTCACATCCGTCTCACTGTTCACAATTTCCTGAGCACCGGACAGCGCAGCAGCGTTGGCCGTTTTTTGCAGGTGACTTTTTTGGTAAAATAAATGTCCGCCATCGATAACCAGCCCTGTCATCAGCAGCAACGCTCCCATGCCAGCAGCGACAAGCACCATCACATTTCCATTTTCCTTGTTCAGTTTTTTAAAAAAAGCTCGCATTGATTACACCTCATTCAACCCGTATCGTCGAACTTGATTCAACAGTAAAAGGAATAGATAAATCCCCTAATACCCGTAAAAATTGAACCGGGTAGGACAGGGTCACAGTCACATAATCACCTGAATCCCTTGCTCCTTCATCCGGGCTGATGGACACCACATTTACCCGCGAGGAATCAACCAACGAATAATGATTCGCATCGAGCGCATACGATATTATTTCACTATCGCCCGCTCCCAAGCCGGCTTTTCGGACAGTTTCCTGGGATACCATTTCCAATTCCAGATAGGAAAACATAATGCGTCCAAAGTCAAAAATCCCTACCAGGAGCAGCAATAATATCGGAATAACAAGCGCAAACTCCACCAGGGACTGACCATCCTCCTTTTTGATCATAGGACATTCCACCCCTGCATCACCATGCATAAAAATGCTCCACCGGCGATAGCAACACCGTATGGATAGGTTGCCGACAAGGAACCGCGTGATATCCCCCCACGAAGCAAAACGCCTTGTTTCAGACTGCTTATATAATAGAGAATCGATTTGAATACGCCGCGCCGAAATAAAATAATTCCGATAGCAAATACAGCACCGATCAGCGCCATATAGATAAATGATTCAAACACAAACGCGCCGCCCTTCATCGCACCGATTAAGGCAAGTAATTTCACATCGCCTGCTCCCATACCGCCAAGCATGTACGGGATCAGTAATAGTCCAAATCCAATCAAAAAACCAATGAAAGAATGGCCAAGTCCAGCCCAGCCGTCTGTTATCAGCTGGAAACCAAATGTGAACAGTAAGGCGGGGTATATTATTTTGTTGTAGATTTTACGGCTTCTGATATCAGTGATGACGCAAATTAATAGAATGATAATCAGCAAGATGTCTATCATTTGTTCCATCCTTTCATTCGTGGTTTGATAGGGTTAGGGAAAAAACGGCTGGGACAAAAGCGTAGTCTCTCAAAAAACCCGAACAACAATTGTAAAATGGAGCGTATAACCGCTTCGGAAATATACTTCGCTTTCCGCGGGCGGCTGGTGAGCCTCCTCGTGCTTACGCACTGCGGGGTCTCACCTATGCCTTTCCTCCCGCAGGAGTCTGCGTATATTTCCTCCGCTAATCACCTAATTGTTCGTCCTTTGAATTATGCGTTTATGATATGTCCCAGCCTCCTAATGCAGACTTAAACTGTTTCTTCTCCCTTTAACTTTTTAACTATTTCATCAAAGATATTTACAAGTTCATCACCAACGGCTACTAAAGCCGCAACAACCACAACAGCAACCAACCCAATAATCAAACCATATTCAACCATACCTTGTCCTTCTTCTTCCTTGAACAATCCTACGAAACGATCTAACATGTAAATCTCTCCTTCTTAAAATATAGTAAGTTTCTTTACTCCCATCTTTCGTCAACAAAGTCCAATGCATCACCTACATGAACAGCGGAATTGTGTAAGCTGCCTGCCGGGAACTCGATGACCGAGTGTCCGCCGGTAAATCGTTTTCCGACTTTACCTGGGGATAGTGCCCTTTCCATACCGATAATCTCGTTTTTCCTGTTTAGATATAAAATATCAATGCTGAACTTCATGAAAAACGTATGAATTGATGGGCATGGTGAAATATGCAGGGCAGATCCTTCAGGCATGTCCTTCCGCAGCATAAGTCCCTTGAAGCGCGGCCAAAATGAATATGCTGTCTCTATATCCGTTGCAATGACTTCCCCCGTATTCCTGTCGACCAGCTTCAAAATCATCACTCCATATCCCGGATGAACATTTTACCCTTTTAAAAAATAGGACTTTATTGCTGCATCTAATTATGCACAAAATTGTAAAATAATGACATCAGCCAGCATTCCTATTCTGTCTAAATTTGACGAAATAGGAATATACTCCTATGACGAACACAAAAAAATTACCCGTTGCCATGATTAACAACAGGTAACTTGAGCTTTAGTATGAATTATTCGATGAATACCTCATCTGATAGACTTTTGAAATAGCATGCGCTCTATCCGACACATCCAGCTTTTGAAAGATTTTTGTGACATGATTTTTCACCGTATGTTCACTGATATATAGCTTTTCTGCGATTTCCCGATTGTTTAATCCGTCCACAATGAGATCCAAAACTTCTTTCTCCCGTGGTGAAAGCGCCAAAGCTTCCATTTCGGATGATACGGGAAGTTCTACAGCATCAAATTCTTCTTCCACAATCGTATTTTCGTTCATATACTGAATAAATTTATCCAGTATCTCATCCGGATAGTCCGGGAGAAATGAAACTGTATCAAGATTATCATGATCAATATAAAATAAAATCAGTGCGATAATCCGGCTTTCCCTGGCAGCTGATTCCCAGTTTCTTTCCCCGGCTTGTACCTCATTGCTCTCCATTAGAATCGTACTTATCCTGTTTTCCGACAGCATTTCCTCAATAAAAGAATGATCATATGATGCAAGCATACAGCCGTATTTGATCATGCTCCGTTCTAGCTGATTCATTCCGATTTTTTTCGTAAACTCTTCGGCAATCCTTGTTGCTTCCGTTGCTTTTCGAAAACTTTCTACATCAAACTGTTCAATCGAACGGAACAGTGTCTGAATCTGCCGCTGTTCTGCCTGCTTTTGGTCCTGGCTGGCCAAAAACAATGTAATGCCGCCGATAATGGACAACGTCTGCAGAAAATTCATTTCCTTACTCAGTTGCGTATCTGTTGTCAGGTTTGTGCCAATGCATAATACCCCCAGCAAACTGTCCTTATAATAAAGCGGACATTCAATCACTGACTGCTCCCACGCGGTTTCATCATCACACACCTTCAGTGATACATTGAAGTGATCTGTTTTATCTTCATAACGTTTCATTACTTTACGGGCAAATGTCTTCACTTCCGGATGTTTCCCGCGTGACACCAGTTTGAGCTTACCGCTTTCCGAATCTTTTAAAATAATACAGGAAAATGTTCCTTCCAGTATACTTAGTCCGATATCAACCAAAATATATAAAGTGCTTTTTAAATCTGGTGCCGTTACCATCATCCTGCATATTTCACCCAGCGAGGAAAGACGCTGCAGCTGTTTCATATTTTCCTGTTTTAATGCGCTCGTTACCAGATTCCGTTCCAGGACCGCTGCAAGCATATGACCTATTTCAAGTTCTTTTTCTTCTATGTAAGAATTTCGCAGTTTACCGCCAAATAATATCGCCGTTGATCCGTCATGCTTCATTATCGGGAACCCAAAGAGCGTCTTCGGAAAAAGGAAATACCGGTGGAAAAATCGTGCCCGCGGATCCTCCTCTATATTTTCCCATTTTGTATAATCATTGCTGAGGAGAATCCTGCCAAGAAAGCCCTCGCCCAGGGAGAACGTTGCCCCCAGCAGTTCCTCTGTCGCCTCACCGGCTATATGGTTTATCGTATATTCATCATCTTTATGTATCTCCGCAAATCCCAGAAAATCAAAGATATTCCTGTTTCCGACGAAATTGTGTAACAGTTCATTAATATCCAGACCATTTTTCCAGGAAGCGCGCTGCAGCAAATTATTCTGCATCGGTGGAGTATCCATTTCCTTATCATACAGTGTGGAAAGGTGGACCAGTTTATGAATCCAGCTCATCCATAAGCCTTTTTTTCTTTTTGTCAGAACCGGTGTATTTTCCAGAATCCGTTTCCAGTCATGTGTTCCCGAAACAATGAATTCAAGATGGTTTCGTAACCAATCCCTTGAATCATCCCCGATCATCATGCCCGCCCATAAAAATTGCCTGCCGTTCGCTTTACTCTCAACAGGTGCAATGAGCGTATGCATACCTGGAATAATCTCGTAAAAAACCGGTTCACTGCCTATGCGGAGTTCCTGAAGGGCCTCTCTCATTCGATTGGTCAGACTGTTACCGTTCTGACGCAGAAGAATATTACACAACTGATTGTTCCCTTTAACCAAATGAATCGGGACTCCATTCGTATCTGTTACGATAGCAGTCAGTTCAAAACGCTCAGCATATAATTCAATTGCTTTTTCCATTAGCTCGTTGTTGTTTATCATCTACTCTCCCCTTCTTTTCTCATACGAAAAAGGAAAATAGTACTACATGTTTTATAACCCTATCCCCCATTGTTCTTATTTACAAATATAGTATATAATTTCCAAAAATTAAAGAAGGATGACTTATTTATTCAAAAAAGTACGAAAAGTAAAGAGAACTTTCGATTAAATTCCATTAAGGTAATGGCTTATCAAAGGAAGGGGCAATCCGCTATCTTATGGAAAATCCGGCCAGAGTTAGCCGGAATATTAAATGACACACAAAGTCCTCTATGCTACACTAAACTTCATATTAAAGACTACTTTACGAAGAGGTGCCGCATGAAAAAACTGTTAGCAGGCTTTGGCTTATTGGCTTCTGCATTTACCCTTTTACGAAGAATCCGCTTTGAAACCAACCACTTCAAACTGAACAGTGTTTCTTTTAAAAGCAGTAAGCTGCCGCCTGAAGCAAACTTCACTATTCTGCAGATGACTGATTTGCACAATAAGGTGTTCGGTTTTAATAATGAACGGCTGGTTGATGCAGCAAAAGCTGTTAATCCGGACATTCTGGTTTTGACAGGAGATTTTTTGGATGATGACACACAAACGCTTGGCAGTGTTTTTTCATTGGTGGAACGGTTAACGGCAAATCATGAGCACGTTTATTTTGTTTCCGGAAATCATGATTGGGCGAACAGCCGTAAAGCGGAATTTCTGAATGGACTGCATGAACGAAATGTCTTCATCCTGAACAATCAGAGTACCCGTATTACTATCCGGGATGTACACTTGAATCTCGTTGGCGTGGATGATCCATCGAAAGAACATGAGGATATAGTAGAAGCATTCAATAGTGTGGATACGGACAACTATACCATTCTGCTTTCGCATGCACCGGACATTATTAGGATGTATCGTGACATTCCTGCCGATCTTATTTTATGCGGGCATACACACGGCGGTCAGATACGTTCTCCGTTTTTTGGTGCTTTGATTGCACCGGATCAGGGGTTATTCCCTAAACTTGATAAAGGCGTATTTGAATTTGGACCGGAACAGTATCTTTATATTGACAGCGGGCTTGGCACCAGCAGAATCCCGGTACGTTTTTTAAATCAGAGTCAGCTGAGTTTAGTGACAATTATAGGTCAATAGGAAAGACGCTCCCTTATGGAAGCGCCTTTTAAATATAAAATTTTTTTGCTTGTGTATAATTGGATCACCAAATGAGCCACGTCCAGCCCCAGCGCCCAGCAACTAGCAAACTTCACACTCCTCACTACGATAAAGAAGACTTGCCGATTGGTGAAACCAGAGGCCTAGTCGCACTTATACCCTTGCGGTGAAAGTCAACATCGGTTCGCTTCCAGCTCACCGTGTTTCCTTTATCTCATTGCGGAGTGCTCCAGTTTGTACGTTGCTAAACGGGCGCTTGCGCTATTGCTCTTCTGTTGCTGCAATTTGCTGCCTTCTGCCTATTCGTACGAGTAAATATGCAAATGGTGTATCAATGATGGCGACACAAAGTTTAAACACGTACTGCGTTAAAATCATGCTGAGCAAAACGCTGGTTGGAACTGTTCCAAAAAAAGCAATGGTGATAAAAACAGCGGTATCAACAAGCTGACTGGTCATTGTTGAGGCATTATTTCGCAGCCACAGACCTTTTTTTCCTTGTTTTTCTCTCAAATAATGAAAAATCGTAACATCCAGGTTTTGACTGGCAAAATACGAAACGAGACTTGCCAGCATAACACGGAAACTGCCGCCTAAAATCTGTTCAAACTCAGGTTGCATGACAAATACCGGAGCAGCAGGCAACTGTATGGCAATAAAGATAAACACCATCGCAACAACCTGCGTTGCAAACCCAGCTAATACAGTTTTTCGCGCTGCCTCTTTACCATACAACTCACCGATGACATCCGTAATCAGATATGTGACCACATAGACAACAACCGCTGCGGGTAAAATATAGTCACCGATACGGAACAGTTTCACACCCAAAATATTTGATATTAATAAAAGTCCGACAAACATTGCATTTAAATAAACAAACACACAAATCCCTTCCCTCTCGCAGGAAAAAGAACAAAGCTAACCCTCAAATATTATCGATTATCGATTTTTTCCGGATACATATCATGGTTCATCATGCGATGTGATGCCATTTGCTCAAATTTGGTTCCCGGTTTTCCGTAGTTGCAATACGGATCAATGGAAATGCCCCCGCGCGGTGTGAACTTTCCCCACACTTCAATGTACTGCGGATCCATCAATTCAATCAGATCGTCCATTATAATGTTCATGCAATCCTCATGGAAATCCCCGTGATTGCGAAAACTGAACAAGTACAATTTCAATGACTTGCTCTCCACCATTTTCACGTCCGGAATATAACTGATATAGACCGTACCAAAATCCGGCTGGCCGGTTTTCGGACACAGTGTCGTAAACTCCGGACAATTAAATTTCACAAAATAATCCCTGCCAGCGTGCTGATTATCAAATGTTTCAAGCACTTCAGGTGTATAATCAAAAGCGTAAGTCGTACCCTGGTTTCCCAGTAGAGAAACCCCCGTTAACTCATCATCCTGTCTTCCCGCCATTCACAAAACCTCCTATACAAAAGAAAAAACCACGGCCCTAAGGCACATGGTTTAC
Organism: Virgibacillus siamensis; assembly: GCF_900162695.1. Lineage (NCBI taxonomy): Bacteria > Bacillati > Bacillota > Bacilli > Caryophanales > Bacillaceae > Virgibacillus > Virgibacillus siamensis. The sequence continues at coordinate 2,211,685 of NZ_FUIH01000007.1, forward strand.
TAATCACTTCATCCGTCCCTAGTTTTTTATAGAGGGTTAAAGCTAAGAACCTCTTCCATCATTAATGGATATAACTATTTCACTCGATATAGTATATAGCGGAAAGATGCCCGTGTCAACGACCGATATTTCCATTCAACATTTACCGATAAAATTCGGGTGGTGCCTCTCACCTGTCGAATTTAGCTTTCGCGTTCCACCAATTGTGTTGCCAGGATGACTTTTTTGGCTATGATGCGTTGCTGCAGGATTCTTTCTTCCAGCAGCGTAACCGCACTCTCTCCCATCATTTCGGTATAAACTTTCACAGTGCTCAGAGCCGGCGAGACATATTTGGCTACACTGGAATCATTAAATCCAATAATTCGCACACGTTCAGGAATATTAATGTCGTGGTCATTTAGTGCTCTCATTGCCCCTACAGCAATCGAATCATTTGCGCAAAAGAAAGCGGCTGGAAGATCGTCTCCCAATATCCGAATCGCCTGTTCCATCATCACATAACCGGAATCGACCGTGAAAGTACCTTTAAAACAGTAGGATGCATTATATAATCCTTTGTCCTTCATAATGCTGCAATAACTTCTAAAACGCGGGTCTTCCAAAACTTCGCTTGATCCAAAAAACATCTCTTCACCTGCAAGCATGCCAATTTTCGAATGTCCTTGCTGCATCAGGCGGGTCAAAATATCGGAAGTCGCCTGATGAAAATCGACAACCACCGAATCACTGGATGGGCTGGCATGGACATCATCAACAAAGCAAACCGTTGAACTCCATTTTTCCAACTGCCTTTTCTGTCGCGCGGAAAATTTGCCGATTGCGATGATGCCATCCACATCAGGTTTCTTATCCGTATTTTGGAACAATCGGATATAGGCGTAATTGTTTTGCTCAAGCTTTTTCTCAACACCCAGTCTGATTGAGTAATAGTACAGGTCATTCAGTTCTTCTTGCTCGGTATACCAATGAACAATCGCAATCCTCAGCTGCTTTTGCTTTTTACGTTTATGTTTGGTATAGCCAAGCTGTTGAGCCGCATCAAAAATGCTTTGCTTTGTGTCTGCACCGACAGAAATAGTCGGGTCACTGTTCAACACACGGGAAACGGTAGCGATAGATACTTTCGCTTTTTCAGCAATATCCTTTATCGTTGCCACTTCATCAACCTCCATCCTGCAAAGTGCAGACAATCATTCTTATATATTCGTTTTGGCAGCCGAAGTCCGTTCTCTTAGCTCAGCCTCAATTTCCTCCAGGCTGCGTCCACGCGTTTCCGGCAGATATTTGATGACAAAAATCAAAGCTGCAACACCAATAGCTGCGAAAATCAGAAATACTTGTTCAATACCCATTACTTCGGTCAGCAGCGGGAAGAACTGTGCAACGAGCAGGCTTCCGATTGATAATGCCAGTGCGGCAATTCCTGTTGCAGCACCACGGGCGCGCATCGGAAACAGCTCCGGCAGCATAACCCAAAGTACCGGTCCCCAAGTAAATGCGAAAAAGATAATGAACATTGTCAGGCATGCTACTATAATCCACGCTCCAACTGTTGAACCAAGACCAATTGTCCAAATCAATCCGGCCATAATAAGCAGTGAGCCAACCATACCAATATTACCGATAATCAACAGTTTCTTCCGATCGATTTTATCCATAATCATGATGGCAAAAATTGTAATTATAACGTTTACAGAACCGATTCCGACTGTTCCAAGGATTGCAGTCGCATCGCCAAGCCCTGCTTCACTGAAAATTGTTGGTGCGTAGTAAATTATCGCATTGATTCCGATTATCTGCTGGAATAAAGCAAACGCACAGCCAATGACAAGCGTCGGCCGGAGCCAGGAAGACTTCAATACATTCCATGTGCTATCAGAAATGCGATTAATCTCAATCATTTCATCAATTTCTTTATCGATTTCAGCTGGTTTACGCGTTAATTTCATAACCCGCCGTGCTGCTTCTTCGCTCCGATTTTCAAGCAGCCATCTTGGACTTTCCGGCATAAACAGAACACCAATCATTAAAATGAGCGATGGAACGACGGCAAGTCCAACCATCCAGCGCCACGCCTCCATGTCGGCAAACGCATAGTTTACCAGATAAGAAGCCAATATTCCGATTGTAATCATCAGCTGGTTCAATGAACTTAGTGACCCGCGTGATTCTGTCGGTGCCATTTCTGATAAATAAACCGGCACAATTGCTGTGGATCCGCCAACCGCAAGGCCGATAATTAACCGTCCCGTTACAAGCGTTTCCATATTCGGCGCAAACGCCAATGTAAGTGCACCGACTATAAATACAAGCGAAATCATAAATACAAGTCTGCGCCGTCCGAATTTATCGGATAACGGGCCGCTGAATCCGGAACCAAAAATTGCTCCAACCAGCATCGAACTGACTACAAGACCCTCGGTAAAACTTGTCAGCGGTATATCATCTTTTATAAACAACAATGCACCTGAAATGACCCCCATATCATAACCATACAAGAGCCCTCCTAAAGCACCAAGGAAAAATATCATTTTTTTACCAATATTTTTACCACCCATAAACCGTTAACCTCCATTTTGTATAATCAAGATGTAAATTCATCAATCAGTATACGCTTTCATAGCATACATGTAAAGCGAAAATTTCTTCAGCGCCGGGAATTCTGCTGGCAACATATTTTTTACCATAATTTTTACTAAAAAATTAATCATATTTTATTGTATATTACGGTTTGATATAGTAAACTGAATGTAAAAATGTAAGCGTTTGAAAAAATAAGGGGGAATTATACGATGATCGACTTGGCCAAGGAATTCCGGAAAATATTCAATCATGCAAATCATAAGATACAGACATTTTTTGCCCCGGGCAGAATCAATTTAATCGGGGAACATACAGATTACAACGGCGGTCATGTTTTTCCAGCCGCCATTTCATTTGGAACATATGCAGTTGGAAAAAAACGTAATGACAGCAAGCTACGGTTTTATTCCATGAATTTTCCTGAGATTGGCATCATTGAATGTGACCTGAATGACCTAGCTTTTTCGGAAAAACATAACTGGGCAAATTACCCGAAAGGCATGATTAAATACGTGCTGGATGCCGGCTATTCCATCAGAAATGGTGCAGATATTCTTTTCTATGGTGACATCCCGAATGGCGCCGGTCTTTCTTCATCAGCCTCGATTGAAATGGTTACTGGTGTATTACTGGAAAATCTATTCCAGCTGAAAATTGACCGGATTGACATGGTACGAATCGGGCAAAAAGTTGAGAATCATTATCTTGGTGTCAACAGTGGGATTATGGATCAATTCGCGATTGGTATGGGCAAAAAAGACAATGCCATTTTGCTGGACTGTCAGTCACTTGCATATGACTATGCCCCAATCAAACTTGACCATCATGCCATTATGATTATTAATACGAACAAACAGCGTACACTTGCCGGATCTAAATATAATGAACGGCGTCAGGAATGTGAAAAGGCACTTGCTGATCTGCAGACGGAACTTCCCATTAAAAGCCTTGGTGAACTAACTGCGGACACATTCCATCAGTACGAGCAACTCATAGAAAACCCCATCCACCGCAAGCGTGCAAAACATGCTATCACGGAAAATGAGCGTACATTGAATGCACTGCATGCCTTACGTAATGGAAACCTGGAGGAATTTGGTGCTTTAATGAATGCATCACATCGGTCACTCCGGGATGATTATGAAGTTACGGGACCGGAACTCGACACAATTGCAGAAGCTGCCTGGCGCCAAGAAGGAGTTATCGGTGCACGCATGACAGGTGCAGGTTTTGGCGGATGCGCCATCGCGATTGTGGAAAATGATAAAAAGGATGCCTTTCAACAATACGTCAATCAAACATATCAAGCGAAGTTTGGCTACGAACCAACATTTTACACCGCAGCGATCAGTGACGGTGCAAAAACGGCAAAGGAGCAATAATATGATTTATAACGCTATTTCCTGTCTGATAAACAAGGGAATCGAAACCGGCTTAATTGAAAAAACAGACCATATTTATGTGCGCAATCAAATCATGCACAAACTGCAGCTTGATCATTTCCCTGAAAAAACAGAAGCTGCAACAGATGAAACGATACCGGATTTACTTGAACATTTGGTCGATTATGCCGTTCAGAACGAGCTGATCGATAATGTTTTGGACGAAAAAGAAATACTTGCTGCCAATATCATGAATTGTATGGTTCCCCTGCCTTCGACGGTCAATGCTGCTTTTTGGAGAAAATATGCATCGTCACCTGAGTCGGCAACCGATTATTTTTATCAGCTGAGTAAGAGCAGCAACTACATTCAGACGAAACGAATCGCCAACAACATTCATTTTAAAACCAAAACAGATTATGGAAATTTGGATATCACCATTAATTTGTCAAAACCGGAAAAAGATCCGGAACAAATCCGCCGGGAGCGCGAAATCAAACAAAATATCAACTATCCGAAATGTGTGCTGTGCATTGAAAATGAAGGATATGCAGGGCGTACCGGACACCCGCCAAGAGCGAACCACCGTGTCATCAGAGTGCCGCTGCTTGGGGAAAATTGGCATCTGCAATACTCACCATACGTTTACTATAATGAACATAGTATTGTTTTTGCAGAGGAACACCGCAACATGCGGATTGACCGAAATACATTTGAAAGGCTGCTCGCTTTCACAGACAGATTCCCGCATTATTTTATCGGGTCAAATGCTGACTTGCCGATTGTCGGTGGATCCATCCTGTCACACGATCACTATCAGGGCGGCCAATACCGGTTTGCCATGACAGATGCAGAGGATGCCTGTTCAGTTGAACTGGATGACTGGAAAGAAGTATCTGCTTCAGTTCTAAATTGGCCTCTTTCCGTTTTACGCCTGAAATGTGACCAACAGAAACCACTGCTTAATGCTGCTGACCATATTTTGCAGACATGGAAAAGATACACTGATACAGAAGCTGATATCAATGCTTTTACCGGCGACACACCACATAACACCATAACGCCGATTGCCCGGATTCGCGATGGGGCTTATGAACTCGATCTTGTGTTGCGCAACAATCGCACATCAGATGAGCATCCGCTTGGAATCTTCCATCCGCATGCTGATGTGCATCATATTAAAAAAGAAAATATCGGCTTAATCGAAGTGATGGGACTTGCCGTTCTGCCGGCCCGATTAAAAGATGAACTCGATGAAATCAGAAAACTTCTGCTCGGCGAAAAGAACAATGTTGCTGCTTATCATAAAGACTGGGCATTGGAAATAAAAGCTGCATATGGTGAGCAATCGGACAAAAGTAAAGCAACAGACATTATCCGGACAGAATTGGGTAAAAAATTCACTCGGGTTTTAGAGCATGCTGGCGTGTTTAAACGTACGAATACTGGTGAAAAGGCATTTAAAAGGTTCCTTCAAACCGTTAATGAGAGGATGGAGCGTCCATGAATATAACAGAAAATGTGATGACAGTTCAGGGGGAAACATGGCGTGAGTTTACGTTGTTTAACGATAGTAACATGGAAGTAAGCATTCTGAACTTTGGCGGAATCATTAGCCGGATCATAACTCCGGATCGCCATGGAAACGTTGAAAATGTTGTTCTTGGCTTTGAAAATTATCGGGATTATGCGGTTAACCCCGCCTTCTTTGGCGCAATCATTGGCCGCGTCGCCGGAAGAATCCCAAATGCAGCTTTCACCATAAATAATCAAGCCTATTATTTGGACGCCAATGACGGGAAAAATCATCTTCATGGCGGACCAAATGGTTTTCATCATAAACTGTGGAATGCGGATCCATATGAAACGAAGACGACTGTTGGTGTCAGACTATCGCTGGACAGTCCTGATATGGAATCAGGTTATCCAGGCAATGTCCGAATAAATGTATGCTATGAACTGGACAATCACAACCGGCTCAGAATTACGTATCACGCTGAAGCTGACAGAACCACCCCGCTTGCATTGACCAATCATACATATTTTAATTTGAGTGGAAACGTCACTCAGTCAGTTGCGAATCATCACATCACCATGAAAAATGCCGGTTTCGCCGAATTGGATCAAGAATTCATTCCTACTGGCAGCATACTTGATCCGGCTGGGACTCCATTTGATTTTTCAAGCGGAAGACCCATACAGGATGGGATTCAATCAATTCATCCACAAAATAAAATTGTTGGAAATGGGTATGATCATTATTTTCTGTTTGAGAAGAACGGGGATCCCGATGTTACTGTATATGAACCTGAAAGCGGACGCACATTGACAGTTACAACAAATGAACCCGGGCTGGTATTGTATACATCCAATAATCTTGATGATGGGTTGAAACTTGACGGCGGGGAATCCGGAAGATATGCCGGAGTTTGTCTGGAAACACAAAAACACCCGGCAGCACTGACCAATAGCAACTTCCCGTCAATCCTTGTCACACCAGATCAGCCCTATCACACCACAACAACTTTCACAATCAACACTAAATAAATGAACAAAAGCGGAAGCGCCCGTTTAGCAACGTATATTGTGAAACTTTATTCAGTGGTGGTTTCCCACTGAATATTAGTTGAACCAATCGGGCTTGAACTGGCAGTTTCCTCGCGTTTTTCAGCGAGGATTACTGCCAGTCAAACTATTAAGAACAAAAATCGGGTGGTGCCTGGCACCACCCGATTTTTATTTTTCCTTTTTCAAATACGAGAATTCTGATGTGTCCACTTGTTTCCAGGATTCAGATGGCTCATAGAACCGCAACAAATCACCATATAAAACATTGTCGGACAGTTCAAGCTCATGAAGAACTTTCTTTTCTAATTCCTTCATTTCCTTGGTCGGTTCCTTAATCAGCTCACCTGTATCATTGTCATAAAACTTCCCGGATGCTTTTGTATATTCCGGAGTTACAAAATCACCGTCACGGAACACAACATATTCATCATGCTTCTTAGAGAACATATCCGTTCCAAACATTATATAGTTGTTCGCTTTGATTCCCAGCAAATGCAGCATAGTCGGCATAACATCAACCTGGCTGGAGTACTCGTGCACAGTGCCTTTGCCATCAACACCAGGAATTTTAATCATAAACGGTACTCGCTGCAGCTGCGTATGCTTAAAGTCCGTTATCTTTTCCCCGGTAATCTGCTTCATTGCTGGTTTATGATTTTCGGAAATACCATAGTGATCACCGTAAATCATTATAACAGAGTCCTTATACAATCCGGCTTCCTTCAAATCCTTGAAAAATTGTTTCAATGATTCATCCAGATATCTGGCTGTCTGGAAATAGCGGTCAACGGATGGATCACCTGTATTTGCCGGTTTAATGGATGCCTCATCCTCATCAATCAAATATGGATGATGATGCGTCAATGTCATCATATGCGCATAGAACGGCTTATCCAGCGACTTCAGCATCGGAATCGACTGTTTAAAAAATGGTTTATCTTTCAATCCATAGTTAATGACATTTTCCTTATTCATATCATAATACTTGGCGTGGAAAAACTTATCAACACCAAAATGCTTATATACCTCATCCCTGTTCCAGAAACTCTTGTTGTCACCGTGGAACACAGCTGACGTATAATTTTGTTTTTGTCCCAGAATCGCAGGCAATGCCTGGTACGTATTGTTTCCCTTCGTCACAAAAGCTGCTCCCTGTGGAAGCGGATAAAGCGAAGTATCCATAATCAATTCAGCATCAGCAGTCTTTCCCTGCGCCACCTGATGGAAAAAGTTATCAAAGTACGTGAAATTCTTCTTTTCATTGTGAACAAGTGAATTGATAAATGGTGTTACCTCTTCACCATGAAGCTTGTAATCGATAAGAAACGACTGGAACGACTCCAGGTGAATTTTAATGATATTTTTACCTTTTGCTGCACCAAAAAGTTCCTTATTCGGTGCGGCATATTTATTGGTCGTATAGTTTTCCACTACAGTAATATCACTGCTGTCTGCAAGCACCCGCTGTCTGGATGATTGCGCCGTTTGAATCGCATCATAAATGGCAAAGTTATACGAGCCCAAATACTTTACAATATAGTTACGGTCGAATGTTCTTGTTAAAAGCTCCGGCCGATCTACTTCCGCCAGCCCGAGATTGACACAGAATGTCATGACTCCTATCGCGATAACAAGCATCGGCTTGCGGAATCCCATCCGGCTGTTGGACCAGTTGTTTCTGTTCCAAAAGTACAATCCTATCAGGACAATGAGATCCAATGCATAGAACAAGTCGTGCCATGCCATCAGATTCAGAATACTGCCCCCCAGACTGCCGAAGTTATCTGTCTGAGTAAGAGTCGGAAGTGTAATATAATCCGCTGCAGACCTATAATAAACAACGTTCGCATACAAAAGAAAACTCATCAGAAAATCTAATACAATAATCCAGATACCTGCACGTTTTCCTTTTGCAAACAATGCAAACCCGAGAAAAATCAGTACAGAACTGATTGGATTAATAAACAGCAAGAATTCCTGCATCACATTTTGGATATCCAGGTTAAATTCGAATACATACGTCAGATAGGATTTAATCCAAAGCATAATACCTGCAATATAGAAGAAACCCATTTTCGATATTGATTTATATTGGTTCGTCAGTTTATTCATCATTACCCCAAACCTTTTTTAAATTATAAAATCATCTATTCATTGAAACACATATTTTCATAACAAGCAAGTGTTTAATTATCCATTTTACTATTTTTATAGATGTTATTATAACACTCACCAAAAAATGTTCCCATAGCCGCATTTATTCCCAAAACCCCAAAAATCCAAACCCCTTACAGCTAACCAGCCTGAATCCTACATTTCCCGGCAAAATTCGGGTGATGCCAGGCACCTGTATATTTTTCTTCTATTATGGACAGTCTTGTAAAATAGCAATCTATTATTTGGGAGTGAGTTTTTATGCTGGGGAAGCATTTGTTTACATTAATATTTGGAGGTTTATTGATTTTCCTTATTTTCATTCCGGCAGTCCATGCGGATAATGAAGAAACTTATTCGGTCGGAACAGAAATGATGGATGTGAAAGCTGCACCTGCACATGATGCTGAAACCGTGGGCCATCTGGTCAGAGGAGATAGTGTTACCATTTTCCAGGAAAAGTATGGCTGGGCACAAACTTATTTTAACGGGCAAAAGGTATGGGTAGCATCGCAGTACCTTATTTCTAATAAAAAAGAAATTACAACACATGATGAAACTGCTGCCAATGTGGAAATGGCAAGCGCGGAATCGGAAACTGTCGATGATAATAGTAAGCCGCAAGCATCCACGAGAGAATTTGAACCAGGACAAGTCCTGACAACCTCCATATCCATCGACAAAGACAGGCCTTTATCCGGGTATCATATTGTGATTGATCCAGGCCATGGGGGCAAAGACCCGGGAGCAATTGGTGCGGAACATGCCAAAGAGAAAAGGTTTACACTGTCAACAGCTGAAGCAGTTGCCAAAAAGCTGCGGAATAAAGGCGCAGGGGTAACCTTAACCAGGACAGACGACACTTATATTTCACTGGAAAAACGTGTCGAAATCAGTAATGACAACCCGACCGACTTATTTATTAGTCTCCACTTTAATGCATTTGGGGAATCTTCTGTTGGAGGAGTCAGCACGTTTTACAGTAAAGACATGAAATCGAAAAATGTTGCGGAATCAATTCAAAATGCGTTAACAAAAAATATCGAACTAAAAACCCGCGGAACACAAAACGAAGATTATTATGTCCTGCGCAACAACAGCAACCCTGCAATACTGATGGAACTTGGGTTTATAACAAATCCAAAAGACCTTGAAAGCATCCAATCAGCGGAATACCGGAATAAAGTCGCAACAAGTATAGCAAACGCACTTGAACATCAATTCCGCAAATAATATTAAAAACGGGTAGTGCAGGCACCACCCGTTTTTTCTTCCTATTCTTACTGTTCGATGATCAGTACGATGTTGTCTTGGATTTGGATGTGGGTTCCGGGTTTTGCGTTGTCCCGCAGCCAGTCGTTGGCGTGGATGCTAAGAACATATCCGTCATCCGGAATTACGGAATTATTCCCTCCCCTATCGACAACAACGCCATCCACAACTGTTACTTCATATCCCCACTGATTTGTTCCGGTCCGTTCACCCTGTTCAGGGGTATACTTTATAAGCTCCCCGGCACCCCGAAACGTATTCACTCCATCCAGTTCCCGGTAATTTGTAACATTTGCCTCCCACATGCTGTCCATCAAAAATGGTTTTATGACACTTGCTCCAATTTTTTGCGGCATTTCATTTACCTGAATCATTAAGTCTCTAAGTTCGTCCTGGTATTGATCTGCTTTTTCCTGCTGTCCATCTTTTTTGGCCATCAGATAGTGAACGGCTGCCACACCAGCCTTACCGTAGACATCCAGATTTTGCAAATATGGTTCAACCGACTTCAAAAAGTCCTCATCGTCCAATTCCTCACGAAGTTTTTCCGGCATTTGATTCATTTCTTCGAACGCAGCAATCAGTTCCGCTGCCTCGGTTTCCGCATCCCCTGTTTCGTACGATTCCATGAATGCATCAATCGATGGCTGCAGCATTAATTCCATTGGCGGTATGTTCAATGCACTTTGCACCAGAAATGGCTTTATCACACCAACACCAATTTCTTGCGGGGTGTTTTGCGTATCAATTATAACCTCTATAAGGTTTTCCCGATATTTACGCGCCTTCGCTTTATTGCCGCTCTTTTCCGCAACTAAATAATTGACTGCCAATTCACCCGCTTCACCATACGTGCTCAACTTTTCCAAATAGGGATCTATTTCTTCCAAAAAGTGTTTATTTTCCATTTGAACAAGCATTTTTCCAGGCAGCTGCTGCAACTTTTCAAATTCTGCAATCAGCTCCCTTCTTGCCTGATCAGCATTATCCTTCTGATAGGATTCCCAGAATAGTTCAATCAGTGGTTTAATGGTCAGCGATTCTGTATTATTAATCGGAGAAGAATACGAATTCTCCGCAAATGTTCTCAATAAATCTGCTGCCTCTCCGCCAAATGACTGAATACTGCGTTCCCATGATTCCCGCGGGTTATAATTTTTTGGATTCCATGTATAATCAGCAATCGTAAACAGTGGAATTTTCGAAGCTTCTGCCTCATTCATCGGATTCGCGGTCAATCCGATCACACCATGTTCCGTCAAATTGGCATCCCTTTTTACGAGGGGCCCAAGAAACAATCGATTACGGTCATAATCATTCACAGGATAGTTATCCCATAAAAGTAAATCATGCTGAAAAACAGTTGCTGTCTTTTCCGCACCTTCCGAGGTAACTTTTTCCGAAACAACCTTTGGCCCTGTCCACATCACGACAATGTCATCATGCAGCAACTCTGCAAACCGCTCACGGTAGGCCGTTGAGCTGCTTCCGGCATATTCTGTCGGTACTGTAATCAAACGTTTCGCCCCATCATGTGTTTGGATAAATGCTTCATTAAAACGATTTAAAAGATACGCATGGGCTGCTGCAACGGGATTCTCATCATCACCGAATTTTTCCTGATCCTGTTCACAATGCAGACTTTTACTTATATCATCCAAAAAAATGGCATAAGATCGGACGCCAAGATCCCACATTTTCTGCATCTTGTCTTTTAATAAATTAAAATCTTCATCCCCAGAAAAACAAACCGTGTTTCCAGGTGACAACGAAAACGTGAACTGAACATGATTTTCGTTTGATTTATTTATCAGTTCATCCAGTTTTGCCAATTCATCTTCAGGATAGGGCTCCCGCCACTTTTCACGGTGATATGGATCATCTTTTGGTGCATAAATATACGTATTCAGCTTATTATCCCCATAAAATTCAATTTGGCTGAGCCGGTCCTCATTTGTCCACGGCGGACCGTAAAATCCCTCGATAGACCCGCGGATCGGCATTTCCGGCCAGTCACGGATCTCTACTGCAGGAACCCAATCCCTTCCAGTTCTCTTCAGAATCAATTGTTTGAACGTCTGAGCTGCATAAAATGTACCCGCCTTATCTTTCCCAGCAAGAACAATCTGTTTTTCGTCCGCATTTTTGGCGGCTAGAACATATCCTTCATCTTTCAAAGCTGCCGGTCCTTCGATTCCAAGATTGCTTAATACATCAGCGGCCCCCGAATTTTCCCCCGGTCCGCCGATCCAAATCGTTACCGGTGTATTGATATCGTCACCGGACTTCTTACGGACAATCCGCTTTACATCTGCGGATTTTAGTGCATCCACTACTTCGCGGACTGCCTGTTCATCTGTGTTTTCTCCAATCACCAAGCCAACGACCGGTGTCAGCGGAAAACCCTTACCCAAGTCTGTTATTTCCTGTGGCTTTGGATTTATGGCCGGATTTTCTTCCCCTTTTGCATGTACCTGTTTTGCATTCATAAATAATGGTGCACATATAAATAAAGCAAGACAAGCAAGCACCGCCATTTTAACGTAACTGGATTTCTCCATCTTTCTCCTCCTTTGAATTGGTATTTGTTGATAATTTATACTAAAATAATGCACTATCAACCATAAAGTTAATAAAAAAGGCATGGTGATAGGAAAGAGAACTTCTCTTCAGTTATCACCATGCCTAATCGAATTAGTAACATGTAGTTCTATAAAATTATTGCTGTACCCTTGAATATTCCAGCTCACTATCATCTCTATCAAAAATATATCAAAAATATCGAAAAATTCCCATAGACATTCAGAAGCATCTTTTCCCCCAAGCTTCAACTTCATTTGACCTATTTTAGCAAAACCCATGAATAAAGTACTGTAAAATTCGACAAATTTCGAGTGTTGCCTCCCACCTGGCGAAAAAATTCTTCAGAAGGACTTGACATCTGCTTCAATGTGTCGTACTATTTTAAACAATTTCATAATAGTTCATGAAATTCTTATCATGAGAGGTGGAGGGAATTGGCCCTTGGAAGCCTCGGCAGCGGACCCGCCATGGGTACTGTGCCAAATCCAAAAGACACAATTGTCTTAAAGATAAGGAGAGGCTCGGATATACGTAGTTACACCTCTTCTTTAAAAAAGAAGGAGGTGTTTTTTAATGAGTGGCTGCAAGCAGGAAACATGTAAATTACACAATTAAACCCGAGTATTTCAATCACTTTACTTAAAAAATGCAAACCAACCCTAAGGAGGAATTTATAATGGCAAACGTTACATTCGCATCTGAAGTAACATGGAGTGGAAATGGAGTTCTTTCAACGGCAGATGTGCAAGGAAAGAAATTTAATATTGATGAACCAAGAGAACTCGGTGGCACTGATCAGGCTCCAAATCCGGTGGAGTATTTGCTTGGCGCACTGGGAGGGTGCATCAATGTACTGGTAACTTCATTCGCGAAGCAATTTTCGGTTGAAGTAAAGGATCTTAGCGTACACATCGAAGGGGATCTCGATCCGGATGGTTTTCAAGGGAAAAACCCTAACGTTCGACCGGGATATCAGGAAATACGTTATCGAATTGACATCGATTCTCCATCCCCGGATGAAAACGTAAAGGCCTTAATTGAGCACGTTGAAAAAGTTTGTCCAGTCAAAGATACATTACAGGGAACTGCCGTAAAGAACCTGAATTATATAAGTGCCACCTGATTGGAAACCAATTATTTATGTCACATGCACAGTTTAAACTCCTTTTAGAGAAGGAAGAAACTAACTAAAGGAGTGATTCTGTGACACTGACAAATACGCAGTTAAATGAGTTAAAGAATGACCTTTTGAGTATGAGAAAAAACTTGAAGGAACAGGATTCTGCGGAACAGGCAGTCGAAAATGATCCAGACGAATTGAATGTTGCAGATAACCATCTTGCGGATTCCGCCGGGGCTTTTGTGGACCGCCAGCAGCAAATTGCGGAAAGCAGTTTAAATGAGGAGCAGTTAACCCAGGTAAATGAAGCACTGGAGCGAATAAGCGATGGCAGCTATGGTATCTGTGTGGACACTGGAAAGGAAATTCCATTTGAACGGTTGAAAGCAATTCCGTACACCAAACGAACTGTCAAGGCTGAAAATAGTTACAGAAGACAGCAGAATCAGACGGCAACAGCTGCAGACGACAATACCAGTAAGCTTCTAAAGCCAAGCGGTCAAATGGAAGACTCCAGAAACCGCACACTTGAACGAATTGAAAAGGAACACAATACAATTGAAAGAGCGGATGATCCATCCCGATTCAATGAAGAACCAAACGACCAGACTAAATGGTAAATTAAACAGCGCGCCATTATCCCAAAGAGGCTGGGGCACATCAAAAAAGTGTAATCCAAAAGCCGAACAATAAGTATATTTCCGGAGCGGCTATACGCTCCATTTTCGAATTTGTTCGTTCGGTTTTTTCTTTTTAATAATACACTTTGGCCCAGCCCCTCCATATAAAAATCCACGCAACCTTAATTTGACATAGCCTGTCACCTGTCGAATTTTGTCACCCATCAAATCCTTGGCGTTTCTTTTTGGCTAGTTTTTGACGGTCTATGGTACCTGGCGGCTGCTCAAGCCAGTTGTTTTGTATCATAATATCCGCACCGCTTTTCGATAACCGGGCAACTTCCAATGACAAACGCTCATAATTGATTACTAAATCAGAGCGCTGACTGGCTGCTGCTGCTGTGGCATAGTTTCCAATCCCCGATGACATAATCAACGACATGTGAAACATCGCCAATTTATCGGAAAACGTTTATGTTGCTGAGTTGCTTACCCCGACATCCGGCAAATGCGGCGGTTCAATATTTTCATTCACCAACATATCCGCGAAAATCTGCATATCTTTTTTTGAAATTTCTCTTCCCCGCAGCATAAACTGCTGAACATCCTTTGTTGGTGACGTTTGTGCAAAGGCTAAACATAATTTAATCCCAAGGGAATTTGTCATTACATTAAAATACAAATGTGAGATTTCGATTGCATTTAGTGGACGCTTATCCCCAAATGGATTAATTCCGCTATAATACTTTTTGCTATCGACAAAATCAGTTCGCTTCGGCAGCTCAATATAAGGATGTCTTGAATTTACACCTTTTTCAAGCGCCACTCCCATTGATAGGTTATAAAGTTCATTTGTTTCAATCAAACACCGGGAGAAATATTGACGCATGTCATCCCGATAGGACATGGAGGAAAATCCGCTATACGTTATCATTCCAACCTTTGCCATATGATTTACATATGTAAGGCAAAACAAATCGGTAAAAAGCCAAGGCGCATCCATATTGATATCACTTTCTGTAAATCCGACTGGAATTTCACACTTTTCGTCCTCAAAAACAGCCTCAAGTTGCTCCAAATGTTTTGCCGATATATCATAGGCATGCTGTAAAACCGGTTTTATATCCGAATCCTGTATATCTTTCAGCATAAATCGCAACATACAGCGTGCCATACTATCATTCATATAACCCGTCCACAGACCCGCAATCTCGGAAGAAGTCAGATGAATCTTATTTTCACCCATAAAAGAACCTCCTGCAAAATCCATTAATACAAATATTATTCGCAACAACATACATCTTATACGAAACCACGGATTTCCATTCGATATTTTACAACAAAATTCAGGCGGCGCCTGTCACCTGTCGAATTTCAGCTGATTACATACTGTACGAAGCCTTTTGCGTTGGCGTACAGGGCAGCTTGGGTTCTGTCGGTGAGGGCAAGTTTTGCTAGTATTTGACTGACATGTTTTTTTACGGTGTACTCTGTTATGAACATTGACTTTGAAATTTGTCTATTCGAATACCCCTTACCCAGTTCAATTAATATTTCCATTTCCTTCGGAGTCAGCTTTTCCTGATATTCTTCTCCGGCAAAATGGTCCGCGGCGTTGATCACAAAATCCATTACACTGGGGTCATAATATTTGCGTCCTTTACTGACTACCTTTATAGCATGAAGCAATTCTTCCGGATAAGCTTCTTTTAAAAGGTAACCATCCACCCCCAGCTCTCGTGCCCGCCGAAAGTCCAACTCACATGTAGAGGATGTCAAAATGATAAATTTACATGTGGTTCCCTGATTCATCAATTCCGTTATCAGGTCAAATCTGGATTCATCGGCCAATTGAGCGCCAACCAATACGATTTCCGGGTTGACTTCCGCAAACAGTTCCACTGCTTGTTCGTAACTCCCTGCTTCTCCGGCAATATCGAATGTATCGTCCAATCCCAGTGCAGATGCCAATCCTATTCTGATTAATGGAAAATCATCAACAATTACTACCTTCATGAATACAGCCACCCCTTATATAATATTTGGGACGTATTTCACAACTGCGAGCATCGTCCTGTTATCGCTATCCTAGTCTATTATATCTAGTTCCGGAAGAAAATTTTGTCGGTTCCTGTAAATGTTAGCTTCTATTTTTGCCGAATACTATCAAACATTAGAGAAACATGGTAAAACTATCCCTCAAAAGGAGTATAACTACGTTGCAAAGCCCCATAAAAAGTAGACTAAAGTGACCAAAAAACCCCTCCAACGCGTGACGAGAATACAACTGTGTCCGCTTACACTTGAGTTATATACCACATCAGAACATATCGATTCAGGGGGTGAACACCCGTATTCCTACTATCCAAAGAAAGGAAAGGTGATTTTGAAAAAAACAATCGCTGCACTGCTCGTTCTCAGCTGTCTGCTTGGATTTGCCACCATATACGCAGCACCTAAATTATGGACAGGGCAACCGTTAATGGATAACGCGAAAATCAAGAAGCAGATAAAAACAGTCAACATAATAACTGATAAAGAATTAGCAGCTTTCCAAACGTTTTTGCGGGAACAGAAGAAACAGTCCACCATAAAAATAAATCGAAACATTATGCAATTCTCTCACGCCTCATCAGACCAAACACGGCAACGTATTAAAGGATATCGGGATCAGTACACGGAAGCATTAAAGGGGATCACAGCAAATCATGATCAGAACCCGCTAAAAGACTTTGCAGAAAAAGAACGTCACCGACTGCAATCCGAAATAGAACAAGACATTGCGGATGCACTTGCTGACAGATTAACTAAAACAAATCAATAAAGGGGAGAATACGATGAAGTCGTTAAAAGGAAAAATAATTGCCGGAACAATTGCTGCAGGTGTGATTACAAGTGCCGGGGCGGTATTTGCAAACACAGATGCAGGAAATGTTTTGCAGGATTGGTATGATGGAATGTTTCAAGACAGTGTTCAAACCATACAGGATGAGGCTACTGCGTATGGGACCGAACTTCTTCCGGAATTACAGGCTGAATACAACGGTATAAAAGAAGATGCAACTACTGACATCAATGCTACCAGGGATACGGAAACAGGTGAATCCATAGCTGCAATCAACTTGACCAAGGATAACCACCTCGAATCACTCGGTTCAAAAAAGCAGGAAATTTTAAGCAATATGGAAAAACAATTTTATGACGTTTATATGGAAGGCTGGCTGGAAATTCAGCGACTGGCGGATGAAGGACAGGCATATGCGGAAAATGACCTGACAGACCATACGGGGGCAAAAGGGCAGGAAGCGGTCAATCAGGTGACAGCAGACTTAACGACGGCAACAGATGCAGCTGTAATGGAACTGGAAGAAGCCATCCGACAGGCTAAAGAAGAGCTTTCCGGTCAGTTAACCCGCTATTCGGATATTACAGTGAAAAATCTTAAAAAAGGCGTTGACTTTGCAATTCTTGAATTACGTGAAGAAGTAAACCGGATTACCGACGAACTTGTAGCACAGCAGCAGGAAATTATCACAGCAAAAGCCCAGAACCTGGAAGATGCCGCGAAGGCCGAAATGGATGAAGTTGTTTCCGGTATTGGTAACTAATATTATCTCACAGGGCCCGCCAATTGGGCCCCGGTGATTTAAAACGGAGGTATCCCATGATTTCGCGAAAAGAAAAACACCGAAAAAAACGGTACCCTTCAATCATCAAACTGCTGATGGGATTTGTGACTGCGATCGTACTGATTGGAAGCAGTGTGACCGTTTCCTATGCTGATCAGAGTATCGAATCCCTTTTAACAAACTGGTTTTCCACACAAAAGGAAAATTCCATTGATGAAATTCAGCAAGCTATTGATAAAGAGCGTGTGAAGCAAACTACCCGCTTGGAAAAACAGTTGCAGCAGAAGATCCAGCAAGCCGAAAAGAACCTCGAAAAGTTTACCGAAAAGGAAAAAAAGAAAAGAGTCACTGAGTTGCAGCACTATGCAGACCAATTAATCAATCAAATGAAAATCGATGAATCCAGCCAAAAGAAAAAAATCCAACAGAAACTGAATGAAATCGTAAAAGAGGCCAAGAACACCATGCAAACTGTAAACACCCAAGACAGCACCACCTAAAATTCGACAAAATCCAGGTGGTGCCTGTCACCTATCGAAACAGGTGCCCCTTTTATTTTTTCATTGTATTGCTGAGTTTTCCGATTCTTTCTATTTCTACAGTTATTGTATCGCCGTCCTGCAGCCAAACCTGTTTGGATTCATCGTAACCCAAAATAACGCCTTCTGGGGTGCCTGTTAAAATAACATCACCCGGTTTCAATGTCATATACTGGGATATGTAGCTGACAATTTCTTTGCATGGGAATAGCATGTCCCTTGTATTGGACTGCTGACGAATGTCACCATTTACAGTACAGCTGATATCCAAGGCATTTGGATCCTGAATTTCATCTGCCGTAACAATGTGCGGCCCCAATGGACAGAATCCATCCAAACTTTTGCCAAGCAGCCATTGATTCGTCCGAAACTGCAGATCACGCGCACTCAAATCGTTTGCTGCACAATAACCGAAGACATAATTAAGTGCACTCGCTTCATCCACATTTTTTGCCTCTTTTCCGATTACAATAGCCAATTCCGCTTCATAATCGATTTTTTCCGCATTATCCGGCAGTTGAACCGTGTCATTATCCCCTGACAACGCATTTCTGAACTTGTTAAAGAGAATCGGAAATTTCGGGATCTCCGAATTAGTTTCCGCTGCATGTTTACCATAATTTTTCCCAATACATATTATTTTACCCGGGGCATCGATAGCAGGGCCAAGATCAACCTCGGATTCTTCTATGAATTCCCCTTTATTAACTGCCTTACTACTTAAGTCGCCCAGCGCATCAATAGAAAAATTTTCAATCAGGGATTTAACATCTGGCACTTCTGGCATAAATTCCGACAAATCCACAATGCCCTTATCTGTTACAATCCCCGGATGCGTCCCTTCTGTTGTTCGTATCGTTACCAATTTCATTGTTTCGTCACTCCTTCATAGTAAGAAATATATCTTTCGCCCTCTTTAATCTAGTATCACCGCGAGAATGGAAAGACCTATAACATTTATTCGACACACAAACAAAACATTCCTGCCCCATCCAAAAAATAAGCCACCAGTCAGCACAACCAGCAGCTTTAAATTATTCGACATAATTCAGGCAGCGCCTGTCACTTGTCGAATTTTATTCAAGTTTTGTTTTGGCGATTTTGCTGTCCAGGGCTTCGTAATCATAGTAGTTAATGGTTTCATATAGTTCTTTTCGGGTTTGCATGTCAGCCAGCATCCCCTGCTGGGAGCCTTTCTCCATGATTTCCTGAAAAACACGTTCATACGCTTTTGCCGCGACCCGTAACGATGTAACCGGATAAATCACCATGCTGTAACCGAATTGGGCAAATTCCTCAGCGGTATAATATGGAGTCTTGCCGAACTCCGTCATATTTGCCAGCAGCGGTGCATTAACGGCTTTTTTAAACCGCTCAAATTCCGTATTATCCGTCAGTGCTTCCGGAAAAATACCATCCGCCCCTGCTCTTACATACGCATTGGCCCGCTCAATCGCTGCATCCAATCCTTCCACTGCGTTTGCATCCGTTCTTGCCACCACAATGAGTGAAGGTGCAACTTCCTTCAAAATCCTGATTTTTTGTACCGCTTCTTCTGTGGTTACCAGCTTTTTTCCATTTAAATGACCGCATTTCTTCGGTAAATCCTGATCTTCAATCTGCACAGCAGCCACCCGGGCTTCATACATTTCCCTCGCCGTGCGCGCGACATTCAAAACGCCGCCATAGCCTGTATCAATATCAACTAGCATCGGCAAGTCTGCAGCCCGGATAATTTCTTTAGCCCTATCTGCGGTTTCTTCAGAAGTGACCATGCCAAGATCAGGAAGTCCCTTGCCAGCCGTAAATGCTGCACCTGAAAGATATAACGCCTGAAATTCAGCGCGCTTCGCCATCAATCCGGCCATTCCATCATGTGCACCGGGTAATTTTAAAATCTCATCAGCCAGCATCAATTCCTTAAACCTAAATGCAAGTTCTTCCTGTGTAGACTGCTTATCTGTTAACCAGCTCATTGTTTTCACCCCACTATCATTAATTATGCATGACGCCCATCAATTCACTTATCGGCATCTGCATTAGCTTATCCTCATCCGTTAAACAATCATAAATTTCCGCGGCTTGTTTCGCAGCAAAATGAGTTTCCACATTGTTACGGAATTTTTCAAGCAGTTTTGGAATCCCTTCATCACGCCGGAAACGATGCCCAAGCGGATATTCCCGGATAATTGTATCTGTCGACGTTCCATCATTAAAATGTACCTTGACAGCGTTGGCGATGGACCGTTTTTCGGAATCGAGATAGTCCTTGCTGTACCGTCTATCTTCCATCACCTCCATCTTATCACGGAGCACATCAATTCTCACATCAGCTGCCGCTTCATCCTCATAATGATCTGCCGTGATATTTCCAAATAGCAAACCGATTGCTGTAATGTATTGAATACAGTGATCACGGTCTGCCGGATTATGCAGTGGACCTGTTTTATCGATGATCCGAATTGCTGATTCATGGGTCGTAATGGTGATTTTTTTAATCTGATCGAGTCGATCAACCACCTGTGGATGCAGTTCAACCGAACATTCAGCTGCTGTTTGCGCATGAAATTCCGCTGGATAGGAAATTTTAAACAAAATGTTTTCCATTACATATGATCCGAATTTCCGGCCAAGCGTCAATTCCCTTCCACCAAACAACACATCTTGAAATCCCCATTCAGGTGCTGTTAAAGCTGTCTTATATCCCATCTCACCATTAACGGCCATCATTGACAAGCGGACACCACGGCTGGTCGCATCACCCGCGGCCCATGATTTTCGAGAGCCGGTATTAGGGAAATGACGATATGTTCGTAAACTTGAATTGTCAACCCACGCATTGGATACCGCATTTATGACCTCGTCGTTAGTCCCCCCAAGCATTGCTGTAACAACTGCAGTAGTCGCCACTTTAACAAAAAGCACATGGTCAAGCCCTTGTCGATTCAAACTATTTTCCAGTGCAAGGATGCCTTGAATTTCATGGGCTTTAACCGTTGCATGCAAAACACTATCCATTGTCAGCGGCATTTTACCCTCCGTAATACGCATACGGCTTATGTAATCAGCCACAGCCAAAATTCCGCCAAGGTTATCTGACGGGTGTCCCCATTCGGCCGCAAGCCACGTATCATTGTAATCAAGCCAACGTATCATTGTCCCAATATTAAAGGCAGCCTGTACCGGATCCAATTCATAAGGAGTACCCGGAACCCGGCTGCCGTTTGGTACAACTGTTCCTGGAATAATCGGACCAAGGTGCTTGGCACATTCCGGATATCGCAATGCTAAAAAGGCGCATCCCAAGGAATCCATAAACACATACCTTGCTGTTTCCACTGCATCTTCACTAACTGCACTTTCATCCAGTACATATTCGGCTATTTCCTCCAACAATAAATCTGCCTTCTGTAATTCATTTTCTGCCATTTTAAATCACCCTTTTTTACCAATAATATAAAGCGGCAATAACCGCCATTATCAAAATTATAAAACTGGAAAACACCCCTATTACATATTGTTCTTTTTTGGTAAATACTCCTGTTTCAAATGCGTAAAAAGTCGTTGGTGAATGGATTGGCAGCACCATCATACCACCAATAATCATCACAACCAGAAAGGATAGATTAACAGGAGCAATCCCGATTAATTCCGCATAGGAAATAACAATCGGAAAAATAACAATAACTGCCGAAGAAGGTACAACAAATAAAAACCGGAGCACAAAAATAAACAATGCAATAAATAGAACTTTGAGAACCATATTTCCGTCCTGCGGCACGAGTTCAAGCAACTGTTCGGCAAGTTCTTTAGCCGTACCATTCCTGCTCATCAGCATCCCAAGCGAAAACGATGCCCCAAGTAAAAGAAAGTTTTCCCAATCATAGCTTCGAATCACGTTATTATTAATCAGTCCCATCTTTGGCAATGCATACAGCACTACAAGCAGCATTGGGGGTAAAACCAGTGGAACCTGTTCGCGATCCGTAATTATCCATGCAACAATCATCAGTAAAAAACCAATTACCGCAATCCAAAATACGAGTGGCATGGAAACCTGTTCCTTTTCCTCCAAAGGTAATTCCTGGCGCTCATCCCCCCATTCATCATCTTTCGCTGTGGCTTTTAAAAAATGCCACACAAAAATCGTTACAATTAATAATCCGAACCATAATGGTGGTGCAATCCTACCGAACCATTCAAGCCAGCCAATGTCCGCAACCCCATAATCGCTTAAAAGCTGTGAAGCTAGTACCGGAAATCCACCACCAGTAAATATAATCATTGTGGCATTTTGGTTCATCATGCCGATGACATACAGACTAAACTTCTTAAATAGACTTTTTTCACCAAATCCAAAATACGTATTCAATCTTATCAAAAGGGGTAAAAGGATTTTAAACCGGGCAACGGCTGACGGCAATATGATCGGCAATACTGCAATAAAAACCGGAAGTCCACAAACTATCGGGCCAGGACCGCTCCTGCTGATTTTCACCAGCAGTCGAACAATAACCCGGTCAATCCCAACCTTAACAAGTGAATGGCTAATAAAGGAAAGCATAATGATGAAGTAGAGTGCTGGTGACAAGAATCCAACAACTGCTTCCTCTACTCCATCTGCAAGACCAAGAAGCATCATCAAAGCAATCAACAGGATACTTGTTGCACCAGAGGGCAATGGCGATGCCACCCAAAGATAAACTGCTGCAACAAGAAGCCCTAGTGTCAGCTTCTGCACAGTGGAAAATTCTGCTAACAGGCTGTCTCTTGTCAAGAAAAATAGGGACACCATCATTATAAAGAATGAAATTCTCCATTTCATGTGATCACTTCTGTTTTTTCAGTTTGTTATTACGAATCAGTGGTACTGTAAAGGATAAAAACGCCAATGCCAGCATACATGCTGCAATCGGACTAGTGAAAAATATAGAAAAACTACCATTTGAAATAGTCAATGACTGCCGGAATGCTTGCTCCAGCATTCCTCCCAAAATAAATGCCAACAGGAGTGGTGCAGCAGGAAACTTGATTAGGCGCATGACATAACCAATAATCCCAAATGCCAGCAGCAAGTATAAATCAAATGTGCTAAAACTGATTGCATATACACCAATCACACAAAATACAATGACAAGTGAAATGAGCAATGGCCGTGGCACAAGCAAGATTCTTGATAAATATGGAATTAATGGCAGATTCAAGATTAATAGAATGACGTTTCCAATGTACATACTCGCTATAACACCCCAAAAAACATCCGGGTGGTCGGTCATTAAAAGCGGCCCCGGCTGAATACCAAGCACTATCAGCGCACCAAGCATGACTGCGGTTGTTCCTGATCCTGGTATACCAAGGCTTAGCAGCGGTACAAATGCACCATTATTTGCTGCGTTGTTTGCGGTTTCCGGTGCTGCCACTCCACGGGCAGATCCTTTCCCGAATTCCTCGGGCTTTTTGGATATTTTTTTTTCGGTAATGTATCCCAGAAAAGAGGAAATCGTTCCGCCTGCTCCGGGAAGCACACCAACGAGGAAACCGAGAACAGACTGACGTCCCATCGTCGGTGCCAGTTCTTTGTAATCTTTTTTGGAAAGCTTTAAACTTCCCACGTTATGCATATCATCCATTTTTGCTTTTCTTCCCATAATCAGCGAGGTAACCTCTGCCAACGCAAACAACCCCAATGCGATGACAAGAAAGTCGATACCCTCCAGTAAGTGCGGATTTCCGAAAGTAAAACGCATTGTTCCTGTCTGGGAATCAATCCCGATTGTTGCAATCATTAATCCAATAACCCCGGAAATCAACGCCTTGATGGTGGAACCTTCCGCCAGACTGGATATCGCTGTAATTCCAAGCAGCATTAATGCAAAATATTCCGGTGGACCGAAAGAGACCGCTACTTTGGACAGTAATGGCGCAAAAAACGTAAGAAACAAAATACTGATGGTACCACCAACAAACGAACCAATCGCTGCAATCGCAAGCGCTTTACCGGCCTTTCCTTGCTTTGCCATCGGATAGCCGTCAAACGTTGTTGCCACTGCCTCCGAAACTCCCGGGGCATTCAGCAGAATTGATGATGCGGCACCTCCATATGCTGCTCCATAGTAAACACCAGCCATTAAGAGCAGAGCAATTGCCGGATCCATTCCATATGTGATGGGAATCATCACCGCAATCGCGGTAATCGGTCCAAGTCCAGGGATCATACCAATGATAGTACCAACTACAACCCCGATAAAAACAAACATAAGCCCATCAAAACTTAGTGCAACCTCAAACCCTTGGACCAGTCCTTGAAAAACATCCATGATGTGTTAACCTCCCTTTTTAAAACGGCAATATCCCCGTTGGTAATTGAACTTGTAAAAAAGAATCGAATAATAGGTAAATGAATATTGGTACTGTCAGCGATACAATCCCATTAATAATATGTCGTTTGTATCCGAGGAATAGAGAACAGAAAAATAGAAACAGTACAGTTACCAAAATAAACCCAATAATTTCGAGAAGAAAAATATACAGAATGATAAATCCAACCACCCCAAGCACAATCGGCAATTCATTTTTGGGGATTCGATCATTTGTGTCACTTTCCTGATCCTTCGTAAAAAATAATGCGGCTGCAAGCCCCAGAAGAATAAATCCAATTCCTATCGGGACCATATCTGAATCCACAGGTACATAGGCATACGCTGGAAGACTGAAACTGAGAATCAGGTAAAACACCGCCAGAGCCATCAAAAACAGGGACACTTTCTTATTTGTCGTATTGAACACATGTACACCACCTTAAGGAAAAGAGCCAATGCAAACATTGGCTCTTTCAAGCATTTATTTTGCAAGTCCGAGTTCTTCCAAAAGTCCTTTAATTTCTTCTTTTTCCTTATCAAGGAATTTCTTGTATTCCTCGCTATCCATGTATTTTTTAGTCCAACCATATTTCTTTCTTACTTCCGCGAAGGCATCCGATTCACTTAACTCTTTGAATTTCTTTTCATAATATTTGACAGCGGCAGGGTCCATATCTTTTGGACCAAAGAATCCGCGCCAGTTAACAAATGTTGCATCAATTCCCTGTTCCTTTGCCGTTGGAAATTCGGATAGCACATCCCCTTTCAAACGTTCAGGTGCGGTGATGCCAAGCACTTTGATTTTGCCGGCCTTTACTTGCTCAACTGTTTCAGCAATGCCTGTCGAATAAACGTCAACACTGCCATTTAGAAGTGATGTCAATGCTCCCCCATCTTGGTCGGAAACATATTTGATTTTTGTAATATCCACACCCGCTGCTTTAGCAATCTTTACAAATTGAATGTGGTCCATGCTTCCCGGTGAAGATGCACCGACAACCGTAATCTTAGACGGATTTTTTTTCATGTCGGCAAACAGTTCGTTTAAGTTATCCCACTTAGCATCCGCTTTAACCGCAAATGCACCATAATCAGCAATCATGTTGGCAATTGGTGTAAAGTCTTCATGCCCGTATTGGGATTGACCATTTAAAGGAACCAGCAAGATCGGTGGCGAAGATACGAATAAATTATACGGGCTGTCTTTTTCTGTAACATATGCCCAGCCTACAGCACCGCCTCCTCCCGGCTTGTTAACAACCCCAATATCCTGTTCAATGATACCGGTTTCCCCGAACATTTTGGCCACCATACGGGCTGTCGTATCCCAACCGCCGCCAGCACCGGCCGGAGCAACAATTTCAATTGGTTTTTCGGGTTTCCAATTCCCATCACCCGATCCGTCTGAACCACTCGCTTTCTCATTACCTCCAGAGCAAGCAGTTGCAACAATCATAATTAAAATAAGTACAGATGCTGCAAAAAACTTCTTCATTTAATCTCCCCCTCGTTTGAATTTAGGTACAATTTCAACCTTGTGTATTACTATAATTCAGAATTATAAATTTGTAATCGTTTCCAAAATAAACGATAATAAAGATTTAATGTGTATTTTGTTCATTTTGTCCACAGTGGTTTAATTAGCCATTAAAAAAACACCCCAACGCTTGTTAGGATGTCTTATCCATCAATGTGTATTTACGTTCAGGGCGGCCAACAATCCCATACTCAAGGTTAGCCTGCACTTCCCCGACAGAAATTAAATATTCCAAATACCTTCGTGCTGTTGTCCTTGATGCTCCAATTTGCTCCCCCATCTCTTCCGCCGTGATTCCCGTTTCCGTACCCTTCATAATCTCCTGAATGTTTTTCAAAGTCAACGGGTCGATTCCTTTTGGGGTTGGCTTAGATGTCTGAGTTTGGTCATTGTGGCCAAAATAATCATCCAATAAGGATTGATCCACTTCCGGTTTATTTATAAATGCTTTTTTTGTCCGTTTATACCGTTCAATCGTTTCTGTAAATCGGTTCATTTCAACCGGTTTTATAATATAATCAAAAATTCCGCTCTTGATTGATTTCTCAACCATCTCTTTTTCAGTGGCAGCCGAAATCATAATAACATCTATGCCGTGATGAATTGCCCGTATTTCGGCAATAAGTTCGGTTCCAAGCATGTCCGGCATATAAATATCCAAAAGCACTAAATCAACCTGATGGTCACGAATCAATTTTAAGGTATCACTTCCGGTTAATGCTTTCCCCACAACTTTTACTCCGGTCACTTCAGTCAGGAATTTTTCATGAATTCCCGCTACACGAAAATCATCTTCTGCAATAACAACATGAATCATTGTAATCCCCCCAACAAATTTCAAGCGTATTTATCTTTATGCAACTTTTTGGGCAAAAACACAGTAAACACTGCTCCGCCTTTGGTCTGATTATGAACTTCAACATGCCCCTGTAGTTCATCGACAACTTCATTTACAGTAGACAGTCCGTAACCTCTGTCAGTACTCCCTTTACTTGAATAGCCTTTTTGAAAAATCCTATAAATACCGGGAATATTGATACCACTGCCTGTATCGGAAATTTCAAAAACAACATCCGATCCAAGGTCCGTTGCGAAAAAAGTCACCTGCTTGCTGCTCGCGGTATCCACTGCATCGATTGCATTATCAATCAGGTTTCCCAAAACCATAATCAACTGGGACATACCGATATGGCTTGGCACCGCTTGCAGGGAACTATCTGAGTCAATCACCAGGTCAACTTTCTTCTCGGACGCTTTCCCCATCTTTCCGAGCAGAATTGCCTGCACAGTTCGATCCTCTATCTGACCCAGAAGCACTTTGTTTTGTCTGCTGTGAAATTCCGATTCCATGTGAATCAGCTTAATTGCCTCATTATAATGGCCTAACTGGAGTAGTCCTGATAACACATATAATTTATTTGTAAACTCATGGGTCTGTGCCCGCAGATCTTCGGAATACCTTCGCACTTCAGACAGTGTATTAAGCATTTCATTGACTTCAGTTTTATCCCGGAAAGTGGATACAACACCAACAACTTCTTTATCCTTAACAACAGGAGTGCGGTTTACAATCACGTTACGGTTACGAAAAATCATTTCCTTGTTCATATCTCTATTTCCAGTTTTCAGCACATGATACATTTCAGTATTTGGAAGCACATCTTCTATCTGCTGACCGGTACAGTCTTCCGGTAACCCCAGAATACGCTGCGCAGAATGATTCACCATGGTAATTTTTCCTTGATTATCAATGGCAATAATACCTTCCGAAATCGAAAGCAGAATTGCCTGCCGTTCCCTATATAGCGACGCAATCTGATACGGTTCAAGCCCCAGAATATCTTTTCTGATATTCCGGGAAAGCATAATACCGCCTACTATTCCCAAAAATACAATAATAAGTGCAAAACCACTCACTTTTATTAACTTTTCCAAGATTACTGACTGGACATCATTAATCATGAATCCGACAGACACGATGCCAATAATGTCACCGCTATCATTTAAAATAGGTGCCTTCCCGCGTAACGATGGCCCAAGACTTCCTACCGCTTTTGATGTATAGTATTCCCCATTAATAAGTGCCTTGCCATTATCACCACCGACCATATGCCTGCCAATTTTGTATGCATCCGGATGTGAATATCGAATACTGTCCGCATTCCCGACAACGATAAATTCGGCACCGACCTTTTTACGGATTTTTTCAGCAATCGGCTGGATTACTTTTGATGGTTCCTTCATTTCAAATGCTTCAATAATGGAAGGCATAAAAGAAACCGTTGTTGCTACCTGAAGTGCACGCTGCCCCATATTTTTCTCCGTCTGTTCCATTTCCATATACGCAATAATACATGTAAATGCCAATGTTACAAATAATATAAGTGATATAATCAATGTTAGTATTTTTGTTTGCATCGAAACTTTCATCATTGCTGTCACGATCCCCCTTTGCAATCCCCTGCCAATATTATAACACGACCCTCCCCCCATACAGAAAAAGACGCATATACCTAATTGGCATATACGTCTTTTTTTAGTTACAAAATCAGAACACCACCGTCACCCATCAAACTAGTATTTGCTTGCAGTATTGCTACAGGCAGAGTTATAATGATTTTCTATTACGATGCAGAATCGTCCTTCCATCGGAACTTTTTAAGATGCCATGTCGCGTTGAATCGCGTCTAATCGTTTATTGTTCGTGGCAATAAAGTAAATAACTACAAGCCAGATCATTAATGCGATAACCGTTCCGATGTTAAAAATACCTTTTTCGGCTGTCCACATAATCGAATAACCGATGGCTCCCAACAACAATGCATAATAGAAAAATGGAAGCAGCGTTTTACGAATGACATGTCCTTCTTTTCCCACCAAGCCAACAACTGCGGATGCAGCAACAACGTTATGCACACAAATCATATTTCCTGCCGCACCGCCAACTGCTTGGAGGGCAACCATCCAGGTCGGGCTGGCACCGATATTTTCACCGACCCCGTATTGGAAAAGGGAGAACATCATGTTGCTGACCGTGTTGCTGCCGGCCACAAACGCTCCAAGACCGCCGATAAACGTTGCTAAAATCGGATAGATGGAACCTGTAAGATTGGCAACACCTTCGGCCAAAACGAGCGGCATTTTATCGTAGCCTGCCTCCCCGCCGCCTGAATTAAGAAACACTTGTACCATTGGGACTGTAAAAACAAGTGCTGATCCTGCAGCAATCATGGTTTTGCCGGAATCTTTCCAAGCACGGACATATTCCGAACGCTTCATACTGTGCATAAAATAAGTCATAACCGAAACGACAACGAAAATAAATCCCGGTGAATAGAGAATCTCCCAACTGGATGAAATTTCCGTCCCAAAAATATTTGGTACCGAAATCTTAACAGATTGCAGCCAGTCCTGAAGCACAGTTAAACGTGAAAAAAGCAACAGGACAGCAATCAGAACATATGGAGCCCATGCACGCATCATGCTGATTTTACCTGCATAAATATCACTTTGTTTCAGTTCAACGCGCCCGGTCCATGTTGGATCCCAGCGGTCCTTTGCTTCAAAATCCCAAGTTTCATCATCCTTAGGCATTAAAAAGCCTTTTTTAGCGGCGGGAATGACAATTGCAAGCCCGAGTAAACCACCGATCATGGAAGGGAATTCAGGTCCTAACAAGTTTGCAACAATGACATACGGTATTGTCATCGCCAGAGAAGCAAATAACGCAAATTTCCAGACTTTTAATCCTTCACTCAAGGATTTATTCTTCCCGAAAAACCGTGTCAGCATGGCAACCAGAAATAACGGAATCAAAAGTCCCGCGACTGCATGAAGCAGGGCTACTTTACCGGCAACACCAAATACAAAACCTGAAACATCACTAACCTGAGAAAGCGGCTCAATTCCTGTACCAACCCCAACAACCATTGGCGTACCGACTGCCCCGAATGATACCGGTGTACTTTGAATAACCATGCCTGACACTACAGCCGCCATTGGCGGAAATCCCAGTCCAACCAATAAAGGTACTGCGACAGCTGCAGGTGTACCAAATCCTGCTGAACCTTCAATGAATGATCCGAAAAGCCATGCAATGATAATAACCTGTATACGACGGTCCGGCGTAATATCCGTAAAGCCGCGGCGAATGGTGTGGAGACCCCCGCTTTCCTGAAGTGTGTTCAAAAGTAGTATCGCACCAAAAATAATAAATAAAAGCGTAACAGCGACGATAAGACCATGAACAGATGCAGCAGCCACTTTCGGGAATCCGATATCCCAAATGAAAAGCGCCAGTAACACTGCTGTGATGTAAGAAAGCGGCATTGCTTTACTTGCTGGCCATTTAAGCCCGACTAGAAAAACAACAACAACAATAATCGGAAGTAAGGCCAGAACAGCTAACATTCCAGTGCCCATTTTAAAATCCTCCTTATAAAGGTTTTATATTGAACAACCATCAATTTTTTAATAATTGATATGGTTGTAAAAACAGAACGCAATTTAAAGCCTTTTCTTCCTCTTGTTGAAATTATTCAGCCTTGTACAACGGGATTACGAAGCTCCCCAATCTCAGCTATTTCACAGACGATTTCATCCCCCTCTTTTATCATTTCTGCCCCAAGCGGACTGCCGGTTAAGATCACATCACCCGGTTCCAGCGTCATCATGCCGGATAGGTACGCAACCATCTTTCGAAGGGACACAATCATAAGCGTTGTTGCACTATCCTGTTTTTTATCGCCATTCAGATATGCTTTAACCTTGACTTGATCCGGATCGAGCTCTGTTTCGATATATGGTCCAAGCGGAGTAAACGTATCAAACGACTTTCCAATCATCCAATGCCCGGCTTCATGGAAAAATTGCGGTGCAGTTACATCATTGGCTGCTGTATAGCCAAAGATATGGTCTGTTACTGCTTGTTCGGTAATGTTTTTGGTTTGTTTACCGATAACCACCGCTAGTTCTGATTCAAATTTCACCTTATCTATTTTATTTGGGATAACAATTGGTTCCCCGTTTCCGATTACGGAAGAAACCGGTTTATAAAAGAACACAGGTATTTCGGGCAACTCAGAAGGTAAATCATCTGTTTTGCCGACGTAATTTGCACCAATTCCAATGACATGCCGTGGCAGAAGCGGTTCCAGCAAATCAATGTCTTCTGCGCGATGGATTATTTCTGTCTGTTTCCAATCCGAAAAAATACTTCCATCAATTTGTTGAATGCCTCGATCCGTAACGATGCCGTACAAAATAGTATCATCCGTTGTTTTTTTAAACCTGGCAAATTTCATGCATTTCACTCCTTGGGACGGTGAATCACGTCCCCTTGTATATTTATTACAGGATAAAGAACCCGTTCCAGTCCTTATCCTGCACCCTTAACTTCAACACAGCGGCCCGGCTGCGGGAAAAGTTTCCCCGGATTTAATTGGTCCTTCGGGTTAAATACAGCGCGTATATCTGTTTGGGCAGCCATTTCTTCCTCACTGAAAATGAAGCGCATTTCGGCTGATTTTTCAATTCCCACACCATGTTCACCCGTGATGGAGCCACCAACATCGGCACAAACCTTCAAACACTCGGATCCAGCCTTTGATGCCCGTTCACTTTCACCGGGTACACTGGCATCGAATAATATGAGCGGATGAAGATTTCCGTCACCCGCATGAAAAATGTTCGCGATACGAAGCTCATACGCAGCACTTATTTCCGCAATTTTTGACAGCACTTCAGGCAATCGTGTTCGCGGAATAACTCCGTCCTGAACAAGGTAGTCCGGAGATATCGCCCCCATTGCACCAAATCCCATTTTTCGATTTGCCCACCAAAGGGACCGTTCCGCTTCATCTTTTGCCACTTTTACTTTGCGGACATTGTTATTTTTGCATACGGTAAGAATTTCATCGATTTGATCATCAATTCCAGCTGCAATACCATCAACTTCAATCAGCAAAAACGCAGCAATATCGTTTGGATGGCCAACCGGATATGCAGCAGATTCCACACCTTCAATTGCTATTGAATCCATCATTTCCAGCGCGGCCGGAATGATGCCTGCAGCAATAATCTCGGAAACGGCCTGGCTGGCGTCATTTATATCATCATAATAAGCAAGAACAGTTTTCTTCCCTTCAGGATTTTTTAATACCTTTACAGTTATTTTGGTCACAATACCGAGGGTTCCCTCTGAACCTGTCAACAGTCCGAGCAAATCGTAGCCTGGCCGATCAGGGACGCCATCTTCACCTATTTCCACAATTTCACCATTTGGAAGAACTATCTCTAGCCCTAAAATATGGTTTGTCGTTACACCATACTTTAAACAGTGAGCACCACCTGAATTTTCAGCAACATT
Source organism: Virgibacillus siamensis (assembly GCF_900162695.1). Classification (NCBI taxonomy): domain Bacteria; kingdom Bacillati; phylum Bacillota; class Bacilli; order Caryophanales; family Bacillaceae; genus Virgibacillus; species Virgibacillus siamensis. The sequence continues at coordinate 2,244,401 of NZ_FUIH01000007.1, forward strand.
TCCACCAATCGTACATGCGTATTGGCTGGAAGGATCTGGTGCGTAATAATAACCTTTATCTGAAATGGATTGTGTCAGCTTCAAGTTAATATAACCAGGCTCGACAACTGCTTTTCTATTTTCCAAATCAAGATCTAGCATCCGTTTCATACGAACCAGACTAATGATCACTTCGCCACCAAACGGAGTAGCGCCCCCGCTTAACCCCGTTCCCGCCCCACGTGCAATATATGGGATCTTTTCTTTGTTCAGGCATGTTACAATCTTCGAAACTTGTTTTGCATTTCGAACAAAGACAACTGCTTTCGGCATTCCTTTTGACATCGTATAGCCGTCACATTCGTAGGAAACGAGATCTTCCTTCATATAAAGAACTTCCTTTTCACCGACAATGCTGATTAATTGCCTGACAACCGCATCCGGCTTTTGTTTCACTTGTTTTCTTCCAAACAACCCCTTCACCTCCCATTAAGACTTGACGAATTTGTTTGCTGCTTCTTTATCTTTTTGATATGCCAAATCAAGCAGTTGAACGGTATGGACTACTTTTTCACTTCTTCCATATTTTTTAACACCCATCGCAATTTGCAGCATACAGCCAGGATTCCCCATCGAAATCATTTCAACGTTATCGGGAATATCCTCCATTTTCCGGTCGAGTAGCGCACCAGCCATATCGGGATGTGTAAGATTGTATATTCCCGCACTCCCACAGCATCTGTCCGCATCAGGCAATTCTGCCATCTCCACCCCTGGAATTTCGTTTAAAAGCTGACGGGGTTCAAAGCGGACACCTTGTCCATGGGCAAGATGGCACGCATCATGGTATGTTATTTTTGTATTGATTTCCGATTTGGGACGTTCAAAATCATGGTCATACAAAAACTTGGAAACGTCTTCAACTTTTGCCGAAAATTCTTCAGCTAAAGGCAGCATTTCCGGATCATTGCGGAACAGTTCATCATATTCCTGCAGTGCACATCCGCAGCCGGCAGCATTTACAAGCACCTTATCGTAATCCTTAAAAGCCTCGATATTTTGTTTCGCAAGCTTTTTCCCAGCATTCCGCTCACCAGCGTGAATATGAAGCGCACCACAACAACCCTGATTTTGCGGCAGACCAACTTCAAATCCATTATGTGTAAGCACACGAATGGTCGATTCATTTACATCACTGAACATGACATCCATGATACAGCCGGTTAACATTCCCACCCGCTGTTTTGGTTCGCCTTCAGCCGGAACAATTTCCGGATATCTGCCAAGTACTGGTTTTTCCACTTTTGGGAGAATGGATTCCATATCTTTCAGATGTGCTGGCATAACATTCAACAAACCTGTTTTCCGCACAGCAGATTGCATACCGCTATTTTGGTAAAAACGCATTAGACTGCCAACCGCGTTCATACGTTTCTGATACGGGAAAAGTCCCTTCAAAACTGTCCTGCCAAAAGCACCTTTAAAGCCTGTTAAAGGCATCGCCTGGCGAATTTGTCCGCGTGCTTCTTCAATCAGTCCGCCGACTTGGACATCTGCCGGACATGCTGTTTCACAAGCACGGCAATCAAGACAATCAAAGACAGGTTTTGAAAAAGCTTCATTAATATCAATTTTGCCTTCCGCAACGGCTTTAATTAAATAAACTCGACCCCTTGGCGAATTATGCTCTTCACCGGTTTCCTGATATGTCGGACATGCCTCAAGACACATACCGCAGTGTACACAGTCCGCCCACTTCGTTTCATCCGGAATATCATCCCAAAGATAGTTTCCTAAAGTCTTCGTCTGACAGAGTGCATCAGCTTTACCGTTTTTCAGCATTGCTGCCAATCTATTCTCATCCCTGCTCATTTATATCCCCCCTACAAAACGTTGACGGTTCAAAATTTTCCGAGGGTCAATTGTACGCTTAATTCCTTCCAGCAAAGCAAAGTATCCAGGCTTATCTCCCCAAACATCAATCGTATCCCGAAGTAAAAACGGCAAATGTGTACAGACGACATACCCATTCTTTTCTTCTGCCGTAGTCCTCAGTTTCTTAATATAGGAAACAATATCTTCCGGAAACCCTTCTATAAACACTTTGGAAATACCATGGCCAATACCGCCGTGTGCCTCGACTGCAACATGATGATCCAAGGCAAGCCGGTCAGCAGCTTTCAAATTTTCAATGACATCCAAATTATTGCTCCCAATTTTCAGTGCTGCTTGTGTTTGAGCAGCGTCATCCACATCATTGTATCCATTAGGACCAAAATGCCGGAACCTTTCCCACCACTGTCTCGCTTTTTCTTTATACAGTACAGAATGTGTTACACCGTCCGGCAAATGTTCCGCAACCCATTTTTCCTGATCAAGTACGGCACTTTCCCTGTCTTCAAATGCAATTGCCAATGTATATTGACTTTTGCCGGTCATTTTTTCCGAAATAGACGGATTTAAAATTTCAAGTGAAACAGGTTCCATCATTGAATCAAGAATAGATACAGAAAAATCGTGTATAACCTGTTCACTGCCTTCAGGAAAGTGCAGTAGTGTCAGTCCCTCATATTTTGGAAGCGGACGTAATTTAATTGTGATTTCACTAATGATACCTAGCGTACCCATTGCACCGACAAAAAGTTTGTTCATATCATATCCGGCAACATTTTTTACAACTTTTCCTCCTGTACGGATAACGTTGCCATTCGGATATACAATTCTTGTACCAATGACTAAATCTCTTGCAGATCCGTAATGCAGTCGTTTAGCCCCACTGTCGTTCGCAGCAATAATGCCGCCAATTGTTGCCATTTCCGGCCAGGAGGGGTCGAGGGAAATGTGCTGCCCTTTTTCACCTATTTCGTCAGTAATTTCCTTTAATGTTGTCCCTGGTTTCACCGTCATTGTCAGATCACCAACTGAATGTTCGACAATACCTTTGTATTTGGCAAGCGATACTAAAATATCAGCCTGTTCAATTGCACCACCGTAGCCTCGCTTCGTTCCACCTGAAATAACATTGACAGTTTTATCGTGTTTGTGCGCATAGGCAAGAACGTTTGAAATATCTTCCTCCGAATGAACTTCTATGAATTGATCCCCCCCGTTTCCCAGCGGATGCCCTTCCACATTATGTTGAATTTGCGCTGCAGGTAAAACCCCGGTTAAATCTTGGGAACTCATGTCATCACCCCCCCTTGATTTTGCACTCTAGCTATATGTTCTTTTCTAAATCCATTTATGAAAACGCTGTCATTTAATAGGAAATTCTTGCCCCCCTGATAACTTTGTCTACATTTAAGCACTGCATGATGGAAAAGTCAACATAATATTTATAAAAATGCAACTATTTGTACAACAATGATTTATTCCGGATTTCTCGAACAAACATATAAAATAATGAAAAATTAGAGTGAAGGTTGTAATGGAATGAGGGGAAGGACAAGGAAATCCTTCCCCTTGTCCTGTTAACTAAGTTTAAGTGAACCGTATTTTTCTTTTGCTTCCAGGCGGCGTTTGTGCAGAATTGGTTCTGTGTATCCGCTTGGCTGTTCTTTTCCCTTGAAAACAAGCTCACAAGCTGCTTGGAAGGCAACCGAGTCATCGAAGTCAGGCGCCATCGGACGATATAATTCATCTCCCGCATTTTGCCTGTCAACTATTGTTGCCATGCGCTTCAGTGTATCTGTCATTTGTTCTTCTGTACAAACTCCATGGTATAGCCAATTTGTCAGCATTTGGCTGGAGATACGCAATGTGGCCCGGTCTTCCATAAGGGCTACATCGTTAATATCAGGGACTTTGGAGCAGCCTACACCTTGCTCAACCCAGCGAACAACATAACCAAGCAAGGTTTGCGCACTATTATCAAGTTCCTCCTGAATTTCATTCGCCGACCAGTTTGGATTTTTGGCAGCCGGTATTTGTAAAATGTTATCGTGGTAAGTCTTTTTTTCGTTAGCGAGTTCCGCCTGCACCTTTTCGACATCCACTTCATGGTAATGCAGCGCATGCAATGTTGCTGCCGTTGGTGAAGGTACCCAGGCTGTATTCCCGCCAGCTTTTAAATGACCTGCTTTTTGTTCAAGCATCGCCGCCATCAAATCAGGCATTGCCCACATTCCTTTGCCGATTTGTGCTTTTCCCTTTAAACCTGTATCCAAGCCAACACGTACATTATTTTTTTCATAACCGTTCAGCCAAGTGGATGCTTTCATTTCTCCCTTGCGAATCATTGGACCCGTTTCCATTGATGTATGAATCTCGTCACCTGTTCGATCCAAAAAACCGGTATTAATGAAAACAATTCTATCCTTCACTTCATGAATACAATTTTTCAGGTTTATACTGGTACGGCGTTCTTCATCCATTAAACCAATTTTAAGTGTGTTGCGCTTCATATCAAGCATATCTTCTACACGATCAAACAATTCATTCGCGAATGCAGCTTCCCCTGATCCGTGCATTTTCGGTTTAACAATGTAAACAGAACCTTGTTGGGAATTTTGGTACGGACCATTGCCCAACAGACCATGTTTGGCCATTAAACTTGTCAGCACACCATCCATTATCCCTTCAGGAATTTCCTGTCCATTTTCATCCAAAATCGCACTGTTCGTCATTAAATGCCCGACATTCCGGACAAACATCAGTACGCGGCCGGATAGCGAGATTGCTTCACCATTTGGTCCTGTATATTTACGATCAGGGTTCAACGTTCGTGTTATTTCCTTGCCGCCTTTGTGGAACACAGACGTCAAGTCACCTCTGTTCAAACCAAGCCAATTGCGGTAAACGAGAGTTTTGTCCTCAGCATCTACAGCGGCTACGGAATCTTCACAGTCCATAATGCTTGAGGTAGCGGATTCCAAGTAAACATCCTTGACGCCTGCTTCATCCGTTTTTCCAATCGGATGATTGTGGTCAATTTGAATTTCAATGTGCAGTCCATTATTTTTCAGCAGGACAGCATTTGGATTTTTCGTTTCGCCCTGATAGCCGGCAAACTTGGATGTATCCTTCAATCCCGTTGTTTCCCCGCTTTTCAAGGTTACTGCCAGCCTGCCGTCTACAATTGCATAAAGTGTCGCTTGTGCATGTGAAGATTCTTGAAGGGGTACATGGTTATCCAGGAAGTTTTTAGCAAAAGCAATTACTTTTTCACCACGGACGGGGTTATAGGAACCTGTCTTCTCAGCGCCGCCTTCTTCACTAATGACGTCCGTACCATATAATGCATCGTAGAGTGAACCCCAGCGTGCATTGGCGGCGTTGAGGGCATATCGTGAATTGTCAATCGGCACAACAAGCTGCGGTCCCGCTTGACGTGTAATAACATCATCGACATCAGCTGTCGTTATCTTAAAATCTTCCACCTCAGGCTCTAAATAGCCGATATCTTGCAGAAATGATTTATAAGCATCAAAATCATACGCATTATTTTCTTGATGCCATGTATCAATTTGCTTTTGAAGTTCATCTCTTTTTTTCAGCAATGCTCTATTTTTTGGAGCCAGATCAGCAACAAGCTTTCCAAAATCGGCCCAAAACGTTTCACCGTCAAGCCCCGTTTCCGGAAGTGCTTCTGAATTAACAAAATCATAAAGCTCTTTAGCTACTTGAAGATTGCCTGCCTTTACGTAATTTGTCATTCCTATTCCTCCCTTTCCTGCATCTATCTATTATTCTACTATCAGCTGAACAGTTTCAGAAATACTTGTTTTGCATAAATCCTATTCCTTTTAGCTATACCTTTTAGTATAATAAGGCACAATTACATTATGGTTTTGAAAGGGTGCCTATAATGGATATCAGGCAGATTGAATATTTTGCGGAAGTTGCAAGACAATTGAACTTTACGAAAGCAGCTGCAGTTCTTCATATTTCCCAGCCGTCACTAAGCAAAACGATGAAAAACCTGGAGGATGAGCTTGATGTAACACTGTTTTACAGAGGGACCAAACAATTAGAACTAACAGATGCCGGGCAAGCTTTCTTAATCAATGCCAAAAATGTTCTGGATGCTTTTGAAAATTTAACCACAGAATTAAATGATGTCATTGACCTCAAACGGGGGGAAATAAAAATTGGTATCCCGCCAATCATCGGTGCTGCATTTTTTTCAAAGCTGATCAGCCGCTATAAAGAAACGTACCCTTCCATTAATATACGATTGACAGAAGTGGGCAGCAACACCATAAAAGCCGGTGTCAGTGATGGAGAACTTGACATTGGTTTAGTATGTAATTTGCCTGTTCAAAAGGAAAACTTTGAGACAATCAAACTTTTAAAAGACCCCTTAATGCTTATTGCACATAAAGATAATCCATTGGCATGGGAAAAAGAAATCAGCTTCTCTCAGATTGCAGAAGAACCTTTTATTTTATACCGGCACGATTTTTCGCTTCACGACAAGATTATCCATGCCTGTGATAAACATGGTTTTTATCCGAATGTCGTTTGTGAAAGTTCACAAAAAGACTTTATGGTCGAAATGGTTGAAGCCAAACTGGGCATTGCTTTATTACCAAGTAAGATATGCGAACACATAAATAGTGACCAAATCATAACCGTCCCTTTTCATAAACCTGTCGTTAATCTGGAATTAGGCATGATCTGGAAAAAGAATAAATATCTCCCGTTCGCTGTTCGTCAATTTATCGCGATGTCCGAAACAGGAATTGGCACTGAAGAAATAATCCCGTATCCCAACCAGCAATAAATAAAAAGCTGCCAGTTTAACAAACCAGCAGCCCTAATAACATTCGACAAATTTCAGGTAATGCCTGACACCTGTTGAAAAATCTTATGAAACGTTTTTCTTCGATACCAGTTTAAACACTTCACTGGACTCTTGCTTCGTCACGAGCGAGATGCCTATGAATGCTGCTGCGGATATGAGAAAGGCAATGGCACCGGTATCCAGCGCTGGTGCATAGATCCCTTTAACCTTCAGGATGTATAGTCCAATACTGAACACCAACCCCAAGGATGATGACCAGATTGCTGCAGTTTTTGTTGCCCGCTTCCAATAGAGCCCGATACTTAAGACCGGTACGAGTGAAGCAACAAATATACCCCATGAAGCGTTCCCCAACCAGCCGACCAGATCAGGCGGATTCAGTGACAGCAAAAAAGTCAGCGCAATAACTGCCAAGGTTAACCATCTGGAGAGGGCTAACTCTTTTTTCTGCGGCAATTTTTCACCCTTTTTAATAATTTGCTGATAAATATCCCGTACAATGGAAGAACTTGCAATCAGCAAGAATGCTTCACTAGTCGACATGATTGCGGCCATTACCGCAGCAAAAATAATTCCTGCTATTGCTGGATGAAAAAAATTTTCGATAAACAAAGGCGCCACAAGGTCAGGTGACGTTGGAGCAGGCATTTCCCCGCGCTGAACCATGACTTTTGTATATAAACCTACAAACCATAGCAACGCAGTAATCGCATAAGTTGACGCAGCAATCACACAGGCCCATTTCAGCATGGAAACCTTCCGAATCATATAAAACTTTGATACAACATGCGGCTGTCCCTGATGACCAATGACATAAATAAAAAAGTAGGAAATAAACGCAAAGATTCCAATTGGTCCGGCTGTATGATATGCATTGACCATATCCGGGTTGATTGCCGAAATTTCATTATTCAATTGCGTCATACCGCCAACAAGATTCATCCCGCCAATGAAAACAATTAAAGCCCCGACAACCATAACAATCATCTGAATGAAATCCGTCCACAATGCACTAATCATTCCACCTGCTACCACATAGATGGTCAGAATCGCAACACCGATAAACAAAGCTATCTTATAATCAACACCCAAAACTGTCTGCAGCATGTTGCCCAATGCTTTGTATTGGGCCATCTGATAACCGATCGCACCGCCAAGAATGGCAAGTGCTGTAATCGCCCGAACTGCTTTACTGTTATATCTGGCTTCCAATATATCCGGAATAGTCATCGAACCAAATTTCTCAGCAATTTTGCGCATTGGCTTTGCTAAAATTAAAAAACTGACAAATATCCCTGCTGTTGCAAAAATACCAATCATAAAAACCGGATAACCATTCTGATAGACGAGACCGGTCAGACCGATAAAACCATAGCCTGACATCGTTGTGGAGGAAACCCCCAGAGCCACTAGCCATGGTCCGAACCTTCTTCCCCCGGTGTAATAGGTATCCATATCCTTTTGGTGCTTCATCGAATACACCCCGATGACCAATATTACCAACAGATATGCAACACCAATCAATAAGATAATCAAATTCCCATCCATCAGCTATCTTCCCCCTCTTCATCCCTGAATGCCAGCATTCCCCATAAGCCAGCCGCCACTATGGAAGCCGGCCAGAAAATAAACAACATAAATGTCATTAACGGTGATAACCCAAACATAAAACAACCTCCCCTTTAATTAAAACTTTCTCCGCTATGAACCAGATCATTCTGCCCCTTATATATTCATCCCTGCCCCATCACCATACTGACTTCGCAAAATATATTTTTGGACTTTCCCGGACGGTGTGCGTGGCAGTTCTTCAACAAAAATTACTTTACGCGGTTTCTTGTAACTGGCAACAAAATTTTTACAGTGGTCCACCACCTCCTGTTTTGTCAGCTCAACTCCTTCTTTTTTAACGATGATGGCACAAACCGTTTCAATAAATTTAGGATCAGGGACACCAATGATGGATGCATCGATTACTTTGTCATGCCGCATCAGTACGTCTTCAATTTCAGCTGCATAAATATTTTCACCACCGCTTCGAATCATATCTTTTTTCCTGCCAGCTATTGATAGATAACCATCCTCATCAAAACATCCCAAATCCCCGGTAAAACACCAGCCATCGACAAACGTTTCCGCTGTTGCTTCCGGTTTTTTCCAGTAGACATTGGAAACGACCGGACTCCTGACCGCTATTTCACCGATTTCATCAGTTCCCAATATGTTTTTATCCGGATCAACAATTTTAATATCCGTAAGAGGGAGCGGCTTTCCAACTGTATGCCCCTTTGTAAAAATATCTTCTGCATCAAGGGAGGCGGCAATTGGTGTACCCTCCGTCAAACCATACACCTGACTAATTCCGATATGCGGAAAACGTACACTCATTTGTTCAACCGACCAGGGCATAAGCGAATCTCCGCCGGTATATATATGTTTCAATGTTTCCAGTTTTATAGAATCATTTTCGGCCTGCAGCATTTCATAAATCATAAATGGATACATGAAACAATCTGTCACACCCTGTCTTTCCATTACCTGCATGATTCGGTTTATGTCAAAACCCCCACTCTTCGATATAACCAATGTTCCACCTGCCATGATGATGGGAAGTGCAGTATCTTCCATTGCACCGACATGGTATAGCGGTCCGGTGGTCATCCCGATTTCCTTTCCCGTAAAATTCCATTTCATAATCTGCATCATCGAAAACCAATATGTATTGGCATGTGTCCATACCGCACCTTTTGGCCTGCCTGTTGTTCCCGAAGTATACATCAGCATAACCGGGTCTTCCATTTGAATAGCGTCAGTATTAACTTCCATAGCTGCTGCTTTATTCATCGTTTCCCAGTCCAATGCCCATTCCGGTGCATGCTGATTTTTATTTGGCAGACATATATATTCTTCAACTTTCACCATATCCTTAATTTCATTTATGGTGTCTGAAAGTGCGGAATGAAAGCATAAAACCTTTACCCCGGAGTCATTCAATACATACTCAAATTCATGGCTGGTCAATCGAAAATTTAATCTGACTGCAATTGCACCAATTTTTGCTGCGGCAAAATAGAGCCCGAAATATTCCAGACAGTTATACAATAAAATTCCAACACGATCTCCCTTTTCAACGCCCAGTTCCTTTAACCTGTTTGCGTATTGGTTTGAGATCCGATCGAGTTCTTCGTACGACCACTTTGTACCGTTTTCCAGTTGTACAGCGATTTTCTGCTGCTGTTTTTTACTGCCATGCTTCATAACCCCGCTTGTCATATAACCAATATCCATAACAATCTCCTTCCTTCGCCAAGTAAGCGCATACATTTCCATGCGCAGCCCTCTGTCTGCTTCCTAAATATAAAGCAAAAACCATGCCAAGAAGAAAAGGTGCTTACTTATGCCTAATCCGACAAAACAAATACCGAATAATTCCGACATCCCGGAATGCATTTCAATTCTATGTACAAACCGAACATATTCCTGAAGCTTCACATAAAATTCCGGAAATCTGGAAAGCATTCCAGATTTCCGGAATCAAAAACATGCTAATACGTAATTTTATGCCGATTAATCTTGTCATACAAGCTTGATTTACCGATCCCAAGACTTTCCGCAGTTTTTAGTTTATCGTATTGATGCTGCTTCAATGCCTCTTCAATTATTTGCCTTTCCTTTTCGTCAAGTTGCTGTTTCAGCGTATTGTTTTTTCCGGATGACACATCATTTTTTAAATAGGCGGGTAAAGACTTAACATCAATTGTATCTCCTTCACACAAATGAACGGCTACTTCAATTGCATTCTCAAGCTCCCGTATATTCCCGGGCCAATGATAATTGTTAATTAATGCTAATGCGTCTTTTTCAATTTTGCCTACACGTTTGTTCATTCTTGCTGTTACCTTTTTCAAAAAGTGGCGGGCCAGTATGTTAAGATCTTCCCTCCGTTCGCGTAATGGCGGCAAAATTAACTGAGCAGCATTAATTCGATAAAAGAGATCTTCCCGAAATTCACCGCGCTCAATCATTTTTTCAATCGGGCGGTTCGTCGCAGTAATCACCCGTACATCCACTTTTTCGGAATATAGAGCTCCGACAGGTTCATATTCTTTCTCCTGAAGGACCCGGAGTAATTTTACCTGCATATATTCCGACATATCGCCAATTTCGTCAAGAAAGATTGTGCCGCCATCGGCAAATTTAAATTTCCCCATCTTTCCACCTTTTTTTGCTCCGGTGAATGCTCCTTCCACATATCCGAACAATTCCGATTCAAGAAGATGCTCCGGTATGGAACTGCAATTCACTTTAACAAATTGTTTACGGCTGCGATTACTTAACTGATGAATACTATGGGAAATGAGTTCTTTTCCCGTTCCGCTCTCCCCGCGAATGAATACCGAAATATTCCCGCCGGCAAGTTTTACAACCTGTTCCTTCAGCCGGTCAATTTCCGGCGATATACCAACCAGATCCTGAAGTGAATAATGAGCACCATTGGTTTCATTCCACTCTTTTCGGTAAAACTCCAATTCCGAAAGAAGCTTCTTAATATGTACATTCATCTTTTGCCATTTTTCCAGATCATCAAAAACAACAGTACCGATTGCACCGATTAGTTTCCCATTATCATGAATTGGTATGCGGTTCGCGACCACATAATCCCCTTGCAAAAATTGCAGGTCATTGATCTCTTCCTTGCCTGTTTTAGCAACAATATGCATTCTGGTATTATCAATAACCATATCCACATGTGTATCAATAACATCCGTTTCATTTACCTGAAGAAATTCACAATACTTGCTGTTCATATATTGAATAATACCGTCGCAATCAACGATGACTACACCGTCATAAACCCGATCAAAAAAACTTTTAACAACCTCTTCCCTGAAAAAATTCACCGCACCAACCACACACTCACCCCCAACACTGTTATCTGACAGTTTCTACTATTCTATCACAGAAAACAAACAGCAAAAAACCTTTCGACAAAATTCAGGTGGTGTCTGATACCTATTGAAAAATCTTCATAGGAAAAAGCCGCCATACACGAGCGCGCCTGCTATGACAAATGCGGGGTGGAGTTTGACTTGTTCGAGCAGCAAGTAGCTTACAGCAATCAATAGAGCTGTCTGCCAGATTCCAATGCCCTGATAGGATTCTGCAAAGAAGTTCCATGCCATGATGCCAAGCAGCAGTGCAATAACCGGACGTACATACATGGTCAGACGCTGGACTTTCGGCGAATCCTTATATTTATAAAGTACACCCAATAACGCAATCATTAGGATTAGTGATGGTGCCACCGTGGCGAACACACCTATAATTGCACCCGGGATACCGCCGACTTCATATCCGATGTAGCCTGCCATCTTCGTGGAAATCGGGCCTGGCAGTGCATTTCCAAGTGCAAGCACCTCACTGAATTCCTGAATGGTCATCCAACCATAACGCTGAACCACTTCATTTTCGACGAGCGGAATCGAAGCGGGCCCTCCGCCATAACCGAGAATTCCCGGAATGAAAAATGCCAGGAAAATATGCCAGTACAGTATCATGATTCCGCTCCTTTCCTTGTTTTCCCGCTCTCATCACTGCCTTTATCCTTCTGTACCAATGCCAGAATTAAAAGCGCCCCAATAACAATCCCGGGATGAACACCTAACTGCAGGACAATCAGGATAACAATCGACATCCCAATTGTTTTCACCCAGCCAAGACCTTTACCTGCCTTGTTCAAAAACTGCCAGGTTAGCACGGCCAGCATAACACCGACAACAGGTATGACAGCAGCAGTCATACCCTTCACCCAATCAAAATCTTTAAATGACGATAACGTAGTCAATAATATAATCATTAATAATATGGTTGGCAGAATCGAAGCAATCACTGCATTAAGCATTCCGAGAAAACCAGAATTGCGATGCCCGATATAACCAGCCATCTTCGTAATGATAGGTCCCGGCAACGTGTTGCATAGTGCCAATATGTCACCAAATTCCTCATCGGTCACCCATTTATATTTTTTTACTGTTTCAACATGAATCAATGGGATTGACCCTGGTCCGCCGCCATATCCAAGCATACCTACCCTAAAAAAAGCAATAAATAAATTCCATTGTGTTTTCACGTTTACACCACCTGTCTACCAACTTGCAATTGCTCCGTCCGTTCGCGATTCAGTACCACCAATCAAGACACCCGTTTCCGGATCTCTTAAAATAATTTGCCCGCGTCCAAAGCTGTTTGGCTCAATCTGAATCTGAATGTCATGCCCTTTTTCAGCCAATCCTTGTGCGATATGATGCGGGAAGCGATTTTCAACATCCACTTTTTTATCTTTTATCCACTGCCATCTTGGTGCATCCAATGCTGCCTGCGGATTTAAATGGAAATCAATCATATTCATAACGACTTGAACATGTCCCTGCGGCTGCATATATCCACCCATAACACCAAACGGACCAATCGGATTATTATCTTTTGTTAAAAATCCCGGAATAATCGTATGATAAGTGCGCTTGCCGCCTCTTAAAGCATTCACACGATTTGCATCCAGAGAAAACTCACAACCGCGATTTTGCAGGGCGATCCCTGTACCGGGAACAACTAGTCCGGAGCCGAATCCTTTATAGTTACTTTGAATAAAGGAAACCATATTTCCATCGTTATCAGCAGCAGCCAAATATACTGTCCCGCTGGATGCGGGTTCACCGGCTTTTGGCCGCAACGCTGTCTCGCTAATCTCACTTCTTCTCAAATCACCATATTCATCAGATAAAATTTCATCCGCTGTATACCGCATATCTTTTTCTTCCGTTACATGTTCATAACCATCTGAAAACGCCAGCTTCATTGCCTCAAATTGTTTATGATATGTATTCACTGTATCCTTTTCGCCAAACTGAAATCCCCCAAGGATATTAAGTGCCTGAAGTGCAATAATGCCCTGGCCATTTGGAGGTATTTCCCATACATCATATCCCCGATAGTTAACTTTAATTGGCTTTACCCATTCCGGTTTATAATCAGCAAGATCCCCGGCAGCCAAATATCCACCTGTTTTTCCCGCAAAAGAATCCATCTTTTCTGCCAGTTCACCGCGGTAAAATGATTCAGCATTTGTTTCAGCAATGGATCGCAGTGTATCTGCATGATCTTTTGACGACCATATTTCTCCTACCCGTGGCGCCCTTCCTTTTGGTGCAAATGTATCAAACCAATTCGAAAAAACAGAACCCGTTAACTCCCTGCTGAATGTATCATATGCTTTTTTCCAATACTTTCCCAGTGTCGGGGAAATAGGGAATCCTTCTTCCGCATAATTTATTGCGGGTTCCATCACATCAGTCAGCGGCAGTTTTCCGAATCGCCTGGATAGTTCCGCCCAGGCCCCGGGCGCACCGGGAACTGTAACCGGCAGCCATCCATATTGTGGCACTTTATCATATCCTGCATTTTTAACCTCATCGAGCGAGATACTTTTTGGGGATTTACCGCTCGCATTCAGGCCATGCAGCTCATCATTTATCCAAACAAGCGCAAATGCATCTCCGCCAATTCCATTCGATGTCGGCTCAACTACTGTGAGACAGGCTGCAGTCGCAATTGCTGCATCCACCGCATTTCCACCCTTCTTTAAAATATCCAATCCAGCTTGAGCTGCTAATGGCTGGGATGTAGCAACCATCCCATTATTTGCATATGTTGCATTTCGATTAACCGGATAAGGATGAGCCTGATGTGTAAAAGAATTCATTAAAACAACTCCTTCATCGTATATATTCTGTTCATAGATTTATATATTTAGATTATTTATTGAGTTGTGAATTATATTAGGGTATAAGATAGGAAAAGTCAATACTTTGCCAACAAAAATATTCCATCAATGAACTTTTACTTTCTTTTTTTAATGCATTTTAGTCATTTTTTATACATTTTGTTTAAATCCCTCTTTGCCTTTTTGCTTCGTTACTTGTTATAATAAGAACAATTAACGCATTCGTTATAAGGGGCATGGATATGAGTCTTGATAATACAGACAAGAAAATTATAGAAGAATTAGTAGAAGACGGAAGGATTTCATATGTCGATTTAGCAGAAAAAGTGGGGGTATCCCGTGTTGCTGTTAAGGATAGAATCCAGAGTCTTATCGATAAAGGAATCATTGAAAAATTTACCGTTTCCATTAACTCCGAAAAAATTGGTAAAAAGGTTTCTGCTTTTTTCGAAGTGGATGTGGAACCGAAACAACTGCAGGAAGTAGCACAAAATCTGGCCGACAACCCAAGCGTAGCCAGTATTTATCAAATGACAGGTCCCAGTACACTCCATACACATGTGTTAGTAGAAGATTTTAACAAGCTGGAAACCTTTATCAATAATGAACTTTATTCTGTACAGGGGATTACAAGAGTTGAAAGTTCTGTGCTTTTAAAACGGTTTAAAAGCAGAACAGGCTACAAATTGTAATGTAAATAGTTTATGGGGCTGCCCTTCTTTTAAGCAGCCCCATAATTATTATTTATGAATTTCCTTGCTCCATCATCTGCACGACTTTTTTTCCGATTTCAATGCTGGCAGTTGCCGCCGGGGATGGAGCATTACAAACATGCAATGCACGTCTGTCATGAATGATCGCAAAATCGTCGAGCAAATTTCCTTCCCGATTCAGGGCCTGTGCACGTACACCAGCCTGTGCGGGAATCAGATCATCTATGGCAATCTCCGGAACAAACCGCTGAACCTCTTTAATGAAAGCTTTCTTACTGTACGAACGAACCATTTCTTTTAACCCTTCGGACAGATTTCCACTCGCCAATTTAAGAAATCCCGGATATGTGAGCCCTTCAACGAAGTCTTTTAATTGAAAATCAGATTTTTTATATCCCTCACGTTTAAAGCTGAAAACAGCATTTGGACCCACAAGTACCCTTCCATCTATCATTCTGGTAAAATGAACACCGAGAAACGGAAAGTCAGGATTCGGAACCGGATAAACCAGATTTTTTACAAGATGTCGCTTCTCAGGTTTCAATTCATAATACTCCCCTCGGAAAGGGACAATTTTTAAGTCCGGCCGAATATTGGCCATTTGAGCAATCCGGTCACTGAATAACCCGGCACAGTTAATAAGAAAACGACTCTCAAAAGCACCCTTATTTGTTGAAATTTCAACATGACTCTGTTTAAACGAGATATCCTGCACCTCGGTATCCAATGAAATTTCTCCGCCATTTTCGGCAATAATAGCACTGAACTGTTCCGCAACTTTCTTGTAATCCACAATACCCGTACTTGGAACTTTAATTGCTGCAATCCCATTGACGTGCGGTTCAGCCTGCCGTAATTCTTCTGTTGATATTTTCCTAACTGCGAGCTGGTTTTCCAATCCGCGTTGATACAACTTTTCCAACAGTGGAATTTCCGCTTCACTGGCAGCAGCAATGACTTTTCCTGAAATCTTATGTGGAATTTGGTATTCTTTGCAAAAGTCCACTAATTGCTTATTTCCCTGTCGAGCCAGTTCCGCTTTTAAACTGCCCGGTTTGTAGTATATCCCTGAATGAATAACACCGCTGTTTCTACCTGTCTGGTGAAGCGAAATCCCGGATTCTTTTTCCAAAATAATAACCGAGGCATCCGGATGCTTTTTGGTTAGTTCCATGCCAACAGACAGGCCGATAATTCCTCCACCAATAATTGCATAGTCATACGTCAAAACCCGCTCACTCCTAATTAAAACATGTTAAACAGTTCAATAACTCCCAGATAACCAAATAATAGGACACAGGCGGTCAATACAGCATTAGCAAGCCACCCGTTTTTGAAGTCCTTATCCACCGCTTTTGAATTCAACAGCCACATGAGTGAAATCGCCAGAAATGGCATGAACAATGCCCCAAGAGCGCCATATAAAATAACGATAAACACTGGTTTGCCAAAGAATAAAATCAGCATCGGCGGAAACGTCAGCCACAGCAAATATGCACGATACGCCGGATCTTTTTCCGATACCGGTTTGTCTGGTCGTTTCCCTTTTGCCTTCAATATCCGAACGAAGTCTGCAAACAAATACGGAACGCCATTCCAGACACCCAATAAAGATGAAAATGCTGCAGACCATGCACCAATCAGGAACATCCAGCGCGCCACCGTTCCAAATTCAGCTTCAAACAAATTTGATAGTGTGACCAGTCCTTCTTCACCATTGATTTCAATACCTGTTCCATACAGAAACTCCGCACCAACGATCAATAACGATACAGTAAAAATTGCTGTAATCACATAACCAGTGGCGGTATCCAATTTCATCATCGGTATCCACCGCTTACCTTCCCATTTCTTTTCACGGACCCAATATCCATAGGAAGCCATTGTAATGGTACCGCCGACACCGCCAAGCAGCCCCATAACTAAGAGAAGTGAACTGTCACCAGTACTCGGCACCAAGCCACTTAAAATATTTCCGATTTCCGGCATTATAATAACTGCCGATCCCACAATCGTTACAAACATGATACCAATCATTATCGTCATGATATTCTCAAACAGTTTGTACTTCCCTGTTAAAACAAGCGTCATCCCCGCAAGTCCATGGATAATCGCCCAGGCCCATAACGGCATAATCGGGAACATCGTCACCATCATGATCGCACTTGTCGACATCGCCGCAGCGCCATAGCTAAAGCCCCATAAAACAGAATAAACACCAAAATACCCTGTTGCCCACTTACCTAGTGAGTGCCAGCCTTCCAAGATCGTCCTGCCTGTTGCCAGTTGCCATCTCCCCATGCCTTCCGTAAAAAAATACTTAAAAATTGATCCGATGATAATTGCCCATAATAACGTTGTACCAAAACCTGCCCCCGCCACAAGCGCGGCAATCAGGTCACCCGTTCCAACACCTGTGGCAGCTGTCACAAACCCCGGCCCCACTGATTTTAGCTTTGCCTTAAATGTACCCGGTGGAATCGGCGCTTCCGGGGAAGTTGATGGTTGATAATTAACCCCTTGTTCTGAACTCATAAAACGTACGCCTCCTTTTTATTAATTACAAATAACGCTCCTTGACGTTCTGGAGATGGATAGTCATGCATTCCTGTGCCATTTGCGCATCACCCTTTTTTATCGCTGCATAAATATTACGGTGCTCTTCAACGATGGCCTTGCTGTTATACGGCTGTTTCAAAGTATTCGAGCGACTTTCTTTTAATCCTTCAAGAACCTGATCTGACAGCATGTACATCACTTTCTCAAAAACGGAGTTACCAGCAGCTTTAGCAATTGCCATATGAAATGTTAAATCCTCTTTTGCAGCAACGTCACCCTTTAAAACAGCATTTTCCAAATCACACAATGCATCGTATATTGCTTGAACATCCTTCTCCAAACCACGAATCGCTGCATAATAGGCAGCATCCCGTTCAATCGCCAGCCTAAGTTCCATTAGTTCCACGATATCTACGGTAACACCCCGGATAATCGTATTCATTTTCGAAATAAGCCCGCTTTTTGTATCTTTTCTGAGATACACGCCACTTCCATGCTTAATCTCAACCACACCGGCAGACTCCAGTACACTAAACGCTTCTTTTACAGACGTTCTCGAAACAGAAAATTCATTTGCCAAGGATCTTTCAGAAGGCAGCTTTTCACCATGTACTATTTCCTCCTTTTCAATTGCCGACTTAATCTGCTCCACAATAGTGTGATATACCCTTTTCTTCTTCACTGGCAATAGATTCATAGCATGCAATCCCTTCAAACAGATAAAGTGGTAAAGTGGATGGTCCAATTTGTTGTATTATAATATAAAAGCGTTTTCAATGAAATGGGGATAACAGACTATTTTAAATGGTTACAAAAGTTAATAATATCTGGTAGAATATAAAAAAATTTACAGGGGGGAATATCATGGAATCATCTTTTAATTTCTTCTGACAATACATGGGCTCTTTGGACTTTTTTGACCGGATGGGCTGCAATTAGTATCTATTTGGAACAGAAATATACGTGGGCTTCCAAGGTTTCCGGTGCCATTATTGCATTGATTGGAGCTATGGTGCTTGCTAACCTCAATGTGATTCCACTTGAATCGAGTGTTTACGATGCCGTTTGGAGCTATGTAGTCCCGCTTGCAATTCCACTTTTATTATTTCAAGCCAACATTAAAAAAATTTGGCAGGAAAGTGGTCGCATGCTGACAATATTCTTTTTAAGCGCTGCTGGAACAATTGCAGGGACAATCCTTTCATTCATGCTGTTAAAAGATCTTATCCCACACCTGGATAAGATCGGCGCAATGATGTCAGCATCCTATACAGGGGGCGGGGTCAATTTCGCCGCGATGGCAGCCAAATTCGAAACACCGGGTGAACTTGTTTCCGCTACGGTGGTGGCAGACAATATGATGATGGCAACATTCTTTTTCGTACTTATGGCCATCCCGACATTTAATTTTTTTCGCAACAAATTTAAAACCCCGCATATTGACGAGGTTGAATCAGGAGCATCCGGTGATCAAGATGAAACACAGGCAGCTTCATTTTGGAAACGGAAGGAAATTTCCCTGAAAGATATTGCACTTAGTGTTGCATCTGCTTTTGCGCTGGTAGCTGTGTCCTTTCACCTGGCTGATTATTTTGCTGAAATCATTCCCAGCGGTGAAAATGTAACTATTTTCTATCAAATTCTTAGCGGAATCATAGGTGACCGTTATCTCATGCTGACTACACTAACAGTCATTGCGGTCATTTTGCTGCCGAATTACTTTGAAAATATTAAAGGCACTCAGGAAATCGGAACATTTCTGATTTATTTGTTCTTTGTAGTGATTGGTGTGCCTGCATCCATAGCTCTTGTAGTAACTACTTCTCCTTTATTGCTGGTGTTTGTTTTAATCATTGTTTTATTAAATTTATTATTCTCATTAGTATTGGGAAAACTGTTCAAATTTAACTTGGAGGAAATACTTCTTGCCAGCAACGCAAACCTTGGTGGTCCCACTACTGCAGCTGCAATGGCGATTGCAAAGGGATGGAATAAGCTTATTGTGCCTATACTGCTGGTAGGAACCCTTGGGTATATTGTTGGGAATTATATTGGAACAGGGTTGGGGTATTGGTTTCAGACGTTTATATAAAATTCGGGTGGTGCCAGGCACCACCCGAATTTTGTCGAATATATCTCCCAAAACATCCCTATGCGGTGTTATGTTAATAGATGACTAACTAAAGCTTATTATACTCATCTACCACTTCTTCACTAGGACCGGATGCACCAAATTCATTTACACTCATCACACTGCCACTGGCTCCGGCATACTCTTTCCATCCGACTTTAGATCTCAGCTCATTTACTAACCTTTTCTTCAACCCAGGTGGCAAAACGGAATTTATATTCCTTCCCTGCTTTTCAATTAATTCCCAAGAAGGCATGCTAACTACATTATAATAGATAGACGCAATCAGGACAAAAACACCATTAAAGGCAATCCCAGACATTTCTTCTACACCCTCCAATATCCAGCTTGTACCTCTCTCACCCGATTAACAGCATCCATCTGATTCTGATACAACGGCCCTTCATGAAATCCCTGATCAAATGGATCTTTCACACCGCTTTGTTTTCCATTAAACGCTTCCAAAATCCGAATTGTGCAAAATGGTACGTAAGCTGTGCTGTACCCTCCTTCATGACAGGCAACAAGCCGTCCATCACAGTGCTTTTCGGCCATCGCCTTAACTTTTTCAGCCATTTGATAAAAGCCATCTGCAGTCATCATCATTCGTCCCAAAGGATCAAAGCGGCTTGGATCCTGTCCTGCTGAAATCATTATTAATTCCGGCTCATACTGATTTATGATTGGCTCAATTATATGTTCAAACGTATAAAGATATCCTTCATTGCCAGTCCCCGCAGGTAGTTCGATATTTACAGTATAACCTTCCCCGGCATTCTCGCCGGTATAGGTTACTTGTCCGCGATTTTTCGGAAAAATATTTTCCTGATGAACCGAGATAAACAGCACGTCCGGGTCATTTCGAAACGCACTCTCCGTTCCATTGCCATGATGCACATCCCAATCAATAATTACAATGCGCTTCAGTCCATACGTTGCCTTCGCGTATTTGGCTGCTATCGCAATATTATTGAATAAACAAAACCCCTGCCCTTCGCCCTGCTCAGCATGATGCCCCGGCGGCCGGGTCAGTGCATAAGCATTGTTTACCTTACCTTGCATTACTGCGTCTGTTGCTGTTATCGCTCCTCCGGCTGACAATAGCGCTATTTCATATGTGTTTGGTCCAACAATGGCATGCTCACCGGCATCACCGCCGCCGTTATCACTCAGCCTGCTGATTTTTTCAATATATTCCGCGTCGTGGTTCATTTCAATTTCCTTACGAGTGGCACTCCGCGGTTCAATTTGATGTAACTCTTTCATAAATCTGGATCGCTCCAATAAATTTTTTACCCGGCGTTTTGTTTCCGGATTTTCCGCATGCGTATCCTCTTGTATCCATCCGCCGGAACCAATATTTAATGCGCCATTTCCGGTTTGATGCCAAAAATAACTTTCATCCCAAATGAATCCTGTTATCTTTTCCATTGAATTTCCTCCTCGCATTACAACAACCCTTCCTTTTTGTCAGCCAAATGAATCATTGTATCAAGCAAAACATTCGTTCCTTTAAAAATGTCTTCATCCAAGGTTAACTCCGATTCAACATGACTTTTACCACCAACACTTGGCAAAAAAATCATCCCGGTGTAGTCAATCGATCCTTCATTCGTTCAAAATTAATCGTAAGTGGTTCCATCAAAACATCTCCATTAATTAGTTTACTTGTGACCATATATCTTCTTTTTCTGCCTCATTATGCTTAGATGCCAACGATACAATGATTAGCGTCAAAGTGGATAGTGGCAGCCCGATAAAAACGGGATGAATGCCAAATGGATGCCCGGCTAATTGCCAAATAACGGCAATAGACAATCCTATCCACATTGCTGAAATACCGCCAGCCTTTGTTGCTCCCTTCCAGAACAATCCGAAAACAGATGGTGCTAATAATCCGGAAACCAGCATTGCTGTACCAATCACCCATAAAACTACCAGTTCCGGCATATATAGGGCGAGTAATACAGAAATTATTGAAACGGCGATTACTGAGTAGCGGCTGTAGCGCAGCATCTTTTTTTCTGAAGCATGTTTTATTCTAGGTTTTATAATATCGTTAATAATAGAAGATGAACCTGCCATAAAAAAGGAATCCGCACAGGATATGACAGTTGCCATCAATGCAATTACCATTATAACTACCATTGGGAAATTGAATACGGCACCAATCGCTTCATAATAAACAAGGTTCGGATTTATCTCTGTCATCTGCAACCCATATTTCAGAAAAGCGCCGGTTGAAATAATCGCTGCCCCGATTAAAAAAGCAATAATAATCGCAATCCAGTATCCGGATAAAGCAGTTTTGTAATCTTTAGCTGCCCAAAAGCGCTGCCATAAGTCCTGTCTGACAAATTGATAACCGCCTATCGTAAAGAAATAGACAAGCACTTCACTCGTGGAAATACTAGTGACACTTAATGCCCCGGAGTCACCTAATGAAGCGGCAAATGATTTCATTTCACCCCAGTCACTGCCAACCCAAAGGACAACCACAAATAATAGAAACACACCTAAAGTTTGTACAGTACCATGAATGGCATCCTGCCAAACGACCGATTTAAGCCCTCCAAAAAATGTTTTTATCGTCAGTAATACCCAACTGATTATGATTCCTGTCGTCATACTCAGTCCAATTGTCAGGTTTAAAATGGTCGCTATCGCAACAAATTGCATTCCGGTGACAGCACAATAAGCAAGGAGCACGCTGATTACCGTCGGAAGCCTGGCACCTTCACCATATCTGAGGGCTGTAAAATCCCCCAAAGTAACCATTTGATGTTTTTCACCAATCAAACGAATCCGCTTAACGAGAAAGGAAGCTGTAATAATTCCGGTAATTAATATACTGATATTCAGCCAATGCTGCCCCATTCCGAAACGATACGCATTCTCCATAAACCCAAGTAAAATAGATCCCCCAACCGCCGTTCCGACAAACGTTAAAATTAGCGGAAACATCGAAACAGATCGTCCCGCAACATTGTAGTCTTCATAATTCTTTATTTTGTGGTGATTAATATAATACGAAAAACCAATTAATAGTAGAAAATAGACCACTACGATAACCCCAAGTATCATTCGTTCCTGATCTGTAAACAATTTTCTCATCCTCTCATTTGGTATAAGCTCCAATAGACTTATTGAACAAAATCCGGGGAAGTGTTTTCACCTGTGTAACCCCTTTCAAAATACAATACAGGTATGAGTATACAAAAATAAACCAGCACTATGAACAGAACAGAATTGACATTACCTCTTCCCTGTTCATATAACTGGTTTATCCCCCTAGGTTTGCTCCCCTTATCCAGAAGAGTCAACTAGATTCAGCAGCTATTTAAGTATTAAACTATAGTGAATAATATATCAAACTAAGAAATTTCAGTCAATTACAAATATATTTCGACAAAATTCGGGTGGTGCCTGTCACCTGTCGAATTTTCGACAAGTGACAGGCACCCTCTAGTACCCTCATCCGCAAAATGCTATACTACTTACTGAAAAGGGGTGTGACAATGATTGTTTTAATCGATAACTATGATTCATTTACATATAATTTGGCTCAGTATATTGAGGAATTTGGACAACAGGTGCTTGTTGCAAGAAATGATGTCATTACAATCGGGGAAATCGAGCATATGAGGCCTGCAGCAATTGTCCTCTCACCAGGGCCGGGAAATCCGGGTCAAGCTGGAATATGTCTTGAACTTGTTAGAAAACTACACAATAAAATCCCAATTTTAGGTATTTGCCTTGGACATCAAATCATTGCACAGGCTTTTGGGGCAACGATCGAAAAGGCTGCCGCTCCAATGCACGGAAAGGTCTCATACATAACGCACGATGGAAAAGGCATCTTTCATTCACTCGACAATCCGCTCCGGGTAACGCGCTATCACTCACTGCTCGTCGATGCCGAAACCATCCCCGATTGCCTGGAAATCAGCGCTTCCACCAACAATGGTGAGATCATGGCCATTCGCCATAAAACACACAAAATTGAGGGCATACAGGCGCATCCGGAAGCTATTTTAACCGACAGTGGCAAGCAGCTTCTCAAAAACTTTTTCAATAGAATGGATGGTGAAATAAATGGGCACAGCAGGAAAGCCATATCTATCATTTGAATTTGCAGATCAGGATGGTAATAAAAGTCCCAAAACATTTCAAAACCCGCAACAAATCATTACGACAGACACCATCCGGGAAGTTCTTCCATGTCTTGAACAAGTCCGGTCCGCAGTTAATGAAGGGTATTATGCCGCGGGCTTTGTGTCCTATGAAGCAGCACCGGCCTTTGATAAAGCACATAAAGTCCATTCTGAAAGTGAGATGCCACTGCTCTGGTTTGGAATTTTCACCGAACCGACAAATGAAGTGATCCAAGGAAACGAATTTTTTCAAACGACTGAGTGGGAGCCTTCCGTTTCTGCACATGATTACAAGACGAATATTGAAAAAATCAAGCAGTACATCGAAGCAGGCGATACATATCAGGTAAATTACACGATACGGCTGAATGCACAATTCACGGGTGATTCGATGGCCTGTTTCCGGCAGCTTGCCAATGCTCAGGAAGCTGATTATGCCGCCTATATTAACACAGGTGAGCACACCATAATGTCCGCTTCTCCAGAATTATTTTTCCGGCTTAAGAATGGAAAAGTAACAACACGGCCAATGAAAGGTACAGTTAACCGGGGGAAAACATTTGAAAAGGATGCGCTAAATGCCGACTGGTTGATTAACTCTGAAAAAAACCGTGCTGAAAATGTGATGATAGTTGATTTGCTGCGAAATGACCTGGGAACTGTTGCCAAAACAGGCACCGTAACTGTTCCGAAATTGTTTACGATTGAACAATATCCGACTATATACCAGATGACATCGACCGTAACCGCGGAAACAGACAAAACCATCGTCGATATTTTTAAAGCTTTGTTTCCGTGCGGTTCTATTACCGGCGCCCCAAAAATCAGTACAATGAACATCATCCATGAACTTGAATCTGCTCCACGCAATGTGTATTGTGGTGCAATCGGCTACATTACACCAAATAACCAGGCTGTATTTAATGTACCAATCAGGACCGTCATGTTGAATAACAAAACCGGGAAAGCTGTATATGGAGCCGGTGGTGGTATCACGTGGGACTCCACAGCCGACGAAGAGTATGAGGAAGTACGAACCAAAACAAAGGTTCTTAAAACAACACACACACCTTTCAAGCTTTTGGAAACACTTGGAATAATCGATGGGAAGTATATCGTTTTAGGTGAACATTTGACCCGGCTGCAACAAACCGCTGCCTATTTTGACTTTGATGTGGATATTAGCGTGGTACGAAAGTGTCTCTTGCAAGTTGCCCGGGATAACAATACCGGTTGCCATACAGTACGATTGCTCGTGCAAAATGATGGCAGCTTTTCAACTGATGTGAAAAGATCAATAACGGAAATGACTTTGCCCGCTACCATAGGACTGGCAAAAGAGCCAATCAATAAAGAAGACATTTTCCTTTATCACAAAACAACCAACCGTGCAGTTTATCATTATTTTCAAAAACAGCACCCTGACAAATTTGATGTACTATTATGGAACAAAGACAACGAGTTAACTGAGTTTACAATCGGTAATCTTGTCGTGGAATTTAACGGTAATCTGTACACACCACCTGTCGAATGCGGGCTGCTGCCAGGAACATTCAGACAAAAGCTGCTTGAAGAAGAAAAAATAACCGAACGAAAAATTCATCTGAATGAACTTAAATCCTGCACAAGAATCTGGCTGATTAACAGTGTACGTCAATGGGTAGAAGTTAGATTGAAATATTAATCGACAAAACTCGAGTGGTGCCAGGCTCCTGTCAAATAAATAATGCCGGCATACACCGGCATTATTTATTAATCTATTTTATTTTAATATACCCCTACATTATTCCAGGCATCTGCTACGGCATTATATTCTGATCCGTATCCATATAAATCCGCGGCGGATTGCAGCAATGCTGCACGTGCATCACTGAAATTGCTGTATGGTCCAAGGTAGATGGACAAGGCACGATAGTATATTTTCTCTGCTTTCGCAACACCAATGCTTTCAATTGTGTTATACCCGGCTTTATTCGGAATACCACTGTTAGTGTGCACGCCGCCATTATCAGCATTTGTATACACATAATCATTCATATGCTCCGGCTGGCCATATGCCGGCGGGTTGGAAAGACTTCGCAGTGCATCCCCGCTCCGGTACGGTGTATACACATCTTCCCCAAGCAAATAATCCTGCCGTTCTACAAACACGGAAAAGACATCAGACATGGATTCATTCAGCGCACCAGGCTGATCCCGGTAAACCAGACCGGCCGTGTGTCCAGTCACTGCATGAGTCAGCTCATGCGCGACAACATCCAGTGCACCTGATAACGGGGCAAATGTAGTTCCGTCGCCATCGCCGTATACCATTTGCTGTCCGTTCCAGAATGCATTGTTGTAGTTGTTTCCATAGTGAACAGTCGAGCGAATGGATGCACCATTGCCATCGTAGCTGTTCCGGCCAAATGTGTTGTAATAATAATCATACACCTGATCCGCATAGGCATGTGCATCGACAGCCGCAGCCTGATACCCCGATGTAAAGGCGTTATTGCTGTCAGATGAACGATATCCCGGAAGCGATGATCCATTCTCAGCCGTAAACGTTTCGATTACACCATTCATCGGATTGGTTACATCATATAGAAAATAATAACCATTCGATAAGTACGTGTTCAATTGCTTGTAATCACCAAGTACCCCGTATCCATAACCATTCGCTGCACCAGCATCTGTGACTGCATTATACGAATCAATCACAGAACCATCGTTGGCATCCACGAAAATTTGCCAGTTACCGGGATCTGGATAAATAAACTGCAGTTCAACATGATATGCCAAGTGACTTTGCCCATCATTAGAATAGACGACAAGCTCAGCTTTCTCAGCGGTATTCTTCACACCGGATTTTGATAGCTTACTTGCTTTTTTCAATTCTTTTTTATCCGTCTTTTTTACCTTTGTTTCCTTTTTACTTAAATCAATAGATTTCCATGCTTCCTCAATAGCATCCCTTTTGGAAAGCTCTGCTTTACTACTTTCCATAGTTTTTGCTGCTTTCGGATGAATCGTACCCGTTACAGCTGATATAATACCTTTTTTATTCGTGTGGACCGTAAATGCCGACCCATACACCGGAACGCCATCAACCGATTGCATAAATTTATAATGCGTCATTCCAAGTTCGTCTTTCTTTTTTTCAACAAATGTTACATCAGAATCCGGATCCAGTTTAAACAGTTCCTTGTTCTCTTCTAAATATTGCTTCACCTGTCCAACACCATGAACTTGCTGTTTTGATAATTTTCCGGATACAAATGATGGTGCAGACTTATTTTTGTTCCAAACGACATTGAAATTGGAAGTTGTCATTGATTTCATTTCCTGCAGTGCATTGTTCCCGGCTTCTTCAGCGTTGACAGTTCCAGTCATCCCCGTCAATGTCAGACTCGCGGCCAGTGCTGTTCCAGCAACCGTATTAATTAGTTTTTTCTTCTTCAAACTACATCACCCATCCCATTGTTTAATGTGAAAGGCGCGCGCTTTTCGTAATCTTATGTACGGACCGTCTATTCCACAATAGCAAAACAATTACTAGATTCCTATAGTCATATCGGAACTTTTTGAAAGCGCTTAAATAGTACCAAATTGTAATGTTTTAAGGAAAAAAGAATCAAAATACGACATTTTCGGCTGAATTTCCGTTTTACCCCCTAATTCCAGTAAATTCCTTTTTATGTAAGATTGTTGAATGTTATCGCCCTAAGTTCCCCATAGGACTTTTCGGTCGGGAAAAATCCAACCACCACAAAAAACCCACTCAAAACCTTGTATCCACAAATATAACCATATTCGACAAAATTCGGGCAGTGACAGGCATCCTAAATACAAAATCCCATTCCGTACATAAATGGCGGTACGGGATTTTGATTATATGTACTTTTTTATCATTCCGCTTCACTGTATTTGTGATTAATGATCGTGTAAATGATTTGTTTGGCAATTGACTTCATATGGGAATTTTCCCGATATTGGACATAGACCTTATTCGGGATTGTAGCAATTTCAGTAATATACCTGACTGTTAATTCCGTTGCATAGTTTTTATCAATTGCCAGTTCGGGTGTAATCCCAATACCTACATCATTTGCAACAGCTTTCGAAAGCATTTCATTATTGGAAACATCAATACGGGTTATATTTTTTGCTCCAATCAACTTTCTATCTATTAAGTTCCATAACTTTGTATTACGTTTATAACTAATGATTGTCTCTTCCTTTAAATCTTTTACACAAAGTGTCTCTTTCTCACACAGGCTGTGATTGCTGGGCATTATACATACGAGATTGTTATCGAACAAATATTCCGATGTAATATCAGGATTATTGGAAAGCATTTCTCTTGTGAAAATCAAATCAAAATCCCCTGATAAAGCACCCTCATTTAAACTGACAGAATCATATCCTTCGATGATCTGTATATCGATTTTCCATTTTGGTTGAATCGTTTTTAATACCTCCGTAATGAATGAATATGAAAATCCCGGAGAAAAACCGACCTTAATGCTGGGGTTCTTAACCATGTTGGAAACCTCTTTGGAATGATCCATATAGATTAAGATATTTTCGGCGTAATCCAAAAATAGTTCCCCTTCCTTTGTCAAAGAAATCTCGTGTCCCGTTCGTTTAAAAAGATCACATTTCAGAATTTCTTCCAATGCTTTAATTCGAGATGTAATTGTTGGCTGCGTGACATTAAGGTTAATGGCAGCTTTCGAATAGCTCTTATATTCAGCCACGGTCAAAAAGGTTCGAAGTTGACTTTCATTCATTTCAGTTCCCTCCAGAACACGCACATAATACACACGGATTTAAGAAATCGTTTTCATTTTAAATCTATTAACTAATAATAGATGAATCAAAAACCGGATGTCAATAAAAAACTGAAGAATACTATTATAAGCCACTTTTTGAAAATGATATAAAAGTTTTTTTGGAATTAAGGGGAAAGCCAAGAAAAGTTCAATTGGAATCAGAATTGTCACGCTTTTATAATAACAGTAAGCCACTTAGGAAAAATCAAGTATATGAAGGATGCACAGCAAAGGAGTGGTTTTTACTTAAACGTCTTATGAAAGTGCTTACAAGTATTTAGAAAAAGTAGAGCTGCTGCTGAAGTAGATTCACAGTACAGATGATTAGCATTGACGCCAAAGTACTAACAATACGGAAATGGAGGGTATCAATATGAATGGTTATATTCACGACGATATCGAAAAAAATGAATTTTTGGTTCACCGAAGTGTTTTTACCGACCGCGAAATTTTGGCAAGAGAACGTGCTGAAATTTTCAATAAATGCTGGTTGTTCATCGGACACGAATCAGAAGTTCCCGAAAAAGGTGATTACAAACGAAAAAAAGTTGGCGGCCGTAATTTACTGCTGGTCCATAGCCAAGACGATGAAATCAGAGTGCTGTACAATACTTGCCCACACCGCGGTGCACTCGTTTGCCGCGAAAATGAAGGAAATTCTCGGGTATTCCGTTGTTTCTATCATGCCTGGAGCTTTAAAAACGATGGAAGCTTGACAGGCATGCCTGGGAAAGACGCTTTTCCGGATGATTTCAATGATGATGGCACAAAAAATATGAAAGCTGTTAACCGCTTTGAAAGCTATCGCGGCTTCATGTTTGTCAATTTCGATGATGATGCCATCTCATTATATGACTATTTGGCTGATGCAAAAGAATATCTTGATCTTGTTGCTGACCAAAGTGAAACAGGTATGGAAGTACTTGGAGGCATACAGGAATACAGCGTCAGAGCTAATTGGAAATTGCTCGCCGAGAACAGTGCTGATCTCTATCATGGCCTGCCGACACATAAGACATACTTTGATATCAAGCAGCAGCAGGATCCGAACCTGAAAAAAGTGGGACTTCACGGGGTTGGAAAATCACTTGGAAATGGTCATGCGGTTGTTGAGTACAAAGCACCGTGGGGCAGACCTGTCGCACAGTGGACTCCCATCTGGGATGAAGATCTGAAACGTGATATGGAAAAAATGAAGGAGCGGTTAACCGAAAGATTTGGCGAAGAACGGGCCGACCGGATTGCCAATTGGAATCGTAACATTATTATTTTTCCTAACTTGGTCATTAACGACATTATGGCTGTAACGGCAAGAACGTTTTATCCAACATCTCCAGGCTATTTGGAAGCTACCGGCTATGCGTTAGCCCCTAAAGACGAGGATATGGTGCACCGTTTAGCCAGAAATAACAACTTCCTTGAGTTTCTTGGGCCGGGCGGTTTTGCAACACCGGATGATAATGAAGCCCTGGAATTATGTCAGGAAGCATACAACAACAATCAGGAAGTTGAATGGAATGATGTTTCCAGAGGGATGCTGCGCGGGGAGGAAAACGCTTTAGGTACAGACGAACTGCAAATGAGAAGCTTCTGGCGGGAGTTCGATGCACGCATGAAAAAGTCGCTGCAGAAGGAGGTTACCCGTGTATGACTGTGAAAACGTTGGAACGGCAGGAAATTGTTGATTTTCTGTATAAAGAAGCCTACTTGCTGGATGAGTGGAAGCTGAAAGAATGGGCTGCCTTGTTTACAGATGATGGTACGTACAAAGTTCCGCCACTGGGCGACCCGGATGCTGATGCGCGAACATCGTTATTCTTTATTCACGATGATCGGAAGCGAATTCAGGATCGTGCAGAGAGACTGCTGAAGAAGGAAGCACATGTGGAATATCCGCATTCAACAACCTTGCGCAATTACCATAACATTATCGTTGACGGTTTGGATTCAGACGTGATTACAGTAGTCTGCAACTTCACTGTCCACCGGACCAAACGTGAAGTGGTGGATGCATTTATCGGCAGAAGCACATACGAACTCGTTCAGCAGGATGGTCAACTGCGGATAAAAAACAAAAAAGTAGTCTTGAAACTGGATAGTCTGAGACCACATGGCAAAATCAGCCTTATTTTATAACGACAGGAAAATCAAATTAAGGTTGACCTTATAAGAAAAACTTCGGCACTCGCCATAAGATGTGGCGAATGCCGGGTTTTTCCAGTAGTAAGTTTATGCATTGGAGGGTTTGACGGAATGGATTATAACAACGAAGTCTATGATATTACCATTGTCGGCGGAGGTCCTGTCGGTTTATTCACCGCTTTTTATGCGGGAATGCGCCAGGCGAGCGTTAAAATAATCGAAAACCTCCCTGAATTGGGTGGCCAACTTACCGCATTATACCCTGAAAAATACATTTATGATGTCGCCGGATTTCCAAAAATAAAAGCACAGGATCTGGTAGATCAATTAAAGGGGCAGATGGATCAGTTTGAAAATGAAATTTGTTTGAATCAGGAAGTTCAACATGTCACGAAAGAAGATGACATTTTTAAGATATCAACAAATTCCCAGGTTCATTATTCCAGAACAATTATCATCACTGCCGGAAATGGTGCTTTTAAACCGAGGACAATGAAGCTGGAAAATGAAGAACGGTTTGACGGCAAGAATCTGCATTATAAGATTGACAAACTGGATCATTTCAAAGATAAAGAAGTTTGTGTGTTTGGCGGCGGTGATTCCGCAGTGGATTGGGCGCTGATGCTTGAAAATACGGCTTCCAAAGTATCCATTATTCATCGCAGAGACAAATTCAGGGCGCATGATTACAGTGTCAAACTAATGAAAGAATCGTCCATTGATATTCTAACGCCATATGTTCCGGTTGAATTATCAGGTGAAACAAACATTGAAAACATTAAACTCAAACAGCAAAAGGGAGATCAGATCATCAACCTGGAAGCAGATGACTATATTGTTAATTATGGTTTTATATCAAATCTGGGCCCTATTAAAGACTGGGGATTGGCCATCGATAAAAATCAGATTCTCGTCAATTCAAAAGCGGAAACGAATATCCCGGGCATCTATGCTGTTGGCGATGTCTCAACGTATGACGGCAAGGTGAAATTGATGGCTACCGGATTCGGTGAAGCACCGATTGCTGTGAGCAGTGCGAAAGTATACATCGATCCGAAAGTATCTTTTACTACTGCACACAGTACAACGATCATGGAAAAGAAAGAAAAGAAGGAACAAAAACAAAAAGTTGCTGCACATTAAAATAAAATATAGATTCACCAGGAGGTAATACTTGATGTCAAAAGTTAAAGAAGAAGTTCAAAACGAAGTATCAGCCCAGCAACGGCTGGAGCAACATTTACGAACGGTGGCCCATCTCGGTCATGTTGAAATCGGCGTTACTAAATTTGAAGATTCATTATGGTTCTATACAGAGGTTTTAGGACTTGTCTTGACTGAAAAGGAAGAAGGACGCGCTTATTTAAGAGCATGGCAGGATTTTGATCATTACACATTGGTACTGCAGGAATCAGAGACGTCTGAGGTTAACCGCATGAGCTGGCGAGTTGCTACAGAGGAATCGCTGGATTTATTCGAAAAGTATCTTAAAGACTCGAACATTGACTTTCAACGGATTGAATCCGGCCAGAAGAAAGCCCTGGGGGATGCAATTCATTTTAAATCACCATCCGGATTGCCTATCCAATTGTACTGGAAGAAAGAATTGTTTGAAACGGATGACCCAAAACTGCAGTCGCAACTGCCTAGTCACCCAAGTAAATACAATGTAAAAGGTGTATCACCGCGACGTTTTGACCATGTCAATATTATGGTAGATGACGTTAAGGCCGAACAGGAATGGTGGACTGATTTTCTGGGAATCCATCATCGTTATTATATTCAAAATGAAGAAGATACCCGTTTAGGATCTTGGTTAAGCAGAACGAATATTGCCCATGAAATTGCTTTCATGCGTAATGCCAACCAGAATGGGGCCAAATTCCACCATCTGGCGTATTTCCTGGATTCCCCGGATGAGCTGATTCGCGCTGCCAACATCATGGCGGAAAATGGCATCGAGATTGAGTGGGGCCCTGGAAAGCATGGAACAAGCGGCGCACAGTTTATCTACGTGTTTGAACCATCTGGTCACCGTGTGGAACTTTGGACTGGCGGCTTCCTGATTTTCTCACCAGATTGGAAAGCAATTGAATGGACTTCAGATGTTGGTGAGCTCGGACTGGAGATGTGGGGTAGTAAGCCGCCGAAATCCTACTTTACGTACGGTGTCGATATCGGCGAATAAAAGAATGAAAAGAAAGAAAGGTAGGTGCAATAGTCGCCTATCTTTCTTTCAACATGCAATATTGATGGATACTCGTACGACAATTTCACAAAAAATCTATGAATACTGGGAGAGTGTGTTTTGGGACAACATTTTAAAGTAGATTTTCATACACATGTTATATCGGAAGAATTTTTGAATCTTGCCGAAAAATATGGTGATGACCGCTGGCCGGTTCTGGAAAAAACGTGTGACTGCGGCGCCAACATTATGATAGCTGGAAAGAAATTCAGAGAAATTACCGATCACACGTGGGATCCGGAAGAACGCATAAGAGATATGGACAACGAAGGAATTAATGTCCAGGTATTATCACCGATTCCGGTCACATTCAGCTACTGGTCTGAACCTGAACAAGGTCTTGAAATGGCTCGTTTTCAAAATGATTTTATCGCATCCACTGCAAAGGAATATCCAAAGCGGTTTGTCGGATTAGGTACCGTTCCACTGCAGGATGTTGATTTGGCTATTAAAGAAATGGACCGGGCAATCCATGAATTAGGATTGAAAGGAATCGAACTGGGAAGCAATGTTAACGGGAAGAACCTGGACGATCCTTCATTACGAAAGTTCTTTCAATACGCTGATCAATGGAATGTCCCACTGTTTATTCATCCGTGGGCAACAATGGGACGGGAACGCATGCCGCGCCATAATTTCATGTATATGGTCGGAATGCCTTCTGAAACAGCACTTGCAGCCGGAAGCATCATCATGAGCGGGATGCTGGATGAGTATCCAAACCTGAAAATTTGCTTTGCACATGGCGGCGGTTCATTGCCGTATCTGCTGCCGAGAATGGACAAAGGCTGGAATGTCTGGCCGCAGATCAGAAAAACCGAAAACCTTCCAAGTCATTATGCGAAGCAGTTCTATTATGACACGCTGGTTTATGATACGCAGAATTTGCAGTTCATGCTGGACAAGTTTGGTCCAAAGCAGATTATGGTTGGGACGGACTACCCGTTTTTACTTCGTGAAGTTCCGGCGGGTAACATTGTTGAGCGTATATCTTTATATGATGAGGATAAGGACAGAATCCGCGGATTGAATGCCCTGGAATTTTTGAATTTGGATAAAGAAACATTTCAGCGTACACCTCAGACCAGCAACAACCATACATCATAAGGAGGAATCTGACATGGCTTTTGTTATAACATCACCTTGTAAGAATGAGAAATCAGGCGAATGTGTTGAAGTTTGCCCTGTGGATTGTATCGAAGAAGGCGAAGACATGTTTCATATCGACCCGGATCTCTGCATTGATTGCGGAGCATGCGAGGCTGCCTGTCCGGTTGAGGCAATCTATATGGAAGATGAAGTACCGGAGGAAGAAAGTGAATTTATCAGTCTTGCCCGTAAATTTTTTGAATAGAGTCACCAAGCAGCACTTTTCTTAAACTGCATTCCACAAATTACGGGAGATGATTTGCATCCCCCGTAATTTTTCATATTGAATCATTCCCTGCCTGCTTGATACCTATTTCCCAAATTCTTGAGAAATTAATATAAAAAAGACCAAGACACTAACTTGTGCCTTGATCTGAAATCATATTACGCATGAACTTTTTGTTCTTTTGCCAATTCCTGGGCAACCCCAATAATCCAATCTTCCTGACCGCCGACTGCACCCATTTCAGCGATTTTCGTTAGAATATAACGCGGGTCTACCCCATACTCCTTACCTGCTCTCTCGGCGAACAGCAAGAAACTGGAGTAAACGCCTGTGTAACCCAGTGTTAAGCTTAAATTATCAATTTGAACAGGACGTTCCATGATTGGCTTGATAACATTTTCCGCAGCGTCCATTGATTTATACAAATCCACATCATGAGGGATATCCAGTTTATTCAGCACAGCGACCAGCTGCTCGGTAGCCGTATTGCCGGCCCCGGCTCCCATCCCGGCAAGGCTTGAATCAATTCTATCGGCTCCCTCCTCATATGCTGCAATCGAGTTTGCTACACCTAAGGATAAATTATTGTGTCCATGGAAACCAATTTCTGTATTTAAATTTTCTTTAAACAGAGCGATTCTCCGGCGTGTATCCTCCATTGTTAAAGCACCGGCGGAATCTACCACATAAATGGTTTTTGCTCCATAGGATTCCATCTTTTTTGCTTCTGTCAACAGATTTTCCGGGGAAGTGCGGTGTGACATCATAAGGAATCCGACCGATTCCATTCCTAATTCATTTGCAGTTTTAATATGCTGCTCCGATACATCCGCTTCCGTACAATGTGTTGCAACACGGACAACCTGTGCTCCCCAGTCATTTGCCCGCTTCAGGTGTTCAATCGTACCAATTCCCGGCAGCAGCAATACACTTATTTTGGCATTTTTCGCATTGTTTACCGCAGTTGTAATAATATCTTTCTCCGTCTCTTTGGAAAACCCAAATTGAATGGAACTTCCACCTAGACCATCACCGTGTGTTGCTTCTATAATGTCTGCACCTGACTCGTCAATTAATCGTGTTATTTCAGCAATTTGATCCATCGAATACTGGTGACGGATTGCGTGCATTCCATCACGTAATGTAACATCATTAATGGTTACGCTTCTTTTGCTCATTGAACTGTCTCTCCCTTCAGTAAACTTTCTGCGATAACCTCACCGGTTTTTGTAGCAGCTGAAGTGATGATATCCAAATTCCCTGCATATTTCGGCAGGAAGTCACCATTGCCTTCCACTTCTACAGATACTGTAACAACATTCCCTTTAACTACAGGGTCTGCTTTATAACGATAACCTTTTACATATCCTTGTACTGTTTGAAGCATGGATTCCAATGATTTAAATATTTCTTCTTTATGTTCCTCGGCATTTCCGCCTGTTTTCACATGAATCGTATTTCGCATAAGTATTGGTGGATCAGCAGGATTTAGTGTAATAATTGCTTTCGATTCTTTGGCCCCCCCAACTTCCCGAAGTGCATCTGCTGTTGTTACGGTAAATTCATCGATATTTTGCCTTGTTCCAGGTCCTGCACTTTTACTGGAAATGGAAGCGACAATTTCAGCATAATCAACATCAATTACATCGGAAATTGCCTTTACCATTGGAATCGTTGCCTGGCCGCCACATGTAACCATATTCACATTGTCCAGGTGTGGAATTTCATTTTCTTTCAAATTGACAGCAGGCACGAGAAAAGGTCCAACTGCAGCCGGTGTTAAATCAATCGCCTTTTTACCCATTTCTTTCAAGATTGGGGCATTATATGCATGAGCTTTTGCAGAAGTAGCTTCATAGACTATATCTGCAAGTTCCGGGTTTTCTTTCAACCCATCGATTCCGTAATTAATTGCTTCCAGTCCATTCTCCCGCGCCCTTTGCAAACCTTTTGATTCCGGATCAATTCCAATTAGTGCGGTAACTTCCAGTTTGTCACTTCTCAGCAACTTGTACATCAGATCTGTTCCGATATTTCCCGAACCAATGATGGCACATTTAATCTTCTTCTCTGGCATGTTCATCTCTCCTTGAATTTCGTTTTTTTCCTTCACAGCAATAGTCACAGGCTTCTTCCAAATGTTGCTTCAGTATTTCTTGCGCTTTGTCGATTTTCCCAGCCGTTAACATCTCCACAACGTATAAATGCTGTGTTATAATTTCTTCCTGATTGGAGCGGCTCACCTCACTGGTTATATCAATCAGCGTCCGAAATAATTCTGTCAGTGATGACCAAAGCTGGATGAGTGTACGATTCGTTGTCATCTGTACAAGCAGACCATGAAAAGCAAGGTCGATTTCAATATCCCTTTCGCCTTTTTCATGGGCTTCTTTCATTTGATCAATATACAGAAAAAGCAATCCCTTGTTTTTTTCCAGTTCATCCTCGGATATTTGTGTCAAAGCATGACGCTCCAGAAGTAACCGGCTATTGTACAAATCCTGAATTTCCTTTACGTCAAAACCTTTCACAACTGTCCGGCCATTGGAATGCTTTTCAACGAGATTTTCAGATTCCAGCCTGGCAATTGCCTCTCTAATGGGACCACGGCTGACATTAAGTTCTTTTGACAATGTTGCCTCTACCAGGTAATCCCCTTTTGAATAACTACCCAGAATAATTTCCTTTCTCAAATGATCAAGTACTTGATTGAATATATTCTTTTTCACGATCCTCATAAACAACTTATCTCCTTAAATATTCTGAAAAGTTAACAGTTAACTAATTAGAATTATAGATACCGCTTTCAGAAATGTCAAGAAGATAAATAACATTTTTCAAGTTATTCAACCAAATTCGGATGGTACCTATAAAACTCCTTCCGGGCGTGGAAGGAGTTTTATATTCGTTTATTTATTGGCGGCTGCGGGTGATTTTACAAATGGTGTTCCGCGTTTAAAGTACGAGTCCGGCAGTGGGGCACCGTAGTAAATAATGGCTTTTTCAAGCTCTCCTTCTTCCCATTTAACAGGTTTCCAGTCCGGATCAAAGATAAGATAGCCGGAATCTCCAAACAACTCTATGCGATTGCCGCCCGGTTCGAAAACATACATGCACATTGCCTGTGATACGCCATGTTTTAATGGACCCGCTTCTATTTGAATTTCATTTTCCGTTAATATTTCCGACAAGTCATGTAAATGCTGCGGAAATCCATACCAGAATGCAATATGATGTAATCTGCCCAACCCCGGTTCAGGTGTCCCCTGATCGCCCATGAAAGCAAGTTCATGTACTAATGGGCTGACACTTAACCACGTACCAATTTCCGATCCATCATTTTTTACGACATGTTCCCTTAAATTAAAGCCAAGATCACTCATCATAAACTTCTTGTTTGCGGTTACATTACTGGACAACAGGTTAACATGATCAATACGACGAACCGGAACACCTCTTGTTGGGCGCTTTTGCGGCCGGTTTTTCAGCAATGTGCATTCACTTTCAGGAGCTTGATAATAATCTACATCCCACAAAATTTCCATGTTGTGATTGTCAGGTGTTACAAATTGATATGCTGCGCCATGACCGAGATCACCATCAATCCAGCCTTTTCCGGCACCCGATTTTTCAAGGTCTTTCACACGGCGTTCCAATGCATTTTTCGAACTCGCCCGCCAGCTGACATGACCCAGTCCCGGTTCATTTCGTTCCGTAATTTTTAATGAATGATGATAGAAGTCCTCATACGACCGAAGATATACAGACTGTCCTTCCCTGTCGACCTCAGTCATCCCTAAAATTTCTTTAAAAAACCACAGTGTTCCATCCGGATTCGGTGTAAACATTTCCACATGAGCCAGTTGAGCAACATCGAACCTTTTTAATTCATTTTCCATTACGATTTCCTCCCTGTAATTTTTAAATATATTGATAGCGCTTACACCAACTGTAAAAAAATTAGACTAGGCAAAACATACAATAAAAATATTTCCTCATAAGATTTTATCGCTATAATGCATTAAATAAAGCACCTGGTTCCTCTATGCGCAACACCATGAAATTTTTTATGAAAAAGTTCCTGGGCTGAAAGTGCTAGAATTGAAGTGAAAAAATGTGCCAGGAGATTCAACCCAGAATCCCCTGTCTGCACCTTATTTCCCTAACTCCTTTGCACTCTTTCCGCCAACTGACCAGTGTGTTTTCGGTACTTCACTGACAATAACCCGCACATTTTGCTTCGGAGCATCCAATGTTTCACTTACGGTATCTGCTACATTTGCCATCAGGGCATCAATTTTTTCCTGTGGTCTGCCCTCCAACACCTGAATATTAACAAGTGGCATTTAAATCTCTCCTTTCCATGAACCTATTTTACGAAGAACGAGATATCTCCGATTCCGCCATATTTTGCGCTGACATAATCCCCCGGTGATAAACGGACTGCTGTTGTGATTCCTCCTGATAAAATCGGCTGACCAACTTTCACTTTTTCGCCTTTTTTACTTAACATGTTCGCCAGTCTGGCAATCGAATTTGCCGGGTGTCCAAGCACAGCAGCACCGGCGCCTAATTGCTGAATTTCACCATTAATGGATAAGGTAACTCCGACAACATCCAGTTCCACCGTATCCGGTCTTTTCAAATTTGTTCCAAATACCGCTCCCGCTGCAGATGTGTTGTCAGCTACAACATCCGGCAGCGTAAAATTAAAGTTTTCATAGCGGCTGTCGATGATTTCAATAGCCGGGAAAACATATTCGGTGGAGCGGAGCACATCAAGCGGTGTCACGTTTGGCCCTTCCAAATCACGTGATAAAACAAATCCAATTTCCGGTTCCACTTTTGGGTGAATGTAATCATCGATTGAGATAGAATCTCCTTCATTGACAACCATGTAATCAAATACGTAGCCATAGATTGGATCATCCACATTCATCTGCTTCATCTTAGCCTCACTGGTGATACCCATCTTCGGTCCAATGATTTTATGGCCCTCTGCTAGCTTTTGATTAATGACTTCTTCCTGAACCAAATACCCCTCTTCAATTGTCAATTCCGGGTATAATTCGGCAGTTATTTTCGTGATTTCTCTTTTTTCTTTTTCTGCGTTATGTGTATAATCGGCAAGCTTTTTAATCAAATTTTTGTCCATTTTCTTCCTCCCGATGTATTCTGAAGTATGCATTATACCGTGCGAAGTCTGACTGAAACGTGCGATATTCATTTCAATCGTGCGAACTACAGCCCAAACGTGCGATATTCATTTCAATCGTGCGAACTCCGGCCCAAACGTGCGAAATTCCATTCAATTGCGCGAAATCTTCTTCACCAAAAACGCAAAATCTTCTTCAAAAGGTAAAGCTCCCGCAGCCCTGAACAACATTTCACCACGCCTCAAATATCCTTATTTATTCTGTAAATGTTACGCTCACTTCGCCCAGTTCAGCAAATTTCACATAAAAATGATCACCCGGTTCCGCTTCAATTGCCGCGGATAAGGCACCTGATAAAATAACCTCGCCTGCTTTCAGTGTAATATCGTATTTGGCCAATTTATTCGCAAGCCAGGCAACACATTTCGCCGGATCACCAAGTGCTGCAGCACCGACACCAGTGTTTTGCAATGTGTCATTCTTATAAACTGCCATACCGATCTGTTTCAAATCAATGTCGGTAATCTTTTTCGGATTATTGCCTAGCAGATATAACCCGGAAGAGGCATTATCCGCCACGGTGTCTGCAAGCGTAATCTTCCAGTCTTTTATTCTGCTGTCCACAATTTCAAGTGCCGGAACAACTGCATCTGTTGCCTGCAAAACATCGAGTGATGTTACATTTGGCCCAACCAAATCCTCTTTTAAAATAAAGGCAATCTCGCCCTCCACTTTTGGCTGAAGGACACGATTGGCAGGAATCTCTCCCCTGTTGTTCACTTCCATATCATCGGTCAGATGACCATAATCCGGTTCACCGACACCCAGCATTTCCTGCATTGCTTTAGACGTCAGCCCAATTTTCTTTCCAGTAACCTTCCTGCCGCTTTCCACATTAGCCTGGATTGTCTGCAGTTGGACATAATATGCCTCATCAATGGTGAGGTCGGGATCCACCGCGGTTAACGGTTGAACCCCTTCCCCATCACTCCAGGCCCTTGCAAGATGGTTAGCATGGCTTTCAATTTTGGATTTATTTTCTGTTACCATAAACAGCCTCCTAGAGTTTCAATGTGACGTTAGTCAGTTCAGAGTAAAAGTCGAAACTGTGTGCTCCGCCTTCACGGCCAAGGCCGCTTTGCTTCATTCCGCCAAATGGTGTGCGCAAATCACGCAGGAACCACGTATTCACCCAAACCATACCCGCTTCAATTTGTGAGGAAACTCTTGCTGCACGTTTCACATCACTTGTCCATACGCTTGCACTCAGTCCATATGGTGTATCGTTTACTTGTTCCAGAACTTCTTCTTCCGTATCAAATGGCGTAACCGTTACAACCGGTCCGAAAATTTCTTCGCGGACACATCTGGAATCATTGCCAAGACCGGTAATAATCGTCGGTTCCACAAAATAACCTTTGTCAGCATCGACTGCATTACCGCCAATCAGAAATTCGCCGCCTTCTTCTTTGGCAATATCCAAATACTTAAGCACTTTGTTGTAGTGTTCTTCACTGACCAAAGCACCAACATTTGTATCCGGATCAAATGGATTGCCGACTTTCATTCCTTTTGTTTTTTCCACAAACTTTTCCAGGAATTCATCGTAAATGGAGCGTTCCACATAAATTCGTGCACCACACAGGCAAACTTCACCCTGGTTAACAAAGCTCGACTTCAGTGTTGTCTCGATTGTTTCATCCAAATCCGCATCTGCGAAAATGACGTTCGGGTTTTTACCGCCAAGTTCAAATGATAATTTCTTCAATGTAGGTGCTGCTGCTTTCATAATCGCACTCCCGGTAATCGTTTCGCCGGTAAAGGCAATAGCATCAACATCATCATGGGATGAAAGCGCAGCTCCGGTTTCACCAAAACCATGTACCATGTTGACAACCCCATCCGGAACACCTGCATCTGTAAGAATTTGTGCCAATACTGTGGCAGTCATCGGGGTTACTTCAGATGGTTTCATAA
The DNA here is from genome assembly GCF_900162695.1 of Virgibacillus siamensis. Lineage (NCBI taxonomy): Bacteria > Bacillati > Bacillota > Bacilli > Caryophanales > Bacillaceae > Virgibacillus > Virgibacillus siamensis. The sequence continues at coordinate 2,286,177 of NZ_FUIH01000007.1, forward strand.
CAGCTGTATTTCCAGCGGCCAGCGCCGGTGCCAATTTCCAGGTCATCAAAAACAATGGCAGGTTCCATGGGTTAATCAGCCCGACAACACCAACCGGCTTACGAACCGCATAATGGATAGCAGTGTCATCCTGCTGATAGGATTCATTTCCAACTGTTGTCATGTAATCGGCAAAAAAATAGAAGTTATTTGCTGCCCGGTCAATATCGACACTATTGGAAAGCCAAAGTGGTTTTCCTGTGTCCAACGTTTCCAGTACGGCCAGTTCTTCTTGTCTTTCCTTAATTAGGTCGCCAATTTTACGAAGGATATTGGAACGCTTTTTTAAAGGCATTTTTCCCCATTCGCCATTAAGTGCTTTCCGTGCTGCCTTTACCGCCTGATCAACTTCTTCTTCACCGCCGATCTGAACATTTCCCAGCACTTCCTTTGTAGCCGGGTTACTATTTTCAAATGATTTACCGCTGCCTGACTGCACATATTTACCATTAATATAATGGTCGCAGTCAATTGACTTAACATTTGGTCTGTTTTCAGTTGTTTGCATGAAAATTCCTCCTTATAAGTAATTGGAAAGATAAGAATCATTTCCAATATTGATTTACATTGAAAATTGTTTGACTAATCTTGCATCTTCAGTATAGGTACGGTAGCGGAAATAAAAAAGGCTTTAGTTCCCCTATGTGGAACAAATGCTAAAAAATTTTAAAAAGTTATTGTATAATTGTAAGTAAGCGATGCCAAATGCAGTAAATAAAAGCATAAACTGAAACAAAGCACTGTTCGCATATAGGGAACATAAATGTAAGGAGGAAAATACATGCCTAAAAAAGGAGACCCGCAAATTCTTTCTTCAGTAAAGAATGCGCTGCGCATTTTAAAGAGTTATTCTACATTTGAATCGTCCAAAAAAGTGGGGGAACTAGCGGAATCTTTGGGACTTGCCAAAAGTACTGTCAGCAGATTGTTATCCACCCTTGCCAGCGAAGGATTTGTCCAAAAGGATCCGCAAACAAATGGATATCGGCTGGGATTATCCGTGCTGACCCTTGGCGGAATTGTAATTAATAATTTAGAAATCCACAGTGAAGCTGCACCGGTGCTGAACAAACTCGTAAATGACACCGGCGAAACAGCACACTTATCGATTTTGGACGGACTTGATAACATTTATATTCATAAAGAGGAGTGCACCCACCCTGTTCGGATTCTGACACATGTAGGCCGGCGGAATCCGGCTTATTGTACCAGTTCCGGGAAGGTGCTGCTTGCCTTTGCTGATGAGGAAATTGTTGAAGAAATCATTGACCGTGGACTTGTCGCATATACAAAAAACAGTATCACCAATCCTGAAAAACTGCGTTCCGAATTGAAGATTATTCACGAACAAGGTTACGCTGTCAGCACCGAGGAATTGACGGAAGGTACTAAATCAGTTGCAGCACCTATTAGAGATTATACCGGAAAAATTGTCAGTGCCATTACTGTTGTCGGACCGATCCAACGCATGACCGATCACAAAATCCCCGACATCGCCAAAAAGGTAATTGAAGCCGGAAACGAAGCATCCGAACGCCTCGGCTATGACAAACGCTACTTCAAACAACACCAATAAATTATTCAATAAGATGGTGCAAGTCACCTGTCTAAAAAATCGGCAGGTGACTTGGCATTTTTATTTGTTAAAGAATTCTGATAAATGTGTTTTGAATTTACTTAAAACAGGTATATAACTAATAGAATCGATTTGAAAGGAGGTGATACTATGGGCGAAAGAGCCACATCCGCCTATGGAAACCGAACTGCAGCAACGTCAGCAGTTGGTGCAGAAGCACAACAAGGAAATGGTCCTGCCTCGGCAAGTGCGAGCAGTTCTACAGCGAATCCGCAAACATCCAAAACGAGCACTACCTCAGCTGTTGCAGGGGTAAATAGTGCATCAGCTTCCTGTAATGTTGCAGCAGTTGCTGTTGGTCCACAAGGTGCTGCCGCTGCCAGCGAAGTTGGTGTCGCAACGATAGGACCTTACGGGGCTGCAGCATCAAGTAATGCAGCGAATTCCAGCAGTGTTGCAATTGACAGACAGAGAATAACGCCTTCTGCCGGAAACAATCAAACGGAACAAATTCAAAAATAAATTTTTTTGAATAAAATATTTGTAAAATTCAACCTTTTTGGTTTAATTAGTTCAGAATGTGGTAAACAAAACTGACGGAGTAAAGAAAGGAGGGTAGATAATGGCAAATACAAAAACTTCCAAAGCAAATACAAGCAAGTCAAATAAAACTGCAAAAGCAGCGAAAGGAGTGTCAAAAGATATGGCAAAAAAGATTGAGGAAAAACTGGAAGAAGTCGAAACAAACCTAACAGAAAAGATTGAACATGTCTCCGACCAAATTGACAATGTAAAAAATGATCTTAGTGATCGTATTGATAATATGTTAAGTGATATGTCCGATCGTATTGACAGTGTGCAAAGCGACTTAGCGGATCGAATCGACGACAATAGTTCGCATGAAAAGCTTGCCGATCGTATAGATCATGTATCCAATGACTTGTCTGACCGAATCGATAGTGTAAGCGAAGATCTATCGGACAGAATTGATGATTTAAAAGACCGTCTCTGATTCCAGCACTTGAAAAGAATGAAGGCTTCTATCAAACATTTTGGTGGAAGTCTTTTTATTTTCGTAAAATATCCCCTCTCTTCACCTTCAGTTTACAAAGTTTCCATTCATATATACTAGTAAAACTGCATAAATTAAGATAAGGAAAAAAACTCAACTACTACCATATATCAAAGTAGTAGTTGAGTTTGGGAGTATACCCTATTTGTTTATTTCCCGGTTTTTGTCGATTGGATTAAAAAAGTTTTTATTTTTTTGTTTTATTTCTTAACAAACGGGTAACTATGAGTATAGTAGATTGTTCCAGCAATCTATCTGCCGGCGGATTGTTCATTTGAGTGTGAATGTGTGCATATTTTGTCGGTTAACAACGAGATGCACCATGCCATTTACGGAAAACACAAGGGTGGTAACTCAATGTTAGTTTAAATCCGTCGGCATCCCTTTTTAAAAATATTCCTTGCCATGGGATGGTTAAGGGATCTCTTATAATATTTTGTAATGGTCATTTGTTTCACCTCATATTTATCATTGTTCTCCACCAGCATCAATCAATCTTAATCTGAAGAGCCTCCTTTATCCTGCTGTCCGGAAATCAAAATAGTCATCATAAGCATCATCATCATGGAGAACATGTCTGATTGTCCATTTTGCTGATTTGGCGGCTGCTGGGGTTGCTGTGGCTGTTGTGGCTGCTGTTGTTGATTTTCATTCACTTGGCTCACCTCCTTTAATAGTTTCGCTGCAGGCAGCGTGCAAATGAATCGTTACTATCAATACATCACATGAACTCTGCCGTCTTCCAAAATGCCGACAATGTAATAGCTCATTGGCAGTTCCAATCCGTTAACAATTCCTTTGTCCAGAAGTTTTTTGATTCCTTCTTTATAAGAGTCCTGATTGGTAATAAGATGATAAAAATAAATTTTTTCACCATTTACCTTTCCGGAACCCTTCAGAACAAATTGTTCCGAATAGTTTGCATAAAACCATTCTTTCGCCTCCGAGTGTCCGTTAAAAAACGTGCAGTTTTCCTCAAAATCTTTCCTTAATGTTCGCATTACATGACATCTCCTTTTAAAGTTTAATCATTTATATACCGCTTCGGTTTAATCATTCTTAGAGGATGTCTGATTCATATTATTAAGCATTCCCATGATCATGTTAAGCTGGTTTATTTGGTCAGATTTGGAAATGTTTTGCCCTGCTGAACCATTGGAATTCTCCAATAACCCGTACAATTGGGTCAGTTGACCAACTGTTAATGAGTCTTGAGGAACCCTCAGATAACGCGGGCCTTCATGAATCATTTCTTCACCAAAGGCTACAACCTTCATACCAGACACTGAAATGCAAAGTAATTCATTCCCTTGAAAATAGCCATTATGGGAACTCACCTCAAACATGTTATCCCCCCTTTCCATCAATTGTTTTAACACACTAGTCTTGTCCAGGAAGACTCTCAATCAAAGCCGTGACGATTTTATCCAGGATTTCATTATATTCCTGAATCATTTTCTCAATCATCTCGATAATCAGCCGAAGCAGTTCTTCCGCATTTCCAGCCTGTTGCGGTATTGCCTTATCTGCTGCCAATGAAAACACCTCCTTTTTTTCTTCTTCACCACATTAATCTGATGAGCCGCCACTATTTTGTTGTCCCGAAATCAGTACAGTCATCATCAGCATCATCATCATAGAAAACATTTCAGAATGATTCGTTTGTTGCTGCTCATACTGCTGCTGCGTTTCGGCCATTGTCCTCACCCCCTTTCAAAGATTAGAAAGCGGTTATAATCCATTTACAGTTGTATAATGCAAGTGATAAAGCAGATCCAAATATGCTTTCAGGTGTACTGCTCGATCTTGCGTTGAATAACCGGTTAATGGCAGCCTTATGTTTTCAAATAAACCATAAAGAACCGTTAACTGCTCAACCGTAAATGTTTCTTGTGAAATCCGTAAACAATGTGGGCCCAGTTGAATGATCTCCTCGCCAAACACATCAATTTTCATACCGGATATGGAAATGCAAATGATTTCATTTCCCAGTGATTCCCCCTGTTGGCATTTCACCTCGACCACGTTATCCCACCTTTTTTGATTAATGTCAGCTGGATTTTCTAATTCTAATTCGGAAGCTTCTTTATTAAGGCCTTAACAATTTGTTCGAGGGTCTTTTCCAAATCCTGAATCACTTTCTCAATCGATTGGATAATCAGGTGCAAAAGTTCCTCTATTTCCTTGACAGGTAACTGTTTAATTAAATTTTCACTCATCATATTCACCTCCTAATAATTGGAACTAACTTCCTTTACCCGTATAATTTCATTTTATTCATAATTTTCATAGGATTTTCGAATTATTTTTAACGTGACAAATCATTTGGAAAAAATTACAAAATTTTACATAATTTACAATTAATGTTTGTTTTTTATGAGAAATGGTCTATTTGGTTAATTTTGATGTTCCAAAAATAGGAAAGTATTATCATATACATAGTTAACCAAAGGATATTCTACGAAAATAGCACGCTGTCATAAGAACGATATAATTTTGTAATTTTTCCGTAATGTGTTTACTGAATCTAATCATCTTTAAAAAACATATAGCCAATACTGAGAATCGCCATAACGATCGAGGAGCCAAATACAAATGGCCAGTTCTCGATATTTACGGCATAACCAATAAGAGCAGTCAAAACACTGTTAAGCAATATATATACCGTTTTCAATCGCTTTTTTCTCTTCCTGCTCTTCTTATCAAAAATTTCATGAAGCGATAATCGGCATATTTGAATACCCGGTATAAGTCTTACAGGGGCCGAACCGTGATTTACAACCAGCGCCCTGACATGGCCGGTAAATCTTGGTCCGATATATTCCACCGGACTGATCTTTAAACCAAACATATCTTTATTCATTTCATCATAGACATGTGCCACCATATTCTTCGGTGTATGAAGGGTCTCAACAGATCTGATCATGGCGGAATGTCCAGGCTTCAAATAAAATTCTTCATATGAAATGTCTACCGTTTTACAATCATTCTCAGGGAATTGCCGATTTGATTTTACCGGACGATCCGAAACATACAGCTGAATATTCTTGTGCAGCGTAAGTTTGATTGTACCCTGTCCAATATTGGAAGAATTAAAAGGTACCACAATATTTTTATCTTTAACCTTTGTTAACAAATCATCATCAAGCATGTGAACCACCTCCCTTCAAAATAATAGAATTAAGTTAATTGGTCTCTTGTCCGGAATGATCCTGCTTTTTGTAATTACGGGTAACATAGACCCCGCAGCAAAACCAAAGCGTGATAAAAGAAGCATAGACTGCGTCGTGAAAAGACAGTGGGATTATCCCGCTTGAATTAAGAACCGTCCGCATGCTTGCAAAAATGATTACACCGCCTACTAGAACACCAAGGATGTAAGATGGTAGAACCTTAACCACCCATGCCGCGATCGGCGCAGCCAGCATACCTCCAATTGCCAGCGAGGCGGCCCATTCCCAATTAACATCATTAAGACCTAATCCAACAACGAAGCCAAGCGTAACGGAGAGAGCAACTGCAAATTCACTCGCATCTACTGAACCGATAACTTTTTTCGGTTTCATCCGAGTACGGCTAATCAGTACCGGTGTATTTACCGGTCCCCATCCCCCGCCGCCAATTGCATCCAGAAAACCCGCACTTAAAGCCAGCGGATATAAAAATGATTTTTTAAGCGGTTTTTCCTTCCTGCCCCGCCTTCCTTGTCCAATTCGAAGACTTTTCTTGCCAAAAACGTAAATGACAAGGATATAAAATCCGACCAGCAGTAAAGCCCCTGCAATATAAGGTTTAATAATTTCACCAGGCAGGTAACTCAGTAAACAGGCACCAACAAACGCGCCTATACAGCCCGGTGCAATCAACCTTTTAAATAAAGGTTTATCTATATTTCCAAATTTCAAATGGGATACACCGGAAACAGCAGTCGTTGCGAGTTCAGCCATATGAATCGATACTGAAGCTGCGGCTGGTGCAAGACCCATTGAAAGTAAAACCGATGTTGCAGATAAACCTGCAGACATTCCAAGTGAACCATCAAGAAGTTGAGTGAAGAAGCCTATTAAAATAAACACAATCAACTTTTGCATATTTTCACTCCTAAATAATTTATTTAAAAGTCAATTCAATGGAATTTTGTTGGCAGATTAGAAGTGTAAAAGATTTTAAATGATCGGGGCTTTTAAACGTTTCTCATAAAAGCCAAAGACACTTTCAACGAATCCTTCAGCAATCAGCATCCAAGAATTAACTTTAATGTATATATACCACCGATTATTTATTTTAAAACTTATAATATTCAAAATATTATGTTTAATATTCTTATCGCAGGGTACATAACTAATAGAATTAGACGCTGAACTGCAACATACTGGCGTCTAATCAAAGAATTGGAAAGGAGGAAAAAACAGTATTGGAACTACCAGCAAGGAGGTGAATAAAAATGGGTGAAAGAGCTGCATCCGGGGACGGGCGAAGAACAGTAGCGACATCAGCGGTAGGTGCAGAGGCACAACAGGGTAATGGTCCTGCTTCAGCTAGTTCCAGTAGCTCGGCTGCCAGTCCGCACATAAACAAAACGAGTACTTCTTCGGCAGTAGCAGGCATCAATAGTGCATCAGCTTCCTGTAATGTTGCCGCAGTTGCAGTTGGCCCTCAAGGTGCTGGGGCGGCAAGCGAGGTAGGTGTTGCTTCCATTGGACCATATGGTGCTGCAGCCAGCAGTAATGCGGCCAATTCAAGCAGTGTCGCTGTAGACAGGCATAAAATAACCCCTTCTGCGGGGATGGATCAAACTCAAACTACGCAAAATAAAGCGTAAAAAATTTTAAAATAATTATTCAGAAAATTATTAATATTAAGTTTAATATATTTAATATGTGGTACAACATAATTAACCACATAAAAAGGAGGAATAGTATGGCAAATACAAAAGCTGCTAAAGGGAATACCAAAGCAACTAAACCTAAGGCAAACAAAAGCACAACGAAGAATACAACAGATAACTTGTTTAAAAAACTGGAAAAAGTCGAAACAAATCTTTCTGAGGAGATTGATGATCTGTCAGAACAGGTTGATCAAGTAAAAAATCATTTTGCTGATCAGTTCAAACAGGCGCTTGGCAACATGTCGGAAAAAATAGATGATCTGAAAAGCAACCTGACAAAACGGATAGATGATACCTCCGTTCAGGATAATCTGGCAGATCAGATTGATTCGTTATTAAATGAACTGGAAGACCAGTTGGACGACTTCAAAGATGGCATCTCCGACAAGCTTGATGATCTAAAAAATCGCTTTTGATTAACTTTGAACTGCCCTCTATCTTCTGACTTGATAGAGGGCAGTTTTTTATCAACTTAATTGAGGAGGTTTCATAATGGCAATTGTATGGACATTAATTATCGGGGGATTAATTGGGTGGATATCCTCCCTCATTATTGGAATTGATATTCCAGGAGGGATCATCGGCAATATTATTGTTGGGTTTATCGGGGCATGGCTCGGTGTATTATTACTTGGAGAATGGGGACCCCTATTCAAAGGCGTGTACATTCTCCCCACCCTGATAGGATCCCTGATACTAGTGAGCGTAGTAAGCTATATAGGAGTAATCAGAAACAACTATCATTAGCTGCATTCAACAAAATGAGGCATGATCCGGGTGGTGTCTGTCACCAGGTGAATTAGGTATGAAGAAGGCACTTATACTTCTTGCAGTAACGCTGCCGCAGCAGGAAATATGGCATAGGTGAGACCCCGCAGCGCTTATACGCTGCGGGGTCTCCAGCCACCCGCGGTTAAGAATACACTGTTGTACGTATACTCGAAAATGAAAGCAAATATTGTCCAACCGTGTTTTGTATTATTTGGACAAAACTTTGTTTACTTTGTCAATTGCCCAATCAAGTTCGTCTTTACTGATGACGAGCGGCGGTGCAAAACGGATTGTGTTTTCATGTGTTTCTTTGCACAGTACACCTTCTGCCTTCAATGCTTCACAATATTCACGGACCGGATGATTGAATTCAACCCCGATGAACAACCCTCGGACACGGATTTCCTTTAATTCCGGATTGTCAATCTTACGTAATGCCTTCTCGAAGTAAGCTCCCATTTCCAGTGACCGTTCAACTAATTTTTCATCTTCAATCACATCAAGTGCAGCCATCGATACAGCACATGCCAATGGATTCCCGCCAAAAGTTGAACCATGTGAACCTGGCGTGAAGACGTCCATAATATTTTTGTTGGCAGCAATCGCGGATACCGGCATTACACCACCACCGAGTGCTTTCCCCATCACAAAAATATCCGGTACAACACCTTCCCATTCGCACGCGAACATTTTTCCTGTACGTGCAAAACCAGTTTGCACCTCATCCGCAATAAACAATACATTGTTTTCATCACAAATCTTGCGAATCGCTTTCAAATAACCTTCCGGCGGGATCACAATTCCTGCTTCCCCCTGGATTGGTTCCACGATAATAGCAGCAGTATTAGGTGTAATTGATTCGCGGATTGCATCTGCATCGCCATATTCCACTTTATTAATGTTTGGTACAAATGGACCGTAATCCTTCGTCGCACCGGGATCATTGGAAAGTGAAATAGCATTTAATGTCCGGCCGTGAAAGTTCCCTTTGGCGGCAATGATTTCCGCTTTGTTATCTTCCACACCTTTTACTTCATATGCCCAGCGGCGTGCTGCTTTAATAGCCGTTTCAACAGCTTCCACACCAGTATTCATCGGCAATACTTTATCTTTACCGGTCAAATCCGCAACACGCTTGGTCCATGGCCCCAGCAGTTCATTGTGAAATGCACGTGATGTCAATGTTACTTTACTAGCTTGATCTTTCAGTGCAGCAATGATTTTCGGATGACGGTGACCTTGATTTACAGCCGAATACGCACTCAGCATATCCATATACTTATTGCCTTCCGGGTCCTTCACCCATACACCTTCAGCCTCTGCCACAACAACAGGCAGCGGATGATAGTTATGTGCACCATAATGTTCTGTTTGCTCAATAATCTCATTGGATGAAACCATTTAAATTCCTCCTTTAATCCGGATGGAGCGGAATGTTATTGCAATCCGCTCCACTTCTGAAATTAATACATTTCCGATACTGTTTTTGCCATCATGTGAAGGGCAAGATAATCCGGTCCCCCAGCTTTGGAATCAGTACCGGACATTTTAAATCCGCCGAATGGCTGATACCCGACAATCGCACCTGTACAGTTACGGTTGAAATAAAGGTTGCCGACATCAAATTCCATTGTCGCTTTGTTCAAGTGTTCACGATTCCGCGAAATAACAGCACCTGTTAAGCCATACTCCGAATTATTGGCCATTTCAAGCGCCTCATCGAAGTCGTTTGCTTTAGCAAATGCTACTACAGGTCCAAATATTTCTTCCTGCATAATGCGGGCACTGATGTCCACATCAGCAAAGACAGTCGGCTGAATAAAGTAGCCTTTAGAGTAGTCGCCTTCTCCGCCTGCAACAAGTTTTCCTTCGTTCTTGCCAATTTCAATATAATCCATAATTTTATCATAAGCGCCTTGGTCAATAACAGGGCCCATATACGTATCGTGTGTTTTTGTTTCGCCAACAGTCAATTCATTCGTGCGCTTCACCACTTTTTCCAGCACTTCATCATAAATATCTTTGTGCACAACCGCACGGGATCCCGCTGAACATTTTTGTCCGGAAAATCCGAATGCGGAAGTGACAATAGCTTCCACTGCAACATCAATATCTGCTTCACTGTCAACAACTACGGTATCTTTACCGCCCATTTCCACGATAACGCGTTTCAGATGATTTTGTTCTTCCTGGACTGCAGCCGCACGTCCATACAAGCGCGTACCTACATCACGAGATCCAGTAAACGTGATTAGAGACGTTTTCGGATGATCAACAAGATAATCTCCGACTTCTGCACCGCTGCCGGGAAGGAAATTAATAACACCATCCGGCATACCTGCCTCTACCAGCACATCGACAAATTCAGCTGCAATAACCGGTGTCGCACTCGCAGGCTTCAAAATTGTCGTATTACCAGTTACAAGTGGTGCAACGGTGGTACCAACCATGATTGCAAAGGCAAAATTCCATGGTGGAATCGTTACTGCAACTCCCGTTGGAATATACATATAACGGTTATACTCACCAGGTCTGCTGTTGATTTTCTTCCCCTGATCCAATTCAATCATTTGACGTGCATAATATTCCATGAAATCAATACCTTCAGCGATATCCGCGTCCGCTTCTTTCCATGGCTTACCACCTTCTTTAATAAGCAGTGCCGTAAATTCCGCTTTTCTGCGGCGGACAATAGCAGCTGCACGGATGAGAATATTAGCACGGTCCACAGCTTTTGTGAACTTCCACGTTTGAAACGCTTTTTCTGCAGCCTGAACAGCTTTTTCAGCTTCTTCCTGACCTGCTTTTGCTACGGTTCCAATAATTTCTTCTTTATTCCCGGGGTTTATGGATGTAATTTTTTTATCGGTTGATACATCTTCGCCACCGATTAAAAGATCATAATGCTTGCCAAGTGTCCCCTGTACTTTTTTCATTGCAGCATTAAGCTTTTGACGGTTTTCGTCTACTGTAAAATCTGTGAATGGTTCGTGTTTATATGGTGTTAACATGTAAGCCCTCCCAAAATAATTAATCCGTACTTATGACTCTTCAAGCAATTTTCGTGCCAACTATAAAATGCCAGCAGTAGCAGCATTCCTTGTGAGCATATGCAAAATTACTTTGCATATATTTGCTGGTTCTATGCAAAATTATTTTGCATAAATGGTGACCTTCTTTTAAAATAAATTTATAGGAGGATACAATTTTATGAACAAACATGATGTGCAGTCCCTGGTTCATATGAACGATTTATATCAACAACTATTGGACGAGGTAAATGTCGGTATCCATGCTATTAATGAACAGGGGAATTCAATTATTTACAATAAAAAAATGATGGAAATCGAATCGATGGAAAGTGCCGATGTTCTTGGCAAAAATGTGCTGGATGTATTTTCTTTTCACGAAAATCAGCACAGTACGCTTGTCCATGCCTTGAAAACAGGAAAAGTCACCAAAGATGTCAGACAGACGTACTTCAACAATAAGGGCGAGGAAATTACCACAGTAAATAATACATTTCCGATCATAAGGAATGGAAAAATTACCGAGGCAGTTGAAATCGCCAAAGATGTGACCCAGCTCGAGAATGTTATCAAGGAAAATGTACTGCGTAAGAAAAACAGTAACTATACATTTGACCAAATTATCGGAAATAGTGAAGCATTTACTTCAGTCATTGAGGAGGCGAAATTGGGAACAAGAACTACTTCATCTGTATTGATTGTCGGTGAGACCGGGACCGGTAAGGAACTGTTTGCTCAGAGCATCCATAATGGCAGTAACCGGTCGGATGCACCATTCGTCGCCCAAAACTGTGCAGCCATTCCGGAAAGTCTAATGGAAAGTCTATTGTTCGGCACGCAAAAAGGTGCATTCACGGATGCCGTCAATTCACCCGGCCTTTTCGAACAGGCAGATGGCGGCACATTGCTTCTTGACGAAATTAACTCGCTTGATATGGCGCTGCAGGCAAAACTGCTGCGTGTCATCCAGGAAAAAACAATCCGGCGAATCGGCGGGACAAAAGATAAAAAAATTGATGTCCGCATTATCGCAACCGTAAACGAAGACCCGGCTGAAATTTTGGCGAACAATCAAATACGAAAAGATCTATTTTACCGTCTAAGTGTGATTACATTGCACATTCCGCCATTACGGGAACGAAAGCAAGACATTATGCCCTTGGTTCAGGAATTTATAAAAAAGTATAATGCCCTATTCCATATGCATGTACAGGAAATCAGCAGCAAAGCCATTTCACTTCTTTACCAGCATGACTGGCCAGGCAATGTGCGGGAACTGGAACATACGATCGAAGGAGCTATGAACCTGATTATTGATGAGTCTGAAATCCAGCCGCATCATCTGCCCATCCGCTTCCGGAAAAGGTATCAGCGTAACAATAAGGAACACGAAAGCAATAGGACTGCTCCAGTGAATCATTCAGCAAACTTGCATGATAAACTAAATGATGTCGAAAAGGCGTATGTCAAACAAGTGCTCACTGAAAATAATCACAATATCACACAAACTGCAAAAAAACTTGGCATCAGCAGACAGAGCCTGCAATACAGAATGAAAAAGTATACGCTTTAAATACCGCTATGGGCAGGCATTGCTGCATATTAATCCACATTTTCAAGCCTGCCCTCAAGCATTTGCATACGATTATTGAACAATGTCGGATATGACAGAAAACCGAGCATGATACTCGAGATAACTGCTGTAGTCAAAAGAAGAAATAAAATCAGCAATTGAAATAACACTGCCTGAACCGGATCAGCACCTGCAATAATTTGCCCGCTCATCATACCCGGAAGCTGTACAAGACCCATCGTTTTCTGTTTTTCGATTGTTGGAATGGTGCTTGCCCTGATTGAAGTCATCAGCTGCCTATGTACCGCCTGTTTTGGTGTACCGCCAAGTGACAGAATCAATTCAACTTCTTCTGTACGTGATCCCAATTCAGACGTGAACCGGTTCAGAAAGAGAATTCCAAGCACCATCGCGTTGCCGATAACCATTCCGCTAATTGGGATTATGTACTGTGCAGTCGGTGGTGTAATGTTCAAAAGAAGTAAAATTGCCTGCGTTAATATTTCAATAAAAACAAACGTGACCACTAATTTCCAGGTGATTCCAGTAATGGATGCACCTTTTTTTCGGGCATTCTCCGTAGCCGCCACAATCATAAGCACAATCATTAATACGATGTAAATCATATTTTCCGAATCAAATACAAATTGCAACAGGTATCCAACGACAAGTAATTGGATAATGGATCGTACTGTCGCAATAATGGTATCCTTCTCCAAGCCCAGATTTAAAGTTTTGGAAAGGATAAGCGGAATAATAACAAAAACCAGCGTAATGGCCAATGTAAGAAAACTCATTCCACTTCCCCCTTTACAAAATGCCTTACCCGGTCATTCTTCGGATTTTTCAGGAAGTCGCTTTTTCCTGATTCAATCAATTCCCCGCCCATCATCACCCACGTATACAGACCAACATCCAAGGCCTGTTCCAGGTTATGTGTGATCCAAACAATGGTTGTCCCGTATTCCGAATTGATTCGTTTAATAAGCTGTTCGATATCCTGCTGAGAAACATTATCCAGTGAAGAAGTAATTTCATCAAGCAGCAGTATATCCGGACGATTCACTAGCGTACGGGCAATTGACAGCTTTTGACGCTGTCCCCCGGACAAGTCCTTATTGTTCCGATTCAGGAATGTTTTTTCCAGTCCAACTAACTGCAATAATGATTCCGCCTTATCATCAGGCAATGTTTTTCCCTGCAGTTTGAGTGGAAGTTCGAGATTATCCCTGACACTACCGGGAATCATCGTCGCATCCTGCAAAGCAATCCCGACATTCCGCCGCAATTCCACCGGATCATAGCTGTTAATATGCTTTTCATGTATGTAAATATCTCCTGCATTCGGTGATTTCAGTCCATTACACAACCGGAACACTGTTGTTTTTCCAGCGCCCGAAGGACCAACAACAGTCGTTATAGCACCTTTTAAAAAGGAACCGGTAAGATTATGAAGAATTTGTGTACCATTTAATGCATAACTGACTTCCTTGAATTCAATTGCCTTGTCTTCCTGAGCGTTCATATAACTCCACCCCGTTTTCTACCCTGATTGAACGTGCTGTATAGCTGACATACCTTATTATACCATTCACATATTATAGAATCCTTAATCAAGGTTACGTTCCCTTGGTGAACACGGATATGCTTAATTTTCTGTCATTTATGCTCGAATTGGTCCCCTTTCTTGATAAATTATCATTAAATTCAGCTCCGAAAACCTGGATAACTGCAAGAATTAGAGTTGTTAAAGGTAATTCGTCATAGTCTATTTGCCATTTGTTCATAATCTGCAAGTCTTATAGAATCAAAGGTAACTTAAGAAAAGGAGGTCTAAAGTATCTTTCGTTTCAGCACTTCATCCGAGAGTGATTCATACAGCAATGGAATCAATTTAAAGGAGATGGATTACATGCGGAAAATGTCGTTAAGCCTTGTCGTATTAGTAGCTCTATCGGTCCTTCTGCTGCCGATGCAAACTTTCGCCTTTACAACGTCAAATGCGAAAGAACCGGCACTGAATCCGAACCGCATTCTGAATGTAGCACACCGCGGAGCATCCGGACATGCACCGGAACATACAATGGCATCCTATGAACTCGGCGAAAAAATGCATGGCGATTATATTGAAGTAGATTTGCAAATGACGAAAGACGGCGTCCTGATTGCAATGCACGATGAAAAAGTAGACCGGACAACTAATGGAACAGGCTACGTAAAAGATAAGACACTTGCGGAAATCAAACAACTTGATGCAGGATCCTGGTTCAACGAAAAATATCCGGATAAAGCAAACCCGGCATACGAAGGATTAGAAGTCCCGACATTGGAAGAAATCATTCAGAAATTCGGTCGTGGAGAACGGTATTATATTGAAACTAAATCACCGGATGTTTACCCGGGAATGGAAAAAGAGTTACTTAAAATTTTAGATAAGTATAAATTGATTGGACCAAACGCACCATCGAGCAAAGTTCTTATCCAATCGTTCAGTGAGGAAAGTCTATCAATTGTTCACGCGATGAATCCTGATATTCCGCTTATCCAATTAATCTCGTATTCCGAGCCTGCAGCCATAACCAATGCAGAACTGGATGAAATCGCATCATATGCGGTTGGAATAGGTGCCAGTCACACTAAAATTGATAAAGATTATGTTCAGAAAGTCCGCGAGCATGACCTGCTTATGCACCCGTATACCGTAAACACGAAAGAAGACATGAATAAGGTGCTGGATTGGGGCGCAACCGGAATGTTCACTAACTATCCCGATCGGTTGAATGAAGTAATGCGAAGTAGGTGATGAATGAAAAGACCTGGGCTGCGTTAAAGCAGCTTAGGCCTTTGATTTTTCAATATTATAAGTCATTTAATCTCCCAATCTACTTCATTTTGCCAATATCTCCCCCTTAAAACTCCGTCCTTCCACTGTCTCAGGCAATCCGAAAAAATCGCAAAAAGTTGCCCCTACATCAGCCATCGTGTCCCTCAATCCAATATTCGTTTGTTGCACACTTTGCCCCAAAATCATCAGCGGGACGTATTCCCTTGTATGATTGGAATGTCCGATTGTAGGATCATTGCCATGGTCAGCCATCACAATCAGAATATCTTCACGTTCCATTTGCGGTACAAATTTACAAAGCCAATCATCAGTTTCATTTAATAATTCGCAATACCAGTCAGCATCTTCCGCATGACCCGCAAGATCAGTCTCCTGAATATTAATTAAGAAAGCCGCGTCATCCTGTTCTGCGTGATACGCCTTGCTTACTTGTTTCAACAAATCTGTCGTATTCACGATAGGATTGGAAGGTCCTTTTCCATGCAAAACGTCCGCTGTTTTTCCCAGACGGTATACCTTCAATCCGTTTTCTGCCGCAATCATTGGAAACTGCTTGTTGATATTTACGCCATATCCCATATGATAGACATCATATCCTTCGCCGTACACACCTGCTTTCGGCGAATCAACCCCCCATTGTTCACCCTTCTGCTGGACACAGGATAAAATTTGATCAATCGAAGTATGTGGTCCGCCAAATGCGATAACCCTGGTGGTATCCACATTTTGCCGTACTACCATACCAAGTTCTTTGACCGCTTCAAATGGCATTTTCTTAAAATCAGCCGTTACATTTACGATGTTCCCCACCGTTGATTCCAAATTATCTGCTACAACCGCAGCATCGTTTACCAATAGAACAGGACAATCTTCGTATGGATACGTAACGTGATAACCTGTCTTTTCCAATTTTTCCTTCATACCATTATGAATGTCCTTCATCAGTCTTTTAGTAGACTTGTTCGGACAGCTTCCAGTGATTTCCTGGTGCCCCAGATAGGTGTCAGCACCATGATGTGCAAGCTTTGCATAACCATATGCATTTGCAGGTGCTGGCACGCCATCAACGAGTGCTCCAAGCCCGGATTTGTACATAAACGGAATCTTTAGTGCATCCCCTTTTTTATTCCGTATATGCTTATAGGTGTTTGCTGCACAATCTGAAGGAACATAATCTTCACAATCATCCATTGCACCAATACCAAAACTGTCAATAACAAGCAGCATCATTTTAGCCATCCGTCACCACTTCCTTTCAAGGTGGATCAGTCTTGGTTTTCCTGTTTGGATCCCTTCCACAAGTGCAACATGCGAACGTGTGACGAATATTTGCGTTCGGAATGCGAAAATAGCAGTATCCCCTATCAGAATTTCAAAATCTTCCGGGTACCCTATAGCACCATAGTAATCAATCATTTCCGGACTGTTTTGTTCAGCAGCAACGTATTGATGGATAATTTCCTTATTATGTCCCACCAGGCATCCTTTCATATTGGAACGACTGTAATAACCACCCGCAATAACATGATAATTGGATTCCGTCCGATGCGAGACCTCTGTTGCATAAACAATTGCCGGCGTTTCACATAAATCCCGACAAGCATGCATTGGAGTCGTTCCGGTTAATCCATGACCCGGTTCCCCATGGGTTACACCGTATTTAGCCAATAAGGGAATTGTTTCAGAGCTCGTACTGCTTGGAGCGTTTACCTGTTTTACATCAATTCCTTTTTCCATAAGGATTCGCTTCGCTTCCAGCAACGTATATAAATTATTGGTAGGGGTCATTTCTTCACGTTCTATATCCAGCTGCAAATTAGGAAAAGATGTAATGCCGACGATTGTTACACCTTCCAGCTTCGCAATCCTGTCAACCATCTGTGACAGATTCCCGATCAAAATTCCGCCTTCCTGTCCTTCATACGCATTATCTCCTGTATTGAAAACCTTTAGCAGTATGTCCTGGTTCACCCCTGAAGAAACAGCAGCCTCAGAAAGTTGTTTCGCCCGCTCATATGAAAAAACGGTGACAACTTCGGGCTCCCAGCTTAAAACTTCTTTCCACTGATTTTTGCCGGGTTGGACAAGATGCCCCACATTACCAATCGGGATACCGTGATCAGCCAGTAATTTTCCCTCATCAAAGTCCACAGCTACCGCTTTCCCGATACCACTATCCGCCATTATTTTCGCTATTTTCGGCAAGCGACCAAGTTGTTTGCTCATGAAATAAAGTTCGAGATCATATTTATTAGCCGCATCGGAAATTTTTTTCGTATTTTCCCGTAAGCTGTCCACATCAATAACATACGTATTCGGAGGAATATCCCCCTGCTGATGCAGTGCAGCACCGGTAAATATTAAGGCTGGATTTCTCCGTTTCGTAACATCCAAAAACATGGAAGCATCCTCCTATTTCACAGTTCATTAGCGTGCCATTCCCGCTTCATGGATGGCTTGTTTTAAGATGTGCAATACCGTTGATGCTCCAGACTTCATCGGGTTAATTCGCAATCCATATTCTTTCAAATCGGGCTGTGCCTCGATAAAACTGCCCGAGACACGATAGATCATTGGAATAATTTCGTATTTCGATTCAGCACCCACCGGATGGGTTGCCGCACCCAAACGATTGCTGATTTTTATAACGGATTGAGCAATCGGTTCCCGTAATTCGACGATAACGTTCTTAGATTGTGCATTCGTCATATAAGCCGCGTCTACCCCTTCAACTGCTCCCACATTTAGTGCCCTGCATACTTCCTCCACCTGTTCGTTTTGAATAGCCAATGAAACAGGTGCAAAGGTAAGCATGCGTAATAATTCCATCGCCTCATAGCCTTGCACCTGCCCGCCGCCTGAATAGTTCCTGCTTTGCAAGAATGATATTTCATTTTCGTTTCCCACAACGATTCCGATACCTTCCGGACCAAGCAGTTTAAATCCGGAAAACGTTGAATAATCCGCGCCATATTCCACTCCTATGCCTGGAGTTTTCAAAGCACAATAGTTATCATCCACTACTACGGGCAGATCTGGTCTGACATGCTTAACTGTTTCAATCAATGCTTCAAGGTCGTACGTATCAGTTGGCTGCTGTCTGGCATGCTGAATGTAGAACACGTTGCACGATTTGTCCGCAGTTACCACATCCTCAACTTCTGATAAATCATTGTAATCAATCGGCTTCGTTTGAATGCCCAGCATACGTATTGTTTCCTTTGTCGTTGTATAAACTGGTGCCGTATGAATAAACATTGCATCCCCAGCCATCAGCAATGTGCTTAAAATGGATCGGATTGCAGCAGTTCCTGCACCACGGACCAAAGCAGCTTGATCAGCTCCAAAACAATCCGCAATGGTACGTTCCACCAATTCTGTCTGTTTGGGCTTTTTAAAGGCCGGGGCAATTCCAAGGTCCCCCATGGATAAAAATTGATCTCCGGTAAAATGCTTGCTCATGCTTGCTGTCAACCTGAACTGCAATTCCTGAGCCTCACTTAACGTAAGGCTTGGAAGAACAGACCCCGCATATTTTAAGTTCGATGGATCATATGTCAAGATTTATCGCCCCTTTATGGAAAATGCATTTGCAGGATTGTGAACCAGCAAATCCGTAATAACACCTTCCGTGATGCCGCTTTCTCTTAAGGCAGGGATAAATTGGCTCAGCACAAGATCATATCCCGGACCACCATATTTTTTCCAATGTGATTTCCGTGTCAGATCTGCCGACAGCAGAATCTGTTTCTGGTAGCCTCTTTCAATAAAATCAATGAGAAAATCCAGCCGCTCTTTATCCGGCCTGTAATTGTTCTTTCCAATCGTATCAAAGCTTATAAAGACGCCTGATTTCAAAACATCCAGCACCTCGCCTTTATCCGGATTCAGATCCTGGTGCCCGATAATGATTTGATCCTTTGACAATCCAAGCTGCAATAACATATCAGCCTGGCTGCTTCCGAGTGTTCCCAATGTTGTATGTGTGGATACCGGCAGCCCCGTTTCCAGCGCTGCCATTCCCGCCCCATATATCAGTTGTTCCTCAACAGGTTTGATTTCATTTAAACTGGTACCTACTTCCCCGATAACTCCCGGAAATATCCCCGTTCCATCAATTCCTTCCCGGGATTCTTTTATAAAATGCGCTGCAAATTGGTCCTGATCCCACTTGCTTGCAAATTCCGGGATGAATGGATCCTTATAAAATCCGGTACACGTAATAATATGAATACCTGTTGCCTCACTTAACCGCCGCAATCGCCTGACATCCCGTCCCATTCCATCGTTCGTCAGTTCAACCATAGAGTGGCCATTCGCCCGCTGAAAATGATGGAGTTCATCAAGCATTCCCGGTTCATCATCCAAAATCGTATCCGAATCGTTTTTTACTCGTGATAAATCAATGGATAAATGTTCGTGGGCAGCACAGACACCCAAGCTTTCCTTATCTATTTCACCCAAAACCGTTCGTATCAAGATCCTTCACCTCTAAATTATTGTGATATGGTCATAATTCCCATTGCCACCAGAATGTTTGCAATAATCCCTACCGCAATCGCGCCAACCGGTCCAACCGCCATGCGAACAATCGGTCTGCCGGCAACCTCATTCAATAAATAGAACCCTGCAATGAAAAAGAAGCCAAATCCGGGAGCAATTGCGTTTGATGCGTTCGCCCCGCCGATTAAAAGCGCAACCTCAATTAATCGGGTCATCGCGTTTCGGATATTTTCACCGGAATTCCGTACACCCGGATATTTATCTAGAAATTTAGCAATGGATCCCAACAGCATTACTTCCAGGAAAATCACAACGGCGCCAACTATTACTGCAATCCAAACATTCGGTGAAAACAATCCAACAACGAAAATCAGCGTGAACCCTACCGGACTGTAAACACCCGTTGCAATGGCAGTACTTGCAACCAATGGAATAAACCCGATAGCACGGGCAGCTGCTGCAATTCCGGCATCAGCTTGCTTCCCTTCCGCCAATAAGCTGAGTGAAATCGGATCCCCTGCCATGATTAATAGATTCGTAGCCCCGGCAATCAAAGCACCAATAAGCATAAAAAACGGTACATTTTTCCTGATAGCTTTTACTTTCTCACTAAAAATGGAAGCCAAATCAACAGATGCATTTTCCTCATCGGATTTTTCATTCATGGCATACGCGAAAAGAAAAATCATTCCAGCGATTAAAGCCATCCCTTCCTGGTTCAAGTTGACGACATTACCACCTATACTGATAAATTCGTTTTCATTTACGAAAACCGCCAACTGCCTGACAATCGCAGCGACAATAAACGTGATAACCCCTTTTTTAATACTGAATTGCATGGCAACTGCCAGCGCTGGAAACGCCATAAACATAACTACAACCGGTGTTCCTACCTGCCCCATCGGCTCGAGGAAATTTACCGGTAAATACTCAAATAACGTGACGAAACCTTCCAAGCCGGCTAATAAACCCCATCCATACAGACCGCCGACAACTGCTGCCGCTGGTGTCCCCCATTTGTTTTTGGGCACAATTAAACCGATAATATCTGTCCCCAGTAAAATACTGTGAATCAGTATAATACTGGCTGTAATCGTAAATGGGATTCCAAATCCGATCACAAGTCCAAAACTCATTGCAAATGCCATTAAACCCAATTCACGTCGCTTTAGTCTTCCCTCAATATGCTCACCGACAATGGGGCGTAACCCGTCATTAAAGACAGCAATGTTATGGTTCGCCAACACTGCTGCTACTGCCCCGATCAAGACAACAAATACCGCCTCCATCATGTGTCCCCCTTAAAATTAATGCTGATGATGCTTAATAGCATGAAGTATCATCGGCACTGCTTTTTCCATGTGATCACCGGTAAACCCGAACGCCTTCTTCCCGTCCTTCACTGCCTGAACAATCTTCTCCTCAACCGGTTTCCTACCCGGCATTGACACTGTTTCACACTGGTCTTTTCCAATAAGTGCAATTGCCATCGCAAGTGCACCACCGCCACCGGTATGACAAGCGCCGAAATAATAATCTGCCTTCCCGGTTTTAATTACCATGGCTGCATCGACATCAGCTTTGATAGCGGTTTCAATAGATGGGTCAAGCCCATTGATCAGCGCCTGCATCTCCTTCTTTTCCACTTGTCCGCCTATTACAATCTTCATGCTCCATTTCCCCCTTGCATTAATTGAATAATGTTTGTATAGTGCATATACAGATAATCTCTTTCTTCCTGTGGCAAGCGTCCACCCCATTCTTTTTCAATGAAATCGACTTCAGCTTTTGCTGCATTAAAATGAGGGGAGCGTTTAATTTCACGCATTATATCATCTGAAGGCGCTCCAACCGTTTCCCCGTTTTCAAGTCTTGATAAAGTCATCGGTAAATGTGTAAACAGCATTTCAGCCTGTTCCACTTTTTTGACATTCTGTGTTTTTGTCAATCTCTTGAAGGCCCGGCTTGTAACAGTTGAGGCGTGCGATGTAATAACCTTTTGCTCCAGTAAAAGGTTCAGTCTTGCATTTAGTTCTGTATGATTCATTGATCATTCCCCCCTGCTAGTAATGTGGCAGCTTATCCATTTTTTGAATACAAACTGTTCCAATTTCCACTCAACATTTCACAGGAATCTTCGACAAAAAAAGTCAATTAAACGCGTTGTGTCAATTTACAAAGTACATTATATTGGATATTAGATGATATTATATTCTTTTAATTTTAATAACCAAATATTTTCTGATTCATATAGAAAGGTGGTGAAAATCAAATATAGAGGCTGTACTGCCGATAAGCGGGCGGACAGGCAATCGCTGCACAAAGCATATGTATTGGAGCTTTCAACTGGGAGAGATAGCCTTCAATCGGGAGAGAATTCCCTCAATTGGGAGAGAGCACTACTCAATCGGGAGAGAATTCCCTCAATTGGGAGAGAGCACAGTGGCAAAAGAAGATCTTATAAACCTTAAAAAGGGAGGAAAAATTTAACGTGCGGAAATTTTTTTTAATGTCGATCATTCTACTTTTTATCATTGGTTCCTTTCCAATGACCATAGTTGCTTCATCCAATAATAAGCAGGCACCCAAATTAAGTTATGGCAGCCCGCAAGCTGTTGGAATGGATCCGGATATGCTGTATGAAATTGATGAAGCGGTTCAGACAGCCATTTCAGACGGAACAACCCCTGGTGCTGTTGTTTTAGTTGCAAAGGATCATAAAATCGTTAAAGAAAGCGCTTATGGTTATGCCTACAAGTACGACATGGGCGAATTATTGGAAAAACCCCGAAAAATGAAGCGAAAAACGATGTTTGATTTAGCTTCCGTTACCAAAGTAATGGGTACCACACAAGGTATTATGAAATTGGTAAGTGAAGGTAAACTATCTGTGCATGATAAGGCTGCCAGGTACATTCCGGATTTTGCGCAAAACGGGAAAGAAAATGTCACCATTGCTGATTTATTGACTCATACCTCAGGGTTAACACCTTGGAAACCGACCTATTTATACGCTGATAACTCTGAAGAAGTATTGGCGTTTATTAACAATCTTCCCCTCGAATATGAAACAGGTACAGACCGCAGATACAGTGACTTCAGTTTTATGACACTCGGCTTTATAATCGAAAAAGTCACCGGCAAACAACTGGATAAGTATCTGGAAACGGAAATATATGAACCACTAAAAATGAGGAGCACCATGTTTACACCACCTGATAGCCTCAATAAAAAAATCGCAGCTACTTCATGGGGGAACCCATACGAATACAAAATGATTGATGATCCTAACTTTGGTTACTACATTGAAGATGATCCCGATCTGTTTAAAGGTTGGAGGGACGATACCGTTATCGGAGAGGTGAGTGATGGCAACAGTTATTATGCCAATGGCGGGGTTGCCGGCCATGCCGGGCTATTTTCCAATGCCCATGATCTTGCCGTCCTTGGTCAAGCCATGTTAAACGGTGGAAGTTACGGAAAAGTAAACTTGTATGATGAAGAGGTCCTTGATACATTTACCCAGCCGCAGCGCTTTGGCCAAGGTTACGGGTGGGAATTGAACAAAAGCTGGTACATGGGCGATCTACACTCAGATGAAACTTTCGGCCACACAGGCTTTACCGGTACACAAGTTGTTTTTGACCCAATAAATAACCTGCAAATAATCGTGCTGACCAACAAGCAAAATAACGGGCAATTAGAAAGCGGATCCTATCCGAGTACCGGTGCACTTGCGGCAACTATCGCGGATATAGTTTATCAATCTATCAACGAATAAACATCAAAGACGCATCCCCGGCTTTTATTCGGAGGCTTCCGGCTTTTGTTCGGCGGCTTCCGGCTTTTGTTCGGCGGCTTCCGGCTTTTGTTCGGCGGCTTCCGGCTTTTGTTCGGCGGCTTCCGGCTTTTGTTCGGCGGCTTCCGGCTTTTGTTCGGCGGCTGCAAAAAGTGGGCTCACGGGTATCCCGTGAGCCCACTTTTTTGGGGGCATTAACTATTAAAATACCACTTCCATAATGAAAATCCGACAATCGATAAACTTAGCCCAAATCCAAAGAGCCATATGAAGAGCATTGTATTCAATCTACCTTCCCCTTTCATAGTTTAGGTACAATTTACTGTGCCTTACCAACGTTAACACTAGTCACATGCTGTGGTCGGAGTACCTTTGCAAGAATAAGCATGGATCCAATGCCGATAAGTGTTGACCACGCACCTGCAGCCATTGTGCTTTCTTCAAAACCTCCAAAATAGATAATGAGATAGGACAATAATCCAATACCCATAGATAATTCGGCTGCATGTGGCGATGCCTTTTTCTTGGCAAATACGGCATACAGTATTGGACCTAATGTCCCCGCGGCGACACCTGAAATGCCAATCCACATAACGTCCGCCATATACTTAGGCGGTTTCAGCACAATCAGAAAGGCAGCAGCCCCAACCAGCAGGACAGACCAACGACTAATCCGTAATGCGATTCGTTCAGCTTTTTCTTTTTCCGTTTTAATAATTCCCCGTTTGACAAGTACTTTCAGAAATATATCGTTGGCAAAAACGGTCGAAATCGAAACGAACAGGCCGTCCGTTGTTGACATTGCCGCAGCCAAAATGACGACACCCATTAAGGCTACAATGAATGCAGGAAATACCCATACGACATATTCAATTAAAGCAAGATCACTCGTTTGAATGGTATTGCCGAGTCCTGCCCTGCTGAAAATCCCCCCAAAAAGTATCAATAAACAGCTGGCAGTTGTGATGACGTACACCAAAATCATTTTCCCTACATCTTTTTCACTCTTTAATCCCAGCACCTTATTAAATAAATGTGGAGCCGATGCAAAAGCCCATTGTATCAGGACTGCCCCGACAATAGCTGTGAACGAATCAAAATAAATGGAATTGTGGTTAAACACACTGACTAAGCTTGAATCCTGTGCGGCCAGATTATTGGTTATGCCGGAAGCTGTTGCTGAAATATCCCCTTTCCAAAAAACAACCAACCCGGAAATAAAAATAAATAATCCGGCACCTGCCATTAATATTGCTTGTACTGCATCTGTGTATATGTCAGCAAACGCACCGCCGGCAAATACATATACAACAACCACAACCGCAATTAATATCAAGCCGCCCGTATAAGGCATCCCAAGCATATATTCAAATATTCTAGCACCTGCCACAAACTGTCCGGCGATATAGAATATGTTGAAAAGCAGGATCAGCCCTGTCCCGACCCGCAATATATCACTGTTGTAAAAATCACCCAGCCAGTCCGGCAATGATAAGGATTTTTGCTTCGTGTTCAGTTTTCTTGCTTTTTTTGCCACCATTAAAACTCCAATAGGCCCGCCGCCAATCATGGCTAAAAACAGCCAAAGATTCGAATATCCCCATTCATATGACCAGCCCGGATAACCTAAAAATGTAGCAGCACTAAGATAAGTTGATGCGAATGAAAGCCCTACAACAAATGGGCCAAGCTTAGCACCTCCAATTGCAAAATCACTCATACTCTTGGTTTTACGCGAGCCAACATAGCCTAATGCCAACATTACAATTAAAAACAATGATAGTCCTATCCACAAATAGATTGTTAATGCGTCCATTTTCTCCTCCTTTTAACGTTAGATTATTTGCTTAGCACACCTGATTTTTTAGCAGGATGGTTATCCGGCAAGTGGGCGTTTCCTTTGCCAAACATATTCTCCCGCAATGTTTTTGCCTCGTATTCTTTTCGATAGATTCCGCGTTTCTGCAACTCAGGTACAACATAATCCACAAATTCCCGGAATGTTCCCGGTGAATAGGTTTGTGCAATATTAAATCCATCCGCATCACCTTGAATTGCCCATTCTTCAATTTTATCCGCAATTTGTTCCGGTGTTCCGATAAATCGGACTGTTCCATTTCCAAGTCCATGATTTTTAACTGCCTCGCGTAAGGTCCATTTCTTATTCGGATCTTTTGCATACATATCGAGATTTCCCTGAACCGCCTCTGTTTCCATATCCTCGATATACTGATCGGGATCATATGTAGAAAAGTCAATCCCGGTATGTCCGGATAACAGGGATAGTGTTCCTTCATAACTAACCTGATTCGTAAGTTCCTCATATTTAGCATATGCCGCTTCCTCTGTCGAACCGATAATCGGCAGAATCATCGGGAAAATAAGTACGTTACCGGGTTCTCTGCCCTGTTCTTCCGTACGGTCCCGTAAATCAGCGGAATATTGCCGCAAAGCATCCAGTGAATGATTTTTAGTAAAGACAGCCTCTGCATGTTTTGCAGCAAAATTTCGTCCCCTTGGCGAAGCCCCTGCCTGGAAAAGAACGGGTGTACGCTGCGGGGATGGTTCCACCAAATGTGGTCCGGGCACATCGAAAAATCTTCCCTGATGATGAATCAAATCTACCTTATCGGGGTCTGCGAAACTGTCCTTTTCTTTATCGTGTATAACTGCATGATCATCCCAGCTGTGTTCCCATAACTTATAAACAACTTCCAAAAATTCATCCGCCCGATCATAGCGCAAATCGTGCTGAAGGCGTCCTGACAGACCAAGGTTAACCGCTTCACTTTCCAAATATGATGTCACAACATTCCATGCAACACGCCCTTCCGTCAGATGATCAAGTGTGGACAGCTGCCGTGCTAAAGCATATGGCTGTGCATATGTTGCTGATATTGTAGGCGCAAAACCTAAGTGTTCTGTAACGGCTGCCATAGCGGAAATCGGAATCAGCGGATCATGAGCAGGTAATTGTACAGCATGCTGTGCAGCCGGTTTATGACTGTTTTTATAAACACTGTAGGTCCCCAATACATCGGCAATAAATAGTGCATCAAACTTTCCACGTTCCAGTATTTTTGCAGTTTCCGTCCAGTAAGATAATTGATTGTGATGGATACCCTGATCTTTTTCGTATTTCCACAATCCTGTTGAATGTGGTGAAGGTGAATTTTGGATAAAACCATTTAAATGGATTTGCTTTTTCATAAAATCACTCCTAAATTGATTTTTAATTAAAGTTATCAAATTGGAAAACTTGGATTTAAGTATGCAAGGCATTACAGATGAGGCTTGTTCTGTTAATACTTTTGATATTTAAACCTTCATTGGAATCCTCTCCCCTTTCTGCTTGAATGCAAAAAACCCTTCTCCAAAAAATAGAGAAGGGTTTACAAAACAACGATACATTTTGTCGACGCCTTCTCATCTCCGGAATGCTATCCATTCCTCTGAATTTGGCACCATGCTTAATAAAAAGCTGGTTGCCGAGAGTTCACAGGGTCAGTCCCTCCCTCTCTCTTGATAAGAAGTACTCAAAATTATTTAATTTTTAATTATGTTATCACAGAATAATGATTTGTCAACATGTTTTGGAAATATTAGGACCTTAAGCTTAATCCCGATTATCCTGTAGAATCCATTTTACATGATCCGCAATTCAAACCAGTCAGTTTTTCATTCGCGGATCCAGTGCATCCCGCAGTCCATCGCCCATTAAATTAAACCCGAGCACTGTCAGCATAATTGCAATCCCCGGAAAAATAACAGTCCATGACGCACCTTGTATATGATTTTTTGCATCTGCCAGCATTCTCCCCCATTCCGGTTCAGGCGGTTGCGCCCCCATTCCCAAAAATCCCAATGCAGCAGCATCCAAAATAGCTGTCGCAACACTTAATGTCCCCTGCACAATAATAGGAGCAAGACTATTCGGTAATACGTGATAAAATAAAATCCGCGCATCCCGCATGCCGATTGAACGGGCAGCTTGGACATATTCTTCTTCCTTTAATGTCATGACTTTTGATCGTACAAGTCGCCCAAATACAGGCACATTAACCAATGCAATCGCTATTAACGCATTTTGCAAAGAAGGTCCAAGCATTGCAACAATGGCGATTGCAAGCAAAATACTTGGAAAAGCCATCATAATATCAAACAACCTTGAAATAATCATATCCCAAAATCGTCCATAGTATCCTGCAATTAGCCCCAAAAAAGAACCGACAACAACTGAACCAATGACGGATGAGAAACCAATCCACAGTGAAATCCCGGCACCATACATCATCCTGCTTAAAATATCGCGTCCAAATGCATCCGTACCAAACCAATGCTCTGCCGAAGGTGCCTGTAATAGCTTATCTGCCTGATCCAATTTTTGCTCATTGATACCCTCAGGTGCGAGCAACCCGGCAAAAATACCTGTTAAAATAAACAGAAAAATGATAGCTGACCCAATCACCGCCAATTTATTTTTACGGAAAGTTCTCCATACGTCATGCAATGGGGAGGAAACCGCTTCTTCCTCAAATTGATCTGCTTGGCTGCCCGTTTCCGGTACACTTTGTCCCATTCTGATTCCCCCTTTTTTTACTTGTACTTAATTCTTGGGTCAAAAGCTGCATACAGCAAATCAACGACCAAATTAATCATAATAAAGATCAGCGCCATCACCAGAATACCTGACTGTACTACCGGATAATCGCGTGCCAGAATTGCATCGTAAACGTATCGTCCAATACCCGGCCAGCCGAATATGGTCTCTGTTAATACTGCCCCTCCCAACAGAAAGCCGCATTCAAAACCAATGACCGTCAAAACCGGAATAAATGCATTTTTTAGTGCATGACGGTATACAATCCAAAACATCTTCTGCCCCTTCGCCCTGGCTGTCCGAATATAATCGGAACGCATCACATCCAACATGCTTGAGCGTGTCATACGGGCAATAATTGCCATTGGAATTGTCCCTAACGTTACAGCTGGTAATAAAAGATGTCGTGCAGCAGTCCATAATTGATTGAAATTACCATGAATTAATGTATCTACCAAGAACAGATGTGTAATCGGATCAATGGGATTACGAATATTTTCCCGGCCTATGGATGGGAGCCACCCCCATTCAACAGCAAATTGCCATTGCAGCATTAGCCCCAGCCAGAATACCGGGATAGAAATACCGATAAGGACCAGCACCATTGATAAATAGTCAAACCATGAATTCTGAAACCAAGCGCTGATAATCCCAGCATTTAATCCAATCACAACAGCAATGATCATTGCAATAACTGTTAATTCCGCAGTCGCTGCAAGGGCTGTCCAAATTTCATCACTAATCGGGCTTCCTGTTCGAATGGATGTACCCAAGTCACCGGTGATGACATCTCCGAGATATTTAACATATTGAACGAAATAAGTTTGATCCAAACCCAAACTGGTCCGCAAATGCTGAATTGCTTCTTCCGTTGCTTTGGTCCCCAAAATTGTACGGGCAGGATCACCTGGAATAAACCGAACAATCGAAAAAACAATTATTGACATTCCAAATAAAACCGGGATTAGCTGTAGAAGTCTCCGGACCGTATATGCCATCATATAACCTGTCCCTCCCTTATTTATAAAAATCAGGAGGGGTATCCCCCTCCTTAAATCCTACTCAAAATAGACATCATACAGCTGATCGGTTCCTGTCGGAGATGGTTTAAATCCTTTTATGTTTGACTTACCTACAATTGGTTCCTTGTTATGAACCAACGGAACATCGGGAGCTTCTTGGTGAATAATTGCCTGTGCCTCTTTATAAAGTTTAATTCGTTTATTCTTATCGGTTACGGATTGTGCTTTAGTTAACAGCTTCGTCAGTTTGTCATTTTTATACCATGTGTAGTTTGGTCCGCTGCCAGTCACAGCGTATTGGTTATACAAGAAGTTATCCGGATCACCATTATCCCCTATCCATCCAAGCAGAAATGCATCCGGTACGCCTTCATGAACCTTATCCAAATATGTTGACCAGTCTGTTGGTCTAATGTCTACATTCACACCGATTTTTTTAAAGTTTGCCTGGATTGCTTGTGCGATCTTTTGTGGTTCAGGCAAATAGGATCGTGGATTATTCATCGTCCATAATTCCATGTCAAACCCTTCTTCATATCCGGCTTCCGCCAGCATCTTCTTTGCTTTCTCAAGATTGAATTCATACGATTCAATACTGTCGTTATATCCCATAATTGTTTTCGGCAAAAAGGTTTTCGCCGGGCTGGCTGCACCGGCATAGAACGCATCAATTAATGCTTGTTTGTTAATGGCGCGACTTAATGCCTGACGAACCTTTTTGTTATCAAATGGTGCCCGTTTCGTGTTGAACTGCATGTACGCAACATTCATCGGCGGCCGGTACCATACATGCAGCCCTTCAGTATTGTTGACACTTTCAAGATCAGTTGGACTTAAACCATCCATCATGTCAACCTCATTGGTTTTTAATGCATTCAATCTTGCTGCATTGTCGGGAATAACACGGAAAATAATTCTGTTTAGCTTGGGATATCCTTCACGCCAGTAGTTTTCATTCGCTTTCAAAACAATTTTATTTTTCGCTTCCCACTTTTTTAAACTAAATGGACCGGTACCAACCGGAGTCTTTCCAAATTGGTCCCCGCCCTTTTTAATTGCTGTAGGGCTTCCAATCCCGAATGGCGGCATGGCAAGATTCTTGAGGAAAGGAGCAAATGTACGATTAAGATTAAATTGTACGGTATACGCATCAATTGCTTTAACGTTTTTGATAACATGATTTTTATCTCCCTTAAATCCTCCAAACATCGTAGCGTAATAGGAAAAAGTTTGATCACTCTTATTGCCTTTCATCCACCGTTCAAAATTAAACACAACCGCCTCAGCATTAAAATCCGTCCCATCGGAAAATTTAACGTCTTTCCGCAGCTTAAAAGTATATGTCTTGCCGCCATTTGAAATTTTCCAATCTGTTGCCAGCATTGGTCTTAACTCCGTTGTGCCTTTTTCAAAATCGATAAGCGTATCGAAAATCTGCTGGGTTACCTTAAAAGATTCCGTATCTGTCACAGTTGCCGGGTCAAGACTAACGGAATCGGCTCCACGCCCATAAATCAACGTGTCCTGTGTGCTGTTGTCTTCACCCTCAGCCCCTTTGGTATCACTGTCATCTGAAGAACATCCGGCAAGCATTAGAAAAACAAGCATTACAAACAAAAACGTCCAAGAAAATAAATGCCGCAAAAAATTCCCCTCCCTATTCATTTAAATAAACATGTCATGCCTACTCCTCATCATATAGATGGCAAGCAACATAATGATTCGTTCCAACGTCCTTAAGCTCGGGACGTGTCACAGAGCAAACATCCATTGCCAGCGGGCACCTTGTATGGAAGGCACATCCTGATGGAGGACTGGATGCACTCGGAACGCTCCCCTCAAGGGTTGTCCCGCTCTGCTCGTAATCAGGGTCAGGTACAGGAACTGCTGAGAGCAATGCCTGTGTATATGGATGCTTGGCCTGTTCATAAATCATTTCACAATCAGACATTTCAACCAGCCTTCCGAGATACATGACTCCAACACGATCACTGATGTGACGAACAACACTCAAATCATGTGCAATAAAAATGTATGTTAAATCAAAACGCTTCTGCAAATCCTTCAATAGATTCAAAACTTGGGACTGTATGGAAACATCAAGTGCTGATACCGGTTCATCGGCAACGATTAATTTGGGATGAACAGCCAGTGCACGCGCGATTCCAATCCGTTGCCGCTGCCCGCCGCTGAACTGATGCGGATAGCGTTTTGCATGATATGTATGTAACCCGACGATTTCCAGCAATTCATTGACTCTCTTTCTTCGTTCGGATGTGTTATCCATACCATGTACTTTCAAAGGCTCTTCAATAATCTTTCCGGCAGTTTGACGAGGATTCAAAGAAGCGAATGGATCCTGAAACACCATCTGAATATCCCTTCGATGGTTCCTCAACTCGCCTTTTGAAAGCTCCGTTAAATTAACATCCTGAAATGAAACGGTACCATCGCTCGGTTCAATTAGTCTTAATATCATTCTTCCAACGGTTGTTTTGCCACAGCCGGATTCTCCGACAAGCCCCAACGTTGTTCCTTTCTCCAGGGTAAAAGAAACACCGTCCACTGCCTTCACTGTGCCAACTTCCCGATTTAACACTCCTCCGGTAATGGGGAAGTATTTTTTTAGATTATTTACTTTCAGCAATATCTCGCTCATTTTCCTTCTCCTTTCTATGTTCGTGAAGGAAACAGCGGACTCTCTGCCCATTTGCGGAATCAATCAACTGTGGATAGTCCTTCCTGCACCGATCAAAAGCATACGTACATCTGGGTGCAAAGGGACAACCGGATTTAATCGTGCCTGGCTTGGGCACATTACCCGGAATGGAATAAAGTCGGTCGGATTTGAACCGCATATCCGGCACCGATTGGATGAGTCCCTCTGTATACGGATGCTTCGGGCTCTTATAAATGGAACGAACTGTACCTTCCTCAATAACGTTACCAGCATACATTACAACTACCCGGTCACATACTTCAGCAACAACTCCAAGATCGTGGGTGATTAACACAACCGAAGTTTTGGTTTCTTCATTCAGTCGTTTCATCAGTTTTAGAATTTGCGACTGGATTGTAACATCCAATGCTGTTGTCGGCTCATCAGCTATAAGTACTTCAGGCTCACAAGCCATTGCCATTGCTATCATTACACGCTGTCGCATCCCCCCGGATAAATGATGGGGATAATCACGCAAAATTTGTTCAGGACGTGGCATTCCAACCAGTTTTAAATAGTCGATTGCCTGCTGTTTAGCGTTGCCTTTTGAAAACTTTTTGTGAATACGAATGCCCTCTATCAGCTGACTGCCTATCGTAAAAACAGGATTTAATGATGTCATAGGTTCCTGAAAAATCATTCCGATTTCGTTGCCGCGAATTTTGCGCATCGTCTTTTCCGGGGCTGAAGTTAAATCTTGACCTTTAAAAAGAATCTCACCACCGATAATCTTTCCGGGCGGTGTGGGAACTAGTCCCATAACAGATAAAAAAGTCATGCTTTTCCCGCAGCCTGATTCCCCAACAACCCCAAGAATTTCACCGGGATTCACTTCCAAACTGACATGATCAACAGCCGGAATGTTACCATTTTCCGTGAAGAAAGTAGTTTTCAAATCTTTAATTTCAAGAACCGGTTGGGCCATTTCATCACTCCTTTCGTTTTGTTTATTGAAAAACTGTATATGCAAAAAAGCCGTGTATATCAAAAGAGTCCTCATAGGAACCCTATTCATATACACGACTTTTTATTCAATGCTTGTTTATTACAGCGAAAATACTGGGACAAAATTACTTGTACAAAGAAAAAGCCGGCTGGAAAATATACGAGGGATTGAGAGATCTGTCACAATGGCTTTGTAAAAACAAATGCAAGGATGCCTATATTGAATCAACCTTCTGAAGCGAATATCAACCATCAAGGCGAAGGAATCAACCTCCGCCGGTCGAAATCAACCTTCAAGGCGTAGGAATCAACCTCCACCGGACGAAATCAACCTTCAACGCAACGTATCAACCTCCACCCGGACAAAATCAACCCCCAACGCAAAGTATCAACCTCCACCGGACGAAATCAACCTTCAACGCAAAGTATCAACCTCCACCCGGACAAAATCAACCCTCAACGCGTGGTATCAACCTCCGCCGGTCGAAATCAACCCTCAACGCAAAGTATCAACCTCCACCGAATGAAATCAACCCTCAACGCGAAGGTATCAACCTCCACCCGGACGAAATCAACCTTCAACGCGAAGTATCAACCTCCACCGGATGAAATCAACCCTCAACGCGTGGTATCAACCTCCGCCGGTCGAAATCAACCTTCAACGCGTGGTATCAACCTCCGCCGGTCGAAATCAACCCTCAAGGCGTAGGCATCAACCTTCACCCGGACAAAATCAACCCTCAACGCAAAGTATCAACCATCCGTTATTTCTTTCTGATGCCTATCACGCGTCCGGCTTCTTTTGGTTTTTCAGCTGGTGTATAGTTTGCTGCCAGTTCTGTTACCTTTGCAAAAACTGCTTCAGGAAATGGTGCGGCCCTGCCAGCTTCCTGATCCATTCCCATCAGCATCTGTTCGCTTGTAGCGGCACGCTTTCCGTCATTCCCATACAACTCAAAAAAGGCATGTACACGCTTGGCATCATAGTCCAGGATGCTCAGATGGATCTCAAGCAACTCATCAAGCTCCATTTCGACCAAATAACAAACATGATTTTCCAGTGTAAACATCGTATATTGGTTTTGATCACGAAATTGTTCAGTGATGCCGATCACATTCATCAATGCATCCACACCCCAGCTGAATGCTCGTACATATTCAGCATCGTTCATATGGCCATTGTAATCAATCCAGTCTTCCCGGACATGGTCACGTAAAATAATTTTACCCATCTGTACTTTCCCCCGTTCGTTTAAAGTTCTCCTGTCAGATTGGCGCTTGGCCAGTATTTTTCCAGCAGCTGCTGTAATTCAATTAAAAATTGATTGCGCCGTTCTTCCAGCTTTTCCATTTCGACGCCGGCCGTCTGCTTTTCACAGCCTTCGATCACTTTTTCGGCCAGTTCGTCAGTCAATTCAGGTGCTTCCAGCTTTGTCCACGGCAGTTTCAATGCGGGTCCGAACTGTTCAAGCAAATGGCGCATGCCTGCTTTTCCGCCGCCCATATGCAGTGTCATAAATGGTCCCATCAGTGCCCAGCGCAGCCCGGGGCCATATACGATAGATGCATCCACTTCTTCTGTAGTTGCCACACCATCATTCACGATATGCAATGACTCGCGCCAGATAGCCTCCATCAGACGGTCTGCAATGTGTCCTTCAATTTCTTTGTTAACAATGAGAGGCTTCATATTCAATCCGCTGTAAAATGCTTTTGCCTTTTCCACAAAATCAGCATCAGTCTTTTCCCCACCGACTACTTCAACCAATGGCACCAAATAAACCGGATTAAACGGATGGGCAACCATAACGCGCTCCGGATGCTGCTGACAGTCCGCCTGCAATGTGCTTGGCAGGATACCGGATGTGCTGGATGCAATCACAGCTTCTGCCGGCGCGTGCTGATCAATCTCGGCTATTACCTTCCGCTTCAGTTCCTCTCGTTCCGGAACATTTTCCTGGATGAAATCTGCATTCTGAAGAGCTTTACCGAAATCTTCTTCAAAGCGTAGGTTCTCAATGGACGCACCTTCCGCAAGGCCCATCTGTTCCATCGACGGCCACGCATGTTGAATGGCCTCCCGCATCCGTTCCTCTGCTCCGGGAGCTGGATCTGTTGCTGTTACGTTATAGCCGTTTGCCAGATACCGGGTAATCCAGCCATTGCCAATCACGCCGGTTCCAACAACGGTGATGTGTTGTATCGTATTAGTCATATTAATCATTTCCTCCATTTGGATTTCGTAAGTTTAATAATTCACGTGCTTCAGCAGGTGACATAACGTCGGACCCGAGACTTTGTGTAATGCCGACAGCCTTATCAACAAGCTGTTCATTCGTTGCAAGCTGACCCTTTTTCAAGTAAAGATTATCTTCCAAACCGACACGAATATTTCCGCCCTGCAGTACGGATTCGGCAACGACCGGCATTTGCATACGTCCGATTCCAAATGCTGCCCATTTTCCATTCTCCGGAATTCTGCTCTTCATATAGGACAACGTTTCCGCGTCAGATGCAGCTCCCCATGGGATTCCAAGGCAGAATTGGAAAAGGGGGTCACCGTCAATCAGCCCTTCCTGTACTAACTGATTGGCAAAGCGAATCTGTCCGGTATCAAAACATTCCAATTCAGGTTTCACACCGCTCTCTTGAACCAACCTTGCTTGTTTGCGCAGCCAGTCAGTCGGGCTGACATACAGCATGTTGCCAAAGTTAACACTTCCGCAATCAAGCGTGCACATTTCCGGAAGCAATTTTCCAACCGGTTCATGACGCTCTTCCGGTGTCTGAATATCAGTTCCGGCACCGCCACGTGTCGGATCTTCCTCACTCGGAATCCAGTCACCGCCGCCGCCGGATGTAATATTAATAATGACATCTGTGTCTGCTTCACGAATACGTTCAACCGTTTCCTGAAATAAATTCACATCATGACTCAGCTGCCCTGTTTCCGGATCACGAACATGCAGATGTGCTATGGTTGCACCTGCCTTCGCAGCTTTTATTGCAGAATCCGCTATCTCTTTCGGTGTAACCGGGACATGCGGGCTTTTGGCGGTTGTATCACCTGCACCTGTCACCGCACATGATAAAATCACTTTTTTATTCATTCAAATCACTCCTGTTCTTTGGTATATATTTAAAGATTTCGCCGCTTTCGAAAAACACGATAAGGCGATCTATCCAATCATAATAATTTGTCCATTCATGGGCTTCTTCCAACAGTTCATTTATTATCTGCTCTTTAGCAGGTGTTAATTTTTTCCCCTGTTGTTGCAACTCATTCAATTTGGTCATCAATTTTTGTTCAAATTGTTTATTCCGCTTAATTGCTTTCTGCCAGGTTGATGTAAACAGCGAGATAAATGTTTCATAATAGTCCTGCTCCACTTGATAGAGATCTTTGCGGACACCTTTTTTAAAAACGCGCTCCGCAATGTTCAATTCCATCATTTCTCTGACTACCTGGCTCATTCGCGTTTTGCTCATTCCTGTTTCAGCAGATAATTCATCCAGAGTCATTGGTTCCCGATGCATATAAATAATGCCGAGTACCCGTCCAACCGTCGGAGACACACCAAACGCATGCATATTATCCATAATCTTTTCCACAAACTGCGCTCTTACCCCATCGATTTTCGCTTCCATCCATATCCCCTTTCCGAATAACCTTCCCGTACTATATCACATGATGCAAAACCTTTAAAAAATTGAATCCATGTGTATTTTTAAGATACTCAAAGGAAAATGAAGCATATTAATTATAAACTTTATAAACAAAAAAGTTTATACTTTTTATGAAGTTTACATGTTGTACAAAGTTAGATACGATGAAAAAGTTCTTAAGACAGACTGCCCGATTATCAATACACTCGACGCGGATACGTTTCATCCTATTGTCTTTCCGATAGTAAAAACGTAACCGCCGAAACAACTAAACAAATTTATGGAGGTGGCATTTACTTGCTTACATTTCAAGATGTTTCGAAAATATACGACGGTGGAAAAAAAGCCGTTGCGAATATGACATTAGAAGTGGAAAAAGGAGAGTTTATCGTCTTTATCGGTCCGAGTGGATGTGGAAAGACGACGACAATGAAGATGATTAACCGGTTAATCGAACCATCAAACGGAACAATTTCCATTGAAGAAGAAAACATTCTGGATAAAGACCCGGTGCAGCTGCGACGGGAAATCGGATATGTAATCCAGCAGATAGGTCTGTTCCCGCACATGACAATCCAGGAAAACATTTCACTGGTGCCAAAGCTTTTGAAGTGGCCGGTGGAAAAGCGCAGGAAACGGGCTGAGGAATTGCTTGGACTTGTCAATATGGACTCGGAATACCTTGATCGATTCCCGCACGAACTGAGTGGCGGACAGCAACAGCGGATTGGCGTGCTGCGTGCATTGGCGGCGGATCCTCCTCTAATTTTAATGGATGAACCATTCGGTGCACTCGATCCAATTACAAGGGATTCCCTTCAGGAAGAATTTAAAAAACTACAGCAATCACTGGGCAAAACAATTGTGTTCGTTACACATGACATGGACGAAGCACTGAAACTTGCTGACCGAATTGTTATTATGCGTGATGGCGAGATTGTGCAAGTGGGAGCGCCGGATGAAATTTTGCGTCAACCAGCCAACGAATTTGTGGAACAATTTATTGGGAAAGATCGGCTGATTCAAGCACAGCCAAATATTCAAACTGTCGAGCAAATCATGAATCCTGAGCCTATAACCATTACACTGGAACAAACTCTGAGTGAGGCTATACAAGTAATGAAAAATAAACGGGTCGACACGCTGCTTGTGGTAAATGAAGAACAAAAACTGCAAGGATTCATTGATATCGAGATCATTGATCAAAGCCATAAGAAAAACACTCTTGTCAAAGAGGTTGTGGACAAAAATTTATATAAAGTGGAAAAAGGAACTTTATTGCGTGATTCCATTCATCGGATACTGCGTAAAGGAATCAAAAACATCCCTGTCGTGGACAAGAACCAAACACTTCTCGGCATTGTAACACGGGCAAATCTGGCTGACATTGTCTATTATACGATCTGGGGCGAAATTGAACCAAACCAATCAGCTGGATAATGAAAGGAGATGAAATTGTTGCTGGACTTTTTAGCCAATAATGGTACACAACTATTAATGAAAACCTGGGAGCACTTTTACATTTCACTGGCCGCAGTTCTATTAGGGATCCTTGTGGCAGTGCCGCTCGGGATTTTGCTGACACGAACACCGAAAATCGCCGGCTTTGTAATTGGAACGGTCGGGGTTGTTCAGACGTTTCCAAGCCTCGCTATTCTTGCGTTTTTCATCCCTATTCTCGGAGTAGGAAAAATACCGGCTATCGCAGCATTATTTTTCTATTCCATGCTGCCTATTCTCCGGAATACATTTACCGGTGTGAAGGATGTCAATAAAAGCCTGTTGGAAGCAGGAAACGGAATGGGCATGAGCAGCTGGCAGCGTGTTTTACATGTGGAGCTTCCGCTTGCAACACCAGTTATTATGGCGGGGATCCGGGTTTCCACTGTATATTTAATCGGCTGGGCAACACTCGCTTCCTTTATCGGAGCCGGTGGACTTGGCGACTATATATTTAATGGACTCAATTTATACCGGCCTGACCTGATTCTTGCTGGGGCTATTCCGGTTACATTGATGGCCCTGTTAACCGATTTGCTTTTCGGATTTCTTGAAAACCGTCTGACACCAAACGGTATACAGGACCAGCAGGATGCAGCATAGGAAAGGAGAGGAATCATGACCGTGAAATTTGCAAACATCAAAACAGTTATCATATTGCTGATTTCGCTCGTACTGCTTAGCGGCTGTTCATTGCCTGGCCTTAGCGGTCCAAAAGAAAAAACAGTAACAGTCGGTACATTGGGCACAGCTGAATCGGCAATTATGGGCAATATGGTTAGTTTAATGATTGAACACTACACTGACCTCCAAACAGAATTAATTACCAACATGGGATCATCCACGGTACAGCATAAAGCCATTTCCAACGGGGAAGTTGACATTACTGCCACCAGGTACACCGGTACGGATCTTGTCGGTGCACTTGGCATGGATCCAATTACAGACCCTGACAAAGCGATGAAAATTGTTAAAAGAGAATTTCAAGATCGATTTAATCAGACGTGGTTTGATTCATACGGATTTGCCAATTCATATGCTTTTACCGTAACAGAAGAAC
Source organism: Virgibacillus siamensis (assembly GCF_900162695.1). Lineage (NCBI taxonomy): Bacteria > Bacillati > Bacillota > Bacilli > Caryophanales > Bacillaceae > Virgibacillus > Virgibacillus siamensis. Next base: position 2,325,784 of record NZ_FUIH01000007.1, read on the forward strand.
TGGCCAAAAAAGAAAACCTCAAAACTGTATCCGACCTTAAAGCCATTGCATCGGAACTTCGACTTGGCGTGGACAGTGCCTGGATTAGAAGACCGGCTGTCGGATATGAGTCATTTAAGAAAACGTATGGATTTAAATTTAACCGTATTTTCCCAATGTCAATCGGTCTTGTGTATAAAGCAGTTGAGAGCGGCGAAATGGATGTCGTGCTTGCTTATACAACAGATGGCCGTCTGGAGGCATTTGATCTGGTTACACTGAAAGACAATAAACATCTCTTTCCGCCATATGACGCTTCACCGGTTGCACGAAATGAAGTATTGAACAAACACCCTGAATTAAAGGATATCCTGCATAAGCTGGCAGGAAAAATCAGTACGAAAACAATGCGTCAGTTGAATTATCTCGCCAACGTTGAAATGAAAGAACCAAAAGTTGTCGCAAAGGACTTTTTGGAGAAACACAACTACTTTGAAAATGATTAACAGGAGGTGACGGCATTGCAGATACTACAGGATCTATGGATTTATTATACGGAAAATTTCAGTTATGTATGGGAGGAGTTTTTTCGGCATTTCCTGATGTCAGCGTATGGTGTGTTGTTCGCTGCCATTATTGCGATTCCAACAGGTATTTTCATCTCAAGGCATGCTAAGCTTAGCTCATTTGTTATTTCACTGACAAATATCATTCAGACCATACCGGCTTTGGCAATGTTGGCTGTTTTAATGCTGGCCATGGGGCTGGGGGCAACAACCGTCGTATTCGCCCTGTTCTTATATTCACTTCTGCCGATTCTAAAAAATACGTATACAGGCATGAAAAATGTGGATAGCGCACTCTTGGAATCGGGGCGCGGCATGGGAATGAATAAATTCCAGGTGCTGCGAATGGTGGAGCTGCCTCTTGCATTATCTGTTATTATGGCGGGGCTCCGTACTGCCCTTGTCATTGCAATTGGAATTGCCACCATCGGAACATTCATTGGTGCCGGAGGACTTGGTGACATTATCATTCGCGGAACCAACGCCACCAATGGAGCACCAATCATCTTAGCCGGTGCCATTCCAACAGCTGTCATGGCAATTATTGCTGATATCGGGATGGGATGGCTTGAGCGTTTCCTGTCCCCTGTCAAAGACAAAAACACAAAGAACAATCAGGAAGCAGCATAACATCTAAGCATTCCCGGTCCAAAAAACAAACGATGGCCGGGAATCACTTTTAGGAGGAAAAATCAATGCAAATCATTCTTGATAAAAATGTTGCCTGCACATTACGTGATGGAACTGTACTCTATGCCGATATTTACCGTCCGGGAGATGAAGGGACTTATCCGGTTTTGCTGACGCGGCTGCCATATGGCAAAGATCTTCCCTTTTATTCACACCGTTATCTGGACACCAATCGGCTTGTACAAAATGGTTATGTTGTAATTATTCAGGATGTTCGCGGCCGGTTTGAATCAGAGGGTAACTTTATACCATTTATCAACGAAGCCAAAGATGGTTACGATACGGTGGAATGGGCAGCCTCTTTACCTTATTCATCCGGAAAAGTCGGAATGTTTGGCTTATCGTATTATGGTTTTACCCAACTGGCTGCAGCTGCTGAAAACCCACCACATTTAAAAGCCATTTTTCCATCGCAAAGTCTGAATGATCCAAGACGTGGTAACATGTATCATTCCGGAGCATATGGACTTGGCACTTCCGAAACCTGGGCACTTGAATCGATTGTGCCTGACATGCTGAAACGTAAATATGGAAATGACACGGAGAAATACCGGGAAATGATGCTAAAAACAGCGGACTACATGAATCACATCCATGAATGGTATCATTACAAACCAATCAATGAATGGCCTCCGCTGAAAGAGCTGAGAACAGCGGATTATTTCTTTACATTTCTGGATCTTGAATTGAATGACAGCTACTGGGAACAAGCAAGTGTTTACAATCGGTACGAAAAAATGAATGTTCCAGCATATCATGTTGCCGGGTGGTATGACTCCCTGCTGCAATCAACCCTGGATAACTATGTGGAAATGAACAAACAAAACAATCAACAGCAAAAGCTGATTATCGGACCATGGGCACATGGGGACTTTAAATCTGTCATAGGAGAACGCAATTTTGGCGTTCACGCCTCGGAAGATTGGATAGATTTAAAAAATGATTTGACCGGGCTCCATATTGATTGGTTCAATCATTGGTTGAAAGATGAACAATCCGATTTTTTACAGGAATCGCCCGTAAAACTGTTTGTGATGGGGAGCAATGAGTGGCGGAACGAGCAGGAATGGCCCCTCGCGAGGACGCAGTATACACCATTTTATTTACACAGCCGCGGTCAAGCGAATAGAAGCTCAAGTGACGGCACATTATCATTTACGAAACCTGAAGATGAATCATTCGATTCATACATCCACAATCCGGAAAACCCTGTACCGACAGTTGGCGGGGGAACACTTTATGATGGTGTACAAACAACCGGTCCACACCATCAGGGAAAAATTGAAGACAGGGACGATGTTCTGATCTATACCTCGAAAAAATTGGAGGTCCCAGTTGAAGTGACAGGACCGATCAACATGAAGCTATGGGCGTCAACTGATGCACCCGACACTGATTTCACTGCAAAATTAGTCGATGTTTTCCCGGACGGAACCGCAATCAATTTAACTGATGGGATTGTCCGTGCCCGCTACCGAAACGGATATACACCGGAACCGGACCTTTCTGGAGAAATTGTCAAATACGAAATTGACTTATGGGCAACAAGTAACGTATTTTTGCCGGGGCACCAAATCAGAATCGAAATTGCCTCCAGCAACTTTCCACGTTTTGATGTGAATCCCAATACTGGAAAAACAGCCCGGGAAAGTACTAAAACTAAATTAGCCCAACAAACAATTTATCATAATACGAAATATCCATCACATATCGTATTGCCAATCATCCCGACCAGAACAACAGAATAATAAATAAGAGGCTGTCATTCAAAAGTTCACCTTTTGAGACAGCCTCTTTCCTACCGTGTATTAATTATTTTATGTCTTAACAAGCATATCATGGACTTTTTGAATCTCTTCGTCAGGAACAATCAAATAGTAGGTTCCGCCAATGTTTGTACCGTTTCCTTCAATCATATAACTAACTACATTTTCACGGACACCCCGATAATGTAACATCAAACTCTTCATGTCATCAAAATCCAGATTAGTCGTCATATTATTGCCAAGCACATCAAGCATGTCACCAATTTTTCCCACGGATGATATGCTGGCACCTTTGTCAATGATTGCCTGAATAACCTGGCGCTGACGCTGTGTCCGTCCAAAGTCACCGCGCGGATCCAAGTGGCGCATTCTTACATATCCCATCGTTTGTGGTCCGTTCAAATGGATTTGTCCTTTTTCATAATGATAGCCCTTTTTATAGTAACCTTCATCATACCAGTCAAGTGGATTGTTTACGGTGATTCCACCAACTGCATCAACCATTTGCGACAGCCCCTGCATATTCATTTCGACATAGTAATCCAGCTCTATATCCAATAGATTCTCAACAGTCGCAATCGACATATCTGTTCCGCCAAATGCATACGCATGGTTGATTTTATCCTCATAACCTTTACCAACAATCATCGTTCGGGTGTCTCGCGGAATACTTACAATCTGCATCTTGTTTTCGTCAGGTTTCAGCGAAAGTACCATCAGTGCATCGGAACGGCCTCCATCACCCGGCCGCTGATCCACGCCAAGCAACAAAATATTAAGCGGTTTCTGCTCGCTTAATTTTTCCTTTCCAACATCCTGATCAATCGAATCGACCGGATTATGGATTTCCCCGTTCACTGTTTCTTTCGCATCACTGTATATGGAGTATGCATAAGCGAAAAGTCCCAGAACAAGAACACAAAAAATTGCCAGCGTTATCCTCAATCCACGGCGTTTCTTTGATTTATTATGCTTATCTATTCTTCTTTCCGTCATATGTTTGAGCCTCTTTCATTAATTCAGATTTACTCATTATAACATATTAAAACTAGTTTGATAACATGATAAAATATGATGACATTCCAATTAAGGGACTTTAAGAGCAGAATATTCGTACTCCGCTCCCAAGCCCATATTATCAACTTATTTCAGTAGTGAATGAATTACTTTTCCATCCATATTCCCACCCGATACAAGAACGACTATTCGCTTTCCTTCAGCCGGACGCGCTAAGGCTGCTGCAACTGAAACGGCAGCGGAAGGTTCAATTACCTGCTTCATTCTAGTCAGTATAAAATCAAAAGCCTTCCTAATTGCATCTTCTTCCACCAGTTGAAGATCATCCACGTAACGTTGAACAGCCGGGAAAGTCAACTCCCCTGGAATCGTTGTGCGCAGTCCATCAGCAATTGTCGAGGTGGCATCAATTGTTACGCGTTCACCGCTCTGCAGCGATAAATAAGTATCATTGGCAAGTGCCGGCTCCACTCCGATTACCCGAATCGATGGTTTCATTTCCTTGATTGCGGTAAGTACACCTGAGATTAGCCCGCCACCGCCAACAGGCACATACACTTCATCAATGTTATCCACTTGTTCCAGAATTTCCATCCCTATTGTTCCTTGACCCGCCATAATAAGTGGATCATCATATGGGGGAATATATATTCCATCCCCGCCTTCACAAATTTCCTTCGCCCGCTCAATCCGTTCAGCGGACGTTACCCCGCAGAATTCCAGGTTCCCATTATACGCCTGAATCGCTTTTTGCTTGTTACTTGCGGCATCTTCCGGGACTACAATGGTCGATGGAATGCCCAGTTTATTCGCTATGTATGCCACCGCCTGGCCGTGATTCCCGGATGAGGCAGCGACAATGGATTTCGGATTTTGCTGTGCCACATCCTTCACCTTATTTGTTGCACCCCTAATCTTAAATGAACCTGTTTTTTGCAGGTGTTCACCTTTCAGGAAAACTTTATTTCCAGTGTTGATTGATAATGTTTCGGAAGTCATAATTGGTGTTTGTTTGACGATATCGGAAATTGTTTCCCTTGCTTGATAAATCTGTTTAAGTCCTATCATTCCCATTTCCCCTTTCTTTCCTTTGCCAGTTGCTTTTACAGGAAGGGTCCCCCTACTTTCTCAACTGGTATTATACCCCGAAATATTTTGAATGGCTAATATGTAAAATCCTGATTTTTACTGGAGCATTTTTAGATACAGCAATTATCAAATTCATATCATCTGTGCTATCCCGGGTAATTCTTGACAGTTGCATAAAAATTGGATAAATTTTAACTATTAAACGATGATTGCTAAAGGATGGGATACAGTGACTTTTAAAACGGCTGATTTATGTGATGATTTTTCGAACGAACTGACTGTCTGTAAACAAGCATTTACTTCGTATGGAAAGAAAATAGCATTTTCCGGACCCATTTCAACCGTCAACGTGCTGGAAGATAATGTATTAGTGGAAGAATCCCTTGAGACCATCCCGGAAGGCAATATCCTTGTCGTGGATGGCGGTGCATCCAGAAATTGCGCACTGATGGGGGACCGTTTGGCCGGAATCATGGTGAAGCGTAATCTTGCCGGTGTTATCATCAATGGGTGTATTCGCGACAGTGCGGACATTGCACAGATGGATGCAGGTGTTGTTGCCTTGGGAACAAATCCATTAAAAAGTAAAAAAGAAGGAAAAGGCGAAAAAGATATTACCGTTACATTTGGAGAAGTAAATTGGAAACCTGGCAACTATGCATATGCTGATGAAGACGGTATTGTCATTTCTGAAAAAAAGCTGATTTAACTGCTTTATAAAAAGAAACACATCTAAAACCCCCATACCACATCACAATGGTATGGGGATAGCTTTATGTTTTATGCCATTCCTTTTTCACTTGTATCTCGGGATTAGAATTTAGTGATGCTTGGATTGTGTACGTTCCTTTTTGAAGCTGGTCAGGCAGCTTGAATTCAAATGATGTTTCCTCCGCCTGTTTTAACTTGATCGCCTTATCATTTATAGCAACTGTTTTTTCAAAAACAACTTTCCCGGTATTATCAGTTATTTCAATGCTATAGGCGGGATCAGTTGCAAATTTAAATTTTTTTATATGCTCAGTCTGATTCTTCAGCTTAAAGATTGCCTGTTCCTTGCCAATTGTAATGCTTGGTACGATCTTTCCTGCAACAATCCCACCACTGTTTTCACCTTTCGTTGGCGGTTCGTTCTGTTTTTCACCTGAATGGCTTTGGTCACTTCGACCGCATGCAGTTAAAGCAATAACTGCAATGCCTGCCACTATCAGCAACAACATCCTGCTCCAAGGCACCATACTCATCTCCTTATTATACAAGTGATTTTACTACTGTACGCCGATCTGATCCCATGCTCTTGCTACACCATCATATTCAGATCCCTGACCATAGATATCCTTGGCGGACTGAAGCAATGCTGCACGTGCATCACTGAAGTTACTGTATGGATTCAAATAAACGGTAAGTGCACGGTAATATATTTTTTCCGCTTTATCTTTGCCGATACTTTCCATGGTAAGATACGCTGCTTTATTTGGAATTCCGCTGTTAATGTGCACTCCGCCATTATCCTGGTTTGTTTCAACATAGTCCTGCATATGGGCCGGCTGATCATATGCCGGTGGATTGGAAATACTGCGCAGGGCATCTCCACTTTTGCCGGGAGTGTACACATCTTCACCCAGCAAATAATCGTCACGGTCAACAAATGCAGCAAAAACGTCTGACATGGATTCATTTAACGCGCCGGGCTGATTCCGATAGACAAGCCCTGCAGAATGCCCTGTAACTGCATGTGTCAGTTCGTGCGCCACCACATCCAGCGCGCCGGAAAGCGGTGCAAACGTCTGCCCGTCGCCATCACCATATACCATTTGCTGGCCGTTCCAAAAAGCATTATTATAATTATTTCCATAGTGGACTGTCGAACGGATTGATGCACCATTATCATCATAGCTGACACGGTCAAAATTGGTATAATAATAATCGAATACTTTATCCGCATATGCATGTGCATCCACAGCTGCTGCCTGTTTATCTGCGGTGAATGCATTATCACTGTCAGTTACCAGAGCCCCTGGCAACGTACTTCCATTTTGAGCAGTATATGTTTCAATTACGCCATTCATTGGATTGGTCACATCATATAATTGGTATTGGCCATTTTTCAAATACGTATTCAATTCTTTCGTATCTCCGAGGACTCCGGTACCAGTTCCTTTTGTTGCTTCAGCATCTGTGACGGCATTATAGGAGTCAATAACCGATCCATTGTCAGCATCAACAAAAATCTGCCAGTTCGCAGGTTTCGGATAAATAAACTGAAGCTCCACATGATAAGCCAGTTTATTCGTTCCGTTGTGCGAATAAACAACCATTTCCGCATTTTCCGCGCTGTTTTTCACTCCGGATTGACTTAATGACGCATTGTCACCATCGTCCGCTTTCGTTTGCTCTTTCGTCAGACCAATAGAATCCCATGCATTTTTAACGGCTTTATTTTTTGAAATACCGGATGTAAGACTGTTTTTCATATGATTAGCTGCCTGTGGATGTACCGCCCCAGTCACAGCGCTGACGTAATCTTTCTTATTTGTATGGACAGTGAACTCCGCTCCGAAAACAGGAACGCCGTTAACGGTTTGTTTAAACGTATAATGCGTCATGCCCAGATCGTCAGTCTTTTTTTTCACAAACTCCAAATCCGAATCGGGGTCCAGCTGAAAGACATTACGCTTTTCTTCCAAATACTGCTTCACTTCATGAAGTCCACTCACCTTTTTTTCAGACAGTTTACCTGAAATAAATGAAGGTGTGCCAGCGCTTTCATTCCAAACTACCTGGAAATTGGAGTGAGTCATTGACTTCATCGCGTTTAATGTTTGTGTACCCAATTCTTCCGCACTAATACTGCTCGCTCCCACTGTAAGCCCCAATGCCAGAACCGTTCCTGTCATCGTTCGTTTAAGATTCATCTAAACCACTACCATCCCTTTTTGTTATTTAAAGCGCGCACTTTAGTGAATCTATTTGCACTGATAGATTCAACGACGTCCACCAAAACATATCAAATATATCTAAAAGTTCCCATAGTTAAATAGGAATATCTTGGTCCTGTTTTGTAATGTTTTGTAGGAAAATGCGCCAATAACAATTTTCAGGATAAAGCCGGTTTTGTCACAGATGACGTCACATCCAACCCCTTTTTAGTCCAAAAGAATCAGTCAATAAAATATTACAATTGAAACAAAAGTTTAATAGATTACTGGAAAATGCAATCCATCCTATTCGACAAAAATCGACAAAATTCATGAAGTGCCTGGCACCTGTCGAATTTGATTTGCAAATATGGAAATAGTATAATATTCAACCAGTGTGCGTACTATATAATTTGACATCTGGGAGGAATGATGATGAAAGAAGTACAACGTTGGACATATTTTATAGTGGTAATTACATTGTTGCTGTTCGTTATTGCAGGATGCAGCAGCGATAGTGCAAAGGAAAACGGTGACGGCAGCGCGGAAGAAAAAGATAAAGGAACGATACATATCGGCCTTCAAAATTGGGCTGAAACGATAGCCGTTGCCAATATGTGGAAAATTGTTCTTGAGGATAAGGGTTACGATGTAAAACTGACCTCCGTAACGAAAGGAGCATTGTATTCCGGCCTTGCGGATGGAAGCATTGATGTCAATTTGGAAGTCTGGCTGCCACACACCGACAAGCCCTATGTACAACGATATAAAGAGGACATTGTCAAACATGATGGGTGGTACAAAAATACGAGGCTCGGATTAGCAGTTCCGGAATATGTAGACATCGACAGCATGGATGAATTAAACTCAAATAAAAAAGCATTCGATGGTAAAATTATTGGAATCGAACCAGGTGCAAGCCTGATGAAAATGACTGACAAGGCTGTAAAAGAATACAACCTGGATTATGATCTGATTGAGAGCTCTGGCCCATCCATGACTGCACAATTGAAAAAGAAATATGAAGAAAAAGAACCGATTGTTGTAACACTCTGGAACCCACATTGGGCATTTGCGGTATGGGATCTGAAATACCTGGATGATCCCAAAAACGTTTACGGGAAGCCTGATAGTGTCTACTGGTACTCACGTAAAAACTTTAAAGAGGAATTTCCTGAGGTAAGTACATGGCTGGATCAATGGGACATGTCACATAAGCAGCTCTCTTCACTCATGAATGTCATACGGAAAAATGACAACGAGCCGAAAAAAGGTGCTGCCAGGTGGATTGAAAACCACCAGAAACTGATCGAAAAATGGGTTGCGGAAAAAGAATAAAACTGACAAAAGCACACCTGTCACGAAACAGGTGTGCTGATTTATTTCTCGCAACCACCTTAACAAACGAACTCACAACAACAAATACGCTATCGGAGTCACAATAACAATCGTCAAAATTGTCCGTTCAAACCAGATTACCAGCAGTTTCGGAATGCTGATTGGGATTTCAGTCGATAAAATACAAGGAACCAAAGCAGAAAAGAAAATAATCGCCGAAACAGATAACACCGCAACCACAAATTTCGTAACCAACGATGCTTTAACTACCAGTAATGCAGGTAAAAACATTTCCGCTATCTCAATTGAAGCAGCCTTTGCTGCCAGCAATGGTTCCGGTAATTGTACCACCCATGTAAATGGATAAAAAATATATCCCAAAATATCAAAAACTGGTGTATATGTTGCTAAAATTAAGCCGAGCAATCCAACAGACAAAATGGATGGCAAAATTGCCGCGGCCATAATAAATCCATCCTTCAAATTCACCCATATATTTTTAAAAAGCGGCAAGGAGTGTTCCGTTGTATCCATTGCTTGACTCCAGGCCTCTTCAAGACGATTTTCGTTAATCTTTTTCTCGGGAAATCCTTCCTGGCCATTATAATAGGAATCACTTATTTTATTTAAAGGCCAAATCCGAACTGTGATAGCGGTTACAAGAAACGTAACGACTAACGTCACCCAAAAATATAAATTCCAAATATCCATGATCCCAAGTGTTTTTGCAACAACAATCATGAACGTGGCTGATACCGTCGAAAAGCCTGTTGCAATGATGGTTGCTTCCTTGATTGTATATTTCCCTTCCTTAAATACCTTGTTCGTGATTAACAGACCAATTGAATAACTTCCTACAAAAGAAGCGACTGCATCAATTGCTGAACGGCCTGGAGTGTTCCAAATTGGTTTCATGACAGGCTGCACAATTACACCTATGAATTCCAAAAGTCCATAGCCAACCAAAAGCGCCAAAAATACTGCTCCAATTGGAACCAGAATACCAACTGATGTAACGAGACTATCAAATAAGAATGGCCCCAGATCGGGAGCAAACAGCCATTCAGGACCGAAGTTAAAGACAAGCATTAGCGCAACAACCATCCCAATCACCTTAAAAAAAGACAGAACCGTATATACAGTATCCTTATTCCACGTTTTATTTACAAAAGGATGCACTGCACCAAATATGATGACAAACAGGATATAGTAAGGTACAGCAGCCGTAAAGTTTTCCTGTACAAACGTAACCATATGATCCAAGGGAATCGTGGACTTCCCATTCATGGTAATCGGGATAAAAAATGTAAATGCACCAATAAAACTGTAAATCACAAACTTCAAAATATTTTTCCCGTTTGTATGATTCGTTTCCTTTGTCACAACATCATTTGCAGGATTCTCCATATCCACCCTCCATTATCATCCTTATCAAATCCCTTCGCCATAAACCGTTTTCCTTATTTGTTTAGATTCAGGCTGTCAATCATATAATTTAGACGTTTCATGTTCATCCTGCCGTTTCACTTCTTTATCCGTTTCTCCATTCTTGTTTGTATATACAATACCGATACCCAAGAAAGAAATGATAATGGAAATTATGGGAGTTGCCAGATTCATGATGGCATACGGAGCATATTGCAATGCACCAACACCCAATGTACTCAAAATAAAGACACCTCCAGTTGTCCACGGCAGTAAAGGCGCAGTTACCGTCCCTCCATCCTCAAGTGCCCTTGACAGATTTTTCGGATGCAAATTTCTGTCACGATAGGTCTTACTGTACATTCTTCCCGGTATCACAATGGAAATATATTGCTCTGCTGTAATCACATTAGTCATAAACGATGACAATACCGTAACACCAAGTAGGCTCCCATCCTTTTTTACTATCTTTAATATTTGGTTAACGATAACTTTCAACATACCTGCACCTTCCATGATTCCACCAAAAATCATCGCTACCATGGCCAGTGAAACTGTATACATCATTGAGCTAATCCCGCCCTGATTTAATAGTGAATCCACTGTATCGTTTCCTGAATCGATGTGATATCCATCCTGAAGAGCAACGACAGCATCACTGACATTCGCCCCCTGAACAAATACTTCAGCCAGGAATCCAAGAATAATACCTGCTGCTAGTGCAGGGAGAGCCGGAACCTTTTTTACGATAAGTAAAATTACAATCAGCGGAATTAATAATAGCCACGGGGAAATTAAAAAATTCGCCTGAAGCTCCTTTATAACAGCTTGAATATTGCCGCTTTGAATTGTCCCGCCGGCATAATTCAGACCCATAAACCAATAAATGATTAACGCAATAATTGTTGCAGGGACTGTTGTGTAAGTCATATGGCGAATATGCTGGAACAAATCGGTCTCCGCCATGCTTGAGGCTAGAACAGTTGTATCAGACAGCGGTGACATTTTATCACCAAAGTAAGCACCGGAAATAACTGCACCGGCTACCATTGCTGGTGGAAACCCCATGCTTATACCAATTCCCATCCCCGCTATCCCTACTGTCCCCATGGTTGACCACGAACTGCCGATCATGATGGAGACAATGGAACATATAATCATAATGGTCACTAAAAACAGGGAAGGCGAAATTATTTTTAACCCGTAAAATATCATGGTAGCCACAATTCCACTGCCAATCCATGAACTAATAATCATACCAACCGCAATAAGTATAATTACAGCCGGGAGCACCTTGTAAATTCCGTTATAAATAAAGTTTTCTATTTCCTTCCATTTATATCCGCTTTTCCATGCAATAAAGGCAGCTACCATTGCTCCCAGAATTAAAGGGATATGTGGAGCACCATGAAAAACCAAAATGGTAAAGGACATCGCAACAATCATTACTATAAATGGGATAATCGACAATACAAGCGAAATCTGTTTTCTCGAATCCTCCATCATTCATTCCCCCTCTTTAAATGAACATAGCTATAAACATTATTCATTGCTAGTTTTGTAATATAACAACGGGCTAACAGATTGGCCCGGCAATGTGTCATCAGTCTGAAGCTGCTGCTTCCGTTTTTCACAATCGGTTAGTTAAAGCTATTCATCGTTTCCGCTGCTAAATATGCTGCAAGTTTGACCGTCTTCCCATTTTCATCAACACGTGGGTTTACTTCTGAAATATCAAAGCTGAGCGTTTTTTCTTTTGCTGCTGCATAAGCCATTATTTGTTTGACCGTTTTAGGATCCAGCCCCAATGGTGTTGGTGCACTGACCCCCGGCGCAGCAGAGGCCATTATGGAATCTGTACATAACGTCAGCATAATGTAATCATAGTCATTGGAAAAATCATCAATCTTACGCACTGTGTCCTGGAAATTCCCGGATTCCACTTCATGTTGCAGCATATATTTGCACCCAAATTCATCCGCTATATCGAACAGTATTTTTGTATTTCCAAACTTCTGCACCCCAAGACATAAATAACCGGCATTTTTGTCCTGTTCCATAATTTGTCTGAACATCGTACCGGAAGATGGCAATGCATCATCACGCAAATCAAAATGCGCATCAATATTTATAATGCCGAGCTTCGGGTCTTTACCAAGAAACTTTCTGACACCCAAGTAGTGTCCATATACCGTTTCGTGGCCACCACCAATAATTATAGGGGTTGCCGATAAATTTAGAATACGTTCAACTTGTCCGCCAAGTTCCTCCTGTGCCTTTTCCAAATCACTGCCTTCACATATGACATTCCCTGCATCAACTAATTCACCTTCCAAATGATAAGGCAGTTTTGCAAGTTCCCGACGTACAGCATCCGGAGCTTCACTTGCCCCTTGACGGCCTTTATTGCGTCGTACACCTTCATCACTGGCAAAACCAATTAAATTGAAAACGCCATCATTTCGATGCACTTCACTTATATCCTGCATTTTTACAACCTGATGGAATCGAAATCCGGACAATTCCTGATCACTATCCACTCTTCCACGCCATAGTTCTTTGTTTGCTGGGGTATAAATTTTGAATCACCTCTTAATATTTCTGAATACTACAACTTTACATAAAATTATATTCGTATTACTCTATAAATACCAATACATATTTTTTATAATTTCATAGATTTTATCTATAATGGAGGGAATGGAATGGAAATACGGCAGCTCAAATATTTCGCAACATTAGTGGAGGAAACCACATATACACAAGCAGCAGAAAAACTTCACCTTACACAGCCTTCATTAACCGCATCCATGAAAAAGCTGGAAAAAGAACTTAATTTTGCACTAATCGATAAACGTTACCGGGAGTTCCGATTAACCAATGAGGGACAAATTCTGTATCACGAAGCTAAAAAACTGCTGAATCATTTTGACCATGTATCACATGAAATGACCCGGCTGAAGGAAGTGGGACCGCCAAATCTGTCCATTGGATTAATTGAATCATCCATGTTTTTTATTCCCGCAGTTTTGGAGAACTTTAAGGAAGAACAGCCAGATGTGAGGGTCAGCTTAATGGAAACATTAAGCCTTTCCGATGTAACAAAAGCACTAAGCAATTTTGAAATTCATATGGCGATAACCAATCAGTTCATTCAAAATGAGCAAATTCAAACCATCCCAATTTATAATGAGCGGCTGGTTGCATTAATCCCGCCCGGCCATAAACTTGAAAGTCTGGAAAAAATTCACATAACTGATTTGGAAGGACAAGATTTCATTGTATGCAAAGAAGGGTTCCAAACAAGAAAAGATGTTGTAGACGCATTCCACAGGAAAGGTGTCTATTTAAACATTCGATTTGAAATCGAACGATTCGAAACTGGCTGCAGTCTTGTTGAAAGCGGTCTTGGAATTACAGTAATACCGGAAAACTATGTACGCTTTTCCAACAAATCGCTCCAAACCATGATCAAACCATTCCATGACCCCAGCATCGCCAGAACAGTATATTTGGCATATGACAAAAATAGATATCTGCCACCCGTTGTGAAACGGTTTATCACACTGGTCAAGGAATTTTTTTGAAGCGTGGGGACGGTTAGGCTTCCTGCACAATTCCAAGCACCCCGACCAACTCTGCCTGAAAGCAAAACGAGGCTGGGACATATCAAAAACGCGTAATTCAAAAGACAAACAATTAGGGGATTAGCGGAGGAAATATAGGTAGACTCCTTGAAAAAGGAATACACTTTTTCTGCGTGCGATGTAACGCTCCGCAGCTTTCCTTGTCCTGCGGGAAGATAGGCCAAGGTGAGACCCCGCACGAGGAGGCTCAGCAGCCGCCCGCGGTAAAGAAGACACTGCGAAAGCCTGCTTGAGCAAATGTCGCACTTATGCTCGAAAGTGAAAGCGAAGTATATTTCCGGAGCGGCTATACGCTCCACTTTCTAATTAATCGTTCGGGTTTTTCTTTGAATAAGCCTCGCAGCCTTATTTTTAGTTACCCCATATCCGCTCCAACTCTCTCACTACCCGTGAAACAGGCAGACCGACAACATTGTAATAATCACCTTGTATCCCTTTTACCAATACTGCTCCCCCACTCTGTATACCATATGCACCAGCCTTGTCGAACGGATCGCCTGTTATAATATACCGATTGATCTCATCATCGGAAAGCGGCCAAAATTCTACCAATGTTTTTTCCACAAACACCTGCTCTGTCATTTGTGTACGAAGCATAACACCAGTATACACTTCATGTATTTTCCCACTCATCGAGGAAAGCATTTGAAAAGCTTCCTCCTTATCAGCCGGCTTTTCAAAAATCCTGTTCTGAAAAGAAACAACCGTATCGGCCGCCAAAATAATTTCATTTTCATGTTGAATATCTGTGTAACGACCCTTCAGTATTGCAAGCTTCTCTACCTTTTCACGCGGATCATTTGTCGTGATAACTGATTCATCGACATTCTGTTTCCGAACCGTGAACGGAATATCAACCTGTTGCAATAATTCTTTCCTTCTTGGGGATGAGGATGCCAGGATTAGATTGTGTGACATGAATGAACCTCCATAAAATTAACTGTTTATGCACTCGCATTATAATCATTTTATAACGTAAAAAATCAAAAACATACTATAATCCCCCTGCCCCTTAAGTCAGAGGCAGGAGATTATAGTATGCTGCTTTATAAACACTGATTATTGATATTCCTCTATTAAACGGTCGGTATCAGCCTTAAGTTCCATATAAGCTTCTTTTGAAAGCTGGTCATTTTTTTCCTGATTTTTCAGCAACCTGTTAAATATATGCAGATGATGAATAATCTGTTTCGTCATTCCCCGTTCTTCAAAGTGCTCCAGCACTTTAAGGTGATTCTTTAAAGTTGCAACCGCATCTTCACTGCTGAATTCACCACGCTGTTCAAAAAACTCAACAGATTTTCGCAGATTCGCAATACTTGGTTCTTCACTCAGGAACCCGGCACTGAATTTCAGGCTTTCATTTAAATCCGGGCTTTGAACCGTATAATATATTCTTCCTGCTTCATATCCGAAATTCAAGTTTTTAAATGAGATCATACCATCTTTCTCTGCACGCTTTTTGGCAATAACTTCATTGGAATCCAGAGATCTATACAACCGTACAACTTGTCCTTTACGCACATTTTCAATCATTACATGATCATTGGCACCTTTATTATTATCCGCAGTTACGAAGTGCATCATAATATTTTCTGTTTTTGGCAAAGCGTCACTCTCAAACAGCTGCCACTCGTAAATACGTATTGCCACCCATGGGGATGAACCGCTGTCATGGACCTTAAGCTTAAATTCACTTGCTTTAACCGGCTGATCAAGAACGACATCCGTTACAGCTTTGTGATTATCGGTGATTCGTTCTGCACTGATCCAGTTTCCGTCCTCATTTTTATAAAGCAATTCAAAATCAATTGTGTTCATGTTTTGTGCTTCCCCACCAGACTCAGCATGTTGAACACGCCAGCGCCGGATTGTTTTTGGTTCATCCAATTCAATGGTCATAAAGCCTGAATCCTTATTCGTCGCTGCCCATTTACTGGTTCCGGATCCATCCAATGCGCTGGATGCCGGTTCAGCTGTATTCTCAAATGACACATCAGTTATATTGGCATGAAGCGCAACATTTGATGATGGCGGGTTATCATCCACTTCAGTTGCATCTGTATCAACACCCCATTTAAAATCCACCTTTGCGGGCTCACCACGCATATAATTCTTATTAACGGGAACAACCAGTAACTGCGTTTTATTGTCTGCTGATGCATTTTCCGGTGTACGGGTAATATTGGATGTATAAAAATGATTGTTCCGTGTTACCCCTATCAATTTCTTATCCCCATCTGCATTTTTCTGATAAACCTCATAAAGCAATGCATTCTCTTCATCTTTCCAACTTAAACGCGCTTCCGCTTTGTACGAAGTTTGCAGCATTTTTTCTTCAACTTTCACATTAGCCGGTTCAGAAATCAAAGGGGCGTTTGTATCATAAACAGATATCTGTCCTACATTCATCTGATAGTCTTCCAGTTCAGAAGAATTTTGGATTCTGAGACTCAGTGCATATGCTGTCTTGCCTTCATCTTCCCCAAGATTTATAATAGTTGTCTTCCACCCGCTTTGCGATTCAGGAAGCGGATAATATTTCATCTGATTCTCAGCATAATCTTTTCCGAAAGCAACACCTAATGACACCTCAGCTCCCGGCTTGTTCTGATAAGTAACGCGTATCTTGGTAGTATCATTGATATCCAGCTTTGTACTGTAAAGCATTACGTCATTAACAGAATTTGGATTAAGGTCACCAGTGAACTTTAATGAATTCCCGCCATTATAGGCTTTACTGAAATCATAACCAACATTTATGTCGCTGCCTTTACCACGAATCCACCAGCGCCATGTCGGCATAATATCCTGTACAGAAAGGTTATTCCATTCCTCATTGCTGGCTGTTTTCCCATTCACATTATATTTTTTTCCATGCCCACTATTGAAATTTGTAGTAAATGGCATGTCCTGAATAACAGATGAATCAGTTACAAAGCGTGCCATACCCTTCCAGTCGGAAGAATCATCAGCCTTGGACGGATCACCCTGAGGACCTGTCCAAAAATACGTTTCCTTTTTATGAAAGTCAGCGGGATTTTTGGCTAGTCCCATTGTTGAATTTGGTGCATAAAGAGCGATAGAAACTTTCGGTTGCTTCTCCTTATTTAAAAGTGCATTCGTATTAATTTCTGTGTGGAAAGAGTTCTGCTGCACCTCGAAACCTGCATATGCGTCAAAAGGGCTGCGGTTATGCTTTCTCATTGTGGCAACAGTTGTATTAATTTCATCTACACCCCAATTATAATTCAGGAAAAATTCATCAACAGCATAAGTCCCGTCTTCAGCGGGGGTTACGTACATATCATTCTTTTCGTTTACAGCGTTTTGGTAGTCGATATCTCCATTATTTGCCTGGGCATCATACCAGCTGAACCGGATATCTGATTTCCGTTTTGCATAACGCATCATTTCATTCATCCGTTTGGCAGTTTTTTCACTAACACCAGACATTTCCTGATTAATAAAGTATCCGTCAAAACCATAATATTCCGCAGCCTCAATCATTTTATCGGCTACAGGAAATGTTCCATCTGCCGCTTTTTCTGTAAAAGCTTCCATTTCCGCGAGCATTTCAGGACTTCCCGGTCCCCACGGAAAGCCAACTGTCGCATAAACCGGAACACCATTACGATGTGCAGCATTCACAACATCGGGTGAAGGCAAGGCAAAAATCCCTTCCTCACTTGACGTCCAGTAGATAAAAGAATCCAACAGCTGCCAGTTATCAAAGGCATACATCTTGAATGTATCGCCTCCGACTGAATTATCGGTATCATGATTCATTGTTGTTATGGATGCGGTTGTAATCCCGGCATTTGGATTTGCCAATGGATTAATTTGGTGTCCTTTAAAACGATTCTCATCAAGCGGAACACTTGCTTGGTTTAACAACGAATCCGGGTCTTTTTCCGGAGACCAGTTTAGAAGAGATTCAACACTGAATGCCGGCGCAACTGGTTTTAAACTTAATTTGTTTGCATAGTCTTCATTAATGACACCGTTTTCACCTTCTTCGGCAAAGGCACTTGCCCCCTGTAATGTGAGAAATGCTATACCAAAAATCAATGACATAAAAACAACATGGAACTTAAAATAGCTTCTGGCTCTTCCCTTCATATAAAAATCCTCCCATTATTTATAGACTTGAAGATTGATTCCTGATGTTGTGTCCTTTCATTGATGACATTGCATAGATGATAAACTTCCCCTGCCAGATTAGCATCCACAGAATAATGGCACCTCTCAATGGCAGGAATTACCATGGTCAATGTAAGTTAATCCTCCACAATCAAACCATTTTGATCGATTACCTGCTTAAACCAATTTCCGCTTTTTTTCAAAATACGTTCGCGATCCTTTAAATTCACACGATAAAACCCATATCTATTCTTATAGGCATTCAGCCATGACCAATTATCCATGAAAGTCCAGACATGATAGCCGAAACAGTTAGAACCTTCTTCAATAGCTTGATGAAGCCATTTTAAATGCTCTTCATAAAACTCAATCCGGTAATTGTCCTGAATCGTGCCAGTTTGATCCATAAATCGCTCTTCATTGGCTACCCCCATTCCATTTTCCGCCACATACCACGGAATATTACCGTAATTTTGTTTAATGTTTACGGCAATATCATACAAACCTTTTTCATAAATTTCCCAGCCGCGGTATGGATTCATACGGCGCTCCGGCCATATATACGGATCAAAGAAATCTTCCGGCATGATTCCTTCCTGCGAACTGCCCGCAGATTCTTTCTTTTTAACACGTCTCGGCTGATAATAGTTAACACCTAAAAAGTCGACAACATTATGACGCAACAGCTCTTTATCCCCTTTTTCCCGGTGCGGTAAAAGCTGATGCTCATCCAATAATTCAATTAATGCTGATGGGTATTCTCCCAGCACAGATGGATCCAGGAAGCTGCGATTAAAGAATAAATCAGCAATTTCTGCGGCACGAACATCCTCTTTATCCTGACTTCTTGGATAAGATGGAGTCAGGTTCAAAATAATGCCAATCTGTCCATCCCGATTCAGTTCTCGATAATTCCGGATTGCTTTGGCACTGGCCAGTATGGAGTGATATGCAACTGTCACTGCCCGCTTCATATCAACTACACACGGATAATGAAAATGGTTCAAGTATCCCATTTCCACGGGTACGATTGGTTCATTAAACGTCGTCCACAACGTCACCCTGTCACCGAAAAGTTCAAAAGCAGTTCTGGCATAAAATGCAAATGCATCAACCACCTCTCTGTTTTCCCATCCGCCTTTTTCCTGCAAATGCATCGGCATATCAAAATGAAATAAATTGATAATCGGTTTAATCCCCTGATTTAATAATGTATCGATTACCCGATTGTAAAATTCTACCGCTTTCTGATTGACATTGGTCCCATCAGGCAATAAGCGTGACCAGGAAATTGAGGTGCGGAATGAATTGAGATGGATATTCTTCATCCGCTGAATATCCTGCTCATAACAATGATAAAAATCGGAAGTTATCTCCGGTCCAATATTTTCATAGAAACGCTCCGCTTCCGTTTCATACCAGTAATCCCAAATACTTTTCGCTTTCCCGTCTTTTTGAGAAGCCCCCTCTGTTTGGGGAGCGGATGCAGCGGAACCCCATAAAAAACCTTCCGGAAACGTATACTGCTTCATTTTTAGAATCACTCCTTTTGATTTACTGTGCGTCCAATGCACTGCCACTAACATAAATTCCATTCATACTAAGGATAAATTCACTAAACATGGAGTTTGCCCAGGAAAACCAGTCCCTGGTGAACTTATTTGGATCATCTGCATGAAACCCTTCATGCATCAGGTTCTTGCCGGCATCAGTTTGTTTAAAAAGCTCAAGAATAGATTGCTTTTCCTTTTGTGTTCCAGCTGTCATCCCTTGTATGGCAAGTGCAATATGCCAAATATATTTCTCTGGTGTATGCGGGCTGCCAATTCCCGCTGCCGTACTGCCCTGGTAATAATATGGATTCGCTTCACTCAAAAGGAATTTCCTTGTATTTTGATAGACCGGATCATTGATAGAGCAATATCCCAAATACGGCATCGCAAGCAATGACGGCACATTTGCGTCATCCATCAGGTTGTAATTCCCCCAACCATCAGTTTCATACGCATAAATCGTACCGTATATCGGATGTTCAACCCTGCCGTACGATTGAATACCTTTATCAATTTCCGCAGCCAATAATGTAGCGGATTCAGCCAACTCTCCATTCTCAAGTACATTTAGCGCAACTTCCGCCAGCTGCTTTAAAACAACAACTGCGAACATGTTGGATGGTATCAGGTAGCCATATTCGCACGCATCATCACTTGGCCTGAACCCTGACCAGGTCATTCCGGTATAACCTGCGGGGGCTCCATTTCCGTTATGAGATAAAGTATCCTGAGGAGTACAATTTGTGCGGACAAAATGATAATTGGAATCACGGTTATGATGCTGTTCCGTCGTCCAAACACTGATAACTCTTTCAACAGCATGCAGAAACCTTTCATTAAAGTGTGAGGTTCTTCCCGTTGACTTCCAAAATAAATAGGCCAACTGAATCGGATAACATAATGAGTCAATCTCATATTTTCGTTCCCAGATTAGCGGCGTCATATCGGTTTGATCGTTGCTGTACCGCCGGCCATTCGGCTCTTCGTTAAAAGCATTAGCATATGGATCATGCAGAATGAAGGCAAATTGTCTTTGAATTACACCTTCAACTATATCGGCCATATATGCATCTTCCTCGGCCAAAATCAGATACGGGCGGACTTGGGCTGCTGAATCGCGCAGCCACATGGCAGGAATATCCCCGGTAATAACAAATGTCGTACCATCTTGTTGCGGCTTAAGTGTGGTTTCATACGTATTGGGAAAACAATAGGTAAACATTGCCTGGATTTTAGGATCATCGGAATAAATATTTTTGATTTCTTCCACCAACTGTTTCATTGACTGCGGCTGTTCCATTAAGTGTCAGCTCCCTTCAAAACTCGAGACGAATAGTTATTTAGCTATAAATGCGTAAAACCGACTGTAATAATTTCATATTTCCCCGCTGTAACCTTAACCCGTTTAGGATCACTGTCATACAAGGAATCTTCAATTTCCTCCAGGATATTGCTCTTATACATTCGATTTAATTTTTTTGCAACGTTCAAATCCAGCTTCTCATTGTTTTCAGTCAAATTAAACCAGCGCGCCATTGTATCCCCGGATTCCTCTGATACTTTCAGCGAGGAAAAAGCCAGAGCATCCGAATCCATGACTGGTTTAATAAAGGAGTGTTCTGTAGGCAGACTTCCACGCTGCATACCTGCCTGCTTGACAGTCCATGGAACCTGGAATTGATAAGCAAGCTGGAATGACTGAAGCTTGGATGCTTCTTGCTGATGCGGTATGATTTGAAAAGATACGGTATGCTTACCAATACACTGAGCCTCCGGAGTGGGAAAATATCCCCAGTCGCCAAGCTCACGGACAGATCGTAACAAGGTTATCGCAATCGTCTGTTTTCCGTCACGAAGAATTTCATATTCATTCAGTCCATGATTGGCAATGGTCAGTCCAGCCTGCTCATCACTTACGTTGACAAATGCCTGCTGATGCTGCGAATTATCAGGATTTGTCCACCCGGAAAATGGTTCAATATTACGCTCGGCAACCTCAAAAATGGAATCTGCTGCATGAATTGCCGTTTCCATTCCAGTTGGAAACAAAGCCCGCAGCCGGTGATCCCTGGCTTGGTTATCAAAGGTTGTTTCCACCTCAACACCTTTTCCGTCTTTCGTTAATGAAACCATTGTTTGGATGCGACATGGTATTTTTTCAGCTGAACGTTTTGTCTTTCTGTACTTGAAATCAACAAGCTCTCGCTGCTCCTCATCAAGCAGCTCATCGGCTGCAGCAGGAATTTCCCAATCGTGAATAATCTCATATGATGCTTTAAAAGATGTGTCCGTTACCAGATTAACGGTGGCGTCCAGCTGTTTTGTGCTTAATGGGCAATCATGTTCCGGCTGTTTGTACATGTACTCATTTCCGATATCTCCAGTATCCTCATAAATACACAAATCATTAAAAACACGTCCACTCATCTTATCCGTAATAGCCAAAGAGCCGTTTGTTTCAATTTGAACATGCAAATAATCATTCTCCATTGCGTCTTTACCCGAGACAAGTGTGGAATCAATTACAGAATTTTTTTCATGATCAGTGATGCAAGCGAATGTTTTAAAACCTAATGCCGGTACATCCTCTGCCTGAAACGAAACCTGAATCCTTCGCGCCATGTACGGCTGACGAAATTTATCATCGGGAAGATCATAACCGAAGTGAATGCCAAGGTCTTCCACTTCACAATCATATTTCCTGCCCCCACCATCAATTATGCTTCTATCACCAAGCGGAAAAGATTTCAGGTTGCCTTTGTTAACCCCTGAAGCAAAATATTCCCGCTTCACATCAAGAACAACTGATATAGGACCTGTTCTTACTTTGCCGGTAGTATTGTATACAGCAAACGGCAGTGCATCATCTCCATATTTCTCAAAATCAACCGTATGAATCTGATTGGTTATGAACGATAAACTATTTTCAATAAGCGTTTCAGCCACATGCTTACTTTTTTCAAAGCGCGGTACCATCTCACGGTGCACTTCATCCACGCTGCATCCGCAAATACTGTCATGCGGATGATTTTGCATTAATGTTTTCCAAGCATACTCAAAAAAATGGTGGCTGTAATCTGCACCAAGCATGTATGCAAATGTTTGCAGCGGTTCCGCAACCTTTTCCAAAAGCACTTCACCTGTTCGGTTCATTTGTTTCAGGTACAAGCGCGAAGAGGCAGTGTTAACAAGCGTCCCCCACCCATCAGTTTGCTGACTGCGTAATTCCCCATCTACGGTTTTTAACGTTTTTGGGAGCTCAGGCTGTAATTCCTTTATATAATGATTAAAACTGGAATGAACGAATTCAATTTCCGGATAAAGTTTTTCGGCTGTTTGAATCGCTTTCGGCAAATCAAGCTGAATCGGCTGATGGTCACAGCCATTCATCATCAGCAATTGGGAGGTCGATGCATATGCCTCCATTGCCCGCAAACGCTCATCCCAATATTGCCGGGCTTTTCCTTCCTCAACAGGCACTTCATTCCCATTACAATACCAATTGGCAAATAGAACACCAAGAACAGAAGAACCATCAGGTGAACGCCAGATCATTTCGGAAAATGGCGATTCAAATGCTTCCGAATCAGACACCATATTATTAAATCCGGTTGGTTTTACACCTCGGCCAAACGCGGCGCTGGTGATACCAGCCTGTTTTAAAATTTGCGGTGCCTGACCAATGTTGCCAAAGGAATCCGGAAAATACCCGATTTCTGACATACCTCCCCATGATTTAGAATCCTTCATACCATACTGAAGATTTCGTATATTAGCTTCCCCACTGGTTAAAAATTCGTCCTGTAAAATATACCATGGGCCAATTTGCAATTTTCCTTCGCGAACATAATGTTCGATTATATCCCGTTTCTCCGGTCGTACTTGTAAATAATCATCTAAAATAATCGTTTGTCCATCAAGATGGAAACTTTCAAATTTCGGATTATGTCCTAACTCCTCTAACAACCTGTCCATTAATCCGACCAGTTGCGCATGGTGTTTTTCATAAGGTAAATACCACTCCCTATCCCAGTGCGAATGTGAGATAATGTGGACTGTTTTCTGCTTCATGGATAATAGACCTCCTCATATTTGACATACTTAACCATCAAAGACACAAAGCCGCAGCACCAATAACACCGGAGTTCTGTTCCAATTCAGCTGGTATTACCTTTGCCTGCCGACCCATGGGATTTAATGCATAAGCACTTACATACTCTTGGGCTGTCTCGAATAATGGCTTACCAACTTTTGATACACCCCCGCCGATGATGATGATCTCGGCATCAAACGTGTTTACAAGATTGACACAGGCAGTTCCCAGCACCCGAAACACGCTATCAATATATTCGACGATACGGGGGTCTTTCTCCTTGTACAATCGGAAGACTCTCTCTGTTGTAACCGGTTCACCGACGATGGTGGATCCGTGCCGGGCAATCGCCGTGCCGGAAGCAATTGCTTCCAGACATCCTTTTTGTCCGCACGAGCATTCACCAAAGGAAGGATCAATGACAGTATGTCCGATATCGCCCGCATTGCCATTTCGCCCGCGTAATAGCCGGCCATCTGTGAAAATGCCGGCACCAATTCCCGTGCTGACTGTCATATATATGACGTGCTCATGATTCCGCCCGGCGCCGAGCCATTTTTCTGCTAGCGTTGCGGCATTTGCATCATTCTCGAGCTGTACTGTATATGGCAGATCTGCCTCCATTATTTGTTTAATCGGTACATCTCTCCAAGTTGCCAGGTTTGGCGGACAGGTTACCATGCCATTTCTGCTGTCCAAAGGGCCGGGTACACCAACACCGATGCCAGTTATCACATCATGCGAGAATCTGTCATCTCGCAGGACTTCATTCACAACTTGAATAATCCGTTTAATCATTTGCTCAGGTGGTATTGATAAGTCGGTCGGTATGATACGGTGTTTAACAATTGAACCAATTTGATCAACAATAGCCACCGCTACCTTTGTACCTCCAATATCTACGCCAATCGAGTATTTCATTGCAATCTTCCTTTTTTAAATACTTTTCTAAACAACACAGTTCATCAGCCTTTTGATGCCCCGCCAAGACTGAAACCTTTAGACATATATCGCTGTCCTACAAAATACAAAATAATAACAGGAATCGTATAAACAAAAGAAAATGCCGCCAGCTGACCATAAAACACCATTCCATGCTGACCAAAGAACTGATAGATGGTTACGGAAGCGGGTAGTTTTTCCGTAGATTGAATTAAAATAAATGGTACAAAAAAGTTCCCCCAGCTGTTTGTAAATGTAAAAATCAGTACTGTAAAGATTCCGGGTGTCATTAAAGGTGCAACAACTTTCCGCAAGCCGACCAATACACTAGCTCCATCAATCCAGGCTGATTCCTCAAGTGTCAGCGGTACAGAGTCGATAAAGTTTTTCATCAGCCATATCCCATATGGAAGTCCGGAAGCAGCAAGGAAAAACATCGTCGCAATCAACGAATCATTTAAATTAAAGAATACAAATAACTGGTACACCGGAACCATAATTGCTGTCATTGGCAGCCCGGACATAAAGAGTATCGTCAGAATGATTGAATTCTTATGTTTCAAATGATACCTGGACAATGGATAAGCTGCCAAGGCTGAAGCTATCACAAGCACCAGAGAAGAAACCAAAGACAGGAAAATACCGATAACGAACGAGCGTAAAATCCCCGGATCTGTTAGTATTTCCGTCCAATTGGTAAAGGTAAATTCCTCCGGCAGTTCGATTGCCAGTGTAGGATGGGAATCAAATGATGCAAAAACCATCCACAGAAGCGGAATGAAGAACATTACTCCAATTATAGAAAGTACAATATAGGGCAATGCTTTTTGCAAAAACTTTTTGTTAAACATATTTAATCCCTCTTTTTATTAATCGGTTTTTAAAAAACGAATATAGATAAGACTTAAAATAATTCCAATCAACAACAGAACTAAGGAAATAGCTGTACCATATCCGAGCTGGTAATTTACAAATGCTTCATTATACATAAAGATTGGAAGTGTTGTCGTCTTTTCACCTGGTCCACCGCCCGTTAATGCGTAGATTAGCGTAAAAACCCCCAATGTTTGCAGTGTAACCAGCACCATATTTGTAACAGCTGCTCCTTTAATGATTGGCAGTGTTACTCTCCATAATCGTTGCCATGCATTCGCACCATCAATCCTGGATGCTTCTTCCACTTCTTGAGGTATGTCATCCAGTGCTGCCTGATACATTAACATGGAAAATGCTGCACCATGCCAAATGTTTACAAATATAACACTGACAAGAGGGAAGTTTAATAGCCATGCGACAGGCTCCATTCCCGCCATTCCCAGTATGGTGTTCAAGGTCCCCTGGTCACTTAAAAATGCAAACCAGACAAACGCCACCACCACTTCAGGTGTAATCCAGCCGGCAAGTACCAAAATACCAATTATCCTTCTAAATGGCCTTGCCTTCTGCTTCATCAGATATGCCACAAGAAAGCCGACCACTTGCTGGCCGATGACTGCTGAAGAAATCAGGAATATAATTGTTTTGATGACACTTGATTTAAAACTCGGATCCTGAAACATGCGGATGAAATTTTCAAATCCTATAAATTGCGTATTGCTCGCCGCAGCTCCAGTAAGTGCCAAATTTGTGAAGGAAAAATAAAACGTCATAATAATCGGTCCAAGCACAAACAACACAAGTAATACAATCGCCGGAGTCCCGAATAACAATGAACGCATATAGATATTTCCTTGCAGAGATTTGCTTTTACTCAAGATCAGACACCTCTTTATGAGAGCCGCTGCAACGAAACGTGCGGCGGCTCATTATAGATTATTCTGTCGTCGTGTTCTCTTCTCCGACATCTCGCTTAACATCTTTTGCAAATTGTTCCAACGCTTCTTCAGGTGACAGAGTACCTGTTGTTACAGCTTCAACAGCCGCCTGTATATTGGAGGAAACTTTTGGATAAGCATCATATGTCGGCCTGTAATGTGTATATTCAAGATACTCCGTCATCTTCCCTTGATAAGGAATCTGCTGATATTCATCTAATTTGGCGATATCCTTTCGTGGTGTCAAGGCTGTACCATACCGCAGATTCTGTTTACTTGTTGCAAGTTTAATAAATTCTACTGCCAAATTTTTATTATCGGCCTTTGCCGGTACTGCCAATGTCCAGCCGCCGGAAACCGTTACCTTACCCGGTTCTTGTCCGTCCTTCGTTGGCACTGCAGCAATTCCAATATTTTCTTTCCACTCCGGCCATGGGCTATTTCCGGATTCCAGCCAGTTTCCGGACATCCAATTTCCGTCAAGCGCAATCCCGACTTCACCTTCAGGCATAAGCTGTGTAGAAACCTTTGCCCCTGCCTGACCGGTAATACCCCAGCTCAGGCTTGCACCAAGATCATTTGAATAAATTGTGTCTACAAACTTTAGAACATCAAGGAATCCTTCGCTTTTAACAATCCATTTACCGATTTCGGCATTATACAGTCTGCTATCTGTCCCATATAACAGCGGCAGGAATGTTTGCATCGTGGTACCTTCACCCATCGCTTTTCCGGAGTTCATCCATAATGGAACTTGCACCTCACCCTTAATTTTTTTGGCAGCGTTCACTACATCTTCCCAGCTCTCAGGCTGCCATGGCACTTCAAGACCTGCATCTTTAAAAACTTTCTTATTGTACCAAAGCACACGCACATCTGTTGAAATTGGCACACCATATATGTTTCCATCTTCTCCGGTCACACCTTTTTTGACCGGTTTATAAAACTTGTTCCATCCATCCCATTTTTTCAAGTCCTTTGTCAACGGTTCAAGGTATCCTGCAGCTGAATCCGCCTTAATCATATATGAATCTTCCATGACAATATCAGGTGCTGTATCTTCTGATTTCATCATCAATACCTTCTTATTCGGATACGCACCTTCATTACTTTTAACCTCTGTTATTTTAACGGTCACTCCGTCGTGTTTCTTTTCAAATTGTTTTTTGACATCATTCATCCATGATTTAAATGAGTCATCAGGTGATTTATAGATTAATTCAATTGTATTTGATGATGACCCCTCTTCTTCGCCTCCGCACGCCGCCAGCAAAGATAAAGGCAGAATGATAATTAATAAAAGTACTATGTTTTTAGAAAACCTTTTCATTTTATGTCCCCCTTGGATATGTATTTTTGAGTTTATTGCCAGCTGCTATCTATTCCTTCACCACCTCCTTCATCTGCTATTTATCGTTGAATGATTGTATTCTGTGGAGCATCAAACAGTTTCTGCTGAATGATGGAAGCAGCACCTATTAAAGTAGATTGATAGCCAAAACTTGATTTCGTATACGTAATATTATCTGCAAAGCTTGAAAAAGAACGGGATTTCGCAATTTCCTCAGCAACTTTAACGATTTCAGGATGCAAATCAATCATCTGACCACCAAAAATAACTTTAGACGGAGCAAAAAAATTAATTGCATTGGCCACCCCAATACCAAGATAGCGACCCGCCTCATCCAACACCGTTGCTGCCAGTTTATCCCCTCGCTCAGCATGTTCAATAATCACTTCAAGTGTCAGATTGTTTTCCTCTTGTAAATACAAATCAGACAATGTACTTGATACACCCCTGCGAATTTCCTGCTCTACCCGTTTTATAATAGCAATACCGGAAGCCATTGCTTCCAGGCATCCAAAGTTACCGCAATTGCACCTCGGACCATCAACATCGATAGATACATGCCCAAGTTCACCAGCACCATTTTTAAAACCGCGATAAATTCTGGTGCCGATAATAATTCCGCCGCCAATCCCCTGATCCGCCAGAATATACAAGATGTTTTCTTTCATTTGAATACTTCCGAACCATTGTTCCGCAAGCGCCGCCGCATTAGCATCCTTTTCCAGCACGGTAATTAGGTTATAACGATCCTCCAACAGCTGCTTAATCTTTATATCTGCAGTTTCCTGCAAGTTTGGTGGAGATAAAATTTTTCCTTCATCTTCATCAATTGGACCTGGAGCAGATACGCCAATCCCAAAAATTTTTGAGCTTGGTATCTCCATTTGGTCCAGCAGCTCATCAATTGCTTTGTAAACCTTTTCAATTACCGTCATCGAGTCCTGCGAATTGGTAATCACAATATGTTGACGCGAAAAGATTTCTGCTTTTAAATTGACAATTGCAGCCGTAACCTTCGTCACCCCGATATCAACAGCTATCACATAAAAATTGTCCCAGTTAATCTCATACAATGCCGGCTTTCTTCCGCCATTGGAATCGCCATAGCCCGATATTCTAATCGCCTCTGTTTTGGTAAGTTCCGAGGTAATATTTCCGATAGTAGCAAAAGTTAATTCTAGTTTTTCAGCAACCTTTGCTTTGGAAATCGGCCCGTATTTATGTATTGTATTTAAAACCAAGGAACGATTAAGGTGTTTATTTCGATCCATATTACCAGATTCAACTATCCTCATTTCAGTTCCTCCCACTCTACTTATTAAAATTATTATAATAACGCTTATACAGAAGTCGCTTTCAAAAATAAAAAGATTCACGAAACCGTAAATTCCATCATACTAATTAAAACGATTTTAATTAGTATATTCAAATAATAACACAATCCCAATATGAAGTATATACCCATTTTTCACAATATTTTTAAGTAAACATATAACCAGGAACTGATGGGGGAAGTCATTGCATGTCCCCCATTCCATTCCTTCTTTCAATCCCAAAATCCAGCTATTGTGAAACATTTACAAGGAAGGTCCTAATTTCATATGGGCTGATATCAAATTGTATTGCCGGGCCATCAGTGAGATCTCCAACCGGTCTTTCCATTAAATCACATTCCTGCCAAGACAGAATCGTTAAATCACTATCAATTGTGACAGACCCCCGCTGACCGGCATATTCATGTACCCGTAAGATAACCTGATTCCCATCCTCTGATTTTTTGACAGCATCTGTAATAACATGATCGGCGGATAAACGGAAAAGTGACAGCTCCGAATAAATCAGTTTGCCTCTCCAAGAAGAAGGTTTACTGTTTAAATCCCAGGCATGTTGAACTGTTTTCCCTTGCACCCAATCACCTTCATGCGGCAGAAGCGAATACGTAAATTCATGTTTTCCCTGATCTTGCAGGTGATCCGGTTCTGTGGCTGACTTAACCAATGAAAGACGCATAATATTATCTTTAATATCATAGCCATACTTGCAGTTATTCAGCAGACTGACACCATACCCTCTTTCTGATAGATCTGCCCATTGGTGACCGACAGACTCGAATCGAGCATAATCCCAGCTTGTATTCCAATGAGTGGGGCGTGTTACATTCCCAAACTGAATGTCATAAGTAGCTTCCGTTGAACGGATCTTAACTGGAAATGCAGCTTTTAACAGTTGATGCTGTTCATGCCAATCAACAATTGTTTCAAAATCGATACGCGGATTATCAGCGTATACAATCATTTTTTGATCAATGATGGAGTCCATATAATACCATTGAAAGTTTATGACAGTGCGGATCTGATTCATTTCGTCAATACGAACCTCTTGCAGATCAGCAACTTCACGCATTTTCTCTTGGTAATAAATATCAATATCCCAAGCATCAAAATTAAGCGGTTTATCCTCAAACACCTGCAGAACATTCCCTGACTTTCCCTTTTCCAATACGTCACGTGAGGAATCTTTGTCAAAAATAGCAGTTAATTGCCCTTTTTCATTCCATTCAATCTCATAAAAAGGTGTATGGACACCATTCTTAAAACTTTGAAATGGGGCAGGTGCCTCTTCTTTTTTCGCTTCCGGTATAAATAGAATGGATGATAGACTCATCGGAGGTAAATCCCTCACAGACACCAGCCAGCTATCCCCCGTATTCACTGCTTTAAGTTCACCCCCACTGGGACTTTTCCAAATGCCGGATTCCATACCACTGGCTATGGGAAGCGTTACAATGCATGATCTCATCCATGATGCATCATTTATTACAGTAAACCAATGTTCTGATTCGTCAGTCATAGAATCCATTGTTTCATTCCAGGATTTTTCCGCAAGTTGTTCGGCATCTTCATATTCCCTGGCACTATCTTCGTATACTTCCCGAATTGAGGAACCCGGGATAATATCATGAAATTGATTTCTTAAAATAATCTTCCATCCATTATTCAGACTCGTTTGCGGGTACTTATCCCAATCTGCATGGAGAACACTATTTACTACCCCAAGCAACTCTGTTTCACGGTACAAGATTTCCAGACTGCGATTTGATTTTTTATTATAAGCCTGACTCGTATAGGTTCCGCGATGGTACTCAAGATATAACTCGCCATCCCATGTATGCACATACTGATCCGTTTCATCAATACGTTTATGTAAACGTCTGAAAAATTCATCTGCTCTTCCCGTCTTCACATTGGGAAGACCGGGCATATTCTCCAGACGACGGCGCATTTCAAGCATTTCACGATTTACACCCCCGCCGCCGTCACCATATCCGTAAGAAATCAATAATTCCTTATTTATGGATTTATCCTGATAAGCATCCCAGCTTCCCTTTACCGTTTGAGGTAATATTTCACCGTTATACGTGTAAAAACCAAGATGATTTTGGTTCGGGGTAGGTGTCGTAATAAAATGCGTTAAAATTTCTGTTCCGTCAATTCCTCTCCATTTAAATGTGTCATGCGGCATGCGATTGTATTGATTCCAGCTGATTTTTGTTGTCATAAACGTATGAATTCCTGACTTTTTCAATATCTGTGGTAACGCCCAGCTGTACCCAAATACATCCGGAAGCCATAAGTACGTACACTCCTTACCAAATTCATTTCGAATAAACCTAGTTCCCATCAACAATTGACGTACCAATGATTCACCTGAAGGTATATTACAATCCGGTTCTAACCACATACCTCCCTCAACTTCCCATGATCCTTCCTGAATACGCTTTTTCATCTGCTCGTATAACACTGGATAGTCTGTTTTAATATATTCGTAAAGCTGTGGTTGTGATTGAAGAAAAACATATTCCGGAAATCTTTCCATCAAACGTAAAACCGTGGAAAATGACCTTGCTGCTTTCTCCCTTGTGTGTTTTAGCCTCCATAACCATGCCACATCAATATGTGTATGACCAATTGCGCGAATCTCAACAGGATGCTTCCCTTTTAATTGATCCAATTCATCCTTAAGTTTTTGTTCGGCTAATCTAATCGATTGATAAAAAGCCTCTGACCCTGGCTTAGACCAATCAACTTGTAAAAAGGCCCGATCAAGCGCAATAAGAAGCGCTTGATACTCCGCACTAGTCCCATCCAATATGTCGACAGTGGATATTACCGCTTTTGCAGTATAATATAAACAATCGGTTGATGGATCCAGCCATGCCAAGGCTGCTTTTTTAATTTTATGTTCCTGCTCAACAGGAGTCCCGCCGCCTTCTAGGCCTGACCACAAGCGAAAAACAAGTTCAACTGTCGTATTGCAGAAGATCTCAGACAGGAAAACTTCTTTATGATTGGAGTCTACTCCCTGATAAGGCTGACCATTTACATAAAGTAATGATTCAAATCCGGAGTTATTACCCGACCCTGTTTTACCAAAATCAAATAGTCCAACAACATCATGACCTTCCCAACTATTTGGAATATGAACTTCTGTCTTAAGCCATAAATAGGAATCCCTGCCGGACCAATTATCCCCGACTTTCATTTCATGCCATACACCATTTTCCGGCGGCCTGGTTCCAACTTCTCCCTTTTCATCCTGCTGACTGTCAAATGTTGAAATATGAAACAGATCGCGATAACGGAATTTTTCCAGTTCTTGAATACGGGCATGAAGTTTTTCATTCTTAAAAAACATTTAATATCCACCTTTCCGATTTAACAAATCACCCTTCTTTTCACCTGAACGCAAAAAAGTTCGTATGGCCACCTTTTAAAATCGGTGACCATACAAATTTCTATTACTCTTTCGTAACATTCTCCGAACCAGCATCCCGCTTAACATCTTTAGCAAATCTTTCCATAGCTTCTTCAGGAGTCATCGAATCCGTTGTTACCGCCTCTACTGCAGCCTGAATATTGGTCGAAATAGTTGGATACGTACTATACGATGGCCGGAAATGTGTATATTCAAGTAAATCCGTCATTTTATCCTGGTACGTGATTTTTAAATACTCATCCAATTTTGCAATATCTTTTCGCGGTGTCAGTTGTGTCCCATACCTTAAGTTTTCCTTACTAGTTGCCAATTTGATAAATTTCCATGCAAGATCTTTCTTATCCGCCTTGGCAGGGATGGCAAGTGTCCAGCCCCCAGATACAGTGGTTTTCCCGGGTTCTTGTCCGTTTTGTGTGGGCATAGCAGTAAATCCGTACGTTTCACTCCACTCCGGCCAAGGTACTGCCCCATCTTCAACCCAATTTCCTGACATCCAATTTCCATCCAGTGCTATCCCAACTTCCCCTTTCGGCATAAGCTGCTGGGCTATTTTCGTACCTGCCTGACCTGTGATACCCCAACTCAGACTTGGACCAAGATCTTCTTCATAAATGGTATCAAAAAATTGTAACGAATCGACGAATCCATCACTTTCAATCACCCATTTACCGCTATCTTCATGATAAAGCTTGCTGCCTGTTCCGGTGAGCAGCATCAAGAAACTTTGCATTGTAGTTGCTTCCCCCATTGCTTTTCCGGAATTCAGCCAAAAAGGAACTTCAACTTCTCCTTTAAGCTTTTTAGCAGCATTTATTACATCTTCCCAGCTTTCAGGCTTCCATGGTGTTGGAATCCCTACTTTTTCAAAAACCTTTTTGTTATACCAAAGCCCTCTTACATCTGTCGAAAAAGGAACACCATATATCTTGCCATCGCTGCCGGTTACCCCGCTTTTAACGGAATCATAAAATTTATTCCAATCATTCCATTTGTTAACCCTGTCTGAAATAGGTTGTAAATAGCCAGCTTCAGCATCTGCCTTGACCTGATACGAATCTTCCTGAATTATATCCGGGGCGGTTTCTTCAGATTTCATCATTAAAACCTTTTTACTCGGATAATTTCCTTCACTGCCGGTTATTGTGGATAATTTCACAGAGACATCCTTATGTTTCTTTTCGAATTCTTTTTTAACAGATTCCAGCCAATTCGTTGCTTGTTCATCTGGCGTTCTATAAACAATCTCCAGTACATTTTCCCCGGAGTCCTCTCCATCGGCTGAACCGCTGCAGGCTGCCAGCAAAGCTAATGGAACAAGAATTACAACCAGCATCACGATTGTTTTTCGCTTTATCCATTTCATGTAAATTACCTCCTTGATTCGAAATCTCAACTTATCTTGTTGCGCCAACAGATCGTTCTGTTATACACCTCCCGTTAATGATCAGACTAACTTTTGGATCATAGAAGACCGAACAATTAATCAAATGGTTTAAATAAGAATCCATATAAAACGCTTACATAACTAGATATAAAAAATAATCGCGCTTAATAAAGGCTAGTTTTAAAAATAGTTTTAATAAGTGATTGGAGATAATATAACATTTCAGAATATTAGTGTCAATACATATTTTCAGAAATTTAAAACGCCATTAGGTTATTCAAATTAAGAAGGGACAATAAAACAGGCTGGGACAAAACGTGCTTTATTAAAATAAAATCCAAACCATACGGAAAGGGCATATATCCAATACGGAAATATACGTTGCAAAATTCCTGCATCGTCTGTCTTTTCATTTACACGTTATCGATATGTCCCAACCCTACATAGATTTTGATAAGTGGATTAAATTGCTTATACCCAACTTACAATAAACTCCGCATTACCCGACAGAGAATAGGAACCAATACCGTTCGGCAAAATAAAATGCATTCCTTTTTGAATTTCAAAACGCTTGCCATGCACTTCCAGCACTGCTTCACCATCAATGACACTAACCTGCAAAAAGTCCTCTGATAATTTTTGCTTTGCTTCGCCTTCCAAATTCCAGTGACTAACAGCAAAATAATCGTTTCTGGCAAGCTTTTTCATAAATAACCCTCCAGAAACCATCTCGTTTTGATCCAAAGCCGGATCCTGATGCGGTACGGCACTCACCTGTTTTGCTTTCTCCAGGTGCAATTCCCGTTTGTTCCCTTCTGCATCCGTCCGGTCATAATCATACACACGATAGGTAATATCAGAGCTCTGCTGGGTTTCCAGAATGACAATACCTTTTCCAATTGCATGAATGGTACCGCTTGGCACATAAACAAAATCCCCTGGCTTCACCTTCACACGCCTTAAGAGACTATTCCATTCCCCATCGTCAATCATTTGTACGAATTCATCATATGTGGAAGCTTGGTGCCCAAAGACAATTTCCGCATCCGGTTCTGCATCCAACACATACCAACATTCCGTTTTCCCATACGGTTGGTCTTCCACCTTAAACGCATATGTATCGTCCGGATGAACTTGCACAGATAAATCAGCATTTGCATCCAATATTTTAACGAGAAGCGGGTATGCTTCATCATTTTCTGTTGCTTTATGGAATAATTCCCCATGGTTCTCCCATGCATCCTTAAGTGTCTTACCTTTCAATGGTCCGTTTTCAATGATGCTTGGACCATTCGGATGTGCCGAAATAACCCATGCCTCGCCAGTCTGATCGGAAGGGATGTCATAATTGTATTCTGTCTTTAACTTTTGGCCGCCCCAAATCCGCTCCTGGAAAACAGGCTTTAGAAAAATTGGTTCATTATACATTGGGTAATCTCTCCATTCTTTAACCATATAGAAATATTCTACCATAAAGTTAATCATTCCAAATCAAACAACTCCACTAAAAGCAGTGAAACCGCCCCGAGAATTGTTGCATCACCACCCAACTTACTGATGACAACTTCTGTTTTTGCCGTTTCTGAAGTCAAAGCAAGCTGTTTAATGCTTTGACGGGCGGGTTCAAGAATAAAGGCTTCGGCATTTGTAACGCCGCCACTTAAAATTATTTTCCCGGGATTAAACATATGGATTAAGTTAGTTAACCCGATTCCAATATATGTACCGGTTTCTTTCAGAATATTATCGCATATTTTATTACCGTCACACGCCAACTGAAATACTTTTTGACCCGTTAGTGACTCAATCTCAGGCTGGGTAATAAGCTGCAATGCCCTTTTCGCCCGTCTCACAATGGCAGGTCCGGAAACCATTGTTTGCAAGCACCCGCGATTTCCGCATTCACAAATTTCTCCTTGCAGATCAATCATCATATGGCCGATTTCACCGGCAATATCCGTCGCCCCATGGTAAAGCTTACCGTTGATGACATGACCGGCTCCGACACCTCGCCCAAGGTTTACCGCAGTCATACTTTCAACATGACCATGATTTCCAAACCAGGATTCCCCCAGTGCCATTGCCCGTGCATCGTTCTCCACTTTTGCCATAATCCCAAATTCCTTTTCCAGTTCTGCTTTAATTGGGATGTTGGACAGGTTCAGGTTTGGGGCATAAATGGATGTACCTGTTTCCACATTAACTACACCATGCATCGCAATTCCAATCCCGACCAATTTTTCCATTTCAACCGTAAATGTTTTCAGTATCGCCCCGATCGTTTCTTTCAGGATTTTCAGAAATTGGTTATTCGTTATGGGAAGTACTAATTTTTGGGAGGTCCGTTCCACAATCACACCCGACAAGTCTGCCAAAACACAATCAACCGTTTCCGGTCCTGCATCAACGCCGATAATATAAAAGTGCTCATTATCAATCATAAGCATTGTCGGTTTCCTGCCGCCCTTAGATTCCCCAACATCACTTTCCATAACAATCCCCTGTTCAATCAACTCTTTTACAATACTTCCTACAGTCGGGGGTGTAATGGCCGTATCCTTAGCAATTTGCGCTCTCGATATTGGCGCATCTGTGCGTATTTTATTGAGTATGATTGACTTATTCATCGATTTCATCCATTGAAAAGTACCCCGTCGCATCACTTTATCCTCCATTATATGTACTTATTGCAGTATATCACAGCTGATTTATCCCCCCTCACAGTATGGTTGGTAACATGTTGCCGAATCTCACCGGGCTTTCAGCATGGTTTAATCCAAATTTTTGCTTTTGGCTTAAGTTGTCACGGAATCGGCTTAAATTGTCACAGAATCCGCTGAAAACGCCCTCAAGCCGGCCCAAGTTCACAAATTTTCCGCTTAAGTTCACAATTACTCCTCCCTTATCCCATACCTGCCAGGCGGACCACGCATTTCATTACATACCCCGGCTTTAATGAGTGAATAAATAGTCTCGTATTCTATAATAAGTTAGGTTAAAAGAACGAAATTTCTGTCATTTTGTTGAATGGTGACTGGAAAAATTTTATAATGGGCTATGATATTAAATTAAATTAATTTACTAAGGATGGTGATTATAGTGTAAGCACTTAAAAGAAGAATAGTCAAGGTGATTAAAAACTATTAATCGAAAGGAGAAAGCAAATGTACAAAAAACTGATTGGTTTTGTTACGTTGGTTTCTCTTCTCTGTCTCAGCTCACACATGATGTCAACCTCCGCAGAAGAAAAAAGCACTCCGGAATGGAATAACAATCCGGAAACCGTTGAAGTAAACCGGGAGCCGGCACATGCAACATTGATGCCGTATAAAGATGTTAAATCAGCTTTAAAGGGTGATCCAACAAATTCAAATTATTATAAGTCTTTAAATGGAAAATGGAGATTCAAATGGTCCAAAAATCCAGCTGAAAGGCCCAAAAACTTTTATAAGGCGGATTATAATGCAACAAACTGGGATAAAATTAAGGTTCCAAGCAACTGGCAAGTAAAGGGGTACGGTCACCCCATTTATTTAAATGCCCGTCACCCATGGATTGGTTATGAGCGATTACAGGCACCTATGGCCCCTACGAAATACAACCCGGTTGGCTCTTATCGGACCAAGTTTACAGTACCTGGTAATTGGAAAAAGCGGAAAACCTTTATTTCTTTCCAGGGAGTAAAATCCGCATTCTATTTGTGGATCAATGGGGAAAAAGTAGGCTACAGTGAGGGAAGTTTTACACCAGCGGAATTTGATATCTCAAAATACCTGAAGAATGGAACAAATACGTTGGCTGTGGAAGTTTATCAATGGTCAGACGGAAGTTGGCTTGAGAATCAGGATATGGTTGACTTAAGCGGTATATTCCGCGATGTATATCTTTTTTCGATGCCTGAAATTCACATGCAGGATTTCAAAGTTACAACTGATTTGGATAAAGAATACAAGGATGCAACGTTGAACGTTAATGTAGATGTGTCAAACTATGGAAAAAATAATCCAAAAACGCATTATATCGAGGCAATGCTCTATAATGAGAAAGAAGAAAAAATTTTGAAACAGCCAATTAAAATGGATGTATCGTTCAATGGTGAAAAAGAGGTAAGCATTGAAAAAGAACGATTCGTGGAAAATCCATTAAAATGGTCTGCGGAGCATCCGAACCTTTATACACTCGTACTCCGTTTAAAGGATTCATCGGGGGATACCATTGAAATCGAAAGCACAAAGGTTGGTTTCCGTGAATTTGAAATGAAAAATAATATAATGCATATCAATGGAAAGCCGATTACATTTAAAGGTGTTAACCGTCATGAGATGAGTCCTTACACAGGCCAGACCCTCACAAAAGAACGAATGATTGAAGAAATTAAAATGATGAAGAAGTTTAATATTAACGCAGTACGAACATCTCATTATCCTAATGATCCACTATGGTATAAACTAACGGATAAGTATGGGTTATATGTAATTGACGAAACTAATCTTGAGTCACATCGTTCAGCAGGGGAACTGCCTAAGAGTGACCCCCAATGGCTGCCATCTGCAATGGACAGATTAAAAAGGATGGTCGAAAGGGACAAGAACCACCCATCTGTCCTCATCTGGTCCCTGGGAAATGAAGCTGGCGAAGGAGACACGTTTAGAAAAATGTCTGATTGGGTTCATGAAAATGATCCGACAAGAATTGTACACTACCCTGGAATGGGCCATGGTCCTGTCCCGGAAGATATGTCAGATATTGCAACAGATATGTACCCAAAAGTTGAACTTGTTGAAGCTTATGCAAAATCAGATGCCAACAGACCTTATATAATGTCGGAATATGCACATGCAATGGGGAACAGTGTTGGAAACCTGTATCAATACTGGGAAGTGGTTGATAAATATCCGAAGATCCAAGGCGGCTTTATTTGGGATTGGGTAGACCAGTCAATATGGTGGCCAACACCTGATGGATATGAAGAAGATGGATTCTTCTCTTATGGTGGTGACTGGAAGAAAGGCTACCCAAACAGTGACAATTTCCTGGCAGACGGGCTGGTTTATCCTGATTTATCCGTACAGCCGGAACTATGGGAAGTTAAAAAAGTATACCAGAACATTGAAATTGACTCTATTAATCTTAAAAAAGGAAAGGTCAAGATTAAAAATGAGCATCTTTTTACAAATGTAAATGCGTTCAATGTTTCATGGGAACTAATGGCAGATGATAAAGTTGTACAAAAAGGACAGTTGAAGAACTTGGATATTGCACCGTTAACCAGTAAGGAGATTGCTGTTCCTTTTGAAAAGCCTCAACTTAAATCTGGAGTAGAATACTGGCTGAACTTCAGCTTTACACTCAAAGAAGACAAATTATGGGCAAACAAGGGCCATGAGATAGCCTCCGAGCAATTTAAAGTACCGTTTGAGACACCTGAAATACCGGTAAAAAATTTAACTGAAATGGCAGATTTGAATGTAGATCAATCAGATAACTCGATTAAAATAACCAGTGAAAACTTTGAAGTGATTTTTGATAAGAAAACAGGTACCCTTTCATCCTATAAGTTTGATGGAACTCAACTCATCAAAAACGGTCCAGTTCCAAATTTCTGGAGGGCACCTACGGACAATGATAATGGTAACGGAATGCCAGATCGAACCGGTACTTGGCGGGATGCCGGAACGAATCGTGACATTAATGGGGTGACAGTTGAGAAAATCGGCAATAAAGCAGTTCGGATAAGTGTTGATAACACACTGCCAACAACAAATACATCGCAGTATAATGTTTCTTATGTTGTTTTCGGAAGTGGCGATATTGTCGTGAACAATACACTGAAACCCGGCGAGCACCTGCCTGAAATTCCAAAAGTCGGAACAACGCTTATGTTGCCGAAAGAATTCAATAACATCTCCTGGTATGGTAAAGGTCCGCAAAACAATTATTGGGATCGTAAAACCGGGTATGATGTAGGTGTATATGAAGGTACTGTGGAAGAACAATTCGTTCCGCAAGTTGAAACCCAGGAAACAGGAAATAAAACCGAAGTCCGTTGGGTTACAATGACAAACGAGCAGGGTAATGGATTGATGGCAATCGGTTTGCCGCTGCTGAATGTCAGTGCACTGCCATATACAGAATCTGATCTGGAAAATGCTGACCATCCATATGAATTAAAGGAAAGAGATGCTATTGTGTTGGATCTGGACTATAAACAAATGGGACTTGGCGGAGATGACAGCTGGGGTGCAAGAACACATCCGGAATTCACGCTGCATGCTGATAAGACATACTCTTACAGTTACAGATTACGTCCAATTACCCATCAAATGTCATCACCAATGGAGTTAAGCAATCAGAGGGTAACGACTGATTTGGTGAAAAATATTACAATTGACGGTGAATCTTTAGAAAGCTTCAATACAGAAGTAACCGACTACACCAAAACCTATTTGAAAGGAACCATTGATGAGGTGCCTGAAGTGGAAGTCACACCAATAAGTGAAGATGTAACGGTTGAAATAACACCGGCAGAGGAACTTCCGGGTAAAACAGTCATTGAAGTCACTTCAGATGATGGACTTTTGACTGCCACCTATGAAATTAACTTTGAAATCGTGGACGAGCTGTATTTAAGTGATACCGAATGGAAAAGCGCTACAGTCGGCTGGCGAACCATTCAGATGAACAGATCCATCGAGGGGAATCCAATAC
This sequence comes from Virgibacillus siamensis, assembly GCF_900162695.1. Taxonomy (NCBI): domain Bacteria; kingdom Bacillati; phylum Bacillota; class Bacilli; order Caryophanales; family Bacillaceae; genus Virgibacillus; species Virgibacillus siamensis. Next base: position 2,366,983 of record NZ_FUIH01000007.1, read on the forward strand.
GGCTATGGGATGGAAGTAAAACAGTTACCTTTGATAAAGGTATAGGAACACATGCCCATTCTGAGATAGTCTATGATCTGGAAGGAAAAGGCTATACACATTTTCAATCATACGTTGGTATAGATCAGGAAATCCACAATGGGTCCATTTCATTTGAAGTGTGGCTGGACGGTGAACTTGCCTTTAACAGCGGTGTTATGCATAACAATACACCAATGAAAAAAGTCGACCTTAACATTGAGGATAAAAAGACAATGAAACTGGTTGTAACTGAAGCGGGCGATGGCAACGCTGAGGATCACGGAAACTGGGCCGGCGCTAAATTTACAGCTGAATAAAGAACAAGAACTCCGATTCCCATTTGAGAATCGGAGTTCTTTTTTGAAAAAACCTGACATCGGACTGTTCCAGTTCTATCGGCGAAATTCTATCAATCAGGTCTATCAGGAATTTTCACCTTCCTATCAGCAAAAACCAGGTTCTATCAGGATTTTCTACCATTATATCAGGAATTTATCCTTTAACCGATCCCGCCAGCAGCCCGCGTACAAAATACTTCCCTAGTATGATATAAACGAGCAGTGTCGGCAGTGCTGCAACAAGCGCACCGGCCATCTGCACATTCCACTGGACAATCTGACTGCCGGACAAATTCTGCAGCGCAACCATTACCGGTTGATTCTCATTCGTTGTAACGGTTACGGCAAAAAGGAATTCATTCCAAATGTTCGTAAACTGCCAGATTGCCACAACGACAAATCCTGTTATCGACAACGGGATCATTATATGCCGGAACACACCAAGAAAACTTGCTCCGTCAATTTTTGCTGCTTCAATCATCTGATCCGGAATACTCGCATAAAAATTCCGGAACATCAGTGTTGTGATTGGCAGGCCGTACACAACATGTACCAGCACGAGCCCTGCAATCGTGTCATACAGTCCAATTGTCCGCAAAAACTGAATCAACGGAATCAAAATACTTTGATACGGGATAAACATGCCGAATAAAATAATCGTAAATATTGTTTCGGAGCCTTTAAACTTCCACTTGGATAATACGTATCCATTCATCGCACCGAATAACGCTGACAACAGTGTCGCCGGGATGACCAGGTAAATACTGTTCATAAAATTAGGCGCCAGTTCCATAATCGCCTGCCCGTATGAATTGAAATTAATGGACGTCGGCAAAGCCCACATTTGCTCCAGTGAAACCTCATCAAGCGGTTTTAGGCTTGTTACGATAATGACATAAACAGGCATCAGAAATAATACTGCAAACACAACCAATACCAAATACTTTATCACTTTCCCAATCGGAAATGCTGCCATTACTGACCACCCCTTCTGCTGTTCCACAAATATGGAATGATGAATACTGCCACCAGAAGCAGCATGATAATTGCAATCGCAGCACCATTTGCATAATAATGCCCCTTAAATGTTGTCTCAAACATGTATACTGCTGGTACATCGGTGACAAAGTTTGCACCGGACCCTGTCATGGCGTATATCAAGTCAAAAATTTTCAATGAAATGTGCGCCATAATAATAATGACGCTAACCGTAATCGGCATCAGCATTGGAATGACAACTTTCCAGTAAATCTGGAACTCACTCGCACCATCAATACGTGCCGCTTCACGCAGTTCATCCGGTATGCCCCGCAAACCTGCCAGATACATCGCAAGTGAAAAGCCGGTCATCTGCCAGACAGCTGCAATTACAACTGCGATAATTGCAACCGGTATCCCGAACTCAATACTCCCCCACTCAAAGCCAGCTAGAATATTCGTATCTGTATACCATTTCGGCGTAATGCCAAAAAACTTCAGAAACTGATTAAATCCGGTTGACGGGTTCAGCAGCCATTGCCATACAACCCCCGTCACAATGAAAGACAGTGCCATCGGAAACAAGAAAATATTGCGGAAAAATGATTCACCTTTTAACTTCTGATCAATCAATATCCCGAGTCCAAGTCCCATTACAATTACCAAACCAATGAAAAAGATTGTGAAAAATACGGTATTCCGTAAATCAGCCTGGAAACGAAAGTCCTGGAATAAAAAGAGATAGTTTTTCAGGCCGGCGAAAGAAAAGTCAGGTGTCAGCGTGTTCCAGTTACTGACAGAAACGTATCCGGTCCATCCGATAAACCCGTATACGAAAATGAGAATAAGGATAATTGACGGCATCAGAAATGCGACCGCTGTCCAGTGGTCCTTCGTGAGTTTCTTTCGATTCTTTCGCTTACCTACTGCTTCACTCACCATACATCCCCCTTTCGAAGAGGTTTTTATTTTATCTAAAAAAACGAAGAGGCTGCCCCCAATTCCAGGCAGCCTCAGGGATCATACATTTACATTTCAGAAGATGCAGCTTTTAATGCTTTAATAAAGTTATCAACATCACGCTGTGTTACAAAAATATTTACTGCCTGATTAGCTTTGGTCAGAAAACCTGCAGCTGCCGCAGATCCGTGCGCCAGACTTGGTACCAATCGTGCGTCTTTAAAGTCTTTCATTGCTTCTTTTCCATATGCGTCATATTTTGATTTGTCAGCATCCGTACGTGCCGGAATCGAACCTTTAAGCGGATTGAAAATATCCTGTGCTTTTGTGGACCCAAGGAACGTCAGGAACTTCTTCACGTCTTTCGGATTGGAAATCCCTTTCGGCAAGCCGAATGTATCGGTAATAACCGCAAATTCACCTTTTGTTCCAGGAAATTCGAAATAGCCAAAGTCTTTATTTGTTTTCATATTCAAATCGTTGACAAAATAACCTTTTGCCCAGTCACCCATATTCAGCATTGCCGCTTCCCCGTCAGCAACAAGCTGTGCGGAATCCTGCCAGTTGCGGGCGGAATGGTCTTCATTCACATAATCAAGGATTTTTCCAAACTTTTCTGCTGCCTTGACGACACGTTCATCGTCCCAAGCAATTTCACCTTCAAATAACTTCTTGTAATCGTCGGGACCGAGCACGCTCAACAGGGTATTTTCAAAAATTTGCGTTGCCGGCCAGGAGTTTTTGTCTCCCAATGCCATTGGAGTAATCCCCGCTTTTTTCAATTTATCAGCCGCAGCAAGGAATTCATCCAACGTCTTCGGCACATCAATATGATGTTGTTCAAAAACTTTCTTATTGTAGAAAATCACATTTCCTCGGTGAATATTTACCGGAACCGAATAAATTTTCCCATCTTTACTTACAAGATCAATCAGTTCTTCCGGAAACTTATTTTTCCAGCCATTCTTTTCATACAAATCGTTCAGTGACTCCATTTTTCCGGCTGCCACCCAGCCTTCATTTAATTCATCCCCGCCGTGAACCTGGAATGTGGACGGTGGATCGTCACCCTGCATCCGGGTAGCAAGAACCGCCTTCGCGTTTGTACCGGCACCACCGGCAACCGCAGCATTCTTCACTTTAATGTCCGGATATTTCTTCTCAAAGGCATCAATTAAAGCAAGCAGGCCATCTTCTTCCCCTGCCCCTGTCCACCAGCTGAAAATTTCAACGGTGTTCGATTTTTCTCCGCTGTCTGAACCCGAACTTCCTTTTGCATCGTCCGATCCACCGCTGCATGCAGCAAGAACCAGTACGATAGCAGTAAAAAGTACAATACCATATAATTTCCTCAAAACATCTGCCCCCTTATTGAATGATAACGTTTTCAAACCCTATTATATAATTTTCTGAAGACAGACTTGTGCTTCAATTTCTGTATTTTTTTATGATTTTCTGCATTATTTTAAGATTTGCTGCTGAAATTTTTTCGGAGACATGTGGAAATGCTTTTTAAATACCCTGCTGAAGTAATTCGGATCCTTATACCCGAGCATGTAGCATATTTCCTTAAGGGTATATTCATTTTCCATCAGCAACTGTTTCGCCTCATTCATTCGCTTCTCTGTTACATATTCAACAAACGTACAGCCAAATTCCTTCTTGAACACATTGGAAAAATAATTCGGGCTTAGTTCTGCATGGGCCGCCATATCCTCCAATGTAATGCCATCCCTATAATGTTTCTCAATATAGTCCTTTACCCTTTCAATCAGTTTTTTGGATTGATAGAATTCCTGATATTTCAAACAGCACAACGAAATAAACTGCTGCCACGCCTCGTCGGTATGCAATTCTGAAATCGACTGCCCAGGTAATGTCAGATGTTGTTCTTCCAGCATCTGCTTCACATTAAAATAAAGCCTCTCATATGCTTCAGTTGAAATAAATGCTTTGTTGTTCACAAAAAACCGGACCGCTTCCTGTTCATTGCCCCTTTCCATTTCAGCAAGCAATTTCTTGATGATATCCGCTCCGGCTTCTTTTTCTTCCGTAACATCCGGAAAGCCATATTTTCGCTTGTTTTGCCTGGTCAGCTGATAAACTGCGGTAAGTGCTTCATGATACGACTTGGGCAGATTTTCCAATGTGCTATAGGGATAACCAAGACCCAGAAAACAGGCGTCACCAAATTCCAAATGTATCTTGCGTGCCTGAACCAACACAGTTGATTTGTCCAATTTTGTGTCCCCCAACACACAGCACAAAGCCTTGCTGTCCGTGGAATTCACAATAAACGGCTGGTCCAGGTGCATGCCGAATTTCGCGCGCACCACCTCTTTTTCAAGAGCTGCATCCATCTGTATCACCAGGAAAAAACCGCTTTTAAAATCAGGGAAATATTCCTTCAACAGTTTATAATCTTCATCATTCAACGATTGCTGCATGACGTTGGCAAGCAAACGTTCCTCAATCAAACTCCTTTTCTCAGCCTTTTGTGCTGCTTCCAGTTCCATTTCCTTCTTCACCCGCAAAATAGATTCCACAATTTCCGTTTTCCTGCCTGGTTTTAATATGTATTCTTTCACGCCATAATGCATTGCCTGCTTTGCAAAATTAAACGAGTCATAAGCAGACACCAGAATGAACTTACTTTCCGGACGAACCTGCTGGATTTTTTCAATCGCTTCCAGTCCATTGATTCCAGGCATTTTAATATCCATAAAAATAATATCGGGGTCCATGTCCGCCGCTTGTTTGATTGCCTCTCTTCCATTCGCGGCCTCCGCAATTACACTTATTTCATTGAAATGATCCTCCAGAAACTTTCGCATTGCTTTCCGTTCCAGCAATTCATCTTCCGCAATCAGCACTCTCATTTGACACCTCCTTATCAACCGGCAGCAACAGCCGGATCACAGTTCCTTTTCCCGGTTCAGATTCCATCTCCATTACATGTTCTTTTTTGAAAAACAATTGCAGACGCCGGATGACATTCGTCAAACCAATTCCGGTTGAATGCCCGACATGTTCTTCCTGTTTGGTCAGGGAAATAATCTGTTTGATTTTTTCCTGTTCCATTCCGACACCATCATCCCTTATTTCAACCACTGCATTCCATTCATTCTGAAAAATTACCAGCGAAATCGTACCGCCTTCCTCTTTGCCTTCAATTCCGTGGATAAATGCATTTTCAACCAGTGGCTGCAGCGTCAATTGTGGTACTTCAATATCCAGACATTTCGCATCCACATCCAATTGAAACGTCACCCGCTCCGAAAACCTTACCTGCTGAATATGGAAATAGTCCTGCACTACCTTCACTTCATCGTTTAATGGAACACTGTGGTCCAACTCGCCAAGACTGTGCCGAAGTAATGCTGCCGCTGAATCAATCAGCCCGGAAGTAGCCTTGGCATCCTCCAGATAGGCCATTTTGGATATTGTATTTAACGTATTAAACAAAAAATGCGGATTCACCTGATTTTGGAGGTGCTTCAACTCCATTTCTTTTACGAGGCGATCAAGCTCTGACTGGTCTTGTATCTCCTCAAACAATTCATAAATATTCGTCCGCATCTGGTTAAAAGTATCACCAAGGAGCCGCAGTTCATCATTTGTCCGAATGTTCACCGGATCGCCCTTCAGCTCACCTTTAGAAACTTCCTCCGCTGCTGCTGAAAGCTTTTCAACCGGCCGTGTGATCCCTTTGGAAAACCATAGCGCGAAAAACACCGCCAGCAATATCGTTGTTAAAAACAAAAATAGGATAAACAGCAAAAAATGATGATTCCGCTGCTGCAAATCTTCATAAAAAGATTGATAGGCAGTCAATTCCAGCTTAATAATTTCCAATGTGGATGCCGCAATATAGTCCGATGCATTCCCCGATTCCTCCAAGTGATTGATGTATTGTTCCGTATCATCCCGAAGGACAAAGCCCATTGTCAGGTCTGTCTCATGAATATATGTATCAATCAGATTGATATAATTCTTCATCTCAATTGTATCAATATAATAGACAGATTCAGTAAGCTGGTGAACATTGTTTTCAAGTTCCGATTTAATATCAAAATATGCATCAGAATTCACAGCATTCGGTTCATTCACAAAAGCTTTTGTTGTGGAATACAGTTCCGAAGCGTTCTGTGAAATTTTATTCAATAGCAGGAACCGTTGAAAACTGTCATGATACGTATTGGTTAATTCATTGGAGCTGACAAAGATGGAGACTGCCGTTATTTGAAACAGGAAGACAAAAACAAAGAAATAGACGATTAATTTGCCGCGTATCGTTTTCATTTTTGCTCACCACGCGAACGTAAATCCCCTTTTTCAATCACTTTTGTTCCGGTATATTTTTCATTATCCAACAGATCATGTTCTTGCAGTTCAATTAGCACATTTACAGCCTTCGTTCCCATTCGCTCAGGATATTGCGCAACCGTAGCATTGATTTTCCCATCCCGGATTAACGCAAGTGTTTCCGGGATTAGATCAAAAGCAATAATGGTAAAATTTCGATCAGGGGCAATCTCCTGAATCCCATCCGTAATTCCAATTCCATCCAGCGCACTCATCCCCACAAAGGTATTAATCGATGGGAATTCTTTCAGCAGATCATACGCGGCCTGTGCAGCACCAATTGATGAAATGTTTGACTCCTTCATTGCGACAATATGTATGCGCGAATGCTCGTTAATAACTTCTTGAAATCCCTGCAGGCGCAGCTTCTGATTAATTGCATTAAATCTCCCCAGCACAACTCCGACATGTTGTTTCCCGCTTGTCTTTTTAATAAGCGCCTTCCCGGCAAGTTTGCCCGCCTGAAAATTGTCTGTCCCAACATATGCTTTCCGCTCACTTTCTGGAACGTCCGTATCCACGGTAATAATCGGGATTCCCCGCTCCACTCCTTTATGGACCAGATCCACAAATCGTTCCCCCTCAACCCCCTGTACGATGATGCCATCCACCTTGGCTGAAATCATCCGGTCCAGCAGTTTGAGCAGGTTATCATTATCAGCCCTTGTCGGTGCAAGGTACTCTAGGTAGATATCATGTTCCGCGGCAGCTTTTTTTGCACCCTTTTCAATCATCCGCCAGTACGCGTTATCCGCTTCCTCAGCGATTAAGGCAAAATGATATTGATAATCTTCCGAAGTCACTTTTTTCGTTTCAATAAAAAAAGTTTTATAGCCATAAATAATCATACCTATAAAACTTATACAAAAGATAACCCCGCACAATGTGTACAGAAACAATCTGGAATTGCTCATTTCCCCTCACCCCAAACCTGAACTGATTCTCTCTTTTTGCAAAATTCGTATATTCAGTTTATCATGAAATAATCTGCAAAGGGGAGAGTCTCTTGCGCGGGGGTTGAGGATGGATTTTTTTCATAGGTTTGGGTACCCGCCGCGCGATTTTGGTGGCCTTCCGGACTTGTGCTGCTTTCGCACAAGTTGCTCAAGTAAGTCTACCACTTGAGAGAGACTGCTTCACCAAGTTTAATAGATTCATAACATGCATCAATCACGCGCATGTTGTTGATTGTATTTTCCAGATCATGATACAGTTCCTTTTTCCCTTCCAATATCGCCTGTGATAAATGCTCCACTTCCATACGGTACTGGTCATTATTCAACGTTTCTGTTCTTTCTTCATTCGCTTTTTTAACAATAACCAATCCATCGCCGCCGTGGTTATCCGGACGATACGCCCGTGGAACAATAATTCTGCCTTTCGTTCCAACCACTTCATATTCAGACCGGAAAGTCATATTAAAGCTGGAATCAAACACGGCACGGACTCCATTTGAAAATTCCAGACACCCGACCGCATCCGTTTCGACATTATAAGCCGGATCCACTGTCCCCTGAACGGATACTTTTTCCGGTTCATCCCGAAGAATATTCCGTATGGAGTGTATCGCGTAGCAGCCGATATCGTAAATACTGCCGCCGCCTTTTTCACTGCTCATCCGGATATTGTTATCCTTCTCGGCAAGGTAAAAGGAAAAGGCAGCACGCATCAACTGAACATTGCCAATTTCACCGGAATCAATAATCTCCTTTACCCGCTCATGCTGCGGATGGAAATGATACATGAATGCCTCCATAAACAGAACACCATGTTCCTCACAAACCTTTTTCATCTCAAGCACATCGTCAGCATTGATGGATGCCGGTTTCTCACATAAAATATGCTTGCCTTTTTTGGCAGCTTCCATCACCCATTCTTTATGCAAATGGTTTGGAAGCGGGATATAGACCGCATCAATATTTGGATCCTCCAGCAATTTTTCATAACTGTCATATGTGTTTGGAATATTAAATTTCTCCGCAACCGCTTCAGCCTTCCTCACATCACTTCCACTCGCAATCGCCAGCACTTCAGCATGATCAGCCCTTGCAAAAGCAGGCAGCAGAGCTTTCTGCGCAATGCCTGCTGTACTCAAAACTCCCCAACGCACCCTCGTCATAAAATCTCCTCCAATTTTAAAATTATCATTCTCGCTATAATAGAAAAACCTATACAAGAAATTCTTGCATAGGTTTCACACGTAATCAACACTTTAAAACAAACCGACGCATTCCGACAAAATTCTTATGGAGCCTGTCGAATAAGCTTCGGATGAACCGTGGACTTTTTATAGACGCTGGTACAGGTCAATGAATTCTTTGGCGAGGTCTTTAAAGGTTGTTGCAGTCATTAGGTGATCTTGTGCGTGGACCAGCAATAATGATAGCTCTGTTTTTTCACCGCGTGCTTCTTTTTGTATTAAACCGGTCTGTTTTCCATGTGCTTCCAACAATTCCTGTTCAGCTTTTTCCAGTAAATCTCTTGCCTCTTCCATTTCATTTGCTTTTGCGTGCTGAATAGCTTCCATGGCATTGCTTTTTGCATCGCCGCTGTGCATAATAATTCCCATAATCACCTGTTCCATTTCCATCCTAGTTCTCCTCCTGTATCACGCTGATTCTGAATTTGCATCCGAATTCGTTGTGTTTTGTTTTTGAAAATAGTTCTTTGCTGCAATTTTTACAAATGGCACATACATTACGACAGCAATTGCAAAGTTAACGGCAGCAAGCATCGCACCGCGCCAGGAACCTGTTGCCAAAAATCCACCAATGACAGGCGGCGTTGTCCACGGAATAAACGCAACCGTCTTCGGCACAAGTCCAATTGAAATAACAATATAACTGAATGTAGTCAAAACAACAGGTGTTAAAATAAATGGAATAAATAAAATTGGGTTCAATACAACCGGAAATCCAAACAAAATCGGTTCATTTATGTTAAACAATCCCGGTGCCACAGATAACTTCGAAACCTGGTAATAGTGTTTATGACTCCTTGCAGCAATAAATACTGCTGTAATCAGGGCAAGTGTCGCCCCCGTTCCGCCCAGATACATAAACGCATCGAAAAACGGTTTAGTCACGATATACGGAATCGCCTCACCTGTCTTAAATGCCTCCGCATTTGCCTCAATTGCCGGTAAATAAACCGCCTGCATGATCGGTTCCATCATGTTCGATCCATGCAGCCCAAAGAACCACAAGATATGAATTAATAATGCAATCAGAATAGCGGCAAATAGTGTATTGGACAAATGCGATATTGGTGCCTGAATAAGTTCGTAAAACCATTGATGAATATCCGGAATATCAATTGCCAATAAAATCACTTCAACAAGTGCGAATACGGACAGTGTTATCATCGATGGAAAAAGAGAGGAAAACGATTTGGAAACTGCCGGCGGTACCCCTTCAGGCATATTGATCTGCAATCGTTTATTCCCCAGCAGACGTATGAAAATTTCCGTAGATACAAGTGCTGTAATAATTGCGATAAACAATCCTTGTGCCCCTGCCCAAATAATCGGCAGTCCGGCACCCTCGGCAATTGGCTGCATAATGATGACAAGCGATGCCACCGATACAATCCCGGACGACAGCGCATCCTTATCATATGACCTGGCCAGCTGATAGGCTATTGTAAACGCCACCAAAATTGATATGACTTGAAATGTGCCTTCCCATAAATTCCCGCCAAATTTCTTCCAAATATCTCCCCCAAATATGGAAGTCAGGAAATCCTGATACGGTGCAATCGGCAAATTATTAATCAGGACCGCCATCGATCCTAAAATCATTAAAGGCATTATTGTTACAAAACCATCACGGATTGCAACAAGATGCCGTTGTGAACCAATTCTGGATGCAACAGGTACAAAATGTCTTTCCATAAACTCAATAAATCTGTTCATCTCATACACCCGCCTCTACTTATTTGATAGTGTTTCCAACGCCTTCTCCAGTACTTTACCGCCATGAAGCATACCGTAGTCAACACTTTCAATCACCTGAACCGGCACATTGTAACCAGCAAGCCGCTTTTCCAATTTTCCTTTTAAAAAACGTACTTGCGGTCCAAGCAGCAAAATATCAATCGAATCAAAGTGATTGCTTGCCTCTGCTTCGGATACAGCAAAAATTTTAATTTCCTCTCCCTTTTCTGCAGCTGCTTTCTCCATTTTGGTTACGAGTAAACTTGTTGACATACCCGCTGAGCAAACCAACATAATATTTTTCATCTTATTCGACCCCTTCCTTAACATTTTTCTGATTAAATTGCGGTAAATGATCCTGATGCGCTTCCAGCAGTTCATCGAGCAAAACTTTACTGTCCCTCTCATCTGCAACTAATGGATTCATAACCATTGCGGCATAGGCATCATGGTAACTTCCGGTGACACCCGCCTGGATTACCAATTCCTCAAAGCTTTTCATTTGACTGATGATTCCACGTATCATATATGGCAACGGCCCTGAAGCAATCGGCCGCGGACCGTGCTTCGTAATCACACTGTTGACCTCAATGACACATTCATCCGGTAAATCCGGCAGTGCCCCTTGATTGAGCGTATTCACCGTCTGTACATCTTCCCTGTCATTATAGATGGAATCCATTAAACTGCAGGCTACATCACTGTAATAAGCACCCCCTCTTTCCTCTAGTTCTTTCGGTTTCTCTGTTAATTCCGGATTTTTATATAAATCAAATAAAGCCTTCTCCAGCTTCTTCACTACCTCCGCCCGGGTTCCATTTTCCCGAAAAGCGGTTAAATCTTTTACCAGTACATCTTTTGTCTGGAAGTAATATTGATGGTAAGGATTTGGCAGTAATTCAACCGACTCGATAAATGTCTTGGACCACCCAAGGCTGACAATATTGGCAGGCGAATAATCAATTTTTTCTTCGGCCAAATTATGCAGCACTTCCGCAGTCCGATCAATCCCTTTCACAAACACCTTTTTTCCGAATACAAAATGATTCATGCCCAAAAACTCAATCTTGACATCATCAGGCGGTACATTCAGAATTTCAGCAGTGGAATGCCGCATATTGAACGGAATATTACAGACGCCGATTACCCGTCTATGCGGTGAATGCTTCAGCAGCGCCTCCGTAATAATTCCGGCCGGGTTGGTAAAGTTGATAATCCATGCATCCGGACAAACTTCATGCACATCTGCGGCAATATCAAGTAATACAGGTATTGTCCGGAACGCCTTGAAAATTCCTCCCGCACCATTAGTTTCCTGACCGATATAGCCATGACTGAGCGGAATCCGTTCATCTTTCTCCCGTGCTGCCAATCCACCAACCCGAATTTGGGTGGAAACAAAGTCAGCCCCCTGCAATGCTTTTTTCCGGTCAAGTGTGCATGAAAGATTAATAGGTTTTCCTGACTTTTCAATCATCCGTTCGGCCAATCTGCCGACAATGTCCAGCTTTTCTTTTCCCGGCTCAATATCGACAAGGACAACATCTGTTACCGGAAATGAATCATGCCGTTTAATAATACCTTCCATTATTTCTGGCGTATAACTGGACCCTCCACCAATAATAACCACCTTCAATGACATATTGGTTCCATCTCCTTTACGCTAAAACGCTTTCAAAATTATCTTACTATTACACTAAAAATGTACCATACAAATAAGTCAATGTCCAGACAATATTTAAATTTGTTATTACAAATATAATTCATTTGTTATTACCTTGATAATATTGTAAAATTTATAATATACAAATTGAAGGAGTACGTCATGGATAAAAAACAAGCATTACACGCCTATATCAAAGAGGAACTGCTTAAGAGGATTAAGTCCGGAGAATACAAAGTCGGCGAGAAAATCCCAACCGAACATGAACTATGCCAGACATTCAATACAAGCCGGACCACTATCCGTACTGCGTTAAACCAGCTGACGCTTGAGGGATATCTAACAAGACAGCAAGGAAGCGGCACATTTGTAGCTGACAAAAAGGTAAAACAAACCCTTTCCAATACCGTTCACCGATACAGTGACCAGGTAAAGGTCCAAGGAAAGAAACCCGAAATTTCATTACTCAGCATATCAGTTATTCCGGCTGACGATGTGCTGCAAGAAACACTTCCTGTCCATACAAATGACCCCATACAGCGCATTGAACGGGTCCGGAAAGCAAATGATGAACCGACACAATATGAAATTTCCTTTATTCCTTGGAGCATCGCCCCAGGAATTACACAACACCATGCCGAGACATCTCTGTATCGAACATTAAAGGAAACGTTTCATATTCACGTTGCCAAAACAACTGAACACATTGAAATCACGCTTGCCGACGAAAGGCTAAGCACCCATTTGAAATGCGAACCGGGTCTGCCATGTTTTTATATTGAAACAGTTGCTGAGGATTCGACTGGCAAAAAAGTCGAATATTCCCGGTCTTATTTTCGGGGAGACAAAACCAATTTTATGATTGAGCGTAACTACCCACACCGGGAGGAAGAGTAATGAAGGTACTGTTTAATGCCGATGATTTCGGTTTAACAAAGGGAATAACTGATGGAATCATCAAAGCACATCTTGATGGTGCAGTGAACTCAACGACTATGATGATGAATGGAAATGCTGTTAATTATGCCGTTCAACAGGCAAAAAAGACTCCCACATTAAAAACTGGAATTCACCTTGTCTTAACTTGGGGAAAGCCAATCAGCGCATCTGTCCCCGGGTTAATCGCAAATGATGGTAATTTTAAATACAATAATACATTTGCAGACATGGAGCCGCCGAACCCGCCCGAAGTGGAAAAAGAGTGGCGGGCACAAATTGAAGCTTTTTTAAAAACCGGACTGACACTCCACCACATTGACAGTCATCACCATGTACATGGATGGCTTCCTTTAAAAGAAACTATCCGGAAGCTCGCAACTGAATATGGTGTGCCAGTACGCTATACAGATACCCTCCAGGATGACCCGGATTTGCTATTGACTGAAAAACTATGGCTGGAATTTTATGGGGCAGGAGTGAATGACCAGATATTTGAAGATCTGAAGTATTTGGAGGCGAAATCAGTAGAAGTTATGACACATCCAGCTTTTTTGGATGAAGAATTAATGTCAGTAAGTTCCTATCATCAAAAGCGAAAAGAGGAACTGGATATATTATGCAGCTTAAATATACCGGATTGGGTTGAGAGGCATGATGGACTTAAATAGAAGAGGGCGCCACTTAGGCACCCTCTTCTATTATGGCTTCATCACAAATCACAATCGCAGCTCTTCATTGTACTTATTTTTTACATAACTTAGATGCTGCATTGTATAAAATTTCAACAGCTGGTAAAAGTGTCTCTTCGTTAATATCAAATTTTTCATTATGATGACCCGCAGCTAAGTCTGTCCCAAATATACAGTATGTTCCGTAACCACCCTGCCTTTGAACAGCATCAATAAAAAATGTTGCGTCTTCCGATCCCGCACTTTCATTACTTTCAAGAGCTCCTGTCAGACCAGCATTCACTGTGCTTTCATGAACAACGGCAGCAAGTTCATTTGAACATGTACAGCTAATCCCTTCTCCGACAAGTTCCATATCATAATCCACCCCATACATTGCTGCTGCTCCAGACACAATGGACTTTGCCTGTTGTTTTACAAAGTCGTTGATTTCGGAAGTCTCTCCACGGGTTTCCACTTTTAATGCTGCTTTATCCGGAATAACGTTCCTTCCGCTTCCTGCATGCATCTCTCCAACATTAACCCTGCTTACACCTTTGGAGTGACGAGGAATGGCACTAAGGTTAAGAGCAATGTTGGCTGCTGCTAGTAAAGCGTTTTTCCCCTGTTCCGGATTTCCGCCGGCATGTGATGCAACACCTGTAAACGAAACGTCCAGCTTGGATGTCGCCAAAAAACCATTATTTGCAGCCACCACATGCATATATGGAACCCCAGTACCAATATGTGATGCAATTAAATAATCAACATCAGATACAACACCCGCCTCAACCATTGACCTGGCACCACGCGTTCCCTCTTCCGCCGGTTGAAATATTAATTTAAATTTCCCCTGTAATGATTCTTGGTTTTCCGCGAGCAGTGCAGCCAGCCCAAGTCCTATTGATGTATGGGCATCATGACCGCAAGCATGCATATTATCATTTACGGAACGGAACCCTTTTTGCAAAGGGATATGGTTTTCACTAGTCGATTCATAAATCGGAAGGGCATCCATATCAACCCGAAAAGCAACAGTGGGACCGTTTTTTCCGGTATCCAATGTAGCCACGATTCCGGTATAACCCTCCGAAAAATAGTCCAGGTAATTTGTATTTGCACCATTCTCTTTTGCCCATGCCAGATGTTTTTTTGTTTCCTCTTCATTCGGCTTACCCATGCAATGATCTGCAGACATAACTTCTTTTCCCATTTTCAATTCAAGTCCATAGCTTTCCAAAATTCCCGCCGCAATTGATGCAGTACGCATTTCCAAAAAACCGGTTTCCGGGTATTGGTGAAAATCTCTTCTCCACTCGATTATTTTTTTCGCTAATGTATCGTTTTGCATGATATTTTCCTCCTGATAAATGATTACCTACATATACGTATGGACACCAGGTCCATAAGGCAGACCTGTGAAGTAAAAGATTAGCAGCAAGACAATCCATGAAAGCAGGAATGTTATGGAATATGGCAGCATTAGTGAAATATAGCTTCCTATATTCGTATTCTTATCATACTTGCGCATAAACGCAAGAATAATAACCATGTAAGGAAACAATGGTGTTACAATGTTCATCGATGAATCGGCAATACGATAGGCAACTTGCGTAAATGCAGGATCATACCCCAACTGCATAAACATTGGGACAAATATTGGTGCCTCGATTGCCCACTTTGCTGAACCGGATGTAATTAAAAAGTTCATTAAACCGGTAAAAATGACATAGCCGATGATTAATCCAATACCCGTAAACTCAATATCTTTCAGAAACTCTGCACCATTAACAGCTACCCATGTACCTAAATTGGACCAATTAAAAAAGGCGATGAACTGTGCGATAGCAAATACGAGTACAATATAGTTAGCCATATCTTTCATAGATTCTGCCATATAATCACTGACATCTTTACTCGTTTTAATCTTCTTAACCGTTATACCAAAAGTGACCCCAATAATAATAAAGAATACAAAGATGATTGGGACAATTCCTTCCAGCAATGGAGATGGCACGATTCCACCTTCATCATTTCGTAATGGACTATTCGGTAAAAATACAGTAATGGCAATAATTGCAATATATACTAATCCCGCAATCAATGCATTGATAAAACCTTTTTTCGCATTCGGAAGTTCCTCACTGTCTTCCGCCTCCACTTCATCCCCTTCATATTTGCCTAACCGTGGTTCGATAAATTTAGTAGTTACAATCCCGCCAACAATCGTTAGCATAAAAACAGATACAATATTGAAATACCAGTTATCTACTGGGGTTACAGTTGCAGAATCACTAATTAATTGGGCAGCCTCCGTTGATATTCCGGCCAACAAAGCATCCGTTCCCGCGATAAATAGGTTTGCTGTAAAACCGGCACCAGCCCCAGCGAAACCGGCAGCCAGACCCGCCAATGGATGTCTTCCTACTTTATAGAAAACCAAAGCACCCAAAGGAGGGATTAACACAACTGCAGCGTCGGATGCAAGATTACCCATTATACCCACAAATACTACGGTATACGTCAGTAAGAATGGCGGTGATTTTAAAATGGTTTTTCGAATGGCATAATCCAATAGTCCAACTTTTTCAGCTAATCCAATCCCCAACATCATGACCAATACAAGTCCTAAAGGAGCAAAGCCGGTGAAATTCTCCAACATCGATGTAAGAATAAATTGCAATCCATCACCAGAGAGCAGATTCTTAATCGGTACTTCTTCCCCGCTCCCCGGATGAACAACAGAAGCTCCAGTAAGGTTGAGCAAATAAGATACAATAACCATTAAAAATGCCAAACCGATAAACAACACAAATGGATCAGGTAATTTATTTCCAACACGTTCTACAATGTCTAAAAATCTTTGAAACAGGCCTTTTTTGTTTTTCATCAAATCCCTCACTTATGAAAATAGATTGTTAACGTTCATTCAGTTTAGAAGGACGTACACCTTCTGGAATGGGATTGGTGTAGTCATGTTTGTTTCGAAAGGCTTGAAATTCCTTTTTAACATTATTCAAATCTTCTTCTGATTCAAATAAGGTAATTCCTGTTAATGCCATACTTCCGGCAGCCCGCAGCATTCCTCGGTTTGCAAAGCTGCTCAGCCCTTGTGACGTCATTTGCCACGTGTGCAACGCAGTGCCTAATGTTGATGTTGCAGAAGTTAATTGCGCTGTTGGCACAACCCAGCTGACATCAGCCACATCAGTAGATCCCGCCAAAATATTTTTTGATTCATAATATGGGGAGATTGTATCTGCCAAATATTTACCGTCAAATTCACTTCCATCACCGTAATAACCGAAACCAGTCATCGGATCCAAAAAGTTCTCCCTTTCCAACTCGTTGAATGTGGACCATATCTCCTTGGCAAATTCTTTCTCGCTCCCCGTTGGATTCCCCGTGCCGATGTCTTTTAAGTTTTTATATAGTATTTTCTCCAGGCTGCGATTTTGAATATAGTTGGAACATGCTTTGTCAAACTCAATCGTTACTTCCGTTTCCGTCATCATAGCAGCACCTTCAGCAATTTTCTTTATTCGTTTATACATCCCATCAACCTGTTGTACTTTTGGTGCACGAATCAAATACAGAACCTCAGCATTTGCCTGGACAACATTTGGAGAGATACCTCCCGTATTTGTTACGGCATAATGGATACGTGCTTCTGGAATAACGTGTTCGCGCATATAGTTAACACCGACATTCATTAGCTCCACAGCATCCAGCGCGCTCCTTCCCAGGTGTGGAACATTGGCAGCATGGGCGGCTGTACCTTTAAACCGGAAAAATATTTGATAGTTTGCCAGACTTGATAGGCTCATAATCGCATTCGCCGGCGAAGGGTGCCAAGTCAGAGCAGCATCTACGCCTTCAAATACTCTTTCACGAACCATAAATGTTTTCCCGGAACCACCTTCTTCTCCAGGGCAGCCGAAAAACTTCACAGTACCGGGAAGATTGTTCTCTTCAAGATACTTTTTGACGGCACAGGCACTTGCAAATGCTCCTGTTCCTAAGAGGTTATGCCCACATCCATGACCAACATCGTGTTCCATTGGCTTATAAGACGTTTTATTTGGTTCTTGACTTAACCCGGATAATGCATCAAATTCGCCCAAAAATCCAATGACAGGGCCTCCCGATCCGTAAGTTGCCGTAAAAGCAGTTTCAATATTGGCAACATTCTGTTTCACTATAAATCCCTGCTTTTCACATTCCTTCGCCAAAAATTCAGATGAAGTGTATTCTTCAAATCTCGTTTCA
This sequence comes from Virgibacillus siamensis, assembly GCF_900162695.1. Classification (NCBI taxonomy): domain Bacteria; kingdom Bacillati; phylum Bacillota; class Bacilli; order Caryophanales; family Bacillaceae; genus Virgibacillus; species Virgibacillus siamensis. Next base: position 2,385,118 of record NZ_FUIH01000007.1, read on the forward strand.
GGATGATGATAGATAAAAGAACTTACTTCTTTAAAATAGGACTCATGATCTTTTAAATACTGTTCTACAAACGTTTTCATTTTTTTATTCCTCCATATAGACTTCATGCTGCACTACTGTATTGATTCTGTTTGAAGGTATTCCGACATTACCTTCGTTCCGTTTATAAGATTGCTTACTTCTGTATACTCCAAGGCTTTGTGGCCTAAATTTGGTTAATTCAACCACGTAAATTTGCCAATAACTCCACTACCTCATTTTCATCAAAATTAATAATTATGGAGAAAACAGAATGTTCTCTGTAAACTGGTACATAATTTTGGGTCTGCCTTTTTGTTTGGAATAGGCCGTTCCGCATTTTTCAATGACTTTGGCGTTTTCTAAATTCTTTAAAATCCTTCTGCCATTCCTGTCCGTACTTTGTAACCACCTGGAAATATCCTGTGATGTAAATGCCTGTTTATTGTATTTATGGGAATACATGATAAGTCGAACAGCATCCCTAATATTTATTGTTTCACCATACTTTTCCATCAGTACCTGCTCAATATATTTCAAATCGAGCAAAGCGCTTTCATCGCTCGGATATTTAATAGTCGCTGCCTGTTGTTCATTAATGACCAGGATATGCGGCCGTTCGTCCTGTTTCATTTCATTTAAACCATAACGAACGTTTCGCTCAGCATGGGATACATTCTCGCCATAACCAATAACGACTCCAATGGACAACTTATCCCGTACCATAAATTCATGGATGAATTGAAAAAGACTTTTTTCAGACTCATCATCTATTTCGCCTTTAGTAGTAAAAATAAAGTGCAATCCATCACCGACATCCACAAAGGATCCATTCATTTCCTCTGTAAGATGCATCAGCGCTTTCTTAATATCCAGCTCGTGGTGTTTCCACCTAAATAAATCATAAGCTTCATCTTCTGAAATTTCGTTCACAATTTTACATCCAACTACTGCCATCTGCATGCTCTCATACCGATTTGCCTGTGCACGTTCACACAACAGTTGAATGGTCAATTTAATGGATATATAGGAAGGTGTCAGTCGGTATGCCGGAATCCCTTCCGTTTTTAAAGCATCATACGTTGATTTAAGAGCGGTAATGGCAACTTCTGTTTTACCTTTTTCGTAAAGCGTTTTATGAAACTTTGTTAATTTAGCCAGGGTGTCATAACCCTCATAAGGCTCATTATAGTAAGTCAAAGCATCTAGATTATAAAATGCCATCACTTTGGACATTTCCTCATTGGTTATCGCATCAATGCTAATATTTCGAAAAATCTTCCCCTGATTTAGCTGCGCATCCATTAAAATACCGAAAAAACTCGAACCATGAAGTGTAGGATAGCTTCCTTCCCCTGCAGTAATGTACTTCCGCTCTATAGCCAGCGAATAATTCATAATTCCGGAAAACAGCCACTGATCAACCAATAATCTATTTTGCTTCAGAATTGATTTAATTTCACTTACTTCCTGATAAATAAAGGGCTTAAATTCAATTTCCGGAAAATCATCAGCAACCTTTAATATGCGGCCAACTGACTCCCTCGGTCCAATAACCCCAATCGTGATATGCAACATTCATCACCACCTTATGAAATTTTCTGCTCACTCCCCCTTTTTTATATTTAAGGAATTTATCCTTTATTATTCCTTAAATGCATATTACTAAAAATATTCAGTTATGTCTATATTTTTTCAACTCTTAGAAATCATTTTTTTCCATCCTTTTTTGGTACCTGTTTAAACACAAAAAAAGACTTATCCTTCAAGTCACAAATGACCTTTTGGATTAGCCTTTTTTGAAAAAATGGTTTTTATGAATTGGTTACCCGATTGCCGGGACAGGGATCACTTACTTCTCCCTTATCACCCCTGCAAATCCTCAATAAACGTCTTCAAAACTTGAATCGCCTTCACACAATCGTTTAATTCCGACCACTCCGCCGGATTATGACTAATGCCATCTTTACTTTGAACAAACAGCATGGCAATTGGCAATTCCGTTCCGACAATCATTGCATCGTGTCCCGCTCCGCTTGGCAACTTGAAACACTCCATATTATTACCTTCGAAAGCTCTTTCCAAGTCTTTTTGTATTGTCTTCTTCACCGGAACCGGAGCAACACGTGTCTTTTCTTGTGTATCCAAGGCAACCTCATATGTTTTTGCAATACTTGTTGCAATCTTTAGCGTTTCATTGACTAGCCGATCCCTTGTTTCAGTATGAATATCCCGGATATCAACGTACAGCGTGACTTTTCCAGGAATTACATTAACCCCGTTTGGTTCCACAAATTGTTTCCCTACAGTTGCAACAGCGGAATCACTAATCGTTGCAGGTAATTTATTTACCTCAACAATAAATTCACTGGCAGCAACCAGTGCATCATGCCGGTCATTCATTGGGGTGTTCCCTGCATGACCTGCCTTCCCTTCAAAAGTTAGTTCGAGCCAGCAGGGTCCGGCAATACCGGTTACAATGCCACACGGAAGTCCTTTTTTCTCAAGGCGCTTTCCCTGCTCAATATGTACTTCAATGAACATTTCAATGTCAGTTGGATTACGCTTGGCATTTGAATAACTGTCCACACTCAAATCAATATCTTCCAATACTTCGGAAAAACTCCAACCATTTTGGTCGTGAAACTTTTTCTTTTCTTCCAAATTGCCTTTACCCATCATCGCTTCACTGCCATTCAGACCACCGCTGAACCGGGAACCTTCCTCATCGGAAAAAATCACCACTTCAAAAGGTTTATTCGGATGATACCCGGTTTCCCTCCATGCCTCGGCAACCTCCAGCGCTGCCAACACACCTAATGGCCCGTCGAAATGACCGCCATTAGGCACACTGTCAACATGGGAACCACTCAAAATTGCCGGAACATTGGAATGCTTTCCTTCCAGACGTCCAAACACATTACCGGCACCATCTGTATGTACGTCCAAACCAGCTTCCCGCATCCAGCCAGCAACCAGATCCTTTGCCCTCTTTTCTCCTTTTGAAAACCCTGGACGGTTGGAACCGTTATCCTTGGTCAGTCCAATTTTTGCTATTTCATGCAGACGATTGGCCAGCCTTTCGCCATATATACCGTTTCCATCATTACCATCGTCATATGATTTAAGCAGCTCCGCACACAAATCGTTCACCATTATGATTACCCTCCTGTACATAAAAATAAAAGGAAACATGCCCAATACAAGACACATTTCCTTATAACGTATTTATTCCAACACGTTTTTTTCAATCTTTCCGTTTTTCACGACAACCTGGATTGTATCATTATCCGCTAACGCATGAATATCATCTAATGGATTCCCCTGCACTACCACAACATCGGCAAGTTTTCCTTCCTCGAGCGTCCCAATGTCACTTTCCCAGCCAAGACATTCTGCAGCTGTTTTTGTTGAAGCAACAATTGATTCCATTGGTGTCATCCCAATGTCTGTCATCAGACCCAGTTCGCGAAGATTCGTACCATGTTTCATCACACCGGCATCGGTCCCCATCGCAATTTTGACTCCGGCCTCATGCGCTTTTGCAATACTTGCTTTATGATATTCAATTACCTCTTTTGATTTTTCAACTGCTGTATCCGGCATCCCTTTTTCGTTTGCCGTTTCAAGCACCGCTACCGGGGCAAGCAATGTCGGCACCAGAAATGTCCCATTCTCCAGCATCATCTCAATTGCTTCATCATCCAGAAAAATACCATGTTCAATTGAGTGCACTCCTGCTTTTACCGCATTTTTAATCCCTTCCGCACCTTGGGCATGCGCCATTACTTTAACACCTTTTCGGAACTTACCCTCCTGAACAATTGTTTGCAATTCCTCCGGTGAAAACTGTGTAAATTCCGGATGATCAGTTGCACTTAACACACCACCTGTTGCGTGTACCTTGATCACCTCTGCCCCTGCACGAAGCATTTCACGTGTTTTTTTCCGTACTTCTTCCACCCCATCACATTTTCCATGAGGCATGCCGGGATAACCCGAAGGAAGCAAGTCCTGTACACTTCCCGAAACAGTATAACCGTCTCCATGCCCTCCCGTTATTGTCAAAGCATTAATACTTAACTGGAGCCGCGGTCCGGAAATCAGACCTTCTTCCACAGCTTTTTTCACACCCAGATCGGTCCCCAATGCATCACGTACAGAAGTAACACCGGCATGCAGTGTATTTTTCAAATATTGCGCTGCCTGAAAATACATGAACGAGAATGGTGTCTCTAATCGCTGGGCAATTGGAGCAAATTCCATCATCATATGAACGTGCGAATCAATAATTCCCGGAAGAATTGTACCGCCTTTCGCATCCACAATCGATTCATCACCAGATACGGTATAGCCTTCTTCAGCGCCGGCATATACGATTTTATTTCCTTCGATTGCCACCAATGCCTGTTGCTTAGGCTCTCCACCGTTCCCGTCTATTAATAATCCATTTTTAATAATTGTTTTCCCCATTGATAACACTCCCATTTACAAAGTTTGAACTAGAATACCCGCTATAAGAACGGACACAATTGTCACGGTTGTAAAACCGCCAATTAACATTGGAGTTAGCAGTTCATTAAAAATTTGTTTTTCCTCTTCCTCATTCTCTGCAACACTCCGACTTACCTCTTCACACAAAATATAATCACCAGGAAAGCCGAACAACGCGGTTAATGCAACTGGCATTCCTTTATATGGATGCCAATTGACCAGTTTCGAGGTTAAATAGCCCCCAATACTAAGTCCGGCCGTTCCAAGCACCAATATCAAAATAATGCTTGGCAGATTCTCCAGTGCATCCTGTGGACTTACATTCCCCATCGTTCCAATAACAACGAAAATGATTGCAAGCATCGTAATCGTGAATGAATTCGCCCTTTCAAGAGATTTTTCCTCAAATAAGCCGAGCTTCAGGCCAACTACACCAATTGCCAAACACCACAGACTGTAGTGAATCGGCGTAATTTCTCCTAGCGCAATACCAATGGATGCACCAACAAAGATGAAAAACAGCTTTAACGTTGCACTGGATTTCAGCGGGCTTACCTTTTTGGCACCCTTTTCTTCTTTTATCGTTGCTGCTGCCAGTTGATCCGCAGCAACATAGCTGCCATTATTCATCTCTTTTTTCATCTTCACCGCATATCGCCGCATAAAATTCATCGCAAGCGGCATTCCGAGAACTCCCTGAAATGCTACGATTAATGCAGGAATTACAACAAGACTGGAAAGACCCAGCTCAGTCAGTTTTTCCGATGTAACAATTAATGCTATGATACCGCCGCTTACCGGTCCAACACCAGCAACTGCCGTCGGATAGTCGTAAACCAATGGAACAATAATCAAAATCAGCGTCCCGGATACCAAAATACCACCTAAAGCAACAAGCACAGCCTTATACTGGCGCTTCAAAGTAGTAAAAGGTATGAGCGTACCCATATGCAAAATGGCCGGACCGACTAAAATAGCACCCAAAGCCGCAAACGTTGACTTCTCTAAGATATCTTCCGGAAAGATACCCGTCCATTTACAAACGAGGAATCCGACCATTGCTGTTAAAAGCATTGGTACTCTTGCCCTGGATATAATGGATAACCATTCACCCAGTGCGATTAACGCAAAAATGATAACTGTTGCTATAAGTGGATTGCTTAGCATAAAATTCCTCTCCCCCCCTTATTGAAAAAACCAAGCATATTAATATCAGAAGATACTAATAATTACGTGTTTACAATTATACATCAACACATCAATTAGCGATAAATGTGCTTGGCAATTTTCTTAAAATTCAATGGATAATAAAAATAATGTTACTAGATTATCATACATTTTTGATAAATGAAAGAATGCTATCCAAGTAATGTTAGTGTCATATTATACCATGGTTTTACATTGACAAAATCACCGTCCAGACAGCATAGTAAATATAAGAAAACCATCATAGAAAGGTAAATAACAATGGCTAAAAATGATACTCGATATAAAATTCTGGAAGCAGCTTCAAGTATTGTACAGGAAGACGGAATATTAGATTTAACCTTGGAAGCAGCGGCTGATCGGGCTGGTGTCAGTAAGGGCGGGCTGCTGTATCACTTTCCTTCCAAGGATGCGCTCATCGGGGGAATGGTTCAATATCTGATGGAGAATTACGCAGCCAGTATGCAGCAGGAAGCGGATCAGGATCCTGACGAAAAAGGGAGATGGACACGTGCTTTTATTAAAGAAACCTTTCAACAGAGCACACCATCAAAAAATATGGATGCCGGATTAATGGCAGCAGCAGCCTTCAATCCCGATTTGTTAAAACCGGTGCAGGATGCATATGAAAATTGGCAGCAAAAAATTGAAAATGATGGATTTGAACCAGTTAATGCCACCATCTTACGTCTTGCAGTGGACGGCCTCTGGTTTTCAGAAATTTTTGGACTGGCCCCCCTTGAAAAAAACAGGCGCGCTAAAGTTCTGGAAAGGCTGATTCAATTGACAAAGGAAAAATAAGCAATGGCTACAGCAATTTTGTCTCGTCCATTATTTCCTTCCCGAACACGAAAAGTGTCACAAGCGGCTGAAAATGAAAACCCCGTACCACCAAACATGGTACGGGAAATCCTTTCGACATATTACGGCAAATTCCGGGTGGTGCCAGAAACCTATATTTACCCCTTCTTCCCACTCAAAGCAATCCCTTCAACAAAGGCCTTTTGAAAAAATACAAATATAATAATAAGTGGCCAGGATGCCAAAAATGTTCCTGCCATTAAGAGTGGATAATTAGTGCTATACTGCCCCTGCAATGAAGCCAATCCTGCCGATAAAGGCATTTTCTCCGGTGAACTATTCACAATTAACGGCCATAATAAATCATTCCAAGACCAGATAATAGTAAATATCGCCAAGGCAATTAAACCCGGCTTTGCCAATGGAAGCATAATCCTCCAATAAATCTGGAAGTGATTACACCCATCCAGTTTAGCAGCTTCTTCCAGTTCATCAGGCATTGTCATAAAGAATTGCCTTAATAAAAATGTTCCAAACGCACTGAACAGTCCAGGCAGTACTAGAGCTGTTAATGTATTAAGCAAACCTAAATTTGCTATAATTTGATACTGCGGAATTAAAAAGGCCTGAGGAGGAACCATTAATACTGAAAGATAAAGTATAAAAAAGAAATTCCTTCCTGGAAACTTTATTCTCGCAAAGGCATAGGCAGCTAAAGAACAAAGGAATAATTGCCCTACTGTTTTTGCAACTGTTGTTATAAACGTATTCCAATAAAACCTTCCAAATGGCAATGATTCAAATACATCCTTGTAATTGCTCCATTGAAAATCAGATGGAAAAATGACAGGTGGTACATGGACGGCCTCTTCCAATGATTTTAAGGATGTTAACACCATCCATAAAAATGGTCCGAACATTAAAATCGAGCCTGAAATAAGCAAAATATGAATAACAAGTTTACGTGATTTGGACAGAGTATTCATTCAAAACACTCCCTTTAGCTATAGTGAACCCATTTCTTTTGCAACCTGAATTGTATAATTGTAAGCACTAAAATAACGATAAATAGGACAAACGCCATTGCCGCGGCTATTCCCTTATCACCTACTACAAAGGCATATTGATAAAATAAATAAATAATTGATTGGGCATTATCAATTGCTGGATTGGTTGGACTAACCATCATAAAAATAAAATCAAACACCTGGAATGCTCCAATGAACGATATAACGGTTACAAAAAAGATAGTAGGCGAAAGTAATGGCAAGGTAATTCGAAAAAATGTATAGAATACTCCAGCACCATCCAACGATGCAGATTCATAGAGAGATTTAGGAATACCTTGAAGCCCGGATAACAATATAACCATATTGGTACCAATAACACTCCATGCTCCAACTACTATAATGGATATAAGTACCCAATCCGGGTCAGTCAACCAACTGGGACCGTGAATAGAAAACCATCCCAAAATTTGATTGATAACACCATATTCGGAATTATATAGCCACTTCCAGATCATCCCGATTGCGGCGGGCATTGTAACAACAGGAAGAAAGTATAGTGTCCGGTACAGTGTTAACCCCTTTATTTTTTGATTTAACAAAACTGCTACTATTATCGAGACGGCAATACTAAGCGGAACCATTAAAAATGCGTATATAAATGTATTCCTGAATGAATACCAAACATCCGGGTCTTCAAGCATTTGACTATAATTTTCCAAACCTGACCAGGTGTAATTACCGAATGCCCCCCACTCATTAAAACTGTAATAAAAGGTCTGAAGTACCGGGAAAATGTAAAAGATTAATAGACCCAATAGGGTTGGGGCTATGAATAAATAGCCCCAAAAGATATCACTATTACGTATCTTATTAAAAATGTTATTATGTTCCATTGAATCACCCCGATGAGTGGTTATTTCTGTTCCTCCGATAAAACGCTTTCCACTTTTTTATCAATAACTTCACTGGCCTCTTCAATTGAAATTTGCCCAGACCATGCCTTAGCAATATTCTCCTGTACAATTGTTGACCACTTGGAGGTATCACGTGATACAGGGTAAGGCTCGGACACTTCAGCCATATCCAAAAAAGCTTGAAGGTTAAATTCCGGTGTTGCTTCTACCCATGCATCTTGAGTTCCCTTATAGGCTGGAATGATACCTGCTTCCGCTTGCATCTTGGCTGCTTTTTTTGAACTTAAAAATTTCACAAATTTCCATGCTGCGTCTTTGTTTTTTGAATTAGCAGCAATCACATTACCCAAACCGTGAATAACATTGGATCTTTTTTGCATCTTTGGTAAAACTGCAACATCAGCATTTTTTAGTGTATATTCATTATTTTTAAACTCTGGAATCATATAGGATGCCTGAAATAACATAGCAACTTTACCAGATTCAAACATTGCATTTGCTTCAGTTGTTTCCATTTGTGCATGTGTTGGTGAAATTTTATATTTGTCGATTAAATCATAATATTTCTGTAAGCCTTCTATTGTATTGGATTTGTCAAATCCCGCCTTCGTTTTGTCTTCGGATATAATATATCCGCCATTAGATAGTATTACATTAAAATAACTGGCTTGAGGATCAGCTATTGATGCCGCTATCCCATAGATGCCTTTTGAAGAGTTAGTCAACTTTTTACCTGCCTTGATTAAATCATCCCAGGTCCATGACTTATCCGGATAATCTACTCCTGCCTTATCAAATAATTTTTTGTTATACCATAAACCGATCGTGTCATAATCTTTTGGCAGGGCATAAGTTTTATTATTAAATTGATATAGGCCCAACAACCCTTTGGGATATGGTGATAAATCGAGGTTATCATTTTTAATATATTCACCAATTGGCTCAATCATATTGTTAGCTGCATATTTCACGAAGTTAGGACCATTCATCCAAAAGACATCTGGCAGTTCGCCTCCCGCAGCTGCAGCATTAAGTTTAGTAAAATATTGATCATACGGAGTTAACTCAAGCTTTATATTTATATCTGGATGATCCTTGTTAAACTCTGTAATTAAGTCTTTCATTAAATTCTCTTGTTTTTTATCCCAATATGCATATCGTATTGTTTTTTCCCCATCTGCACCCTCTGTTTCGTTTCCTGAAGAGCAGGCTGAAATTAATAGAACCATTAACAGAATACCGAAAACTGCCAATAATTTCTTCAAGTCATCACCCTTTCTATTAATCTTTAATCACTAAACAAACCTTAATTAAAACCTCCCTTTAATAGAATTATTCATTTTTTAGTAAACTATTAAATAAAATATTTATTAAACATTATCATATAAAAAGTAATTTGTCTATGGCGAATAGAGTGACACCTTTAATAAAAAACATCCCCACAGCTAAAAGCCATGAGGATGTCCTGCAGATGTCTTCTAATGCTTATACACCTTTGCCTCTCTAAAGTACGTTTCAATACCAAAGCTTTGGAAAACGATTCCTTCCACATATGGTTTTATGATCATGGATTCACCGCTCTGATAAGTTGGGATGGTATAGGCATTTTCAATTAATACTTTTTCAGCCTTTTTTAAAGCTTCCCAGCGTTTTTTCGGTTTTTGTTCCTTTGCATATTGACGTGCCTGATCAATTAACTTATCGTAATCATCTGTTTTCATGCCGACTGCATCATTTGGTCCTTGTGAATGCCAATATCCCAGAAAAGTCATCGGGTCTTTATAGTCAGGGCACCAGCCGGATCCGGCATCCAGTTCTTGCTTATGATTCTGAACATAGTCCAAATATGCATTCCATGGTAATTTTTTAATTGTGATGTTCAAACCATCCAGTTGTTCAAGCTGATTCGCCATGTATTCGCCCATTTCAGCTGCTGAATCGCCATCAGTTGTAACATATTCAACATCCAATTTATCAAATCCATGTTCTTTCTTGGCTTCTTCCCATAGTTTCTTTGCCTCTTCAACACCACCAGGAAGATAATCCCCCGTACCTTCACGGAAGTCTTTTCCTTCTGGCCCCTTGGCAAAATCTTTTGGAACAACATATTGTGCCGGAATGGATCCGTTATTCAACAGCACATTTACAAGGCTTTCACGATCGATTACCATAGACATGGCTTTTCGGACTTTAGCATACTTGAATTCAGGAACATTCTCTGCGTTTAACTGCCACCAGAAAATACAGTTCCCGGGCACCTGTTGAAAATCCGGTTTATCTTTATATGCATTTACCTGCTCAGATGAAAGAGAATCAACCTGAATTTCATCTGATTTATAAAGACTTAATTGTGTGTTTTTCTCTTTCACCACTTTAAAGGTCGCTTTCGTAATATTGACTTCATCGGCCGCATAATAATCCGGATTCTTCTCCAGCGTCCAACCAACACCATGATCCCAATTAGTCAGCTTATAAGGACCAATTGTAAGCAGATTTTCCGGTTCTTTCGCATAATTTTCACCTTGTTTCTTCACATAGTCCGCATTTAACGGAGCAAATTTATTAAAAGCCATTAAACTGGTAAAGTAAGGAATTGGTGATTCCAGTGTTACCTGTAAAGTTTGGTCATCAATTGCTTTGACTCCCAGTTTATCCACTTGACCATAGATATCACTTTCTTCATTCATGATCTTATTCGCATTTTTCACATTGGCAATTCCCATAATGTATGCATATTGTGATTTTGTTTTCGGGTCTATCAGACGCTGCCATGCAAAGACAAAGTCCTGGGCTGTCAGCGGATCCCCATTCGACCATTTTACATCTTCACGGATTTTAAACGTGTAAACCGTTCCATCTTTGTTTTTCTTTGGCATTTCTGCAGCCATTTCGGGTACGATCTCTTTATTCTTAAAAGTAATCAATCCCGGGTGCGTACGCTGGAGTACCTCACCGGAAGTCGTGTCTGTCGCCATGGACAAATCAACTGTTGGCAAATCCGCTGTTCGCACAAAATGCAGCACCTGTTCGTCAGCAAGCTCTTCATTTTTTTGCTTTGATCCTTTTTCATCATTGGATGAATTCTCATTTTTACTGCCTGAATCACTGCATCCAACAACAAATAACCCAATTAAAAAAACCAACAAGACTGCTAATGGCTTATAAAACTTCCCCTCCATCAAAAAACCTCCCCTATAAATTTAAAAAAACAAACATTACGTCTATTCCATCCCCTTCTGTTATTCACTAAATTTAGCAAGTAAATAATTTACTAATTTTTTAAATAATAGCATAAGCAGCAAAACTTGTCCAGAATATGCGAAAAATTTACAACAAAAAAACGAAACCAGTCCTTTAAGCCCGGTTCCGTCTCCAACATGCTGTATCCTATTCGTTTCTATTATGCGCCATTTCCTGTTTCACACTCTTACGAACAACTAATTTAGTCGAAACAAATACCTTTTTCGGGATACCTCTTCCTTCAAAACGCTCCGTTAACAAATCAACAGCAGTTTCTCCCATGAGTTCCGTATAAACTTTAATCGTGCTTAAAGACGGATAAACATATTTGGAAATCGACATATCATTGAGACCGATTAAACTGACTCTTTCCGGCACCTGGATACCATATTCATGCAAAGCACGCAGGCAGCCTATCGCCATTACATCACTGCTTGCGAAAATAGCGGTTGGCAGGTCATCATCCAATTCCTTAATAGCTTTTTCCATCAGATTATACCCATCATCAACAGAAAAAGATCCGACATATACAAAACGCTCTTCCAAAAGCCCATTTTCATGCATATATCGTTTAAATGTATTTTCGCGCAGATCTTCTACAGCGTTTGTTTCCCCCGCAAGATACTCCCGGCCGCCAATAAATCCGATCCGGGTATGGTCTGTCGATAGAAAATAATCAATGATTTTTTTGGTCGCTTTTGCAAAGTCAATTACTACCGCATCAAACCTGTCTTCATCAGGGCTGTAATCAACAAATATGATATTTTCATTAATCGCAGTCAGTTCCTGTATCTGCTGTTCACTAAATTTCCCTACTGCGATAATCCCATCAATATCAGCGGCATTAATATCCCCGATATTATCAAAAAAATAAATGTCCGGAGTCAACTCCAACTGTTTACATCGCTGTTCAATACCAAGTCTGATGGATAGATAATATAAATCACTTAGTTCCTCTTCTTCTGTATACCAATGGACAACGCCGATTTTTTGTCCGGCATAGCGTTTCCCGTTTCGTTTTTTATATGAAAGTGCCTCTGCTGCCTCAAATACTTTTTTCCTTGTTTCATCCGCAACAGACAAGCTGGCATCATAATTTAATACTCGTGACACCGTTGCCGAAGAAACTCCGGCCTTTTTTGCAATATCTTTAATGGTCGCCATGTAAACATGTTCTCCTTCCGTTCAGCGGTGTTATGTTCAGTATAGCATTTTATGCGATAATCATGCTGCATTTGACCGGCGGGAATCTGAACATGAAGCAGGACATCACTGAAAATGAACGTACAGCCCTAATTTTCAGATTTTATTTTCAGTCAAAAAAGCATCCAGTTCAATTGCCTTCCCATTCTCCAGCCTGGAGGCTTCAGCAGCGAACGCCAGCAAATGACTGTCCAATGATACCACAGCTGAAGGAGTATCCGTATTCCTGTGACTTCTGACCTCCTGGAGAAAGTCCCTGACTATTGCCTCATCGCCACCACCATGGCCGCTCAACTGTTTCGCAAGATTAACGGTCGTTTCGTTTTGGGTAAGAAAATCAAAAACAGATATGGAATTCTCATCCATCTTGCCCCGAATTTCACCTTTTGTCCCCATTATTTGCACGATTCTCGTTTGTTCCCTGGTGAAGCCGCACATACTGAACGTTGCGGTAGCCTCATTCTCAAACTCTAAATTAACAACCTGATGATCGACCACATTATTATCAGATTGGTAGACACACTTTCCATATGGAGTTGTTTTCAGCGCCTCAATAATCCCTTCTCTTGAATGATCGGTGGTGAACTTTTTCGCCCAGCCTCTGCCTTCACCTAAGTAATAACGTCCGGCATGAAACGGACATTCATTTTCGACGGGACAGCCATCAAGACACCGCAATGGTGCCCCTTCTGGTTTATTGGCTTCATTAAAATGCATAAGTGATCCGAACGAGCTGATATGTTTACACTTTTGCCCCATCAAATACATTAGTATATCCATGTCATGGCAGGATTTTTGCAAAATCATCGGACTCGATTCATCGCTGTTGTTCCAATTTCCCCGAACAAAACTGTGTGACATATGCAAAATCTCCACATTCTCGTTCAACTGAATCGAAACAATATCGCCTATATCCCCGCGGTCAATAATTTTTTTGATATTCCTCCAAAATGGCGTATACCGCAATACATGGCAAATGGTTAAAAGCTTATTATGTTTCGTTGCAGTATCCACCATTTCTATACATTCTTTCGGGTCAGGTGACATCGGTTTTTCCAGTAACACATGGTACCCGGCTTCAATGGCCCGTATTGTCGGCTGATAATGATACCGGTCCAGCGTACATACGAAGGCAACATCCGCATCGATGTTTTCTTCCAGCATGTCTTCCCATGTTTCGAAACAATTTTCTTCCGCAAGTCCATGAGCCTCGGCAAATGCCTTCCTTTTTTCGGGATTCAGCTCCGCCACAGCTACAAATTCAAGTTCATGCGGAAAAGACACTGCATACGGTCCATACGCATTTGCACCACGGTCACCGGCTCCGATTAAAAGTGCTTTTATTTTTTTCAATAAACTCTCCTCCTTTTTTTTATGAATCAATTCCCATACGCAAAGCGTGTTCACTTATAGCTTTTAGGCCTGCTCCGACAACTCCCGAATCTCCTTTCAACTGACTCATCTGCATCCTTGCCAAAGAATCTTTTTGCGCATCTATTAAAAAATCACCGATCTCCGCTTTCAGCAATTCCAGTAAATACGGATGGTGATTCATCACACCACCACCGAATACAATTTTGTGAGGGTCAAGCAGACTGACAATCGAATAAACCCCGCCTGCAAGGTATCGCACTGCATCATTCAAGACAGTTTTCGTCTTTACATTTCCATTCTCATATTCCTGAAAAAATTCTTGTGCCGTCATATCAGCTCTCCCAAAACGTTTAACAGCAGTTTTCTGGATAGCCGGTCCTGATGCTGCATTTTCCAACCGTTGAATATTTTCCATACCTGAATTACCAACCGGCAGTAAACCAAGTTCACCTGCAAAACCGGCACCACGCAGAAACGAGCCATTTTGAATGATGGAACAGGAAATGCCAGTGCTGACAGTTACATATACAAAGGTGTCTTCCTGATTCATATTTGCTGCCATCCACTCTGCAAAAGCTGCCATATAGACATCATTATCTATGACAACATGATCGAAACCAAAGTAATCTTGTAATCTGTCAGCAATCGGGAAATTTTTCCACTGCAGGTTATTTTGAAAAACAGCAACACCATTTTTCCGATCAACCTTGCCGGGGACCCCAACCCCAATCCCATCCAACATGGAAACCGTAAAATGAGATTTTGAAAAAAGCCTTTGAATCGTGCAGATAACCTGATTAAACATTTCTTCCTTGTCATCCGGTTCGCTTGGCATTTCCGTCCGATGTAGAATGATTCCGTTTTGATCAAGGATTACTGCCGCGATTTTAGTACCGCCAATATCAACTCCTAAACTATATTTCAAAAGCATTCACCCCAGTTTCTCATTTCTAAACACCCTATAATATGTAAAGTAAAAGTTTAATAAATATTTTACCTATGAATTTCATCGTACCATCTGTTTTCTGATTTGTCTATTAAATAATGCCTTATTTGCATTCTTTCACGCTGTTTTATCAGCTTGTGAGTATTGGCAACACAAAGGATTCCTGGTTTTCCTCTCAAAGAACAAAAGCGCAAGCGCCCGTTTAGCAACGTACAAACTGGAGCACCCCGCAATGAGATAAAGGAAACACGGTGAGCTGGAAGCGAACCGATGTTGACTTATCGTAGTGGAGGAGTGTGAAGTTTGCTAGTTGCTGGGCGCTGGAGCTGGACTCGGCTGATTAGTTAATGTTAATTATCCACAGGTGAAAATTCTACAATTTCCTGGACTAAAATCAAACTGGCATGTTCACCTTCTCGGAAACATGCCAGCAAATTCGTTTCGTTCATTTTTTCATATAATAATTCTGAAGGGGGCCGCTTTTGGCTGAGATTGTCACAGAATCGCCTGAAGTATTCACAGTTCCCGCTCAAGCCGTTACAAATTCATCTGAAGTTCACAATATTTCCGCTGAAACTGTCACATATACAAGCAAAGTTCTCTAATCGACATCACGCACACAACGAAAACCCATGTTCCCCGCAGAAGAATCAGGGGTATTCGAAGATCTTGCCGCAACCCGGTAACGATTACAATAAGAATGATGGCACAAGTAGGATCCTCCACGGATAACACGACTGGCTCCTGTTTCAGGACCGTTCGGATTATCCCGTCCGCCCCGTTTATGAATATTCGTTGCAAACCAGTCTGAACACCATTCCCACACATTTCCGGAAACATTGTACAGACCATATCCATTTGCGGAAAAGGATTCGGCCGGTGCAGTTCCGGCATAGCCATCGTCTTCGGTGTTTTCATTCGGGAATGTCCCTTGCCAAATATTGCATTGGTGAACTCCATTCAGCATCAAGTCATCGCCCCACGGGAATTCTTTTTGTTCCAATCCGCCTCGTGCCGCATATTCCCATTCCGCTTCAGTCGGCAGTCGCTTTCCCGCCCACTTGCAATAAGCATTGGCGTCATTCCATGAAATATGAATTACAGGGTGATCCAGCCGGTTTTCAATGCTGGAATCCGGTCCCTCCGGATGTTTCCAGTCTGATCCGTCAACTACCCACCACCATGGTGTGTGCTTCACTTTATTGGATACCTTTCCAGCTGTTTCCTGACTAAGAAATTGATAAAAAACAAATGACCATCCGTATTGTTCCGCTTCTGTTATATATCCCGTTTCCTCCACAAATGTTGCGAACTCCGCGTTTGTCACCGTATATGCATCCATGTAAAAAGATTTCACGTTAACCTTATGAATTGGACCCTCGCCATCTGCGGGAAAACCGGCTTTGCTATTTGTTCCCATCATAAAACTGCCGCCGGGGATATATATCATTTTGCCGGATGAAAACGGTTCTTCCCTGACTTTGACATGCTGCTCTGTTATACTTTTTTCCCCATGAATCCCTTCATCTCTGCTCGCTGCACAGCAATGCGGTTGCTTTTCCATCAGTACCCCACTCCCTTAAATCGTTACCCTAATATCGCTGAATCCCGAAGACGTACCATCGGCTTTTCCATTCCGTGTAATTCAAAGATAACTAATTCATTGACACCTGTCTTTAACAACGGTGCCGGTATGTATAATGTTTGTTGCGGACCGATATTCCAGTACCTTCCAAGATTAAAACCATTCAGAAAAGCTGCCCCTTTTGTCCAGCCAGGAAGTTCCAAAAATGTATCTGCCGTCTCGTCCACTTGAAACGTCCCTTTATAAAATCCCGGTGCCGTTTTCACTTTTCCGAATTCGTATGTTATAGCAGACAAATCATTCAGAGGCAGTGGGAAGATAGTCCAATTATATAAAAATTCCCCATTCAATTGAACCCCTTTCGTTATTCCTTTTGAATCTGCAAGTTTTGAACCATAATTAATTCGCCCCATATTTTCCACCAGTATATCAATTTCGGCACCTCCAGGCGGAATATCAATGATAAGCTGTTGATTTTCCCAACGTTCTATTACATCAAGAAAATTGCCATTAACAAAAACCAGCGCCCTGTCATGTACCGCATCAATATATAATGCGGCATTGGAAATTGGACCGCTTACAATCGTTCGGTAAAGAATAAATCCAAAATTCTGCCCGAGTTTCTCCATCGGTTCGGGATGCGTCCGCTCAATTGGATTCGTTATATTCTTCAAGGCATGAAATAAAGAAACAGATTGATCAAGGCTGACGGCACCAAAACCCTTCTTCTTGATTGGTTCGGGCAGTTTTAAATCGTTTACATCCCTTTTCCCGGCAATTACCTCCCGGACTGCGTGGAATTTTGGTGTGATATCCCCTGCTTCCGTTAACAGACTGTCATAGTCGTAGCTCGTAATAGTCGGTCTGTAGATTGTGTCAAAATTTGCCCCGTTATAAAAACCAAAATTCGTCCCGCCATGGAACATATAAAAATTGACGGATGCACCGCAGTCCAGCATCTCTGCAAATACTTCCGCCACATCTTGGTCATCCCGTGTATGATGTTTTTCTCCCCAGTGGTCAAACCATCCATTCCAGTACTCCATACAAAAAAGAGGACTGTTCGGCCGATGTTTCTTCAACTGGGCAAATGATTCGTTTGGGCGGGAACCAAAATTGACGGCAGCCAAAACATCAGGCAGTGTCCCTCCCTGCAGCATTTCATCTGTCGGACCATCCGAGGTAAACAACAATACATCGATACCTCGTGTTGTCATCGCATCCTTCAAATAGGTCAAATATTTCTTATCACTTCCATAGCTGCCATATTCGTTCTCAATTTGCATAGCAATAATCGGACCGCCATTCGTGCTAAGATACGGTTTTAATTTTTCCATCAGTACATCATAGTACAAGTCAACCCTGTTTAAAAATTTGGGATCAGATGATCTTACCTGCATATTGCTGTCTGCCAGCAGCCAGGCAGGGAGGCCGCCAAATTCCCATTCCGCACAAATATACGGGCTTGGCCTGATTATGACGAACAGTCCTAATTCCCCGGCTGTTTTGATAAACTTTACGACATCCGCCATCCCGCTAAAATTGAAATTACCCGGTTTCGGTTCATGAACATTCCACGGGATATACGTTTCGACGGTGTTAAACCCGCAAGCATTCAATTTTAATAACCGATCTTCCCAATACTCAGGCACCACACGTGTATAGTGAATAGCTCCCGAAATCAGTTGAATGGCTTCTCCATCATATATCAATTCTCCATTATGAACAGTTAACTTAGCCAATGAACATACTCCTTCTATAAAGAATTTGTGACAGGCTGCAGGGCTTCCTTCAGGTATGTGCGCGGTTCCCGTCCGGCAATCAATTTCTGCCCATCCGTATATCCTTCTTCCCTGCCTACCAATTCCGTGATCAGTTTTTTCCGCCAATAAACGATACGTTCACTATATTCAGGATTGTCTGCCTGATTGTTTAATTCATCCGGATCCTCCTCCAGGTCGAAAAATTGCTCCTTTCCAGTCTGGGAAAACCAGATATATTTCGCTTTTCCATTTGTAATATAGTGATACGAATCAGCGCCGTATGCATGCTCTCCATGAATATACGCGCGCCAATGCGTTTTTTTGCCCCTTGCGAGCGGCAGCACACTCTTTCCCTCGACTTGCGCCGGAACCGGAACACCGGCGGCATCCAATAGTGTCGGCATAATGTCCCGCAGCTCAATGATGTGGTCAGAACCCACAGTACCTTTATTTAAATGCAGGTGATTTCCCGGGTCAGAAATGATAAACGGTATTTTCGCACTTCCTTCATACGGAAGTGCTTTTGCAAACAAATGATGATCTCCCAGCAATTCACCATGATCAGATGCAAACAGAATAACGGTATTATGCAACTCCCCGAATTCCTGTAATTTGTTCAAAAATCGTCCAATTTGATAATCAATCTGAGTAATTAGTGCATAGTAAGCGGCCTGAGCACGTTTAAACCTGTTTTTTGGCACGATTCCTTTTTTCGTAACCGGGTTAAGACCGTTACGCTCAGTATCTGCATGATCTGCCCAATTCCCCACAACAGGATTCGGAAGATCTGAATGAATATATTGATCAAAAAACACTTGCGGCGGATCAAACGGCGGGTGTGGCCGGACAAACGACATTTTCAGGAAAAACGGTTTGGACGGATCCCTTCTCCGCAGAAAATCAATGGACTGTGTCACAACCCAATTGGTCGGATGCAGTTCTTCCGGCAGATGCCACGGCCGAGCCATTGTTGAGGCATTACAGTCAAGGCCGAGATCCGTTATATCATGATGATACCCCGCCTTGTCCCGCAGCCAATTCAGGTAATCATCGGTGGCATCAAACGACTCAACTGTTGTCGTCCGGTCTTTAAAACGATTGTAATGCATATAGCCATCATGCAGCACAACATTATGAAACCCGCAAAGTTTCCGCGTCGGATACACATGCATTTTTCCGATACATTGCGTGTGATAACCTGCATTGGCTAATTCCCCGGGCATGGTACGCTCATAGTCCCACGGAATTTTATCTTCATATCCTACCCTTCCATGTGACCGCTGGCCCATCCCGGTAAGAATAGCCGCTCTGGCCGGCACACATGTCGGTGTCGCGGAATAAGCATTTTCAAACGATACCCCATCAAGTGCCAGCTGATCGATATTCGGTGTTTCCACAACAGAATGATTCAAGAGACTCAAACAGTCATGCCGCATCTGGTCTACATTTATAAATAGAATATTCGGTTTCATTACTGTCCCTCCTGTGACAAATCTATTTTTTTGGCAATGCCCCTGATGAACGATGTATGAAGGGGACTTGATTGTGAACTTCAGCGGAAACTTTGTGAACTTCAGCCGATTCTGTGACAATTTGAGCGGGCTTTGTAACAATTCCAGCCAATTCTATGCCAGCTTAAGCCAAACCTGCCATATTCATCAAAACTGTAAACAATCACCCCATCACACGAACATTGGATTGCTGAAACACACTCAATCCTGCTCCGATTACACCCTGACCGCTCCCAAGCTGGCTCACTTCCATTGCATCCAGAATGTGCATTTGTTCCGCAAGCAAATAACGCTTCAGTTTTTGTTTGATAATATCAAGCAAAACCGGATTGTGTGCAATTACACTGCCACCAAAAACAATTTTATGCGGATCGATGACACTATTGATGATGTAAACTGCTTGGGCGATGGACGAACCCGCATCTTCCACCAATTGTTTGGCAGAAGCATCCCCGCGGTAATATGCGGTAAATATATCTTTCGTTGTCATTTGATCATCTTGATACAGTTGCCGGGCACGTTTTTCCAATGCAGGGCCGGATGCAACTTTCTCCAGCCGCTCCCATCCATTCCCATTGCGGGATGCAACGACCGGAATCAGTCCTATTTCACCCGCGAACCCGGCACCGCGCAAAAATTCACCATCCTGCATAATTGAACTGGAAATACCTGTACTGATTGTTACATATACAAACGTTTCCCCAGCGTGTAATTCAGCGTTTCTCCATTCCGCAAAGGCAGCCATGTAAACATCATTATCCATGACGATTCGTTCAAACCCCAATTTATCCCTCAACCGTTTCACAAACGGGAAATTCTCCCACGGCAGATTATTTTGATAAACCGCAATACCATTATCCCAATCTACTTTTCCCGGAACACCTGCACCGACTCCGTAAATGTCGTGCACTGAGATACTGGAATGATCCATCAATTGTTCCACACACTTGAGTACCCGACCAAACATACTTTCTTTATCAGACGGATCACTTGAAACCGTTTCCTGCTGAATTAGATCCCCTGCTTCATTAACAATCCCACTCGAAATTTTAGTTCCTCCTATATCTATTCCAATCGCATATCTCACATTATCCCCCGCATTCCCGACATTTCAGCTTTGGAGAACATTGATTTGTCCCCAATTATTTAAATTTTCGATTGTAATTCCAGAGTAATAACAACAACCCTGCCAGACCAATCAGCTGTATCAGCAGTTGCACCTTTCCGACGGTCTGCTGGCCGTATACGATTAAAAACAGGCAAAAGAGAAAGAAAATAATTTTCAGGATGCGTTTCAAATTATCGTTCATCCAAAATTTCCTCCCATACGATTTCACTTGCTTCCAGTGTTATGACCTGTTTCTTGCCATTGCCATCGTATACATCTGTTTGTTGTCTTTCATTCGAATTATTGACCACTGCATATTTATGAATGGCAGGATATGCATGAACCTCACAATGAATGTTCGAAGCATGCCATTTTTTGAAGTTATCTTCTTTATGTGCTGCATAATACATCGCCCGCATCAGCAAACGTGTGTTTTCGTGACTGTACGGAAGTCCGGCAATATACACACCGCGTCCTTTGCCAAAACCGGAACTGGCCAGGTGAACGCCGCCATCCGAGTATTCCAGAATTTCTGTTTCCGCTTGCAGGGCAAAAATATTTTTCATGCTTTCCCCAAAATCGTATGCCTTCATATCTTCTGTTATAAAGTGGGAATTTGCCGGCTCCGTAAAATATTTGTTCGTTGATAAACCGAATCCTAATTCCTTATCAACCCCAAGCACGTTGGCAAGCTGGAAAAAACGTCCTTCATGTTGAATTGCGGATGGTTCCCCGATACCGATAAAACCGCCGCCGTTATGAACCCATTCCCTGATCGCCGACGTCAGTTTTTCGTCCATCCATTTTTCACCGCCTGAAAATGCTGTACCACTGTCACCTGCATTAATGATTACATCCAAATCGTCCGGAATACCTTTTTCCACAATATCTTCAAAACTGATAAACGACACTTCTGCCGCTGATCCGCTTAGTGCTTCCAGGACACCTTGATAAGAATACGCTTGTTTATACCATTTACCGTGGGCCACCATATGTGTCTGCCATGTCCTGATCTTGCCCCAGGCATTCAGAACAGCCACTTTAATTCCTGTATATGGTTTAATACCGTTGATAGTATGATGGATTTCCCGGAATTCATCCGTAATTTTTTCAACATAGCTGACAAACGATGGGAATTCGTATGCCAAACTTAAGTATCCGCCATAGCCGATTCTGTCCAAAGGGCTGCGCATCATTGCTCTCCGTGCCGTCAGCCAGTTATCTTCCGCTTCAATTACCGGATCGTTCCCTTCATAAAAGGTATCCGGGAAAAAGTAAGGCAAAAATCTCCCCTCCGTATACGTTACATGCGGGATATCTGCAATCATTCTTAATGTTGTCCCGTCACCGACACTTCCGACAACCGCATCCAGACCGGTTTTCTGAAAATAATTCCCGTACGGTTCCGTTCCAATCCAGTTATCACCCAGAAACATCATTGCTTCCTTATCTTTTTTATGAACCATATCCACCAGTTCTTTTACTTCCCTGGCGACAAACTCCTGGATAAAGTCGATGTAATCCAAATATGCCTTCGAAGGCACCCGGAATGTCGAATTGTAATAACCCTTGTCAACGATATCTTCAGGTCGGAGCTGGTATCCTTTTTTCTGTTCAAAAGCCTCCAGTGCCGCAACAGAAACACTGGCACCATATCCAAACCAATCCACAAATTTTTCTTTTGCCAAATGATTAAATACCAATGTAAAGTGATAAAAAAAGGTGGTGAAACGAACAACGTCAGTATCTTGATTTTCATCCAGCCATTTTCGCAAATAGTCCTTAACGAATTGATTGGAATACGGCTGTCGGACGTCAAACGGAATCTCATGGGGTTTATCCCCCCAATCATTCGTTATATGGTTATACATCTGCGTTGGATCCCATTTCATATAAGCCAAAAAGGATACTGTGTACTCATGCCACCGCTTGGCATGTTGAATAGTCAGCTTATTCGTTTCCTGATTTATGTACCAGTCGGCAGGATTTACCACGTCCCCGCTAGTCCGGTCAATCACTTCCCACCATTTCGCCGGATCATGCACATAATCCGGTTCAATCTGATCTTCAAAATAGCCTTCCAGAAACGCTATCTCAAGCTCCGTATCTGCAGCTGTATGATAGTTGGACATGAGATACAATTGCTGCATTTCTTCCGGATGCTCCGCGGCGAATTCATTCTGGCCGCGAGCCACAAAGTAAGTGGTATAGATTTTTGCATCCAGCTGCTTGATCGCATCATCCAATTTTGTCCCGTCACTATCCCGAAGCGCGTCAGCCCCCCAGCGTTTTATCAGTTCTTTTGTGGGCTCCAAAAAATTCTGCTCACTTGGCAGGGTAACCCGACCCGTTTGTTTACTCATATTACAACACCTACCCTTTCACTCCACCGACAGTCATACCTTCTGTCAGACGTTTTTGCACGATAATATATAAAATCAGCGTCGGCAGCATAACAATCACCATACCTGCATACATTGGCCCGTAATTAACAGCTGCCCTTTCCGCCGCCATCAGATTCAACAATCCCACAGGCAGTGTTTTGTCTTCGCCCGGAAGAAGTGTCAACGCTAAAATATACTCATTCCAGAACAAGAGAAAATTAAATAGAATGACAATCACAATGCTTGGGGTTGCCATGGGAAACATAACCGAAATCATCGTTTTGAAATAACCCGCGCCATCGATACTTGCTGCCTCTTCAAAATCAGTAGGAAGTGTCTGAAAATAACTGGACAACAGAAAAATAGTAAATGGCAATGCGGTTGCAGCATAGATTACCGCAAGTACAAACAGATTATTGATAAAAAAAGCCTCATCAAAAATAGGATTCAATACGTTATCCCATTCCAAAAGCATTAAAAAGATTGGAACAACAATATAACTTACATTAATGAACAGCCCGGCCTTCACGAAGGCGTTCAACAGGCCGCTTCCGATAAATTTAAACCGTGATAAAACATATGCTGCCGGCAGTGCCACGCCAATCAGCACAATAAGAGCCACTACTGTTACAATGACTGAGTTTAATAGATAGTCGCCCATATTTGCCTGAACAAATGCCTCCACAAAGTTCTGGAAGTGGAAGCCGTCCGGAATTGACCATGGCGTACTGTAAAACTCTGAATTCTCTTTAATGGAAGCGGTGAATACCCACGCTACCGGTACAATGATTGATACTGCCAAACCAATCAGGACAACATAGATAAAAATTTTGATAAGACGATCTGTACTGATGCCTTTCTTTTTCTTCATATGGACACCTCCCTCAATAAATTAATATTTTCTTAGAAATGCTTCGTTTTTCTCCGAATTTCTTTTGATTAATTGAAGTCCATAGCGGCCTTTAATCCTTTTAATTACATTTAAGGATAAATGTGGAACTAGCAGGTTAAACCGAATAGGCTTTAATGGGTATTTTCCATTAAATGGATAATTAATCTTATGATCGCACCTTGGATCTCCACGTTTTCATGGCGGTGGACCCTCCCATGTCTCTCGGCGTCTATGCGCGCAAATTCCTTCGTTCGACCTGACCATGGTGGATGCCGGAAATGCTCCTTAGGTGGGTCTATGCCCTAACGGATGAAATACTGACCGGCTAATCCGTGCTTCAATTGTCAAAAGGTGGTTCAAAACGATAGCTGTACGTCTTGTTAAGCTACTTCCTGTAATGTCGAAATCATGGGAATATCACGTATCATGCGCTCTTCACTGAATGTACACTTCCGTGTACCTAATACATAAAAGATCTTGATGAGTTTACGGCTTAATGCGATAAACGACTGTTTTCCTGTCAGCGGATTATCGGATCGACGACGATAATAATGATGCAACTGCTTAAAACCTTCATTATGCAGGGATAATGGGCGTGCGACTTGATACAGTAAGCTTCGCAGCCTTTTTCGTCCTCGCTTAGTGATGGTTGTTTGGCCTTTGAACAGGCCTGACTGATTCATCTTAAGATTGAATCCCGCTAATTTAATGATTTGGCGTGGATCCTGATAATTCGATAAATCACCAACTTCAGCGAAAAAACCGGCCACTGTTATGGCACTTACGCCTTTAATCGCTATCATCTGATCAGCTCCAGGGATATGAAGAACAAATTCTTCCAATTGTGCTTCAAGAGCGATAAGACGTTCTTCAAAAGCCTTATACTGATCAATCAAATAACGAATTTCTTGACGTGCCATACGTAATCCCACTGTGAGGCCAATACTATCTTTGGCCGCCTGTTTCAAATCCCGAATGCGTTTGATACCCACACCACGTTTGGCAGCCTTTTTGACTTCAAGAAGTAAATCTTCTTCCGACGTTTTACGGATATCTTCCGGCAAATAGCCCTTTTCCAATAGATAAAAAGCAGCCTTTCCGGTCCAATCTTTAAAGACATTAAGAAACTCCGGGAAATATCGATCCAGCGCATTGTGCATTTGGGCTTTGATCGAGGACATATCCTCCTGGATAATGTCATAGAGTTTCATGCCTTCACGTAATTCGGCGTACACATCCTCTGGTAATGTAGGTTCATGAAAACGGCCATCTCGCACGATCTGAGCGATGACTTTCGCATCTTTTGTATCATTTTTCGTAGGTGAATCATCATCCATTTCCTTGAACCGTTTCACCTTCATCGGATTGACGACAACTGCGCGGATGCTTTTAGCCTTCATGTGATAAGCTAAGTTGAGCCAGTAATGGCCGGTTGGTTCCATCCCAATAATGATATTGGGACGGCTGTACTTTTCAGACAGGCTGCCAGCCCAATCCACAAGATCTGAGAATCCCTGCAGCGAATTGGTGAATACCAGCCGTTTGGCAAGGTCCCGGCCCCGATCATCTATCGCTCGAGCTACATGTTTACGTTTGGCTACATCAACCCCGATAATTAATGTTTGTTCATTGATTTGCGCTAATCGATTATTTTGTGTAAAATCCATTGTAGAAGTCCTCCTTCGGTACTAAATTCGAGGTCACCGCGATGACACTCTCTATCGTACCAAGGGGACTTTTTTTATGCATTTGTCATTTTCTCCGATTTCCCCTCAAATTTTTTCATTACAGGAATGCTCCTTAATACTCCAGTGGCTCACGCTTCGTGACGAAACTGATGGCTGCTGCCAGCGCAAATGAAAAGAGAAATACGACAACACCAATAGCCATCCCGTAGCCGTAGGTAGAGTTTCCGTAAGCCTGTGAATACATATAGGATAGAAATACTTCTGTTGATCCATCCGGTCCACCGCCTGTCATCGCCTTAACCAACAAAAAACTCAGATTGATGGTGCTGATAATATAGAAAGCAAGTGTTGTGCGGATGTTCGTCCAAATAAGCGGCAGCGTGATGCTGGTAAATTGTTTGAACCGACCTGCACCTTCCAACGATGCCGCTTCATAGTAACTTGCTGGTATACTGGCCATGCTGGACATGTACATCACCATATAATAGCCGAGCGCCTGCCAAACAAGGGCGCCTGCCAGGCAGTAAATGACGATATCCTGATTGCCAAGCCACATTTGCTGCAAACTTTCCAAGCTGAAACTATCAAATACGGAATTCAACAATCCGCTGTCCGGTGCATAAATCGCCGAAAATATCCCCGCTATAACGACAATTGATAATATATTCGGAATGTAAAAAACAACCCGGAAAAAGTTATCGCCAACGATATTCTCTTTCGTTAGAATTGCTGCGAAGGTCAACGCAAAAAATAATGTGACAATCGCTACAACAACAATCAAAAAGATGGAGTTTTGAAATGACTGAATAAAATCCATATCATTCCATAGAATTTTAAAGTTTTCCAATCCGACAAACGACTTTGTATTGGACAAACCGCCCCAACGGTATAAGGACATCCGGAAAACTTCAATTGTCGGAATTACCATAAATACAACAAATAAAAGCAACGCAGGCAACATGCATACGCTGATAAATATTCCCCGTGAAAGTCTTTTGCTCAACGGTATCACCTCTCTTAATCAAGCAAAACGGCGAGTCAGTTGCCCGCCGTTTTCATTTTATATAATCAGTTGCAGTTTATTTCATCGCGGATCTTAATTTGTCGCTTGTTTCTTCAAGGCTTTTCTGCCACGCTTCTACCGTTAGATCGCCGCTGATAACACTATCAATCTGACCATACAATGTTTCTTGAATACTTACCCCGGGCACGGGTTTCGTGGAAGCAAATGTCCCCATTGCAGGCAATGCTCCTTCTTCTTCATAAATACTGTAAAATGCTTTTTTCTGGCCCTTCAGTTTATCTGTGATTCCCTCAATCGGCTGAACAGCACCAGCTTTCAAAAAGATGGAGGCGGCTTCATCTGAATACATATACGCAATGAATTCTTTTGCGGCATCTTTATCTTCCGCCTTTGCAGGTATCCAAATTTGTTCAAAGAAAGTAAATGCATAACGATCTCCGCCTTTTTCAAATGCCGGAACAGAAGTCATTCCCCATTTGAACCCATCCGCTTTAGGTGCTTCAGCCATTTCGCCGGTAACCCATGTGCCATTTGGCATGAATAACGCTTTATTTTCCATGACAAGCTGCTGGTTCTTTGTATAATTTTGCGGATTTGCATTCGCTATTGTATTCGGATGCACATATTTTGATAGTTTACCAATTGTCTCTAAAACCTTCGTTGCTTCATCCGATGTCCAAATGCCATCTTCATACGTCATAACAGACTCATAAAAATCAGGTCCTCCGGATGCGTAAAGCATGGAACCAATCAGCGTATCAAAGTAACCCGAGATTGGATACGTGAAAAGTGACATATCCTCTTTACTGGCTTTTTCCCCCAGTTTCCACATACCATCCCACGTAGCAGGCACCTCCCAACCTTTTTCCTTAAACAATCCCGCATTATAGAATAAACCGGTTGGGCTGTAGAACATTGGAGCCATATACATCTCACCATCACCATACGGATTGGTAGCAAGTGTATCCGTAAACCCTTCCAATAGTTTTTCCTTTACCGTTACATCCTCACCCGGCACCTGCATGTCCAGCACATCTGAAATATTTTCCAATCCGTTTTCTTTGATCAGTGTTTCCGTTAGTGCCTGCTCTCTTCCTGTAGCCAGGAGCATAACATCCGGATAATTTCCTGCTTGCATTTTCGGTCGGATAACCTCTTCAATATTTTTCTCCACTGTCAGTTTTACGTCCACATTTTTATGAGAAGCTTCAAATTTCTTGGCAATTTCTTTCCACATATCCGCGCCATATGCCGATTCCAATGCAGCAAGATTCAATGTAACCTTGCCATCGGACCCTTCAGCGCTTGACTCCTTTTCATCCCCGCTGCATGCAACTAAACCTATTGTCAACAATGCCAAAAACAATGCAAATAATGATTTTTTAAAACTCATGCATGGTACCCCCTCGGTTATTTAACTTATAATTATTTTACAAATATTAAAAGCGTTTTCACAATAAACATCTTGTTCAGATTTTTATATATATTGTTTTTTTACTGATATCCCGATAAAATGAAATCGGATAAGGAGGAATATCGAATGTCGTATGAGGTGTATAAGGTCAAGAACTTCCCAATTAATAAGATGCGTTTTAAGCTTTTATATGTAACCCGCTCGGAATATGACAAAGGCTGGCACAGTACACAGCACTCCCACCACTTCACAGAACTTTTTTATATCGTAAAAGGACAGGGCTCCTTTGTACTGCCCGATGATGAAATACCGGTTAAAGAAAATGATTTGGTCATAATCAATCCTAATGTAGAGCATACGGAAAAGTCCAACTGGAAAGATTCGCTTGAATACATTGCACTTGGTATCGAAGGGTTTTCTTTCTCCCTCACAGATGAAAAAGAATCACAAATGGGGTTGTTTACTTATCAGGGGGACCGTGACGATATTCTTTTCTACTTGAATAAATTACTTGATGAAATTCAACACAACAACGAAGAATATGAAATCATCTGCCAAAATATTATTGAGATACTTATCGTCAAGCTGCGCCGCGGAAAAAGATTCACCATTAAGAAGACCGAAAGTAAAAATATAAACAAAGCGACAGCATTTATAAAATATTACATTAATCAAAATTACCGTGATCCCATTACGCTTGATACACTGGCCAAAGTGGGACATCTCAACAAATATTACCTTGCCCACACGTTTAAACATGATATGGGTATTTCTCCAATCGAATATTTAAATAAGATCCGAATAAGGGAAGCTAAAATCCTGCTGGACACTACCGACTATAATATCGCTGAAATCGCGGCCATTACTGGTTTTTCGTCACAGTCCTTTTTTGCCCAGGCATTTAAGCGGACAACCAATAAGACTCCTACTTCATATCGTAGGGAATTCAAGAAATAAACACACCGTTAAACACTATTTGGAGTGTTTAACGGTGTGTTGGTATCAAGCATTAATTACATTGTTCTTAAGGTAACCAGTAAGGCTTACCATTACGGAATGGCGATTATTTTTGCATTTGCCCAATCACCATGATCGCTTCCTTTACCGTTGCCTCCATCATTGACGACCAATTCAAGTTCATGTACTCCTTCAATACTAATATCTATCTTTTGCGCACTATCTTTTCCAGTCATAAGACCACTGTCAAAAAGTTTTTCTCCATCTCCCCAAACTTGGAAAACAACACTTGCTGCTGAGGAAGCAGATACTTCATCATCCACCCCTACAGCTGCTGTAAACCTTGAAAAATTGCCGCCAAGGTTATACAAAATTTTGGAGTAGGCATGTACACCAAGTCCTTTTTCATACGTTTCACCGTTAATTGTCAACACGTCTCCGTCTTCAGCACCGCTTCCTCCAACACTAGTATCCCGTTCCACAGGGCCCCAGCCGTTCATAGCACTGACCCATCCTACATCACTCAGGTAAGATGTTTCTGTTGGTGTTTCCGGCAACAATTGTATTTTTGTTGATGCGGTTGTTCCTTCCTGATTGCCTCTTATCATAAAGGATGCTGCAGCGGTCAGGTCATAGGTCCCCGCTTTGGCAGTTTCTTTCGGAGTCACTTCCCAGGCAACTTCTTCGGATTCGCCAGGCTTAATGTGCTTAAAATCTGCCGGGCGTAGTTCTTTCACTTTCCAGCCTTTTGGAGCATCCAGTTTTACTTTAACTTCCCTTTCCAATTTTTCACTATGATTGGTAAAGGTTCCTTTTACCATCACCGCCTTGCCCGGTTCAATCTGTTCCGGTGCTTGCAGCCTAATGTTTGAAGCACCTAATATCCAATCCTTGTTAAACTGTGCAAAAACAATTTTTTCTCCCATCGGTTTTTCATATAACATATTAATTGTTTTATCCGGTCCGACATAAACATCCGAATAACCTGTCAGTCCCGCGTATATTTCTTTGGATGCGAACCATGTTTTGCCATCATCATCACTCATTCTTATCGTCATATTTGTACGAGATGAGGTATTTGCCGTATTTGTAAACAAAATGGTATCTTCATCATACTTGGCCAGGCTTGCCTGATTAACGGGATCAATCAACTTTTTATCAGAAACCGGAATCGACCATGGTTCGTTTAATCCGCTTGTTACGGATACTGCCCTGTAGTTACTGTCCGGGTTCCGCATATTCGTCATTAATCCTCCGTCGGAAAGCTCCACCATCATATTCTCGTGTATTTTTGAAAAACCTCCCGGATTCGGCACTTTAGGTCCTGCCTTCCATGTCTTACCGCCGTCTTTACTGTAGATATAGGAAACAGTACTTTTCGCCCATCCGGCAGTAGTTAAATAAATCGGCACAACCAGTGCTCCATTCGACATTTGAAATCCATGACCAGGCCCCATCCCTGCTCCTGCAAGATTCGGGAAATATTCGGGACTGTCCGGATTTGTATAGACATCCAGCACAGAAGTAATATTTCTTGTTTCACCCCATGTCGCACCATTGTCCGTACTTGTTCTGATAAAATATTCGCAATTCCCCCATTCCCAGCGACTCCACAATAAATGGACCGTGCTGCCGGTATCCTCTGCAAGAAGCATCGGATTCATCTCTGCATTTCCATTAGCTACACCAGGGGCAAGAATGACCTGTTCCGAAAACGTTTTTCCACCATCCGTACTTCTTCTTAAAACAAGGTCTGTCGGGGTTTGGTCACCACCGGTCCTTGCTTCCGCCACCGCAAGGATAGTGCCGTTGGCTGTAACAGAAATACTTGGAATACGGTATTGTACATATCCTTTACCATCGTTAATATTAAATAATTCTTTTTCTTTATAAAAACCATCTTTAACACCATTTCCCGAAGCATATGCAGTGTTGTCTAATCCCATACCGCTGATAATAACAAAAAGCCCAAGCAGCATACATAAAATTCCTTTGATTTTCAAATATATCACCCATTTCTGCTAAATATTCCAGCGGCAAATCAGGAATTTACCGCCGGTTTTTGAATTTACAATTTCTTATTTGCAATAACTTGTTTAATAAGTTTTATTGGATCACTGCTGCCATTCATTCATCAAGGTGCTTGTAGAATCCATAAGAGATTTATAGGCCAAATTGGTCATAAACCCCTCTTCTTTTTTCTGATTTAGAAGTTCCTTATATTTTTTTAAATGTTTCACTACCTTATCAGCTAGTTCATTTTTCTCCAATTGTTTAATTGGTCTTAAATGGACCTTCAGCGCATGAACTGTTTTGTCGTTATTGAATGCACCGTCCTTATCCAATTCATTGATTATGGATATGATGTCGGATACATCTGATACCCCTGTTTCTTCAATACGCAAATTATCCAAAATAAATGTACCTTTTCCGGTATGCATATTAACCTGTGTTCCATCATTAAAAATCCCGATATAGGTTTGGCCGTTTTCAGAACCGGTAATCATGAATGACGCTGTTTTTGTTTTCGTTGAAGATGACAGCAATTCATTCGATGTAAGGCCTTCCGCATTCTCGATTTGATGCACATCAATTGCCTGATCGCCGGAAATGAACCTGTATGAATCGGCTGTAGTCTGATAGTCAAAACTAACTTTGTAGGTCACACCCGGCTCAAAATGGAAATGCTGTGGTATAGTCCGGTACACCAAACCGTTTGCTCCGGTATTTACCTTCAACGACCAATTTCCATCGATAACGTCATCCACCAGTTTTCCTGCCCAGCCTTTTTGCGTATATGGTGCATGCAATTCCGATAGATGAATCCGGTTATCCTGCACACCTTCCGTATTTCCGATTACGAACGGATAAATGCCTTGGACAACCGTTTCGAAATCTTGCTGGAAAACATCTTCCGAGACATGATTATCAAGTGACTTTTGGACAATTCGAATGTCATCAAATTCCGTACTGCCTTCACCAGCTTCTCTGCTCAACGTCAGTTTCGCGTTTTTGCCTGTGGCTGTAAAACTTACCTGCATCCGCTGCATTTTACTGTTGTAACCATCATTTGTCGCATGTGAATCAGCCTTCACGTAATTTTTTTGCAGACTTCGCAAAGTAAAGTTGCTCACACGTTCTCTTCCGCTTTTAACGGAAATGGAAGCTTTTGCATCACTTTTATTCTCAACATATACTTCGGCAACATAATCTTTGCCATGCTCCAAATCAGTCAGTTTTCTAGTTACAGTCGTTTTCTCTGACGGGCTGTCAATATTCAAATAGTAGTCACCGCTGCTTAAATTGCGGGCATCACCGTTTTTACTGGTGCGCTTCACATCAACGGCTTCTTTATCCCCTTTAATATTTGTGAATCTGTCGTCCACTGTTCCGGTGTTAAACCCGGAATCATGAACATGGTTGCCTGTACTCCATTTATCAACCTCAGGACCGTCATTGCCTTCCTTTACTACAACATACGGTGTCTCAGCTTCAGCATTCAATGTAATTTGATTATTAACCACGTCAACTTCCTGCATATCTGTTCTGCCTTGATCAGTCAGTTTATACACCTTCAGACTGTCAACACCTTTATATTCATCAGGCAGTGTCCAAGTTGACTCTCCACCCGCTGCATTCCAATGGTATAACTTATTGGATTCAGGTGTCGGTGTTTCAAAATCCTGTTCTATCCATGGAATCAGGTATTTATGACCATCAAGTACAACATTGCCGTTCAACGTAATAATCCGCTCACGAGAATTGTCTTTTCTTGTAACAACTACTTTATCCCCATTGCTTGGATCTTTTAACGTAATCTGCTTCGAAAGGTTCGTTTCCGTTGGGTCACCTTCAACCTTTTCCCAATCGGTGATATAGTATTTTTGTAAAAACTTCGTCGGTAAATTAACGTTAAATGTCTTGCGGATGAAATGGTCATAATTTTTATCCGACTGCCAGCCTTCGAAGCCTGCAAGCTGGAATCCGCCAAGCAGCGGATGATCCGCAGTGCCGCCTGCTTCAGGCCAATTCAGTACCCAAGAATCTTTCTGATGGTTGCTGATAAACCGCAATACCGTTGAGTTAATTCCCTTGCTCGCCGGTCCGCCGTAATTTTTATCAACCGCCCAATGCTGCCATGTCGAATAATTTGGTATGGATGTGCCGAATTCCGTCGTTACTCTCCAGCCTCTTTCCATAATCTGTTCTGCTACCCGATTGGACTCCCATTGATCTTGATACCAAACATCAAGATAGATAAAATCAAGGCCTGGTGCAGCGGCTTTTAATTTATCCATTCGTTCAGCCCGTGAACCGGAAGCCAAATCCCAAATCTTATCAATCGTATATGCCTGATCCAGCCAGCCCCAGCCTTTTGCCTGCGGGCTGTTGATTAGTTTTTCACTGAACGCATCCGCTTCCGGATATGCTTCCTGCGCATTAATATGAACACCAATCGATGTATTAAAATTGTGTGCTTCCCGGATGAGCGTATTTAAATCTTCTTTACCTCCCATGCGCTCGCCGACATCGCCGTAATCGGGATGGGCACTGTCATGTCCCTCACTTGCATATCCTTTTAAAAGAACAGCTTGTCCCAATCCATCTGTCGAAAGTGCAACCTTTTTAATATTATCGAGGGTCTTTAAAAATGGTTGTTGTGCCTGCGAACCAAA
This sequence comes from Virgibacillus siamensis, assembly GCF_900162695.1. Lineage (NCBI taxonomy): Bacteria > Bacillati > Bacillota > Bacilli > Caryophanales > Bacillaceae > Virgibacillus > Virgibacillus siamensis. The sequence goes on from NZ_FUIH01000007.1 coordinate 2,419,326, forward strand.
ATTCATCGCAATCCGGTAGCCGATAAGATTATTGACTTTTTCCCAGCCTTTTATATCCTGCATAATATCGCGATATTCAATGGCACTATCTTGCCAGTCAACCGTATTGTCATTGTTAATATCCTTGGCAATTGCAATCTTAACGACAGGTTTATTAGACGATGGCTTCGGCATAAATTCCCTGTGATAGAATAAAGAATTTGATCCAATTCCGATTGCTTTGTCACCATTTTCATTTGTATATCGGCTGGCAATCAATTTATGATAGCCATTCACCTCCGAACTTGACCATACACCTGCACTTAAACCATCCGTGGACAAAAAGGCAGTATAGTATCCTTTGGAAGAGCCGATGTTCTTCATGGATTCGTCTACTTTCACACTGACATCTCCCGGTTTGGTCACGTCACTGCTCAAATTCGTGAGTTTAGCCTTTGCACCGGACTGCGATGCATTAACAGATATAAAATTCATATCGGCGAATTGAATCTTCTCAATCACGGCATCGCCATTGTTTGTAATTTCATCGAAACTGTAAATAACATGGTTGCCGTCCACTTGTAACGAAAGCGTAAATTCAGCATCAAGACCGGCGAATTCATCTTTAACTTTTAATGTATATATCGCCTCCTGATCACTGACTTTTTCAAATTCAACTTCCGGGTAATACAGCATATTATTAACTTTCAAACCATACACAGGAGTCGTTTGTCCATTCATGACCCGGTTGCCGACTGTGTAGTTCATGACCCTTGGAAAAACTTCATCGATCGTGACATCCATATAGTCCGAGCTTAACGTACTTTTTACCGGATCTGTTTCAGGGGGTTCCGGCGGGGTGTATTCTGAGATGCTGACATTTGATATGGTAATATTTGCTGCTCCGCGGCTTTTCTCAAGTCCGATTAAGCCTGCCTCATCCACGCCCCCTGACTGCGACCAGGAACCCATCTTTTCATCATTAATGTACAGAGTTGCTGAATTATCGATAAAACGGACACGCAAATGGTATGTTTGACCAGCCTTCAATGGAGTTCCCTTTGTCATAGAAGTCCATTTATTATTCGGTCCAAAAATCTCATGGAAATACTGATTGTTCCTGTCTCCTGTTCCAACATAGGAATATGCGGAAGAATCTTGCACACGATAAATGACACCAAATCGATTCAAGTCCGTATCCGGTTTTATATCTGTCTCAAAGGTGCCATTCTTAATTTCATCTGTGTTCTGGTAAACAATTTTATTTTTGCCGGACGATGTAACGCCAAAAGTAACCGATCCATCATCATGATATGTGAGTGTTCCATCACCTTGAATAATTTTAAAATCGCCCTCTTCCAGATTATCGTCTGTAATTTTCTTCTGGTAACTTCCCTGCGTTTCCTTCCCAGTAGTAGTTTCTGTCTCATCATTGCCGGTTGCATGTGCTGAAGGAATAACGTTCGTAAACGAATAGGGTATCAATAACATACATGCCAGTAATACAATTGATGCTTTTCGCATAATTTTTTTAGCCACGCTCTTAAAACCTCCTTTTATTTATTAGCTTCGAATACAGGAAAGAACAGATTATGCTTATTTCACCTCCTGCTGGCCAAATAGCTCACAATTTTTTGTCTGATCTTGCTCTTTCCTGTTGTGATTACACACCAAGATTATCGTTTGCTGAAGCGTTTTCACAATATAGATATTGCTGATTTTTTTAGAATCATTGCTCATTGTTTGACTTTTCAATAAATTGGTTAATTTGTTCCGTTTCTTTAGACCCAAATAGCTGATTAATGATAGAACAAAAGGCCGGGGAATTATCCCCGGCCTTTTAAATCTTATAAAATATCCACCCGAACCCATCCACCCAACCAGTTCATCATTAATATAGGGCGAAAAACCGTTACAACAGATACTTTTTTCCCAACACAGTCTGTATGCAATCATCACAAATGTATTTCCCGTAAATCGATGTCATTGTTAAATCTGTACTTTCGCAAAAGGTACACACTTGTTTATTTCCTCGAAAACAAAAATATACGGAATTTGTGTACATCTCAATATAATCCTGATGTTCCCAATTCATGTTTCTTCGGAATTCCGCTGGTATACTTAATCTGCCTTGACCGTTGATTTCCCGCACCTGACCAGTTGAACCGGCAGTGTCGGATATTCGCAGATAAATCATAGCGTTTTTGTAAAATAATTTGACACGCTTGTCTTCCAGCCCATATTGTTTTCGAATATCTTTCGGAATCAGGACGCGCCCATCCGGAGATGTTTTAACAAAACCTAGAAGTTGCATCGCGATCACCATACCTTCGGGGTGCTCGCGTCCAGAATTCCAAATAGATTTGATTACTACCAAAAATCCCAAATGACAATGCTCTTACAATTAACGTTTTGAATGTATTGCCATATGTCATTTATCTCCCTCTCCTTCTTCATTTTTCGGTAACGGGAAGAAGGAAAATTTGATAAATGGTCATTTGCAATAACTCAAATAGAGTCATCATAAATGAAACGCCATTATTTTTCATGATTTTTCTCCCCTTCTTCCCAAATTATTATAAATGAGAAGAAGAAGGCTTTGGAGGATCTTCCAATGGTCTTTCTTTGACTTGATCTATTAGCAAATACGCTTCATTGAATGCTTCCATCATGAATCTCTGCACATCCCCGGTCCATTCCACCAATCCATTGATTGCACCGAAAGCCGATGAAGACCCCGCAGACCCTTGAGCACTTTGACTTGGGGAAGCATGGACCATCTTATACAATGTGTATTTCAAATCGTCCGTTTTTTTCGGTTTCGTTGTATTGCTTTGGACTAAAGCAGCATCCTTATCCGTTATTGCTGATGGCATCATCTGATTGCTATTTTTCTGTTCCAAATATTTTTCATGCACCTTTCCAACCGATTGATGCTTGCTGGCAATAAGAAAATGCGGTTCTTGAATAGCTGCTGATTTCCGGTTTCGGTTATCGGGACGGAACGACTGCTGCTCCACAATATTTATGGAAGCATCAGTGGAATCAACTGGTATATAATCATTGTTTTCCGAATCATCGGTATTGGTTTGATGGTCAGCCTGATAACCCGGATCATTAACCGCATAACCAATATCAGCGGTTACTTGTTTGGTAGTAGTTGTTATAGAATCAAGAATGGTGCTTCCTGTTTGTCCGGTTTTTTCAGCAATTGCACCAACGCTTTGATGCACATCGTCACTTGTGGCTTGGAGTCCGAAACCAATTTCATCGATAAGCTTTTGGGTGCTCTTTAACGTATCGTTTATCCCTTGTTCCAATCCCCCGGTTTCCACCAGACCCAACGTTAGGGAGTCCGCCAAATCAAATGTTTCTTGTGCAGATGCTTGAGCCGCGGTCACTACAGCGGAATATGTTCCAGACAATCCAGTCGTTACATGGTCAACTATCTCCGGAACAGGTGCAGTGAGATTTTTCACGATCATTCCGGTATGTTTCAATGTATTCTCCACAGGACTGGAAACAGCCTTAACCGCTTTTCCGGACTCCTTTATGATACGTCCCAATGTATCTCTCGAATGTTCCTCAATTTTTTCAGGCTGAACAATTTTACTTGTACGTTCACCTGATTTATTTGTGTTTGGATAAAATGCTGACTCCACCTGGGCAAGTGCCCCATTAACTGTATTGGTGGTTTCTTTAAGGATTGTCCCAATTAAACCTCCATGTTGATTTTTAGAAGGCATGTATGGAGAACCCTTTTGATCAGAGACGTCTTTATGCGTTTTTGAAGCGGACTGATTGTTTCCCGCCTTGCCAAACACCATTTGTCCAGCACTTTCCACGGTTTCCGAAACTGCATTAGTAGTTTGGCTCAGAACTTTGTTTTTTTGATGATCATTTTTATTGGAAGATGTTTTTGATGTACGCTTTAGTTTTACAGTCTTTTCCTGATCTGCAGTGTTTTTTTCATTCAAATCCCCCACATCGGCGTGCACCGAAATCAATTTACCAGCATCATGAACTGTTTCAGTAACTTTAGTTGCGGTTTCGTCGATGACTTTGCCGATAAGATTTTGATTATTATTGGATGATGCTGTCACATCCGCATCATTTTTTTCAGTTTTTGAAGATTTTGTATGATTGATTTTTTTCGGATGGACTTGAGCTGGTTCTCCATTTTTTGCTTGATCATTCGTTGTGGTGGAAATACTAAGACTTTTCTCTTCCGTGTGCCTGCCAATCTTTTTAGGGTTTTTTCCTGAAGAGAGTTGTGTGTGATCTCCTGAGGCTATCCATTTGGAGGTTTTATTGACATGCTGATTTTTCACAACAACAGTAGCCAACTTCTCCTTGTCTGCCGATTGTGACGTATTGGATGAAGTATTACTTTCTCGTTTCAAGTCTAGTTGCTGATGTCGCTTTTCGTTTTCTTTAGTATTACTTTTCACTCCATTTTTTGGGGAAAGCCTTTTTTCAGCCGAACCTTCACCTTTTTGAAGCGCTTGACCATTCTTATCTGTAACGTCAGTCCCTTCATTCGCTTTACCCTTTTCAGATTTTGAATCCTTTTGACTTTGTTTGAAGGAGCCGTCTCCGGACATACTTTTTGAATGAGAATCAAGCTTGTCAGATACTTTCTTTACATGCTTTGACGCTTTTTTCACCGTATCTTCCAGCGCATCAATCACATTATCATTCGCCGCCACTGTCGTCGGCATGATGTTAAAAAACAGAAAAATGATAACCAAAAGAAAAAGATTCCGATTAAAGTTCTTATCCTTTCTCATGTTCCACCTCCTTGTGTTTACCAGTATTTGACCTTTAACGTAGAGTGGAAGATTTTTCTGAATAATAACACAATCCTTAAGGCTCGTCAATTGACATACAGCACAATGACCGGATTTCTTTCAAAATTAAAAACAGAGGCTGGGACAAAAGTGTATGATCCAAAGAAGGCCCGAACTTTAAATGGGTAAATGGAGCATATAACCGCTCCGGAAATATACTTCGCTAGTTACCAGATTGTTCGTCTTTCGAATCACACTTTTTGATATTTCCCAGCCTTTTCATTTCACATCATCACACCGTCATTACCGATGGATGGTTACTTTCTATAAAGCTTAGTCTTTTCTCCATCCCATTTAACAAAATGGAATGTGTCCTGTATTTTCCGTCAGCCGATTTCATACCGTTTATTAATAAACTATCCGTCACCCCGGTTGCAGCAAAAATACATTCATCTGTACCTACCAATTGATTATGTCTTAATACTGTCTCCGGATTACTTAAACCCATCTCCAAACACCTGTTATGCTCAATATCATTTTGCGGAAGAAGTTTGGCTTGCATTTCTCCGCCTAGACATTTCACAGCTACAGAAGCCAGAACCCCTTCAGGTGCCCCGCCAATCCCGAAAAACATGTCGATATCCGGATTATTCATACAGGTTGCAGTTGCATAAATAACATCACCATCACGAAAAAGATGCACATTTGCTCCCGCTTTATTAATTATATTAACATATTTTCGGTGTCTCGGACGATCTTGAATAGCAACAGTCAGTTCTTCTATCCGTTTATTGTTTGCCTTGGCAACTGCTCTCAGATTATCCTCCAGTGGATCATCAATATCGATCGTTCCTTTTGCATTTGAATTAACAGCTATTTTTTTCATATACATGTCAGGGGCATGAAGCAGTGTTCCTTTTGGAGCAACAGCTATGACAGTAATAGCATTGTCTTGATTATTGGCAACCGGGGTTGTACCCTCGATTGGATCAACTGCAATATCAACAGATGGCCCATATTCCGTACCCAATTCCTCACCTATATAAAGCATTGGCGCCTCGTCAATTTCCCCTTCCCCGATAACAACGGTTCCAGACATGTTCATTTGGTTTAATTTTAAGCGCATTGCATTTGTGGCAGCTGAATCTGCAGCTATTTTATCCCTTTTGCCAATGTAAGGATATGACGCCATCGCTGCCGCTTCCGTTACTCCTAAAATATCTGGTATCAATGATTTCACCAGACCATTCCTCCCTATCAACTGCATTTAGGTGTTGACCCTGAAAAGTCAATCCCAGTAAACTCTTTTTCCTTTTCGGTAATTTTATCCACCTTGCGTTTAGAACCTTCCGCCCATGAAACGTTTAAATATGCTTCAACAACTTTTTTCCCAACTTCAACCCCAATAATTTGAGATCCCATTGCAATGATTTGGGCGTTATTACTTAACTGAGCCCTTTCTGCCGAATACGTATCATGACAAGTTGCTGCACGAATTCCAGGATATTTATTGGCTGCAATGGCAACACCTAAACCCGTTCCGCAAATCAGGATTCCCCGTTCCAGTTCCCCATCCGTTATTGCCTTCGAAACCTTGAACGCGACATCCGGATAATCAATTGTATCACACGAATGACATCCATAGTCCACGACTTCCTGATTCATTGTTTCTTGAATAAACTTTTTAATCTGTTCCTTTAATTCATAACCATTATGGTCCGCACCGATACCAATTTTCATGATGATAGCCTCCCATAAATACACTTTTATTTATTTTCACTTTGTCATAAATTTAATGACAGGTAATTTCACTTACTTTCACTTTGATTAGATCCCCGCTATTTTTATCAAAAAAAGAAATCAGAATTACAGGATTCTGACCCCTTCTTTTGCGATTTCATACATAAAAGTAAATAAAAATAGACCTTAAATAGTTGATTCGCTTATTTTTTTACTTTTCGATTCCACAAAGTCATAAAATGCTGCTAAAATTAAATATGCCGAAGTTGCCCCCGGATCCTGCACACCAATTGATCTGTCTCCGAGACGGCTGGAACGACCTTTTTTTGAGATGAGTTCTTTTGTGTGGTTCATACCTTCTTCTGCAGAAACAACCGCTTTTTGAAATACATGCAAAAAATCCTCTTCCCTTCCTGTTTCAAGTGCATCCACAAAAGGGACAAAGGTATCAACCATCGTTTTATCACCTTTTTTCGCCTGCCCACGTTCCTGAACACCTTTTCCAAAAGCAATCCAATAATCAATTAACGCCCGGTCATCCACAACAGTTTTTCCCTTTATTATTTTTGCTCCCCTCATAAATCCGGTTGCATATAATGGTCCAACAGATGAACCAACCGCATTTAAGAAAGTTTTCCCGACAATCATATTAATTTTCCCGCAATCTTCTTCGTTAACCAATTCGCCTTTCAGTTTTTCATCCACAGCTTGCCAGCCGATTGACATTGTAACGCCGTGATCCCCATCACCTAATTTTCGATCCAGTTCACATAGGTAATCCTTATTATCCTCCATTTTATCTGCCACGCTGTTAAAAAAATGTATGAATTCGCATGCTGAAAATTCCATATTAATCCTCCCCTATTTTTGAACAAACATTGGACAATCTACCGGATGATCGATTGTTTTCCTTAGTTCATCGTCCAGCTTCATTAACGTAACAGAACACCCGCTCATTTCGAGTGATGTAATATAGTCACCAACATATGAGCGGTAAATTTTAATACCACGTTCGGTTAATATTTCTTCCACTCTTCTGAATACAATATATAATTCCATTCTTGGGGTTGAGCCAAGTCCATTTACCAGAACAGCAACTTCATCATCCTTTTTCAGTTCGATATCAGCCTGAATATCATTGACGAGACGGTCTGCCACCTTATCCGCTGTTTCCAGAGGTCCCTTCTCAATACCTGGCTCACCGTGATGACCCAATCCAATCTCCATCTCACTTTCACCCAATTCAAAACTCGGTTCACCAGTTTGCGGCAATGAACAAGGGGAAAGACCGACGCCCATGGATCGAGTGTTTTCATTAGCCTTTTTTGCTACCCGGGTCACTTCCTCAAGATTATACCCGAAATCAGACGCAGCGCCTGCAGCCTTATATACAAAAAGTTCCCCGGCAATACCTCTGCGTTCCTCTTTCTTCTCTTTTGGAGCAGAAGCAACATCGTCTTTTGCAACGACAGATTCTATTTGGATATCCTCTTCCAAGTCTGCCATTTCAGCCGCCATCCCAAAATTCATAATATCCCCGGCATAGTTTCCATATAGATAGACCACTCCTGCCCCTTTGTCAATCGCCTTTGTAGTCTCCAAAATAGGATCCGGGGAAGGTGAAGCAAAAATGTTGCCGACCGCTGCCCCATCAGCCATGCCGTCGCCGACGTACCCCATGAAGGCTGGTTCATGACCGGAACCGCCGCCAATCAATATCCCTACCTTATTTTCCCTGGTTTTTCTGACCGTCACCAAAGACCTGTCATTTTCGTTCAGTTGTTTGATATATTCCGGATGTGCTTTGGCGTATCCATCAACCATTTCTTCAACTACATTTCTTGAGTCGTTTATTAATTTTTTCATTCCTAATCCCACTCCCTGTAATTACTGTAACCGCAAGCGAATATCATAAGAAAGAACAGCAGGCTTTATGCCATGCTGTTCTTTCCCAAATTCAAACAGATGGACTTGCCTTTTCTTTTATTTCTGTATTCACAATTTCTTCTTCCGGCATCTTTAAAACTCTTGTTAATATGGCGGCTACAAAATATAAACCTGCCAAAATCCATATCAACCCCTGTGTTCCGACAAAGCCATAGAACATCGTAACAATTGCCGGACCGACAAATACACATAATCCGGCACCGAGATTTAAAATGGACATTGCGGCACCCTTATCACCGTCACCCACCAGTGATGGCGTTAGGGCAGATAAAGGTACAAATCCTGCAAGACATGCTCCCCACAATATGCCGATGATACTGACAAGAACAACATTGCCTGTAAATACTGCCGGTGTATAGAACAACATAATGGTAAATACTCCACATCCTACAGATCCGAACCATGTTACCGTATTTCTCCAGCCGAATTTATCGCCGACATAACCAAATATCAGGTTGAATGCGATATTGGAAACAAAAATGGTTCCCCAAATGTTCAACCATACTGTTGTACTTATCCCCTGATCAGCCAGATAGATTGGCAGAAATAAAGGGAAAGCATATTGTGAAGCCTGATTGATAATGCGGACGATGCCTGCAATAGTCACTTTTGGTTCTCTTTTTAATATCGTTATCCCATTCAATAATTCCTTAAATTTGAATGCAGCTTTTGTTTTATCACGTTGTTCCTTAATTTCAAATTTATCACGATTCACCACAAGTGCGAAAAAGGCGCCAATTAACACCCATACAATAGCAAACCATAATGTCTGGATGTGACCGAAAAGTTGAATCGACCAACTGGAAAAATAGGAACCAAGAACACTTAACCCGCCCGTGAAAACAAACCAAAACCAGCCTACTGCCGTCCCCAGTTGATGCTTTGGAGTTCTGTATGTTATCCAAACCAAAAACGCATAGGCAAATAACGGATACCCAAACCCACGGAGCGCATAGGTTGGAATCATAAGCGCGTAATTCAGTTTAGGTATCGCCAATCCAACAAACAGACAATGTCCAATGATATACAAGACCAGCCCCATAAGCATTGTTTTTCTAGGACCGATTGCCTCCACTAATACACCTGAAAACCATGCTGCAATAGCAATTGTTACACCATAAGCGGTCGTAAGGAATGCAGCTTGTTGAACAGAAAGCCCCTGATCAACAAGATAAGGACTGATCCAGGCAAGTTCCAGCCCATCCCCCATCATAAAAATCAATACACCAAGATAACCCCATGCCAGGTGTGAAGGGATACCGATTTTATCCAAAAAGCTTCCACCATGTGCCAGATTTGTCATATAAATTTCCCCACCCTTTTTATACAAATTATGGCTTTAACACAATTTTCAACGACCGGTCACCTTTTTTCATAAGCTCAAATCCCTTTTCAAATTCCTCTAATTTCAATTGGTGTGTCACCACTCCTTCAGTCGGCAAATCTCCTTTTGAAATCCCATCAATGACCAGGTCATAGCAATACGGTCCTAAGTGTGAACCAAGCAGATCAAGTTCTTTCCGGTCACTAATTATACTCCAGTCCACTGTTACAGGGTCACCAAATACACTAAACTCTACAAACCGGCCCAATTTCCGGATCATGTGCAATCCCTGCTCTACTGATTTCGGATGTCCCGTCGCTTCAATATAAGTATCACACCCGTAGCCGTCCGTCATATCTTTAATTTTTTGAACAACATCAACTTCAGCGGGGTTCATGACAATATCGGCTCCAAACTTTTTGGCCAATTCCAGACGATCCTCTTTTAAATCAAGAACGATTAACTTTTGCGGTCCTGACTTTTTGATGGCGCCAACCATGCCAAGCCCAAGTGTGCCTGCACCTGATAACACCACAAAATCCCCCAATTGAACCTGTGCTCTCTGTACAGCGTGCATACTGCAGGCATATGGCTCGATTAAAATTGCTTTTTCAAGCGGAAGATCTTCCGGCACCTTGTAATTGATTGCCTCCTTCGTAAATTTCATGTATTCCGCCATACCACCGTTTACATTGTTTTGAAATCCGTAAAGATCATGTTTTTCACACATCCAATATTGACCTCTGTTACAAAAACGACAATCCCAGCACGGCACAATTTGTTCGGAAATAACCCGATCCCCCACTTCATAATCAGTTACTTCATCACCTTTTTGAACAATTCGTCCAATAAATTCATGCCCTGGAATCATCGGTGCCTTTATATAAGCGGGTTGCGTTTCATCCCCCCAAAAACTTGGCGCACCATCATATGCTTTAATATCGCCCGCACAAATTCCACAGCCTTCCACTTCAATAATAATTTCCTTGTCATTTTCCAGGTTTGGTGTTTGAACTTCTTCCAATCTATAATCCTGTGGTCCGTATGCGACAATGGCCCTCATTGTTTCAGGCACAACAGCTACCTTTTGGTCCTCTTTCTCAAATGTTTTATCCATTTTCCATTCTCCCTTTCCTAAATTTTTTTAATTAACAAATAATTCATGATGTATTTGCACCCATCATAATAGCGTAAGAATCTGCTAATCGCTGTAATCGCTTTCAAATATAATTATATTTTATCATTCATTTTCGTTATGTCAATATTATTTTCGAATTGTTTTTCATTTATTGTTATTATTATCAGATTGACATCGAAACAAAAGTTATCAATACATATTGATAACTATCGTGACAGATATACGTTTGATGTATGAAGCAAGGTACCAAGGCGCTTTCAGTTTACTTTCATTTTCAAGGACTTCAACCACAAATAATAAGAAACGATAAAAGGGCAAGTATTGATAATTACAAGTAAATGACTTATGATTATTGATAGCATAGTAAATATAAGGGTGAAAACACATGAAAATGTTCGCTACCGAAAGACGAAACAAAATCATAAATCTTTTATACAACCAAAAACGAATAACCGTGAAAGAATTAGCATCACAAATCGGAGTATCTGAGGCTACATTACGGACTGATTTAACAAAAATGGAAAATGACGGCCTGCTGACAAGAACACATGGCGGGGCAGTTCTGAATGAGGATGAAAACAACGATACAAGCTTTTCTGTACGGAAAAGAAAAAATAAAAAGGAAAAAATGCAAATAGCCATACAAGCTTATAAAGAAATTGAGGAAAAACAATGTATCATGCTGGATGCCAGTTCAACCGCACTGGAACTGGCCCGCTATTTGAAAAGTAAACCTATACGTTTAACCGTCCTGACCAGCGGAATCCAAACCGCACTGGAGCTGAGTGATAATCCGGATATAACAGTAATAATGATTGGTGGAGTAGTGACAAATAAGTCCACTTCGATTGAAGGGAAGCTAGGAATTGATATTTTAAACCATGTAAATATTGATATAATGTTTACCTCGGCGAACGGTTTTTCGCCTGAAAATGGACTGACTGACTTCAATTTGTATGAGGTGGAATTGAAAAAAGAGGTACTGCAACGATCAAAAAAAGTAATCGCCATCATTGATTCTTCCAAAATTGGCACAACATCCAGCGGAGTCTTTGCAAGGACGGAACAAATCAATACGTTAATTACCGATAAACCGGTTGAAAATAATATAACCGAGGAACTTGCAAAACGCGGCATTGAAATAATCTTTCCTGAATGAAATTGACTTGCTTCTTGTGTTACATAATACTACTCTCTATTTTCAACGGTTTTATTACTAGGCTAAGACCGATTTCCCCGGTCTTAGCCTAAAACATTCACTCCATTTTTACAAAACCTGCAATTCTCTCGGGAAAGTCGTTAATACTTCTGCTTCGCCATCTTCATTAATATACACTTCATCTTCAATCCGAACACCGCCAAACTGCGGGATATAGATTCCAGGTTCTATCGTGAAAAACAGCCCTTTTTCTGCCGATTGTTCATTATTCGAATGAACGGAAGGCTCTTCATGCACATCAATGCCAAGCCCGTGTCCGACACGATTATTAAAGTATTCTCCATAACCACTGTTTTCAATAACATTTCTTGCGGCCAGATCAAAGCTTTTTAACGGACTGCCTGCTTTTACAGCACGAATCCCTGCCTGGTTAGATTCCAACACAAAATTGTAGATTTCCTTTTGTTTTTCTGATGCTTCCCCAATCACAAATGTTCTCGTAATATCAGAGCAATAGCCGTTTTTCGTTTTTACGCCAAAATCAATTAAAAGAAAATCTCCCGTTTGCAATTTGCGGTCATTCGGTACACCATGCGGCAATGCCGCTTTTTCACCTGACAGTACAATTGTGGAGAATGATGGTCCGACAGCTCCGAACTTTTTCATCAAATACTCCAATTCAGCTGCCAGTTCCGCCTCTGTCATTCCTGCTTTTACCTTCTTCGTTCCTTCTTCAAGCACCTTCTCAATGATATCCACAGCTTCCTGAAGATACTCAATTTCACTTCTTGATTTTTTCAACCGCTGCTTATTGATTTCCGATTGAATGTCCGTGTAAGAAGCATCCGGGAACACTGTTTGTAACTGTTGGTGACGATACATGCTTACTTCTTTCATTTCCAGTCCTATTGCTGTAATACCATCACCCATTTCCCCTTGTAATACCTGAAAAGGATCCTCATCATCGGCTACCGGAATAATGGTTTTCACAATGGATGCATCATTCGCTATTTCCAGATCCAGTGCAGGAACAAATAACGTAAATTCATCTGTTTTTCCGTTCCAGGCCAGTGCCATAAACCTTTCATGCGGATCGGAATTAAATCCCGTGTAATAAAAGACATTGGACGGATTACTAATCAAGGCAAGAGAGAAATGGTTATCTTTGAACCCTTTTCGTAATTGATTCAATCTGTTCTGGTAATCCATTGACATATTTTAATCCTCCTAGTTAAATAAACAGCCGTACCCTGCATCAGATACTTCGCTGATAAGCTTCAATGCCTGTTATATTACCATCGACATACAGATTGTCAACCATGGTCCTTTCTGTTACTACATATAAATGCCCGAAACTTGTATGATGCAATCGATTTACCAATCGTATCGAATTCGGCTGTTTCTTGATTTCTTTTCATGTTTTACATAAGATTGGAAATATATCAGTCATCGCAAAGAATATTATCTCAACGTACGTCATCTTAACGGAGGGGAATGCGTGAAATGTTAGAAGGAGAGATTATTCGCTTTTATCGAAAAAAAGCTGGATTAACCCAGGAACAGCTTGGGGAGGGTATCTGTACGACCACACATGTCAGCAAAATTGAAAGAGGAAAAACACCTTATTCCTCAGATATTATTAACCTGTTCTCGGAACGTTTGGGTATTTGTTTACAACAGGAAATGGATGCGCTTCAAAATATCGAATCCAGACTTCGCCAATGGCATACTTCCATCATCAGGCAGCGAAAGAAAGAGATTGAAGAACAGAAAAGGGTCTTGGAAGATATCCCTTTTATACAAGATTCAAAACATGCGGCACATTACCAACTATTAAGAGCGCGATATCACCTCTTCAATTTGGATGATAAAAGAGCAAATCAGATCATTAAACAGCTGCAAAGGGATTTCCCAAGTCTCTCCCCCTATGAACATAATCTTTTATTACATGTAAAAGGAATTTATTATATTGGAAATAAATTAAACAATCCGGAACATCAACAGAAACCTTTCTATTATTTAAAGCAAGTTAATATGGATATCTATGGTAACAAGGAATATTATTATCATTTGGCAGTGGCTTATCACATGATTGGATCTAAGGTTATGGCATATTTTTATGGGGATAAAGCACTTCAACATTTCAAAGAAACAAACAATTATTTCCGATCTATCAATGCTGAATCCGTTATGCTTTTGCAAATAAGCGGGGATGACTGTTTTGATTTTCAAAAGCTGGTGGAACGATATGAAGATCTGATATACGACTGTGACCTATTAGGCCTTGATGATAAAAAGGGGCTGCTTTTAAATAACCTTGGCACAGAGTATTTCAACATGGGCGATTATGCTAAATCACTGGAATGCTTAAAACAGGCGCTCCCACTGGCGGACAAATCGTCATATATCCACCTTCAACGACTCCTGAATTATGTAGATGCGGGTTTAAACGGAAAACTATTAAGGAAAGCGATTCTTTTGAAAAGAATTAAAGAAGGAATCTCTTTGTCTAAAAGGTTAAACAGCGAGTTGTATTTAACATTATTTCTTCTTTTAAAGGTCCAAGCGGAGGAACAAATAGAAGAGTATTTTAGGTTGATTGAAAACAAGGCACTGCCACTCTTTATAACAAGTAGACATGTTTCACTAATCAAACGATATGGAAAGCTTTTATACGAATATTTTGTAGAAACAAACCAACATTATAAGGCACTTGAAACTTCCAAATTGTTAGTTAAGTTCTAGAAAAGAAGCTGACCCAAGATGTATTGTAATCTTTGGGTCAGCTTCCTCTAAACTACTCTTCGGTATCATTGTCGTTAAGCGTTCCTTCTGTCTGCGAAGCATTAAACTTCCAATTAACTTGTAAGGCATCTCCCTGAAATTCGTTTTGTTCCTCCCCATTGTCAACAAATTCGAACAGTGCAATTATTTTTTCCTGCTCACCCGGTTTGAGACCATCTGGCAGCTGATTGTCGAATTGATCAATCGCTGTCAGATCTGGAGTTTTCTCGGATAATTCTTTTAATGTTGTCTCCATAACTTCTACTGTTGCGTTAGCCTGATTGTATAGGATGGTAACTTTAATATGTTCACCGAAATCACCCGTATTATCACCCTTTGCATCGTCAACTGTATAGTTCGTTTCCAACAACACCTGATGAATATCCAATGTTCCGTTATTGCCAAGTTTAAATTCACGGGAAATTTGATCTCCAGGTTTAAGATTATCTACGTTTACGATAGTTTCCGGATCTACCGACAAATCTAGTGTACCTGCTGCAAACGTATTTGCTGTGGCCTCACTATCACTAAAGTAGGCATATGTACCTCCCCCCATTAACGAAAATCCGAGTGCAGCTGTTAACAGCCCCTTACTCACCTTTTTTGTGATACTCATCATTTTTCCTCCCTTTGTTTTCATATATGTTTTAAACCCTTGTCCCGTATTAGCAGACAAGAGAATCAACCAACTGAATGAACATTGTTTTTTTCCAGTTCCTTAACTGCCCGGAAAATAGAAAATGCCGATGACAAAACCAAGAGTAATCCCGGTATAAATAACAATAAGGCAGAACCTATTTTGGAAGTCGCATAGGATACGATATAGCCTGCTTTTGGTATAGTTATCCCTGTATATTTTCCAACAATATTATCCGGTTGGACATATCCGTTATCAGGGGCATTGTTGTGATCCCCTTTTGTCTTGTAAAGTTTTTTTCCATTTGCTTCATGAACACCTATAATTCGGTGCGTAATTAACCTTCCATCAGACTGAAATGTGATAATATCACCTTTTTGATATGCTTGGTGTTTCGATGGCAGTTCCGTTACAATAATAGAACCTGTATAAAAAACGGGCTCCATTGAACCGGATAACACCGTTTTGACCTGGTAACCGAATATTGTCGGTTCCCCTCCAGAGGCCTTTGAGGAAAGTACAATAAAAACCAGCATGCACAGAAGAACAATTCCGATAATGCTGCCCGCCTTCTGGATAACGCGAAATAATTGTTTCACTTTGTTTCGCCCCCTTCACTATTTCGCTTGCTATAAATCTATCTTATTCATTCTCACGAAAGTTGTAAATTGGGTTATTTTTCTGATGAAAATTGTCGAAATAAGTCTATTTATACCATCTTTTTACTAAGAATAGCCTGGGAACAACTTTCAAAATAACCCAATTGACTGTTACCGCCCGATTCAGAATAATTGAAGGTGAACAAAAAATTATCAGAGAGGTGATTTGATTGAAATCTAACAGACTACGAAAAAAAGCTCTTCCAGTAGTCCTTGCAACAACACTTGCCGTTTCCGGATTTGCATCATCCGCAAATTATGTTCTGGCTAGTGATCAGGCAAAGTTGAATCAGAAGATTGAGAGTCCCCCATATTTAATGAAAGCTTGGGATTCACCTGAGGGGTTAACAAAAAAAGAGGCTATGTATGCATTTCTGGAGTCTAAAGTTCTTCAGCCAAAAGCGAAATCTTTTTCATCTGCCAATGTGCAAAAGCAATTTAAAATCATAGAAAAAAAGGCTGACAAAAAAACAAATTCATATCATTTTAGAACTGTTCAACAAATCAATGACATTCCAGTCTACGGTTCTGAACAAACAATCACACTTGATGGAGCTAATGATGTTACTGCTTATTTTGGAAAAGTGACACAATCGCCTTCACGATCCACTGTCGATACAAAAGCAAAACTAACCAAAGATGATGCCGTTGAAATAGCAAAATCCAATATTGAAGAAAAGATTGGTAACGTAAAAAATTATGATGGGATTGAATCAAAACTCCTTTTATACCCAACGAATGGAGATTTAAAACTAGCTTATCTCATAAAAGCATCCACCTCAGTACCAGCACCAGGTTATTGGCATTACTTCATTGATGCGAAGTCCGGAAAAGTTATAAAGCACTTCAATAAAATGCATGAATTATCACCTGTAATGGAGACAACAGAAAACAGTTATACACCAACAAGTGATACAGAAGTCTCTCCTACAGAACTTCCAAATGAAGCCGAACCTGTGACTGCCAAAGGAATGGACATTTTCGGAAACATTAAAAAGTTTAATGCTGTTAAAGACATTGAAACCGGACAACGTTATTTATATGACGGTACTAGAGCAAAAGGGATTCATACATTTGAAGCAAAACGGATAGATGAATTTCTTTTCCTTGTATTCTCTGCACTTTTCGGATTTACCGGTTATGAAGTTACCAGCTCATCCAACTTTTTCTATGATCCGGCTGCAATATCTGCCCATATCAACGCCGGAAAAGTTTACGACTATTATAAAGAAACATTTAATCGGAATTCCCTTGATAACGATGGGATGAAGCTGATCTCAACCGTCCATATCGGAAGCAAGTGGAATAATGCAGGCTGGAACGGAGAACAAATGCTTTATGGAGATGGTGATGGTAATACAATGATTTCTCTTTCCGGATCCATGGATGTAATCGGCCACGAAATGACTCACGGTGTTATTACCAATACTGCAGACCTGGTATATGAAGGAGAATCAGGTGCCCTAAATGAATCAATTGCGGATATAATGGGTGCATTTATCGAAGACAAAAATGGTGAAGCACTTTGGACCCTTGGGGAAGATATTTATACACCAAATATCCCGGGTGACGGACTTCGCAATATGAAAGATCCTTCTTCCGTTTATATCGGTGAAGAATATACTGAATCAGGGTACTATCCGGACCATTATAGTGAACTTTATACCGGCGAACTGGATAATGGCGGTGTTCATGTCAACAGCAGCATTAACAACAAAGCAGCATATCTTATCACAGAAGGTGGAACACATTACGGGGTAACGGTCAGCGGTATTGGAAAAGACAAGGCAGAAAAAATCTACTATCGTGCTTTAACTTTATACCTTACTGCATCATCAGACTTTAGTGATATGCGACAAGCAGCAATACAGGCAGCCAGTGATCTGTACCCTGGTCAAAACGGTGAACCATCACCCGAAGTTCACTCCGTCATGGCAGCTTATGATGCTGTAGGCGTACATTAATATTAAAGGGCCATGAAATTATCGTTCCATGGCCCTTTTTATTCGGAATCTTGTATTCTACTAAAATCTTTCACCCATCAGCACTATAATTACTAATGCTTGCGTTATTTCCGATAATACAAGCTGGTGACTGCCTTAATCCCACACTTTAACCTGCAATTCCTGAACCCCAAACCGCAGTGCATCGTCTAAATCTCTCATATAAATATCCAGGTCACCATTTGTAATCGAACTTCCGCGGTCTTCGCAAACATATGTCTCATCCCACTTGATAATATGTATTTTCGTTCCAAAATCGAGCGCCTGTGGACATGCAATCGTGCGCCCTTCTTCAACCACTGTTCCAGAAGCAGTTATGCCGTAACCGGGATCCCCTGGATGTTTTCCGGTAGATTCATAGCCTGCTGTATACGCTGTAATCGTAAACGGCGAACCGTTTTCATCCGGTATCATAATTACTTGTCCGGGCTTAATATAATTCGGATTTGTAATAGCAGCATTTGCTGCTATTAATGTATCCGCATCAACTTGATAGCTTCGGGCTATGCTGTATATCGTATCACCTTTTTCCACTTTATAATTAATTTCAGCAAAAGCCGTTCCCGAAAAAAGCGTCATACCCAAGATACCTGCTACAACCCACATAACGTATTTTTTCATTACATTACCCCTTCCTGTTGTCAAATTGCCATTTATAATCACCTACTTACCCTATCCGCTCCAGCCTTCAAACTAGATTTATAATAATTCATACACAAGTCCTGCTTCCCAATTTTGTATTAATAGTTTTGCGCACGAAAAAAGACTCACCGATAATGCGGAAATGACAAAAGTGCGGGCGGAAGTTTAATGCACCAATCGACAGTTTTTAAACTAACACTCTTGAATCGGGATGAACTGCTAAATGTGAACTTTGGCGTTTGGACTCCCGGTCAACACTATCATTAAATTTTCGTAAATATCATGTAAAAAAATACGGTAACAAAAGAGCAGTAAAAAAGAATGAATCTATCATAAATCCCCCCTAATTTTTCAAAAATAACCGCAAAACTTGCATAACCCATTCTATTATCCTATTTACTTAATCCCCCTTGCTCCACCGTTGCATATTGTCCTCTTTACAATTTTTAACATGTAATTAATAATCACCTTTTATAATAGAAATTGAACAAGAACACAGTACAGGGAAAGGGGTAAGATAGTATGTCCTATGAAAGATCGCTGGATGAAATGATTCAAAAATTAAACGAGGAAACGCTGCAAAGAAATGTTGACAGACGGGGTTTTATTCAAGGCGCCGGAAAAATTGCCGGTATCTCATTAGGTATGCTGATTGCACAATCCATGACCGGAGTTAAGGTCGATGCCGAAACAAAATTCGCTGATTATCCGTTTTCACTTGGAGTTGCTTCAGGAGATCCGCTTCCTGACAGTGTCGTTCTATGGACCAGATTGGCTCCAAAACCGCTCGAGGGCGGAGGAGCACCCGCCCGCAATATTCCTGTGCATTGGGAGCTTGCAAGTGATGACGATTTTCACAATATTGTACAGCGTGGAACCGCAATAGCAAGACCGGAATTGGCGCATTCCGTACATGTGGAAGTTGGGCGTTTACAGCCTGATACCGTTTATTTCTATCGTTTTAAAGCAGGACATGAATACAGCCAGGCCGGAAGAACGAAAACAATTCCTACATACAGTTCAAGTGTGTCCAGTCTGACCTTCGCCTTTGCCTCATGCCAGCAATATGAACACGGCTACTATACAGCATACAAGCATATGGCCAATGAAGACCTTGACCTTGTTTTCCATCTTGGGGATTACATATACGAATATGGTCCGGATGAATATGTATCCGGCAGTGGGAATGTAAGAACCCACAGCGGACCGGAAATTATGACACTGGATGATTACCGTAACAGGCATGCTCAATATCGAACCGATGAAAATTTACAAGCCGCTCATGCCACCTTTCCCTGGGTAGTAACCTGGGATGACCATGAAGTGGAGAACAACTATGCGAATACTATTCCGGAAAAAGAGCAATCCGTTGAAGAATTTGTACAGCGGCGCATCGCTGCCTATCAGGCTTATTATGAACATATGCCACTTCGAAAATCGTCGATGCCCCACGGAACCGGCATGCAGTTATATCGCGATTTCGCTTATGGAAACCTGGCTAACTTCTTTGTACTTGATACACGTCAGTACCGTTCCGATCAGGCAAACGGGGATAAAAGCTCCCCGCAAACCCCGGAATCGATGGACCCATCCCGTACGCTGCTTGGCGAACAGCAAGAAGAATGGCTGCTTGATAACCTTAACTATTCACAATCACATTGGAATGTGCTGGCACAACAAATCTTTTTCTCAGAGCGGAACTATGGACCAAGTCCCGAGGAGCCATTATACAGCATGGATGCGTGGGACGGGTACACACCTGCCCGGCGGCGGATTACGAACTTTGCAGCGAATAAAGGCATGGATAACCTGATTGTCCTGACAGGTGATGTCCATGCCAGCTGGGCATCCAATCTGATGGCAGACTTTGATGATCAGCACTCCCGTATCCTGGGAGCTGAATTTGTCGGAACTTCGATTACATCAGGGGGAAACGGTGCAGATAAGCGTGCCGACACTGATCGAATTTTGGACCAGAATCAGCATATCAAATTTTTTAATGACTACCGCGGATATGTCCGGTGCCAGGTTACACCGGCACAATGGAAGACCGATTATCGCGTCCTTCCATTTGTAACAAGACCGGGAGCAAACATTTCCACAAGGGCATCGTATATATATGAAAAAAATCAAAATGGCTTGAAACCAATGTCAGCTACACTAGTTCCGCATGGTAAGCGACGATCCAATGAAGTGGAAATGGATCGTTATCATGCCCATGATCGCGCACATAACAAACAAATGAGGAATACGAGGGAAAAACAACCGGAATAAAACTACTAATTCAAATGGAAGGTGATGCAGCAAATGATCTCAAACATCGGCATTCCCGGATTGATATTGATACTCGTCATTGCGCTGATAATTTTTGGTCCGTCAAAGCTTCCGGAAATCGGCAAAGCATGTGGCAAAACACTGACGGAATTCAAGAATGCCTCGCATGATTTGATTTCCGGTGATAGTAGGGATGAAAAGAATACGAATGAAACAGACCAATAGGAATTTAGAAAACTTGGCTTATCTGTAAAAAAGCAGACGGGGTTTACTCGTCTGCTTTTTTTATTGTCAGGAAATTATAGATTTTTCACCTGTGTATAATTAATATTATCTGAATAGCCATGTCCAGCTCCAGCGCCCAGCAACTAGCAAACTTCACACCCCTTCACTACGATAAGTCAACATCGGTTCGCTTCCAGCTCACCGTGTTTCCTTTATCTCATTGCGGAGTGCTCCAGTTTGTACGTTGCTATACGGGCGCTTGCGCTTTTGTTCTAAGAACAGAGAAGCAAAGCGGCAAAAACAAATCTGCAAGACGCTTCCGAAACAACAGGTGACTGCTATTCTCAAACGCGATCAGTTTTGATCCAAACTGCCCATAAAACAACTATATTGCCGGATCAGACGGTCCTTTCGCGGCAGTTCAATTTCTCTATTTTTTGTAATACTGTGAGTATTCATTGTGCTAATAGTTTTCTATGTTTATCCTTATAATTAAATTTGATGTATGAGGAGGTGATATTGAAATAAATAGCACACCTGCCTCTTTTGGCAGATTCCATTTTCCAAGAATATTAGATTAAGAACAAAAAGAAGGAGATGTGTCCATGAATATGAACAAAAGAAGACTTTATATTAATCTTATGCTTGCTGTAATGGGAGCCATAGCTTTGTCCGCATTTGTTCTTTTACCTTCATCTGTTTTCGCAGATTCAAAGAATGCCTGTTTCGACCCGAATGCCAAGTTAACCCTTGAAGAACAGCGGATCACCGACTCACCATATCCGTATGCAAAACAAATTCTGCAACATAGCGGTTTTGACCGATCTGTTAAGAAATTTGAACAAATGTTATGCGCTTCGCCGAATTTGAAACATACCAGGAAAATGGTAAAAAGGCACGGAACTTCATTATGGAATAATGCTGTTGCCCGTGCACAAGGAAAAAACGTTGCCGGGGATCTTGATTCCTATGACGACAGACCCCTCTATTGGGCAAGATTGTCGATGACCAAGGCACTTCGCCAATGGGACCCTGATTTTAATATCAGTGATACAAACAGGCAAAAACTATTAAAATCCCTAATATATACATCCCGGGGCATTACCTCAATTGATTACCCAAGAGGAAAGGGAGTAAAGTTAATCCTTGTCAGTGGTTTTGATCCTTATGGATTTGGATCAGAATATGGCGCCCGACACAGTAATCCTTCCGGTGCAATTGCACTACAACTTGATGGATTACACTTTAAAACGAATGATGGGCAACCCGCCATTATCCAATCAGTAAATTTCCCTGTCCTCTGGAAGCCCTTTGAACAGGGGATTGTTGAAAATACCTTTGCACCTTATCTTAAACAGGGATTCCAACAGATTGATTTAATGATGACATTAAGTCAAGGTGGCCCTGGTAAATTTGATATTGAAGGGTACCATGGTCGTTGGCATGTCGGTACTGATAACAATGGAAAATGGCGTGAAAGCGTAATACCGCCAGTAACGGACTGGCCTATGCCTTTCCCCTTACCCGAATTTATCGAAACAACTTTACCAGCAAGTGTGATGATTAATGCGGAAACAGGTCCATTACCAGTTAATCGTGACAACCATGTTTGTGAATGGCTTCCGCCTGAATTCTCTAAAGTTGTCTGTCATGATAACGGTCCAACCCCTGGTTCTAAGGCGCGAAAAGGTGGCGGTGGAAGCTACCTTTCGAATGAAGTGGGCTATCGATCCAATCGTGTAAGACTTGGTCTTGGAGCGTATGATATTCCGGGTGGTCATGTCCATATTCCTGCATTAGACTATCCAAATGATCCTGCAAAGTATATTGACCCTGCGTTCAAGCACCAGCGTACTGTCATCGTTAATCAAGGGGTTGAATTGGTAAAGGCTGCAGCGAACTAAGGGATGGTAAAGTGCAATTACTTATATAAAAAAGAATACACGGCCTCTACCCTTGATTGGTACAGGCCGTGTTGTAATAACCCCGGTTTTACTTTACTATCAATAAAAACAATCTCATATTCAGGCTTGCATCGTCCTTCCTTTGTTTTAAAAAAATCAAACCTCCGCCTGTTTTTTTACAGTTGCATAGACACCTGCTGGCGGATTTTCCAAATACCGCCCCAGACATTAAACCTGATCCACCAGGATAATTACCATAGAAAATCATATTTATTGTTAACCCAACCCTCGAACAAACTCTACAATCGTTCGATTAAATTCCACTGTTTCGTCCCTTTGTATTCGATGACTGCTATTTTTAAAAATAACCAATTTACTATTAGGCAACTTTTCTGCTATTGTTTCATTTTCTTCTACAGGTGTAATCCAATCATGCTTTCCGGCTAACACCAAACTGGGTACATGGATATCCGGCAGATCTTCAATTAGATTATAGGTTCTCATAAATCCACCAAAGCCCTGATTAATCGCCTTATATGAATTATTTGTTTTTGGACGGGGTTCCGGATTTTCGGAAAAACTTCGGGAATACAGTGGAGCTGTTACTTCAAAATACTTTGCCAATTGTTCACTGGACTCAAAATTCCCTTCCCACAGTACTTCCGCCATTTCCTGCTGTTCTTTTGTACCATGCTTCGCAACATAATCCTTCGCTTTTTCAAGAAAACGAGAGCTTGGAGAGCTCGCGACCAGAATCATACCAGCCAAGTTACTTTGATACTTAATAGCATACTGCATTGCCGTCATACCGCCGTAAGAGTGACCAAGTAATAAAATTTTCTCCAAACCGAGATATTTACGTAATTCTTCGATATCCTCAACGTTATATTCAATTGTATATGTTGACTCAGGTGCAGTCCCCGAAAATCCACTGCCACGATTATCAATGTAAACTAGTTGCATTTCTTCCGTTAAAGCATCTAAGTATGGTTTGAAATTCACATGAGTACCGCCTGGCCCTCCATGCAAAACAAAGCAGGTTGGCTTTTCAAGCAGTTCACCTTTATTTACTCTATATTTAGCACCATCAACATCGAAAAACAGCTTAACTCCGTTAACGTTTGCAAACATATTCCTTATCTCCTCTCTAAATGTTTTTGGAAAAATTTAATGGTCTGGCTATTCATTTGGATATGATTCTTGAGTTTTTCGGTTTGATGACCTTCATCATCAAAAATCGTTAATTCCACCGATTTATTCTGTCTTTTCAAATCATCCGTCAGTTGTACTGCCTCCATCACCGGTACACGGGTATCATTCCTGCCGTGAAAAACCAGTAGTGGAGCTGAGATGTTTCCAGTCAAGTTTAATGGAGCTATTTCCTCAAAAAAATCTGCATGATCCTGTAAAGAACCATATTCAGCTTCCCTCAATTTTCGCCGCCACGGACCGGTATTTTCCAAAAACGTCCGAAAATGTGAAATACCGACTATATCAACAGCTGCTGCCCAAATATCAGGATAGTGTGTTAATGCTGCCAGAACCATAAATCCACCATAGCTGCGACCCATTATGCCGACTTTATCCGGATCAGCATGTTTCTGGTCGACAAGATGCTTCACAAGCCATTTCAAATCTGCTACTGCATTAAGCCGCTTCCGTTTATCATCGAGTTTTACATAGTTTCTGCCATACCCCATACTGCCGCGAACGTTCGGTGCAACAACAGCAAATCCATTTGCCGCAAGAAATTGTATAACCGGATTATATTCGGCTTTAATTTGTGACTCCGGTCCACCATGAACATAAACAACTACCGGTTGAAATTCACTTTGTTTACTATAGTAAAAGTAAGGAACCTCCACTCCATCAAATGAAGAAAAGCTGCACAATTCCGGTTCCATTAAAGGTTCGATACCTTTCACATCGCCAACATATGTTAACCGCTCCGCTATATCTTCTTCCAAGCTGACTTTCCAAATATCGCCGGGCAATACAGCGCTTTTTACGGATAGAATTAATTCATTATTGGTACTCCAGGAGAATGACTGATACACACCGGATGGCAATGAATTAATATAAAAATGTGTATGATTGGCAATATTGAATATACCCAGTCTGGATACGCCGCCTTCATTAATGGAAAAAGCGAGCTTGTCCTCTTCAGGGGACAATTTGATTTCTTCAACATCCCAATTTTCTGCTGTAAATAGGAATGCCATTTCGGATGGTTCCGAAAATAAAAAACGAACGATACCCAATGTATCCAGGCCGGAATCCGTCAAAAGATATCCCCCTTTACCATCCGCTGTAAGCTCAACCGATTGATACCTGGCATGTTCTTTCTTACTGCCTAACCTATTGATTGTTTTCGTATCTAAATCCAATACATATAATGATTGGTCTATATTTGTTTCCGGTATGCTTAGCAGTAGTTTTCCCCCATCTTTTGTCCAGCAAAGCGGAGTACAATTACCATCAATCTCATAAACTTTCTTCTCTGTTTTTGTTGCCAAATCAAAAATATATACATCGAAGTAACCAGGATGACGCCGATTGCTTGAGTAAGCAATTTTTGTTCCATCCGTTGACCAGCCACCAAACTCATGAAAATATTCCTTCGATACGACAAGCTCTTCTACTTTAGTATCACCTTCGCTTAATAAATAAAATTGTTGCTTTTCGTTTCCTTCATAATCCATTCCAACAATTGTTTGGGCACCTGTGGGCGAATGATGGACAGATAGAGTACGATCAGGAAAGTCAGTAAACTGTTTAACCTCAAGACTTGCCATATCACATTTCCAAACTTGCGGCATTCCACTCTTTTTTGTAATAAACGTTACCGCACTTTCATTTGGAATCACAGATGGCTGGTTGGCACTTTGTACTGTTAAATAGGTATGTAACGTCCGATCATTAACTGAATTCATCATATATAACTCCCCTAATTCTTATAATAATTAAGTAAACCAATAACTGTTAAACAAACCGATATGATCGCAACACTTAATGTAAGTTGAAACAGTCGAGCAGCTATTCCCGCCTTAAATTGTTGTAAATCCTCATCTTCAGCAATGCGTTTATTAGCCCGCTGCAATGATCTTGATTTTGCTGCGGGATTTAAAAATTGCCCCATGATTCGAAAACCATCGTTAAATAAATCCAAAAACCCGGTTTTCCAAATTCGAATGCAAACGGTGATGATGGCGGAACTTAAACCAACCAAAAAGGTGTAATTAATCCATTCCATCAATGACCAATCGAACAGGGCCATGCAGCACAACCATGCGATAATCATTAAACAATACAGCATACCAAGTTTCCACATACTATCGCCGCCTTTAAAAGAATAAGGCCCCCTTTTTGCCACATGGCAAACCATAGAGGGCCTATTCGGGTCCATTTAGTTTTCAGGTTCCATTTTTGCCCATTTAAATTGTGGCAAACGATTCACATAATATGCCACATCTTTCAAATTCGGATTAGTCATATACGTATTCCTATAAAAATAAACTGGCATAAACGGCATTTCATCCAGCAATATTTTCTCTGCTTCATGCAGTAACTGATATCGCTTCTTTGCATCCTGCTCTGCTTTTGCTTTTGCCATAAGTGAATCAAATTCCTTATTCACCCAACCAGTTCGGTTATTCGGACTATCACCCAGGTAATAATCAAGGTTTGCAACCGGATCTAGGAATATTCCGATCCAGCCCATACGCGCCATTTGGAAGTTATGTTGTTTTGTAGTGGCCAAATAGGTTCCCCATTCTTGATTTGCAAGTTTAATATTCACACCGAGATTGTCTTTAAGCATTTCCTGCACTGCCTCAGCAACCTTTTTATGGTTTTCCGATGTATTGTACATTAATGTAACTTCCGGCAGTTTATTCCAGCCTTCTTCCTTTTTCGCCTCTTCCAGCAATTGCTTCGCTTTTTTTACATTTTCCTCAAATTGCGGACCACCCACTTCACGGAAGTCCCCTTTTGGTGTTTCTGCTCCCGAAGGTACCATGCCGAATGCCGGTGTCTCTCCACCCAGGGTGACATTTTTAGTCAATGCCTCACGATTGATTGCCATCGCAAACGCCTTTCGAACCTTTTTATTCGTAAACGGTTCTTTATTTACATTAAACATATACATGTAAGTTCCGTAATATGGAACCGATTTAAAGGCGGGATTTTCACGTGCTTGCTTAATAACATCTGTTGGCAATGTTTGAATCAAGTCCAACTCGCCCGTTTTGAACATTTGATAATACGTTGTCGCTTCGTTAACCATTTCGAACGTAATTTTTTCAAGATTTACTACATCTTTATTGTAATAATGTTCATTTTTTTCAATAACAACATGACTGTCATGTTTCCACTTTGTCAATTTGAATGGACCATTACCAACTAATGTATCAGCCTTTGCAGACCAATTTTCATTCCCTTTCACAACCTCTTTGTTCACCGGATAAAATGTCCATAGTGTTAATAAACTATCAAAATACCCTAATGGTGTGTTTAATTTGACCTGAAACGTTTTCTTGTCAATTGCATTAATTCCCACATCTTCAACGGATCCATTGCCTTTATTATAGGCTTCTGCACCTTTAATATAGTAAAAATAAAACGCAAATGGACTACCTGTTTTAGGATTCAAAACCCTTTTCCAAGCATATTCAAAGTCTTCGGCAGTTACTGGTGAACCATCCGACCATTTCGCATCGTCACGTAAGGTAAATGTATAGGTTTTTCCATCTTTAGAAACCTTTACATCCTTTGCTGCGCCTAAAACCGGCTTTCCTTCTTTGTCACGCGTATACAGCCCTTCAAAAATATGATCCAAAATCCAGCCTGATGTCGTATCTGTTGCTAATGCGGGATCAATATCCGGCGGTTCTGTCATCGCATTAACGACAATTTCCTGCTTTACTTCACCACTCTGACCTGAATCAGAAGCACTGCCTTCACCTCCGCCGCCATAGCAGCCACTCAGTACAATAGAGATTACGAATATGAATACCAAAGCCGACAACCATTTTTTCATTACTGTCACTCCTTATATTTTTATAAAATTAAACATTATTTCGAGAGCTTTCCATTAATATAAATGACAAGCGGTCCAATGACCTCTTTCAACCTCCATCCACTTTGGCTCCTGCGTTGCACATATTCCCATTGCAAATGGACATCTCGTTCTAAACCTGCAGCCACTAGGAGGGTTCGTGGGACTGGGTGGATCACCCTCCAAGACAATCCGCTCACGTCCGGTTTTACGTGGATCAGGTTTTGGTATAGCGGATAATAGCGCCTGCGTATACGGGTGCAACGGATTTGAAAACATAGCATTGCTCTCAGACAGTTCCATCATTTTTCCTAAATACATGACACCAATTCGGTCACTAATATGCTTTACCATCCCAAGGTCATGGGCGATAAACAGATATGTTAATCCTTCCGTCCTTTTAAGATCCTCCATTAAATTAATTACCTGTGCTTGAATCGACACATCCAACGCTGAAATAGGTTCATCAGCAACGATGAAATTTGGCTCGACCGCCAGTGCCCTCGCAATACCAACCCGTTGTCTTTGGCCACCGCTGAACTCATGAGGGTATCGTTTTGCATGTTCTGAACTTAGGCCGACACGTTCCAGCAATTCGTAGATCCGATTCGTACGATCCTTTCCTTTAAAAAGTTTATACGCATCCAACCCTTCTGCAATAATATCCCCAATCCGCATTCTTGGATTTAGGGAGGCATGGGGATCCTGGAAGATGATCTGCATTTCCTTGTTCACTTTTTTCTTCATTTCCCCCGATAATTGTGTTACATTGTGTCCGTTATAAATAATGTTTCCGCCACTTGGATTTTGGAGGCCTACCAGTGTTTTACCCAAGGTTGACTTACCGCTTCCGCTTTCACCGACAAGCCCGAAAGTTTCACCCTTGTTAATCGAAAATGTGATATCATCAACAGACTTTACATTCAGGTTTTTCCTGACCCGGAAATATTTCTTTAATGATTGAAGTTCAACAAGTTGTTCCGTCACGCATTTCCGCCTCCCGCTGCAATGATTTCATCCATTTTTGGCGCGCGTGCGTCATTTAGCCAGCATTTTGCAAGATGCCCTTCATCAATTTCATACGATCCAGGCATCTCTTCCAGACAAACCTCCATTGCAAACTTACATCTTGGTGCAAATGGGCATCCTTTTGGGGGTGAAAAGAGATCCGGAGGTGATCCCTCGATTGGTTCCAGCTGTTTTTGCTCCTTTTCATCCGTGTTCGGCAGCGAATTTAATAAGCCCCATGTATACGGATGTTTCGGATTTTCGAACAGGTCCAAAATCGTCCCGCTTTCAACCATCATTCCGCCGTACATCACAATTACCCTTTGTGCCGTTTCCGCTACTACACCAAGATCATGCGTTATCAGGATAATCGATGTATTCATTTCCTTTTGCAGACCTTTCATCAGTTCCAGCACTTGTGCTTGAATCGTCACATCCAAAGCTGTAGTCGGTTCATCAGCAATTAATAAGTCCGGGCTGCATGCCAGCGCAATCGCAATCATGGCTCTTTGACGCATTCCCCCGCTAAATTCATGGGGATATTGTTTACTTCGCTCTTCCGGGTTGGGGATTCCCACGAGTTTTAACATCTCAATCGAGCGTTCCCGTGCTTCTTTCTTAGACAGATGCTGATGAATGATCAGCCCCTCTTCTATTTGTTTGCCAATTTTCATGGTAGGGTTAAGAGATGTCATCGGGTCCTGAAATATCATTCCAATGTTGGAACCTTTTATCTTTCGAAGTTCTTTTTTGGATAGATTCAACAACTCTTTTTCCTGAAATCGGATACTCCCCCCTTTAATTATGCCGGGCGGTGTTGGAATCAGCCCCATAATGGATTGCACTGTAACACTTTTTCCGCTTCCACTTTCGCCGACAATCGCCACAACTTCGCCCGTATCAACATGAAATGATACATCTCGTACTGCCTTAACTTCCCCACCATATGTTTTAAAGTTAATTTTTAAATTTTCCACCTCAAGTAAACGACTCAATTCACAAACCTCCTATTTCCGCGATTGTGGATCAAGAGAATCCTGTAATCCATCACCAAACACATTAAAAGCGAACATTGTTAATGAAATCATGAATGCCGGGAAGAATAGTCTCCACCACTGCCCGGTTAAAATAACGCCGAGTGAATCATTTGCCATTGTTCCCCAACTGGCATGCGGCGCCTGAACACCAAGACCAAGAAAACTTAAAAACGCTTCAGCAAAAATAGCTGTAGGAATAGTAAAAGTAAGGTTGACAATGATAATCCCTAATGTATTGGGCAGCAGATGTCTGTAAATTATTTTCCAGTGTGAAGTCCCCAGCTTTTGTGCCGCCATTACATATTCCTGTTCCTTTAATTGCAATACCTGTCCACGAACAATCCGCGCCATTCCAACCCATCCGGTAACAGATAACGCAATAATAATGGTTGTAATACCGGGATCCATAATAACCATCAAGAGAATCACTACCAGCAAATAGGGAATCCCATACAATATTTCAACCAATCTCATCAAAATACCATCAATTCTATCACCGGTTTTGCCTCTCCCGGCCATATAACCTGATACTCCACCGACAACCACACCAATAATGAGGTCTATAAATGCTGCAAAAAATCCAATTGTTAAAGAAACCCTCGCACCCTGCCACGTTCTAGCCCACATGTCACGGCCTAAATCATCTGTTCCAAACCAGTGTTCAGCGGACGGTGGCAAATTGGTTCCTACTAAGTCCTGCTCTGCAGCATTATAAGGAACCATCGCGGGACCAGCCACTGCAAAAAACATAATTACCAGGAGTAGTACGAAACCTAAAATTGCCAACTTATTTTTAAGTATATTGAGTAGTGTGTCTTTCCAAACACTCAGGCTTGGACGCTGAATGGAGTCCATATATTTTGACGAATCTACCGGACGAAACATAGATTCGGACTGCAGCTTTTCCATCAGTTAATCCTCCTTGCTTGTTAACTTTATCCTCGGATCAATAAACCGGTATGAAATATCTATTAAGAACAAAGTAAAAACTAAAACCGAACTAAAAAATATGGTTATACCCATAATTACCGGGTAATCACGATTAAAAATACTTTCAACAAAGTATTTCCCGATTCCTGGAACAGCGAATATTTTTTCGATAACAAACGTACCTGTAATCAACCCGACAAACAGTGGACCTATGAAAGAAACAACAGGCAATATTGCATTGCGGATTCCATGTTTCGTAACTATTTTTATAGACGATAAACCTTTTGCATCCGCCGTTTTTATATAATTTTGATTCATGACATCAAGCATACTCGACCGCATAAACCTCGCAATAATAGCTAATGGCATTGTCGCCAGTGCAAGCGTTGGTAAAATAGAATGCCAAAATGTTCCCCAGGATGCGACAGGAAGGATTCCGAGTTTTACCGCAAATATATCAATAAGTAATGGCGCTAATATAAAACTCGGTATGGATATTCCAAGAATTGCGAAAGCCATCGATGCATAATCTATTAATTTATTGTGGTATAACGCGGATAGAATCCCTAGTATTAATCCGAAAATAATAGCTATAACCATCGATTGTAGGCCAAGCGTTGCGGAAGCTGGAAATCCGGATACAATAATCTCATTAACGGTACGGCTTTCGGACTGAATAGATGGCCCCAAGTCCAGGAAAACCAGATTTTTCATATACAATATGTACTGGACAGGAATTGGCTCATCAAGATTATACTTCGCCCGCATATTTTCCAGGACCTCTTTTGGAAGAACATTCGTATCTGAAGCAAATGGATCACCTGGAATAAATTTCATAACGATAAATGTAAGTGACGCAATCACCCAAATCGTTAACAGCATTGTTATAAAGCGTTTGACAATATACAAGCTTTATACACCCCCGTCAAAATTAAATTTAAAGGAACGATAAAACATAAACTTACACAAACTAACATTTTTCTTATTCTGCTTATCTTTATTTTTCTTTTGAAATTAGTTCCCTAGGTGAGAAAATTAATATAATGAATAGACGATACCAGTAGTGAAAGTTGAAATTATACTTAATTATAGATACAATATTTACTCAACTCAATGAAGATTTGGAAAATTTATAAATTTAGTAACAAAGAAGCCAATCTATAGTCCTTATTTAGTTTCGCTTGAATTATTTCCTGGGAAATTTGTCTTAAAAGGTAGAAAAAAAGCGAATTGGAGGGAGAACTATCCGAATGTAACTTGCCTGGCACGCAAAATAGCCAGGAGACATAAGTCCCCTGGCTAGTATTTTTATAGATCAGAATATCACAACGTAATAGTAACTGTTCCATTGTTAATTTATATTAAACGCACCGATAATATGATATTACACAAAATCCCTAGGAATTTCTGTATTCCACGTTTTATGGAATATTTCCTCCCCATTTTCATAGGCAATCATAGTATTGGTCAGATAAAATGTTGTTTCATCACTGGTCATTTCACTATGACTTTTCAACTTTGTCTGCCAATCTTCTCGTCCAACTTTTACTTCCCATTTACATTCTGCGCGGGCGCTTAATGGATCATTTTCTTTTATGGTATACGTATTTTGGTTAATACTTCCATACTGCAAACCATTCGAAGGCTGAAAACGTTCGCCTTCATCCGAAAAGTCTTCAAGTTTCCAGGTGCCTGTAATCGTATCATGCGAAACATGCCTGGTTCGGCACTCTGTTCGAATTGTTTCTTTTTCCAATACTTCAGCTGTTTCCGGATTACGAAAGTTTTCAACCTTTTCATCTTCTTTTTGCGGAGTCCTTACCGGTAAAGTAAGATACGTATCTTTACCGGAAAACAGCGTTAATGTCACCGGTTTTGGTGAAGGCCAAGCTTGCGGCCAATACGTTGGAGACAATGCAACTTCCAATTTGTGACCCTTGGGTATCTGCTGTCCGAGTGCATCAAGTTTTACAGTTATATTATACCTTTTGTTGGGTTCCAATGGCTCTGGTTGTTCATGTGAGTTCCTGTGCGTCAGATTCAGCATACCCCAGCTGATTAAAGTGGATTCCCCGGTTGGAGCTTTATCGGAGAGTCGTACTGCCAACAAGGCATTTTTCTGGTTTGACGACAAAGAAGCATGAAAAACCGGATTTCCCAACAATTCTGTTGTTTCTTCAAAGGGGTCAGATGTAAACACAACCGATTTACCATTTTCCAGTCGTTGATCAGCTGGTAAATCACCAGGTTGACCAAAAGGACAGAAAACACCTGCATAGAATCCGTGTTCCTGTACACTTGGAATTGCCAATTCCGTAGAATCAGCTGGAATTTTGTTCAGTTTTCCTTCTTCCAGGTATAATGATTGTTCACTAACATTATTGGATGGCCAAGCAGTATCCGCTACCCATTTACCGGGACGCTCATCGTAGCTG
Source organism: Virgibacillus siamensis (assembly GCF_900162695.1). NCBI lineage: Bacteria > Bacillati > Bacillota > Bacilli > Caryophanales > Bacillaceae > Virgibacillus > Virgibacillus siamensis. The sequence continues at coordinate 2,452,997 of NZ_FUIH01000007.1, forward strand.
ACCGCTGGCAATTCACTGTCCTGTATCCAGGAAATCAGCTTCGGTTCATCCATAATACCGGTTTCCACGCCTTTAAGCCATTGATCCCACCAGCGAAGGCATTCCTGTAAAAATCCGATTGCCGGTTCAGGTGTAGCTACTTCCGGATATTCATGTGCCCATGGACCGATTAACCCCTTTGCGTTTGGCAAGTTTTCAATAAGACGAAAAACCGCGTTAGTATACCCATCCTGCCAGCCACTGACTGCAAAAACAGGTATTTGGATGTCTTCATAGTTTTCACACACAGAGCCATGTTTCCAATATGCATCTCTGCGCTGATGCCGCATCCATTCTTCAACAAACGGCGGTGTATTCTCCAATCGGTTCAACCAATTTTCACGCCAATTGTCACCTACAACCGCCGGATCCTGTGGTCGCGCATTATATACAAACATTGTCGATGCCCACCAAAGCATATCCGAACCTAATATGTTGCCGCCCCTATAATGGACATCGTCTGCATAACGGTCATCTGTAGAACATAATGTAATAATTGTTTTCAGTGCGGGATGTTTTCGGGCTGCAACTTGCAAACCATTAAAACCCCCCCATGATTTACCAATTATGCCGATGGAACCGGTCGACCATGTTTGTTTTTGAATCCAGTCCAATACTTCCAATGCGTCATCATGTTCTTGTTTTAAATATTCATCAAGCAAAATTCCATCCGAATCCCCGGCACCCCGAATATCCACACGAATGCTTGCATATCCATGTCCCGCAAAATACGGATGTCTTGCCGAGTCACGAATAGCAGTAAAGTCATTTTTTCGATATGGAATATATTCTAAAATAGCTGGTACTGGATTATCTTCTGCATCTTTTGGCAGCCAGATTGTCGTTGCCAGCTTTGATCCGTCTGATAAAGGTATCCATACATGGTCCAATTTCTTTATTTCTCTTGGATAGTCTGTTTTAATGGTACGTTTTTCGGAATCTTGTATATTAAATACCAATCTTTATGCCCTCCTGTTATCTCTAGTGATGTGCGATTAATAATTGTCAGGTTTAAAGTCAATTTGCATACGTTTATCCGGGTTGACCACGCGTATTACACTTTCATAAACATAATACAATGTGCGGTTAATTGCTTCTTCCTTTGTATACATTCGGCGGTGGTTCATCACGGTACTCATCATGCCCTTCCACAGCAACAGTGTCGTATCAGCAATCAACTCAATATCTTGTTGTTTGATATATCCTTCGTCAACAGTACTCTGAATATAGGAAGCACTACGTTTAGAAAAATTATGCTCCGTAATAATTGATTGAATTTGTTCAGGCAATCCAATCAGATCATTTTGGAAAACGTTATAATAATCATTCAACATTTCCTCTGCCACCAATCCTAAATTATCCATAAAAATGACAGAGTATATGTTTGGCTGATCAAAGGAATGTTTACAAAAACACTCCCAGGAGTAAAGCCATTTTTCCACTGTATTTGTTCCCTTTTTCATATATATTGGTAATTCTTCAATATACCCGGTTGTAAATCGCATGGCTGCAAAAAATTTCAAGTGGGATAAATCCTTGAAATAATTATATGCCGTTGAACTGGTGAACCCTGCCTTGTCTGCAATTTTCCGGATCGTTACATGATCAATTCCTTCTTCTTCAATAACTTCTGTTGCCGCATCTATGAAATAACGCCACATACGTGTTCGTTGTATTTCTTTCCTGCTTGATTTCATTTGTTCACTTCCTTGCTTTTTCTACCGCTATTTTCTACATAATGGTGCAGATGTTCGTTATTATTTAACCATTTAATTAATGAAATGGCCATTAGCAGATACATGATTAGTACAGGAACCGATACAAGAACAGAGGATGTTTGCACTACATCCAGCCCGCCTACAACCGTTAAGCTAATAGCCAGTGCTGACAATAGAATACCCCATAGCAGCCGATGCCAGCGAGCCGGCTCAGCAGTCATTCCTAATTCTTTTGTTGCCACACTTGCAATAACGTAACTGGCAGAATCGAGTGAAGTTGCCAGGAATACAAAACCGAGGATTACGAAAAACACGGAAACAATAACCGGTAATGGCAACGAGTTCAGTACAGCTACAATAGCAGCCTGTCCACTTTCTTCGGATAATATCTTCGTCAAATTCACTTCACCGCTTAATTGAAGATCCATTGCATACCCGCCGAACACCGCAAAATATAACCAGCTTCCGATTGAACCCCACATTAACACATTAAAAACCAATTCACGTATACTGCGGCCTTTAGAAATACGGGCTACAAATATACCTATAAATGGTGCTGTGGCTGCAAACCATGCCCAATAAAACACAGTCCACGCCTGCGGAAATCCACCTTGGGCTATTGGATCCGTATACAGACTCATCCTCATAAATTCATCCAGCATGATACCCATACTATTGGTGAAATACGACAAAATAAACAGTGTAGGACCAACGATAATGACAAACAGAGCTAGACCCAATGCCATATAAACATTCCAGTCACTTAATTTACGAATACCTTTATATAGGCCCATATAAGCACTTGAGCTGAAAATAAAGGTCCAAATTATAATAATAACAATATCCAACCATAATGAAGGCTCTAATCCAAATAAGTCTCCAATTACAGCTGAGACCATTGGAACACCAAGACCCAGTGAAGTACCGAGACCGCCGATCATACTCCAAATAACCAATACATCAATCGCCTTACCCAAAAATCCATCTGCATGTTTACCGAGTACCCCTCTGCAGGCGGCACTTATTTTTAAAGAATGATCTTTTCGCACAAAAAAACTGTACGCCATCACAACAGCCGGGAGTGCATATAGTGCCCATGCTGAAATCCCCCAGTGGAATAATCCGTAGCTAAGTGCATATTCAGCAGCACCTGTTGATTCCGGTTCGATACGGAAAGGAGGACCAGTATAATAATAGAGTGGTTCAACAATTGACCAGAACATAATGCTTGTTCCCATACTGGCGCAGAATAGCATTCCACCCCAACTGAATCGGCTGAATTCCGGCTTGTCGTCCGGACCGCCCAATTTAACTTTTCCATATTTTCCAACCATCAGCCAGATTAAAATTATAAATAGACCAATTGTCAAAAATTCAAACGCCCAGTCAAATCGGAAAGTAATTTCTGTCATCATATTTGATACAACCGGACCAGCTGTTTCTCTAAATATTACCAATAATATAGTTACGCCTACCACCAGGATGATTGATGGCCAAAAGATAGTTTTTTCTAATTTTGGATTCATATAATTGCTTGCATACCTCCAATATGTTGTATATTTCATGGTTGTTGATAAATCGAGAATGGTTTTTGTATCCATCCATTGTCTATTTATCTAATAATTTTCTGATACCTTGAACAAAATCTATACCTCTATTGATAAATCATGCCCTCCTGAACTGTTAAATCTTCCTCCTTCCCAAGTAAAATAAAAATACTTTATGAACACATTTTTCAAATGAACGTGTTCATGATAGCATAATATTACTATTTGTCAAAAAAATACGGGAAGCCACATTCATGGCCTCCCGCTTACATTACACGTTCATTACCTGATTATAGGTGTCACCCGTTTTTGTTTCTTCCTAAACCCATCGAGTAGTAATAGCCTTCTTACGCGTATAAAATTCTATACCATCTTTTCCGTTTACATGCAGATCGCCGTAGAAGGAATCTTTCCAGCCTGAAAACGGAAAGAAAGCCATTGGGGCCGGAACACCGATATTTACTCCCAGCATACCTGCATCAATCTTCTCTCTGAAGGTGCGTACCGATCCTCCATCATTAGTAAAGATACAAGATCCATTTGCAAATCTTGATTTATTTGTTAATTCAATTGCTTCTTCAAGATCCTTGACACGGATAACTGACAAAATAGGTGCGAACATTTCATCTTCCCAAATCTTCATTTCACTTGTCACATTATCAAAGATTGTAGGGCCGACAAAATAACCTTTTTGTTGAAGACCTTTATCCTCTCGCCCGTCACGGACTAGTTTTGCTCCTTCTTTTTCGCCGGTCTCAATATACTGTAATGTACGTTCTTTATGCTGATCTCGAATAACCGGTCCCAGAAAAACTCCCTCATCCAAACCATTCCCAATTTTTATTTCATTTGCCTTTTGAATTAATTGTTCAACAAATTCATCTGCTATCGATTCATGCACGGCTACAACTGAACAAGCCATACACCGTTCTCCTGCAGAGCCAAATGCTGCACTAATCACTTGGGTAGTTGCATTATCTAAATTGGCGTCACTTAATACAATGGAATGGTTTTTTGCCCCGGAAAGTGCCTGAACACGTTTAAGGTTTTCCGTGCCCCTTTTATATACATATTCAGCAACCGGTTGTGAACCTACGAAGGAAATAGCATCAATTTGTTGATGATCCAATAAACCATTTACCACATCGTGTGCCCCATGCACGATGTTAAATACTCCAGCTGGCAACCCCGCTTCTTCCAACAATTCACCAAGTCGATTGGCAAGTATTGGAGTGCGTTCAGATGGCTTCAGAACAAATGTATTTCCCGTTACAATAGCCATTGGGAACATCCAGGCGGGAACCATCATTGGAAAGTTAAATGGTGTAATCCCACCAATAACCCCGATAGGGTAACGATATACCCCTGATTCTAATCCTGCGGCAATTGATGGTAATTGGTCACCCATCATAAGTGATGGTGCCCCGGAAGCAAACTCCACACATTCAATACCTCGCAAGACTTCACCATATGCCTCTTTATAACTTTTTCCATTTTCAATAGTGACCAGTTCCGCAAGTTCTTCCCAATGTTCAACAAGTAATTGCTGATACTTAAATAGAATGCGCGCACGTTTTGGGACAGGAACTTCCTTCCAAGTCTCGAATGTTTCCGCAGCAACTTTTACGGCCTTATCCAAGTCTTCCTTGCTGGAAATTGGCACATGGGCTATCACTTCACCGGTTGCCGGATTAAATACTTTTTCGGTTTTGTCTGAAGTTGCATCAATCCATTCGCCATTTACATAGTTTTTTATTGTTTTTACTTCTGTTTCAATCATAAATTTTGCCTCCTAAATAGTGGTATCAACGTTTAGCAAATGCCTTTTTTATCGTGTTCACAATAATATCAAGTTGCTCATCATCGATAATGAGCGGTGGACAAAGTGCAATAACATTATTAAATCCGTCAACTGTGCTTCCATTTTTCCCGATAATTACCCCATCTTCCTTACACAGGGCTATGATTCTATCAACTTTTTCTGAGGATGCAGGGTCTTGTGTTAATTTGTTCTCTACCAATTCGATTCCTGCAAGCAGTCCTTTGCCACGAATATCCCCAACATTCGGATGTTCTTTTAGCTCACGCAGTTTTTCCAATAACTTTTTGCCCATCTTTTCAGAGCGTTCGACCAAATTTTCACGTTCCATAATTTCCATATTTTTCAATGCAACCGCACACGATGCCGGGTTACCTCCAAATGTGTTTACATGACGGAAGTGGTCATATTTTTCGGTCCCTTTAAACGCTTCATAAATATCTTTTCGAACCGCGGTTGCAGAAAGAGGAAGCGAACCATTCGTTATTCCTTTCGCCATTGTTACAATATCTGGTGTTACACCATAATTTTGAAAACCAAAGCGCTTACCTGTTCTGCCAAAGCCGCAGATTACTTCGTCAACTATCAACAAAACCCCATGCTTATCACAAATCTCCCTGACTCTCGGCAAATAACTTTCGTGGGGCATAATTACACCACCACCCGTAATAATCGGTTCCATTATCACGGCGGCAACGCTTTCATTCATTTCCCAGGTGATTACACGGTCAATTTCGTCCGCACACGCAAGACTGCGTTCTTCATCTGATCCCTTATATGGACACCTATATATATCCGGCGGTGTAACATGAAGAAAACCCTGGGCAAGCGGTTCATATCGATATTTCCTTTGCGCCTGACCGGTAGCTGCCAGCGCCCCCATTGAATTTCCATGGTATGCCCTGTATCTTGATATAAATTTATGACGGCCTGGTTCCCCATTTTGTTGGTGAAATTGACGGGCAATTTTAAACGCTGTCTCATTTGCTTCCGATCCACTGTTTGAGTAAAAGATTACATATTCATCTCCAAGCCATTCGTTTAATTTTTCCCCAAGTTCAATTGCCGGGACGTGACTATGAGACATTGGGAAATAGGAAAGTTCCTTCAACTGATCATACGCAGCCTGAGCTAGCTCCTCCCTGCCGTATCCAGCATTAACACACCAAAGTCCGGACATTGCATCAAGAAATTCCTTCCCGTTCGTATCTTTTACATAGGCACCTTTTGCTTCACTCATCACCATCGTGGCCTTTGGATTGTATGGACGCATGGCATGCCAAATGTACTTTTCGTCCTTGTCCTGTAACCCAATTGGTTTGGTTTCCATCAACACCACTCCTTTTTATTTACTTACTATGGAAAAATATGAATTTATACTATAAACATTACTATTGATTTACAAATCCTACATTAGACATTTAGTTAAATGATCACTTTAGTTATTTAACAATTAGGAATCAACCTATTTGACTAAAGTGGGTGGTACTTTCCTGTAACCGCATCGACTGTCAGCAAAAATCTATCAGAAGAGTGCTTGCGCCCTTCAGCAATCCAGTACGGTCTGTAGAATACCTCTTTCTTCGTTAAAGTAAGTTTCGGCATAGATAAAACCTTTAGTTTATAAGAAATGGAGTCGTATAAAAAGTCTTTGGAAATTTCACTTACCTCAAATGAGCCTAATTTCTTTTGAATGATATTTTGAGGATCTATTTGCTTTTTCTTAAACTTAGGAGATCCATCGATTAGAGAACCGATTCCATTAATACCGTCAACTGTACACCCAACCATTGCGCCAGTTGGACGCGGAAAACTTTTTCTCTCCAATGTATACTCAAAAAAGAAATAGGGATAATAGACAAGCTGGTCTACTATAAATGACCCTTTTGAATCCATTTTATCCAGATAATTTTTTATTTCATGATTATTAAATCCAACTTCTTCTGCATTAATTACCTCAATCATGTTTATCATCCCTCTACTGGTATTCTACGCTTAACAAACTCAGAGATTCCCTTTGCTTCAGGAGCAATATCCCGCGCAATATTCTTTTCTATATTCCCGGGCAGTTGACGCGGTCCTTTTGCTTCCTCGAATGCCTCCTGAATTGGTTTGGAAGGAGTAGATCCAAACCTGTTTCCAACTATCATACCTATAATAGATACAATCAGTCCTCCAAGAAAAGGATGAACTGCTGTAATACTTTGCCATTCGAAGGAAGTCCAAATAATGTTCGTTACCCCACCGCTGATCATCGCACATAATACCCCGACCTTATTAGCGTTTTTCCAGTAAACTGAACAAATATATGGGACAAGGAAACTGCACCCAAGTGTACCAAAGGCAAAAACTACTAGCGCAAAAACCGATGGAGGCTGATTAATTGCTACGACCACACCTAATACACCTGCAAAAAGTATGGCAAGTCGCGATACTAGAATCATTTTGTTTTGACTGGCTTTCTTATCAATAAATCTTTGATAGATATCCCGAGACAAAATAGTTCCGGCTTGCATCAAAATTGAATCCGATGTTGACATAATTGCCGCCATAATTGCTGATAGCAAAATTGCTGCAATAAAGCCGGGAAAGAACGTATATGCCAGTGTAGGTATCACCATTTCGGGGTCTGCCAGATTAGGAAGCAGAATAATTCCGATAAAACCAAGTAAGTATGGAGCATAGGAAAAAAGGCTATTATATATTGTGGTCCACAAAATGGCCGATTTTACTGTTTTTGTATTTTTTATTGACATGTGTCTTACAACTACGTGAGGGAGCCCCATGTATCCAATCGAGTATATCAATACTGCTCCAATAATAACTCCCCATTGACCATAGAAAACAAGATCTTTCCCCCATATACTCAGGTATGAAGAGTCAATTTGGCCAAGTGATTCATTTAAACCTGAAATCCCCCCGACTTGCGTTAGACCAATAAACAAAATGGCGATTGCTCCGACAACCATGAGTATTCCCTGAAAAAAGTCCGTCCAGACAACAGCTAAATATCCTCCAGTCGCTGTATAAGCAACAATGATACTTACCCCAACGATGAGGGCCCACTCAAATGGTATTCCCGTCAAAACTTCCAATGTCTTTCCCGCTGCAATAAACTGCGCAAAAACATAGGCAAAAGAAAAATAATAGAAATAATAGAACCAACAACTCTTATTGCGGGGCTTTCAAATCGCTTCTCCAAGTACTCTATTGGCGAAAGCGCCTTCAATATTTCAGACATTCGACGCATTCTTTTTCCTAACACAGATAGGTTAACAATACCCCCGCCTGCGTCACCTATCGCATACCATATAGCATACCATCCTTGTTGAAAAGCCAGTGCAGGAGCCCCTAGAAACATGAACCCACTCATTGAGGTACTTTGCATTGTTAGTGCAGTTACAGCAGGCCCTATATTTCTGTCTCCCAATAAATAACTGTCCACTGACTTAGATGCCTTTCTAGTGAAATATACACCTATCGCAAGTAAAACAAGCAAATAAATGATGAATACTATCGCATCACTTCCCATTATTTCATCCCCTTATCATTAAATTTCGAGTAGAATTCATCCTCCTTTTCATCCCCTTTTTTATGAACGAAATACATTACAATACCAAGTGTTATCCAAATAAATGGCCACGGTACAATCAACCAAAAGGTTTCTGCAGGAAAATTCAACACGTAAACACCCCCTTCAATTTATCTAATACATTACATAGACCGATTTTTATAAATCATGGAGTCGCAAGGTGATAGAATATTCCTAATATATGGTACACTCTTGACATTTCTTTAACATTAGACATAATGTTAAAGAAGGACAGCGCTTACATAAACACTTTGAAATATATCAATGCTAAAATTCATATGGGGGAGGTTGTTTTGTGTGGAACTGACTGTGCAGGATGCTCTTAATCGTCCGCTTTTTAAAAATGCTAAGGTAATAGCAGGGGAAAATGGATTAAATCGCAGGGTTAATTGGGTTCATATTGTTGAAATAAATAAATTTGGTCATTTATTAAATGGCCAGGAGATTATTTTAACAACCGGAGTTGAATGGACAAAAGATAAAACAAAAGGTTTACACTTTATGGAGCAACTTATCACACATAATTCATCAGCACTGTGCATTGAAACAGAGAAACAGAATGGAAATTTTTCAAAGGAAATGTTGTTATTGGCCGATAAAAACAATATACCCATTATTGTTTTTAATAAAGAGGTTAAATTTGTTGATATCACCAAAGACTTACATGAAGTTTTATTAGGTTATCGGGAAAATTCATGGTGGAGTCTGGAAAATTTATATAAAAGATTTAACGATACGCTTGTCTCAGGTGGTACAATTGGAGAATTTTTAAAAGTATTACATAAGAGTACAAAAAAGCAGATTGTACTGATCCATAATGATAACCAATTTCATTTTTTTCCTTCCCCGCCTGCCAAACAACAGAAAAAATGGGTAAAGCAAATCCAGGACTCTCCAAAAGATTTTTGTACCTATCCTGTAAATTTTTTGAATGAAACCGTGGCAAAACTTTATCTTCTGGAGGACAGGGATAAAGTTTCCTTCACACATGACTTATCTGCTAAAAGGTGCAGTGAATTTATCAGCCAATACTTCTGGAAGTACTACCAGCAAAGAGAAGTACATCAAATTAAAGAGAATGAGTGGTTGTTACAAATTTATAATGGAACGATGTCACATGAAAAAGCAACAGAATTATTTAAGCAAAATAATCCTGAAGTCGATTTTAAACAAGCTATTGTGGGGGTAATACCGGAAAGTGAAGGACATATATCCATTGAAAAAAATAATAGCGTAATAACCATGGGACTAATGCTTATTCGTTCGATTTTTCATAGTAAAGGTTTTAATGTTTTAACAGTTAAAGACGAATCTAAAAATTGTTATGTATTATTACTGATCAACAAACGGGAAGACAGTACATTTTTCCTTCGAATAACAGAAGCCACTCGTCACTTGTTCCAATCTAATATCGACGGATTCAGTAAGGAGGATATTCGCTTAATCAGTTTCGGAAAAGAAGTAAATAGTTTTAAAATGGTCCGGGAAAGCTATCAGACTTCACTCATCAGTTTAAACTTTCAGCAAAGTATTTCTCCTCTTCAACCACCTTTTTATAAAAACTTAGCAGTATACCGTCTTATAGATCAATCAAATGATGTATCCCACCTAAGAGAAATTATATACGATTATATTGGTCCAATTATTTCCTACGACCAGCAAAATGGTACAGAACTTTTGAAAACGTTGAAAGTCTATTTGAAAAATTTAGGATCGAAGAAAAGCACAGCTGATGAATTATATATTGTACGTCAAACGTTATATCATCGACTGAATCGTATAAAATTGTTAATTGGAGAAGATTTTATGGATCCCGAAAAGAGAATTATGATTGAAACTGCAATTTATTTTTTAATGTATTTTAAAAAAATGAGTCTGATTTCTGTGTAAACGAATGAAAACGGGTAATCGCCCGGTCTCGAACCATTCTACTTAACATACGATATTTCATATGTGAATTAAAATGGTTGAAAGAAATTAACCTAGATTTCTTTCAACCATTTTCCACTGAACCCTAGTTAACTAAATCCAAAACAGTTTGTAACATCACATTAACCCCACGTTCACAGTCTTCCCATGGTGTCAATTCATCTTCTGCATGACTCTTGCCATTTACACTTGGTACAAAAATCATTGCAGCGGGAATATAAGTTGCAATGAACTGGGCATCATGTCCAGCCCCGCTTACCATACGTTTGTGGGAATACCCAATATTTTTCGCTGAACGCTCCACTGCATTTACGATTTCCTCATCAAACCATACCGTTTTTCGATCCCATTGCTTCGTTGTTTTCACTTCACATTTTTCCTTCCCTGAGGATTCCGGGAGTCCTTCAATAATTTCTTCTACTTGCCTGATAGTGTTAGGATCCTTATGTCTTGCCTCAAGGGTAAACACAACCTTATTGGGAATGACGGTATGAATATTTGGACTTACATTCATCCTGCCAATCGTATAGACCAATTGATCATCCAGTTTATTCATTTTCTCACGTATTTCAGTAATTAAATTATTAGTTGCAAACAAGGCATCTTTACGAAGCGGCATCGGTGTGGTGCCTGCATGATTGGAATCGCCGCTAACCTCAATTTCATAGTTGACCATGCCAACCACACCTTCAACGATACCAACCTGCAGTGATTCACTTTCTAAAACAGGCCCTTGTTCAATGTGCAGCTCCAAAAATGCTGCTGCATCTGTCAGCCTATTTTCTTCCTTCCCGACAAAACCACTGTTACGAAGTGCCTCGCCAAAGGTGGTCCCTTCCGTATCTGTCGACTGCAGCATAGTCGATTTATCAAACCAGCCAGAGAGCACTCCGGAAGACATCATCGCAGGTTCAAACCGGGCACCCTCTTCATTGGTAATATTGGCAACTACAATGGGGACTCGGGGTTTAATACCATTTTCAACTATCGTTCGGACTACCTCTAATCCCGTTAATACACCCAATACACCGTCAAACCTGCCACCCTTTTTAACAGAATCCAGGTGTGAGCCGACAACCACCGGAAGCTGATCATTATCCAGTCCGGGTAATGTTGCGTACATATTGGCCATATCATCCCACACAACCGTCATCCCAAGTTTTTCACACTCAGATTGGAAATGGCTTCTAACTTTAAGGTCGATTTCGGATAATGCTAATCTTGTGACACCATTGTTCGCGGTCCCGCCAAAATCAGCGAACTCTTCTATCGTATTTTTTAGCCTTTCCCCATCAATTAGTACTTTTTGTTTTTCCATCATTCCTCTCCTTCCTTCTCTCTTTTTTCAATTAGCTATTTACGTTTGCTGTTTGATGTACAATGTGGCAAAATACTTTCGGCTGTCCGGGCTGGTCAAACGTATTGTTTTTTTATCGAATGTCATTTGATTCTCAAATTCGACCACATCTCCATCAAGCGTCCCTTTTGAACCTGTAATGGTATACCCACTTTTCAACAAATCATCCACTTCGCGTTTTTCAGATAAGAATGCATCATAGCTTGCCAATAATATATACCCCCTTTTTCAACCTACTACTTCATCCTGTTTATGTTCATCCTCATCAATCACCCAATCACGCCCAACAGTAATCCCAAGATATTTATCGTCACTTGGATCCTCTATTTCTGCCTGCGGAAACCTTTTAAAGTACCAATACTTCGTAAGCACATAGTAAATGGCCCCCGCTAAAACGAATCCTACAATGAACGAATAATCCATTAAGAGAATGGCTACAGCACCACCAATCACCCAGGCAATGAAACCGACAATGTTTACACCGCCATGAAACTTGAACTGTCCCTCATGCTGGAATAGTTCCTGCACATTTACCCTTCGCTTCCGCAGCACATAATAATCGACAACGAGAATCCCGCTTATTGCCGACAAAACGGCTCCAAAAAATAACAATGCTTGTGTCAGTATTTCGTAGACACTCCAAGGCTGTATAACCGTTCCCACAATCCCTACCACAAATACCGCAACCGCATTGGACACTCTTGGACCCAATACATTTGAAAAAATTGCTGCAGCCGGGACAATATTCGCGGCTGTATTTGTTGACCACTGTGTCAGAACAATCATAAGTAACAACATCGCCAACATCCAGCCGGAAGCAGTATCCTGCAAAGCAATAACAGGGTTTGAACTGCCCGCAACCATAAAGGCCGCCGCACCAATCATAATCATAAATGCTTCCGTCAATGGCATGGCAATCAGACTGCCGATTAAATTTGTTTTGTTTCGTTTAAACCAATTTCTTTCATACTTAGGTGCTTTAAAAAACCTTGATATCGTTGGTATATCACACCCTAATGTTGCCCAGAAGCCCATATTGGCAAAAATGACGATAATAAACGCAGAAACCGCGGCCCCACCTGTTACCGGACTTTGCGCCCACGCCCAAACATCTCCTCCCTGCTCAACAATATCTGATGTCAGGGTTTGATAGATGATTAAGGATAAAATAATAATGACCGGGGCAGCAAAATCAGCAAACCGCTCCACCCATTTAATACCAGAAGCGGTGTTGATCAACTGTACAAGCGCGAATATAATGTAGCATAACAGCCAGTTATCAAATGCCGGGTTGATGACATGGATGATGGAATTAATGGCGGTTGAACCGAAATAGGTGTTTAATCCAAACCAAAATGATGCTGTAACTGCCCGTGCTATTGATGGTATATGGGTTCCGACGATACCAAATGGCGCCCGCATATAAACCGGGAAAGATAATCCATGTTCAACCCCGATATCTCCAACAATCGAAATTAACGTACCAACTGCAATACAACCGACTAATGTTGCCAGTACTACCCAGGGCAAGGAAATGCTTTGTACTCCAGATGCGCCAATATCGAAAGTTGCCAAAAGGATGGCCATCCCAATCCACATTGCAAAAAATCCCATGATCCCTATCTTCCGCTCATGATAACCAGTTGGAAGTAAATCCGGTGACTTTAGGTACGAGTTCTTTTTATTGGTCTTTCCCATTATTCGTCCCCTTTGTTAATTTTTTGGGATGTGAAGCTGTCTGAATGGATTCATCAAACAGCTTAATCCCTGACTAATCACGTAACCTGGGAATCCCCCTCCCTAAAAATACCGTTACTTACTATTCAGCATTTGCAATGCGGTCTGCCGGTCATTCCAGGACATTGGCGGTTCAGTTGGTTCTAAATCTACCATGTCGATTGCTCCATCTACCGGGCAAACGATTGAACAAAGGTTACAGCCGACACAATCGTCCTCCCTAACCTTCAAATAATCATTTCCATTTTCATCGACAAGCATATCGATACACTGATGGGAAGTATCCTCACAGGCGATATGACATTTATTACAATTAATACAAACATCATTATTAATACGGGCAACCATACGATGATTCAAATCGAGATTACTCCAGTCTGTATATTTTTCAACTGATTTACCAATAAGTTCACTTACTGAAGCAATTCCTTTGTCATCCAAATAATTACTCAAACCTTCAGTCAAATCATCGATGATGCTGAATCCGTGATGCATGGCTGCTGTACATATCTGTACCCCGCCAGCCCCCATCAACATAAACTCAATCGCATCTTGCCATGTGGAAATACCACCTATTCCGGAAATCGGGATATTAAAATCCGGTTGCCTTGCACATTCTCCTACCATATTTAAGGCAATTGGTTTAACGGCTGGTCCACAATAACCGCCATGTGCTCCCTTTCCATTCACATTAGGTACGGGATTCCACGTATCGATGTCAACGCCTATTAAGCTATTGATAGTGTTGATCATACTTACTGCATCGGCACCACCGCGCTCAGCAGCTTTTGCCGTAGCCGTTATGTCTGTAATATTTGGTGTTAATTTAGTGATAACTGGTACTTCTGCAACTTCCTTTGCGTATAGTGTTGATTTTTCCACTAAGTCCGGATGCTGGCCAACTGCTGATCCCATCCCCCGTTCAGACATACCATGTGGACAACCGAGATTTAACTCGAAACCATCCACCCCTACATCTTGAACCCGCTTCACAATCTCGTGCCATTTGTCTCGCTTTGGCTCTACCATTAATGAAGCAATGATTGCCCGATCCGGGAAACGTTTCTTTGTTTCATAGATTTCTTTTAAATTCTCTTCAATGGGGCGATCCGAGACCAATTCAATATTGTTAAAACCCGCCACCCGCTGACCATTAAAATGGTGTGCACCAAAACGCGAGGTCACATTCAGCACCGGCTCACAGAGTGTTTTCCACACAGCACCACCCCATCCGGCCTCGAAAGCGCGCTGCACTTGATACCCTGTGTTCGTAGGTGGTGCAGATGCAAGCCAATAAGGATTAGGGGACTTAATACCTGCAAAATTGATACTTATATCAGCCATATTCATCCTCCCATCATTTTTAGTTCAAACCCGCTCTTTAGACGTTTCTAATTGCTGATGTATCGCATATGCTGTCTCTTTTCCCTGCTGTGCAGCGGACACAGCCATTGCTTCACCGACACCTTTTGCAAAGACGACATCACCCGCCGCATAGACGTTCGGATCAGATGTTTTGAAGGTTACAGGATCCACCTTAACCACACCACCTTGATGTTCGAGGCCTAACGCTTCGATTAGCTGATGATGCCGTGTTTGTCCAATTGCCTTGATGACGATATCCACATTCAGTAAAAATTCAGATCCCTCAATTGCTACTGGTCGTTTACGGCCATCTGATTCCGCGTCTTTTAATTCCATCCGAATGCATTCCATTTGTTTAACATGACCGTTCGCATCACCAATCAAGCGCTTCGGTGTAACTAACCATCTGAATTCAACGCCATCCTGTTTGGCAAAATCATATTCAAACTCATATGCCGACATTTCCGCTTCTGTTCGGCGATACAGAATTTTAACATTCTCCGCACCAAGTCTGACTGATGTTGTCGCTCCATCAATCGCCGTATTTCCTGCTCCAATCACGGCCACATGCTTGCCGGCAAAATCAGTCGGATAGTTTCCATTCTTTGTTTCTTCTACAAGATCAATGGCATCGTAAATACCGGTTAAATCTTCCCCTTCAATTCCCAGCATCGGTACATCCGCCATTCCCGAAGCGAGAATCACAGCATCATAATTATGTGCTAGGTTCTCCGCAGTAATATCCTTACCAACCTTCGTATTTGTGCGTATTTCAACTCCCAAGTTCTGCACCTGTTCAACTTCCCATAAAGAAATATCCTTTGGAAGCCGGAATGGAACAATACCATGCGTGTCCAGACCGCCAGCCTCACCTTTCGCTTCAAAAATCGTAACTGCATAACCGATCCTTGCAAGTTCACGGGCTGCCGATAATCCAGCCGGACCACTGCCAATTATCGCTATCTGCTTTCCGTTTTTCTTCCCAGCCTTAAATAATACTTGTTCATTCTTAATCGACCAGTCTGTTGCAAAGCGCTGCAAGTCCCCGATCATAATCGGCTTCGTGGAATTATTCAGTACACAGGCTCCCTCACACAATTCCTCTGTCGGACAAACACGTGCACAGCTTGCTCCAATCGGATTCGCTTCCATAATTGTTTTTGCTGAACCCTTTAAATTTCCGGATGCAATCTTTTTAATAAATCCCGGGATATCAATTCCAGTTGGACAAGCCTTAATGCAGGGAGCATCGTAACAGTACAAGCAGCGGTTCGCCTCATCTAATGCTTCCTGTGCATTATAACTTGGCTTCGATTCATCAAAATTCTTTGCAAGATCTTCCTCCGACAGCAAATTTTGCAGTAAATGCCCCAATGAAAAGCCTCCTTTTTCAGCGAATATCACTTAAAATCATATAATCATGAACCATGCTTCAGGTCTTTCTATGAATTAAATCATCACCCCCTGTAAAGAAACTTCAGCAAACAACTACATGGTTGGAATGCACGCTTACAGCATCCAACAGAATACAAGTACAGTTCCGTGCAACATTGTCTCTAGTTGCGATGCATATTGTTTTTTGATTGAGGTTGATTCATCTGGATGAATGATAATCCTGGTGGGGTTATTCTGCTGCATAGGCTAAGGTATACCGGGTAATCCCGGGATTCATACGGGATTACCCGGCAAGCCTTAAATTATTTATCTATTGGGAAGCAAAGATGATTAATATAAAACGCTGCTTCATACACGATTTATTTCCGTTGATTTTACTTCATCAAAACCAAGCGCAAATGGTTTTCCGGGGATAAATTTTCCGTCACCTTTCTTGCCGATATATTCACTGTCTTCAACAACAAGTTTGCCTCGAAGGAATACTTTATCTACCTTTCCTTCCTGTTTATACCCCTCAAATGTACTATAGTCCACACCATGTAAACTATTTTCGTTGGAAATGATGGATGATCCATCGGGGTCATAAATAACAATATCCGCATCCATACCAACACCAATATGCCCTTTATTATGGTGCAGTCCCATGTTTTTAGCCGGTGTAGTTGCAAACAGGTCAACAAACCGCTGTCTGGAAATCTTCCCGGTGTTCACACCATAGGTCCAAAGAACACCTAAACGATTTTCTACACCTGGTGCACCATTGGGGATATTGGTAAAATCGTCAATTCCCATATGCTTCTGTGATTCCCAGTTAAATCCACAATGATCCGTACTAACGGCATTCAGCCATCCATTATTTACAGCTTCCCATAAAGCTTCCTGGTCCCCTTTGGTCCGTAATGCCGGTGACATCACATATTTGGCACCTTCAAAGTTTGGTTTAGCTAAATCATCTTTATCAAGCATCAGATACTGGACACACGTTTCACCATAAACGGGTAATCCTTCGTTTTTAGCTGACCGAATGGCTTGCATAACACTTTTAGCAGTAACATGAACAATATAAACGGGAGCGCCTACCATAGCCGCCAGATTAATCACGCGTTGTGTTGCTTCCAGTTCTACCCGTGCAGGTCTCGATACAGCATGGTAATATGGATCGGTCTTACCTTCATAAATCAGTTTCTTTTGGAGATAATCTATCACATCAGCATTCTCACAGTGAACCATAACTGTGACACCCGCTTCCTTTGCTGCAATTAATGCTTTGTACAGGGCTTCATCGTCACTGTGAAACGGCATGCCTTTATAGGCCATAAATAATTTAACGGTAGAAATACCCCTGTTCGGCAAATCGGCGATCTCCTCAAATGTCGAATCAACTGGGTCACATACGACAGCATGATAGGAATAATCAGCCATGGCTTGATTAACAACTTCCTTCTTATCCATATCAAAAATGGTGTCAGCCATTCCTTTTCCTTGTTCCTGATTAACAAATTCCACAACCGTCGTGGTTCCGCCGGCTACAGCGGCATTGGAGGTTTCAAATCCTCGTACGCGTTCCCCTTTAAATTCAAAAGAGTAATGAACGTGTTGGTCTACCCCTCCCGGGAGGACATATTTTCCTTTGGCATCGACAACCTCAGCAGCCGATACATCCAATTGTTCTCCAACAGCAACAATTTTTTCTCCTTCAACTAATACATCACCAACAAATTCATCGATAGCGGTTACAATCGTTCCGTTTTTAATTAATGTACGCATCTATATCCTCCTCCGAAAATTTCTGAGTGCCTTACCTTGATGTATGATTTGAACTTTTTGTTTTTACAGCTAAGCGTTCTACCACATGAAGTAATAAATCACCCCCTGTTTTAATATCTTCCTCTCTAGTATATTCCTCAGGGCAGTGACTTTTTCCTCCTATACTTGGAATAAAAATCATTCCCACTTCGGCTGCATCTGTCATCATCGCCGCATGTTGTTCGAATACTCTTGTATGTCTAGAAAGTTCGGTGAATTTGAAAGCGCATTCAAAAAAGCGATGCTCAACAAACTTAATATTTTAAATTGGGAGACTATTTAATTCAATAATTCAACTATATATAATTCAAGGATTAATTTCACTTGGCATACTGTTAAAAAATAGTATTTGTGTTTTTACATACTGTAAATTACCCCGACCAAAAATCCTTCCATTGGTCTACCCATTGGAAGGATTTTATACATTGTGCTGTTACTAGTTTAATTTTGTTCCTTAAAATAACTTTTCCAGAACTTTCCCGTAGCGCCACTAGGAGATATCATTTTTTTGTTAAACAACATCTATTAATCAGATAAATTAAACTCATGTCCCTCTTCCAAAATAAAAAAGCCGTTTTTCTCAATTTCCCTCCTGTACTTTTCTTCCCCTCCAATCACGGGATTCGTGTGATTGAAATGGGTGAAATAAATTTGACATGTGTCTTTATACGGTTTAAATATTTCCATGGAATCAGATATTAGCGGGTGTGGAATGTCTTGATAGGATCGGCCAATCGATGCAAGTTCCTTTTCGGAATAAAACGTTCCATCAATGAAACAGTAATCGATGTCACGCATTACCTCTCCAAGATTCACATTCCATTGTTCCCATCGATCAATATCCGGGATATATAATAACCGTTTTTGTCTTCCATAAATGATAAAGCCAAATGTCTCCGAAAATTCATTTCGATGAGGAATTAATAATGGGGTAATTCCTGCCCCATCAGTCAACTGATAATCTTGTTTAAATTTTAGGGTTTCAAGCTTAATGTTTTTTAAATCAATCAATTGTTTCCAAGGATAGTGTGAAGAAAGAAACTCCCTCATATTTTCTCCGACGGCAACGGGCATTTGATTTGTTGAAACAGCTTCCTTCCCAAGGTACATCAGACCTGTGTAGTGACCAATATGGGCGTGTGTAATAAAGATACCATCCATCATCAATCTCCATTTTGTTTCCTTTTGAATACGATCCAGTTGGGTTTTAAAATCAGGTGATGGATCAATCAAAAACCATTTATTGCTTTCTTCAAAATGAATGGATAGCGATGCGGCAAGACGTTGATACCTTTTGTCACGTCTTGCCAGATTACAGTTAGGGCAGAAGCAATTGGAATGTGGTATTCCTGCATCTTGTGCGGTACCTAATACTTTTACATACATATCAATAGTTCCTCCTGTAGCTATTATTTTGAATCTTAACAGGTATACGTTTTATCGAAATTCCTGTATATCCATATGCGATATTTATAAGTGGTACAAGGTATGAAAAGAAGATAAACGGTATGAATTCAATTGCCGGAACGCCAAGTACTCCGGCCGCGAATACTGCCGGTACTCCCCATGGTACCAGGTTAATACCAACCGTCCCCGCTGCTTCAACAGCTCTTGATAGATTCAATGGTGATAAACCAAATTTTTTATACGATGCCAAGAAACCTCTTGCTGGTAAAATGATTGCCAAAAATTGCGAACCACTTGCAAAAGCTACCAAGAATGATGATAAAACAGTAGAAAGAATCAAAGAACCTGTCGAACGGATCTTGCTTACAATGGAAGTCACAATTACGTTAAATACCCCGGTAGATTCCAAAATGCCGCCCAGGGCTGTAGCAATAATAATCAGTCCGATCGTATTGAGCATGGAATTGATCCCGCCACTTGACAACAACGAATCGAGCACCTTTATCCCGCTATTTGCGTCATATCCGGATGTCATTACTTGAATCACGTCTGTAATCGAACTTCCCTGAACAATGATAGCGGTAATTCCTCCTAGTATCGCTATGAAAATAAGAGAAGGAATAGCAGGATATTGTTTCAGCATTAAAAACAACGAAAGTATTGGAACAATAAATAAAAATGGATGAATGACAAATAATCCTTCCAACCCATCCATAATAGCCGTAATTTCATTCGTACCGGCTGCTGAAGATGCGTAACGCAGGCCAATAATCCAGTAAAGCAGAATGGATATTACAAAAGCCGGCAACGTATCCCAAAACATATGGCGTACATGTGCGAACAGATTCTCCTCAACCATTGCCGGTGCTACATTGGTAGTGTCTGACAGCGGTGATAATTTATCACCAAAAAAAGCTCCGGAAATCACCGCACCCGCCACCATAGGAAGCGGAAATTCCAATCCTTGTCCGATTGCAATAAAAGCCAAACCAACTGTGGCAATCGATGTGAATGAACTGCCAAGCACCAGTGAAACTCCCCCTGTAATGAAACATACAAGTGGTAAAAATAGGTTTGGGTCGATGATCGCTAAACCATAATAAATTAATGTTGGAATAACACCACTAAGAATCCAAGTTCCAATGATGATACCAATAATAAACAATATAAAAACAGCTGGAAGTGCTTTTGAGACTCCCTCTGTTAAAGCATCTTGCAGGTAATTCCAAGTATATCCCATGATTTTGCCGATAATTGCAGCAGCAATAATACCGCTGATTAGCGGTACAAACATGCCTGCCTCCCAATATAGAATAGACATTGCAGCAGACGCTATCAAAATTAAGATTGGAATAATAGCGAGAAAAATACTTGGTTCTCTTCCCCCTGGTTTATTCATCTCTCTTCACTCCCTCGAACGAACGTATTGTTGCAAATTATATAACTATTTTGTGTATTTTTTCAAGAAGAATTTTTGTTTTTTGATATAAATCGACCGGATTGGATTCTTGGTTGTGCTCCATCAAACAATAAAACACGACCCTCCAATAAAGGTCGTGTTAAATCGTACAATCCAAATCCTACTGAAGAATTATGCAAACTCCTTATTCTCCAATTGAAATTCTGCCGTGATCTTACCTACCACATTTCCGGACATGTTTTTTACAGCAGGTTCTATGTACGACTGAAGCATATGATGTTCTTTTTCATCCCCAATATTCAATTCTTTTAAAACTTTCATAGCTGCTACACTGGCTGCTCTCCCATTGCCATCCTCAACCTTTATCGCAATGCCCAATCCTGAATCTGCCAGCCCAATGCACTGCACGCCTTCAGCCCCTGCTTTAGCAACAATTTCACCATCAAATGTTTTCATTAAATCTGTATCAAATCGATTGGTGCCTGCAACCATTTCCGGATACGCCATCATTGAATCTCTTATTTTCTTAAGCGATTGGACATAGATTTGATCCATCATTTTATCCGGCTGAGACAAGCGGGCAAACCCCATGGCTATATGGTTAAGCGGCAATTGATGTACTGGTACACCACACCCGTCAACACCAATCCCTATAGACTCCGGGTTAAAGTCACAAATCGTTGAAATTACATTCAAAATTCGTTGTTGATGCGGATGATCCAATTCCCTGTAGGTTTTTGCTTCCTCATTCAAATAAACACAGGTTGCCAGCATGCCGGTATGTTTCCCCGAACAATTACTGAATACCGGTGTTAAATCTTTACCATCACGTATCAAATTTTTATAACTATCCAGATCCCTCGGAATATGCGTGCCACATTGTAAAGAGGTTTCATCTTTTCCCACTGTTTCCAGCAATGATAGAACCCTGGATCGGTGAATGGCTTCTCCATTATGTGACGAACAAAACAATGCAATATCTGCTGCATCAAATGAAAAATATTTCGCTGCACCAGTTTCCAAGATAGGAACAGCTTGAAATGGCTTCATGGAAGACCTTGCAAATGTCGGGCGATTAGGATCACCATATGAAAATAGAATTTTTCCATTACAATCTACTACCGCAATATCAACCTCATGCACACTTTCCAAACAGCCTCCACGATAAACATGGACCGGTCTTTGTTGTTCACCCATTATTATCACCTCTACCATATATAATATTTCTAGTCATACAAATGACATGCTGCCATTTGGCCAACCGCCACCTCTTTTAACTTCGGTTTTTCGGACTTGCATATTTCCATAGCATGTGGACACCTTGTGTGGAACCGGCATCCACTTGGAGGATTCGCGGGACTTGGAATATCACCCTTAAGAATAATACGATCCCTTTTTACAGTAGGATCAGGAATCGGAATAGATGACAGCAAAGCCCGGGTATAAGGGTGCTTAGGATGGTCATATATAGTGTCTTTATCGGCCAATTCAACTATTTCCCCAAGATACATAACGCCAAGTCGGTCACTGATATGCTCCATCACACTCAAATCATGTGATATAAATAAGTATGTGAGTCCGAGATCCTCTTGAAGATCCTGTAAAAGATTAAGTATTTGTGATTGAATTGACACATCCAGAGCAGATACCGGCTCATCCGCAATAATAAGTTTTGGGTTTAATGCCAATGCTCGTGCTACCCCAATCCTTTGCCGTTGTCCACCACTGAATTCATGGGGATAGCGATTTGCATAATTTTTATTCAAACCAACAATATCCAGTAATTCATTTACTCTTTTGTCGATATAAACGTTATCATATTTATGAATGATTAAAGGTTCAGATATAAGTTCTTTCACTTTCATTCTGGGATTTAACGATGCATACGGGTCTTGAAACACCATTTGAAAATTTTTCCGCTGACTTCTTAATTGCGTATCACTTAAACCGCTTATTTCCTGTCCATCGAAATAGATACTTCCGCTTGATGGGGAAAGTAAATTCATTACCACACGTCCGGTAGTTGACTTGCCACATCCGCTTTCACCTACTAAGCCAAAGGTTTCACCCTTCCCGATAGTAAAAGAAACATCGTTAACTGCCTGTATTGCCGCTTTATTTTTTTCAAAAAGTCCCTTTTTAACAGGGAAATGCTTTTTCAAATTTCGAACTTCAACTAAAGGCTTTCCCATGCTCCCCCTCCTTTTTTGTTGAATCTTCCTGATATAACCAGCATCGGCACGAATGCTCATCATGGAGAAGTTCCAGTTCCGGGTCCTTAGAATGACAGATATCCATAACATGAGCACATCTGGGGGCAAACTTACAGCCCTTTGGCATATTACCCGGATCAGGTACATTACCCGGAATGGAGTCCAATCGATTCGTTCCTTGGCGAAGCTTTGGAACTGATTGAATTAAGCCTTTTGTGTATGGATGTTTCGGGTTTGCAAATAATTCGTACACATCGGCCTCCTCGACTACCTTCCCTGCATACATAACAACAACTCTGGAGCACATTTCAGCCACAACCCCCAGATCGTGTGTGATTAACAAAATGGAGGTGTTTTCTTCTTTTTGCAATTCCTTCATAAGCTCCAGAATCTGAGCCTGTATCGTTACATCCAAAGCTGTTGTAGGTTCATCGGCAATCAGGAATTTGGGGGTACAGGACATTGCCATTGCAATCATCACCCGTTGCCGCATACCTCCAGAAAGCTGATGTGGATATTCATGAATCACTTCATCCGCACGCGGGATCCCGACCAGTTTAAGCATATTTACGGTATGTTCCCGGGCCTTTTTTTTATTATATTTGAGGTGTAAAAGAACAGCTTCCTGAATTTGTTCACCAATCTTTTTAACTGGATTAAGAGAAGTCATTGGCTCCTGGAAAATCATAGCTATGTCATTCCCTCTTACTTTCCTCATCTGTCTCTCACTGTAGTTTAATAGTTCTTTTCCGCTGAATTTTACGGAGCCTTCCACTATTTCCCCTGAGGTATCACGAAGAAGCTGCATGATAGAAAGGGAAGTAACACTTTTACCGCTGCCTGATTCACCTACAATACCAAGGGTCTCTCCTTTTCGAACATGAAAGTCAACCCCATCAACTGCGGCAACCTTACCCTTATCTCCAAAAAAGTGGGTCTTTAATCCACTGACTTCCAATATGTTTTCATCCATCAGGAACACTCCCCTCTCGTTAATTTTTAATCTTGGGATCTAACGCATCCCGTAATCCATCACCAAGTAAATTAAATGCAAGCACGGTTAAAAAAATTGCCAAACCTGGGAAAAAAGTTATATGTGGTTCTGTACTGATGTAGTCCCTTCCCATGCTTAGCATTGCTCCCCACTCCGGAGTAGGCGGCTTTGCTCCTAAACCAAGAAATCCGAGACTTGCAGCAACCAAAATGGCATTTCCAATCCGCATCGTGAAATATACGATAATGCTTGAGACGGTTTCGGGAAAAATGTGTTTCCAAATCATTCGCTTGTTCGTAGCCCCGATAGATCTGGCAGCTTCCACAAAAACGGATTCTTTTGCAGACAAGGTGCCGCTCCGAACAATTCTTGCAAATGTAGGTACAGTAAAAATGGCGATTGCAATCACAACGTTGGTTAGTCCGGGCCCTAAAATCGCAATAATTCCAATGGCGAGCAGCATTCCGGGGAAAGAAAATAATACGTCACACCCCCGCATAATCAAACTATCCAGCCATCTTCCGTAGTAACCACTGATCAAACCAAGGATAGATCCAACAGCAGCACCGAGGAACACTGAACTGATACTGATAAGCAAAGAGATTCTGGAACCCACAATAATTCGGCTGAAGATATCCCTGCCATAGGCATCAGTCCCTGCCAGATGAGTGGCGGAAGGACCTTCAAGAATGCTGCTGTAATCAGGTTCCGCCGGTCCATAGGGTGCAATAAACGGACCAACAATCGCTATGATCAACAAAATTATGATAAATAACCCCGATACCAGGGCAGTCTTCTGCTTTTGAAATTTCCTCCAAAAATCAAACCATAATGTTGCTTTCCTTTTTTCAACGACATCATCATTGTATGCTGATTGTGCAGTCATTTTTGTTTCAGACATGATGACTCACCCTCCTTTTAATCAAGCTTAATTCTTGGGTTGAGGACGCCATATAACAGATCGACAACCAAATTTATTAACATAAACTCTAATGCAAATAATAAAAGTTCAGCCTGTATCACCGGATAATCCCTAAAGGAAATGGAATCGATAAGTAAACTTCCCAGTCCCGGCCAGCTAAACACTACTTCAACAACGATGGAACCGCCTAATAAAAATCCAAATTGAAGACCACTCATCGTAACGATTGGAATCATCGCATTTCTTAGGGCGTGCCCCCATACAACTTTGTTTTCGGACAACCCCTTTGCACGGCCTGTTCTGACAAAGTCATCTTTCAATGTGTCCATTAAGGAAGAACGCGTGAAACGGGCAATAACAGCTGCCACTGTAGTCCCCAATGTAAGGGAAGGTAATATGTAACTTAACCAGGAATCATTACCACCTACCGGAAACCATCCCAATTTCACTGCGAACAATTGAATAAGGAGCAGCCCAAGCCAAAACGAGGGCATGGATATTCCTGATACAGCCCCGAACATTCCTGAAAGATCCTGCCACTTATTACGGTTTTTCGCAGAGACAACACCAATTAATAATCCGATAACCAACGACCATGCCATACTCCAAATAGTTAACCAAAAGGTGGGCATAAACCTGGATGTTATTACTTCGAAAACAGGTATTCCTGTTTTCAGGGAAGTACCAAAATCCCCTTGAAATAAACCTTTCATATAGGAAAAATATTGTTTCCACAATGGTTCATTCAGACCAAGCTCTTCAGCCACCGATTGGACTTCTTGAAATGTAGCCTGTTTACCAGCTACAAGCCGGGCAGGATTTCCTGGTATTAAATGTACAAATAGGAAAACAAGAATAGAAATAACAAGAAGAATCGGAATAAGCTCAATGATTCTTTTGGAAATATAACGCAGTATCAAGTTTCTCCCCTCCCTGTTAAGGAACTGGGGGCTGTATCACCGCCCCCAGCTATTTATTTTACAATTTTCGCATCATGTGTACTTAACGATCCATCAGGCAGCAGATGCACACCTTCCAAATAGTTTTTCTTACCGCTGATCGTATAGTCGATTGTCAGGAATGCCCATGGCGCGTCGTTCCATATTAACTTTTGAATATCTTCATAGATCTTCTCTCTTTCATCCGGATTCGCCGTAAGAAGAGCATCGTTAATCAATTTCGTAACCTTGTCATTTGAATAATAAGCTGTATTATATGATTTTGGCGGGAATGCCGCTTTTCCGCCCAGCAGAGGACGAATCCCCCAATCCGCATCACCGGTAGAAGGAGACCAACCGCCATAATACATTTCAAGTTCGGTTTCCTTTGGCTTTGTGGACCAGATTTTTTCAGACATTGTCCCGGTTTCCATAGGAACAATTTCAACTTTAACGCCTATTTTTGCTAACTGTTGTTGAATAAATTGCATTCCTTTCATGGATGTGGAATTGTTACCGCCCCATAAAGTAGTCTTAAATCCATTTGGATACCCGGCTTCTTTTAATAACTGCTTGGCCTTTTCCGGATTATACGCATATACTTTTTGCTGCGAATAAAATGATGTTTTAGGTGCAATTACCGAATCCAGCGGTTTTCCGAAACCTCTTTTAACTACTTTGATGAAAGCTTCTTTATCAATACCATAATTTATTGCTTTCCGAACCTTTACATTGTTAAATGGTTCCTTCATGTTGTTCATAGCCATATATCGTACAACGATAGAAGGTTCGGCTTTTACCTCAATCCCATTCTTACCATCAATTTCCTTCGCTTGTTCTGGCGGAACAGGGAAAATAAAGTCTGCTTCACCCGTTTTAAGCTTTGCCACCCTGGATCCATTTTCAGGAGTTGGTTCAAAGGTGATTTGATCAACCTTTGGATAACCATCCTGCCAATATTGATCATACTTAACAACTGTTAAATGATCTCCCGGTACCCATTCTTTAAATTTAAACGGACCCGTACCTACCGGATTCCTGGCCACTTTATCCCCATACTTTTTAAGTGCTTTCGGGCTGATCATTCTGCCCGCTGGATGGGCTAAATTATTAATGAAAGCCCCAAAAGGTTTTTTAAGTTTTATTTTTACGGTATGCTCATCAACAGTCTTTGTCGTTTCTACCATGGCAAATAAACTATGGCGTTTTAAATTATTATCCGGATTGGCTAAACGATCAATATTAACCTTTACTGCCTTAGCGTTAAATGGCGCACCGTCATGAAATGTAATTCCCTTTTTCAATTGGAAAGTGTACACTAAACCATCATCACTGACTTTATAATCCTTTGCTAATACAGGAACAACCTCCATCCCTTTACTGAATCCAAACAACCCCTGAAACATCGTCCGTTGCACCGAACCTGACAATGTGTCATTGGTATCATGCGGATCCATACTAATAAGGTTCGCATCAACAGCAATGGTCAAATCATTTCCTTCTTTTTTAACAGTCCCTTGAGTTGCATCTTGCCCCTTTGATTCAGAACTGTTAGAACAACCGCTGAACAGCAGAACCAACATAACGAGCACGGCTGCAAATGCTAAAACTCCCTTTCGGCTAAACATCAAATTCCTCCCTTTGAATATAGTTGGATAATTCCGATCTTGCTTTTCATTTGCAAATTCCATGCCAAGTTATGAAAGCTCCCAATTCCGCTATTATTCAATAAATTACAATGATACGCAGCTTTATTTGGTTGGCCATTTCTGAATCTATACACCAAATTGGGTAACCAAAAAATAAGGCTGGGACAATATCAAAAATGTGTAATTCAAAAGACATGCAATTAGCTATTTAGCGGAGGAAATATGCGCAGACTCCTGCGGGAGAAGAGGCCTAGGTGAGACTCCGAAGTGCGCAAGCACGAGGAGACTCAGCAGCCGCCCGCGGTAAAGAAGACACTGCGAAACGATAGTTGAGCAGATGTCGCACTTATGCTCGAAAGTGAAAGCGGAGTATATTTCCGGAGCGGTTTTACGCTCCATTTTCTAATTAGTGGTCGGGATTTTCCTTTGGATAAAACACTTTTATCCCGGCCTCTAATTCTCACTATTTGTTACGCACATATTCTAATAAACCGCGGCCCATATTGGTAATCTCACTTCCTTTGCGGCCGCGGGATACATAAATCAAACCTTCCTTACGCATCAACTCCTGTCTGTATCTTATTTGCTGTTCAGACAGGTTAAATCCGTTTTCTTTAAGAAAAACCAACAGTTGATGTCTTCCTGAAGACGATACTGTTTTTCTTGAGAGAAACGTTAGCATTGCGATTATTTCATCTATAAATCCCCGTTCATGAAAAGAATCTAACAACTTATTATAATCCCGGTCTTTTTGTTCCTCTATGTTCAGAAAGCGGGAATTCGCGAAAAATGGCAATTGCTCCCGATAAACGGTTTCATCACAAATATGAGCAAGATATTCTATTGTGTTTTGCAATTCCCTTATATTCCCTGGCCAATGGTAATGCTTTAGCGCCTCTTGAGCATTCTGAGAAAAAGTAAACGGCTTTCGCCGCAGTTTCTTTGAGAACCTTTCAATAAAAATGTCGCTTAACCATTCTATGTCACATAACCTTTCCCTTAGCGGGGGAAGGCGAATTGGCAAAACGTTTAAGCGATAAAACAAGTCTTCACGGAAATCACCAGTCTCTATTAATGTATCCAAATCTTTGTTAGTTGCAGCTATAACTCTTAGATCAAGTGAAATCATCTGCTCACCCCCAACCCGCAGAATTTGTCTTTCCTGGAGGACACGCAGCAACCTGTTTTGTATTGTTGGGGAGGCATCTCCAATTTCGTCCAAGAAGATCGTTCCTTTATGTGCCTGCTCAAACAACCCACTGCGGCCATCCTTTTTTGCACCGGTAAATGAGCCGCCTTCATAACCAAACAATTCACTTTCAAGCAGGCTCTCAGATAATGAAGCAAAATTCACCCCGACAAAAGGGCAATACGATCTAAGAGATGCATTATGAATAGCCTGCGCTAAAATCTCCTTCCCTGTTCCCGTTTCTCCCAGGATCAATATGGTCGAATCGCTATTCGCAAGTTTTTTTGCTATTTTAATAGATTCCAGAATGGTTTGGTTCTTCGACACCATATCCCGGAATGTATACTGGGCTACATGGTTTTTACCCTTTATTTTATTCCGGTAATTGTATTCAATCTGCCGTATTTCATTTGTCCTTCGAAACATAAGCAACGTCCCAAACATTTCATTATCCACATAGATATTTTTTTTGCGCAGGTAATAGGCAATTCCGTTTATATCTTTAAAGGTATCCTCATTATCCTCTATTGATTGAATGCCTTGTATAAAGGTGGAAGGTATTACGGCTTGCACTTTTTTCCCTATCATATCCCGCCCTTGTCGATTCAGAAGATGCATCGCTTTTTGATTTATCATATTAATAATCCCGTCATTTGAATAAAGAAGGATTGCATCGTCGATATTATTTACAATCTGCTCCAAACTGTTTCGCAGCGACTTGGCGGTGAAAATCTCCTGGCTAAGTTCCTCCGTCAAATGAATTAGAGATTGAATATAACGGGCGGACAACCGATTTAATTCAAATTCTGAAATATTAAAGTGGTTAAAGATCTCAATAATTGTTGAAATGTCTACGAACCTGGATCCAATATCGATCACTTCCTCTACCGAAGAAGGAACGAGATGTGCATCTCCGGGCGTAATCGCAATTTTAATGGACTGGTCTAATTTCGCTCCAGGATAATAGGAATGGAAATTTAAATCGAGACCCGTTTCTTTTACAACTGAAATCGTTTCTTCTGCCGCTTCCTGCATGTCACTAACCAGAAGAACCCTTGCTCCTTTAGGGATTTCCAACATCCTCCTGATTTTCGCGAAGTTAATCATTCGCTTGGCTATAATGTATGAAGTATCTTCCGGAAAATAAGGTTTAACCAATTGCAATAAAATTTTACTGGAAAGAAGAACAAGTGAATCCTTCTTTATAGTTGAGTGGAACAGCTCATCCACAGTACGTGCCTGAATATCAAAGTAATCATTTAACTTGATTTCATGCAGTTGCTCAACAATCGTTTTTAATGTGTGCTTTTGATTTGTAACGACTATAATGGAACCGTAAGTATTCATGGAACTCCTCCAACCTTTGTAAAATAATCTGTAACAAGAAAAGTATCCCGTACCACCTGTTGGGTGATACGGGATTTTGTATACGCATTATCCAATTTTTTGAGGGGATAAGTCTTCCAAACAAACCCATTCCTCTTACTTCGCTGCCTGACTCATTTGCTTAACTTGTAGAACATACTCCGTGAAACCTTTCATAGCCTCTTTCTTATTCACATCAACTGTCTCTCCATAAATAGCATTCGAAAACAGCCTGTACAAATGATCCGGATAATTTCGGAATCCGGCACGAAGTCCCATCAACAGAACGTTCTTTCCATCTTCCCTTACAATGACAGGTTTTCCCTGAGCCTGTTCATGGTCTTTCCAGAAGCCGGCCTTGAAAAAGTCTTCCTCCGAAAACGAAGCCACTACTGTCTCGTCATCAATACCCGTATACCAGACAGGATTATAGACAAAGCCTGTGCCATTTTCTTCATAACCAGCTGTCAGCAGACTGTCTTCCTCGTACGCTACACGGACAATCGCATTGCTGTAGCCGCTATCCGATCCGTGAATATCAAGATCTGTTAATCCCAACTCTTTGGCGACTGCAGAGGCCCCTTTGCCCACTGCAATAAACTTTCCGCCGTCTGTTACGAATTGGTTTATCGTTTGTTTAAAACTGTCATAATCTCCCTTACTTCTCAGCCAGAAGGGTAACCGGTCTGACCCGCTGTATACGAGCACATCAACATCGGATAGCCCCTTTTTCGCCACTGCTTCAGGTTTCATTTTTTTCACATCAAAACCCAGCCGCTCCAGCGCAAGTTTTGTTCCGCCTTTCTCCAATACAGCAACATTCAAATCACCTAATGACATGACCTTCTCAGGCATTTCACCGGTTTTCACGTGCAAACCCGACTTCTTAACTGCTTGCCGTAAAACACTTCCTTTTTGACTTTCCACAAAGAAATTTCCTTCATCGCCCCTGTAAACCGCTATATCCTTTTTCAGCAATTCATTCACAAGCGCAATTGCCTGAACGGAACTATTTGGAATGATGTAAGGTCCCTTTCCTGACAACTCTCCCTGATGAGAAATATAGTTCACATTTCTGGTATTACGAATATCCTCATCCACTCCGATTGCTTCAAATCCCCATAAGTCCGGCAGGCCTGACACCGCGATATCGTACATCGATTCGGTAATGTCGCTTACATCTTCCCCTTTCCAAAGCATCATGTTCGCCATACCCGCTTTCGCCTGATTCATATCAACTACAAATGTTCCAGCATCATATTCCTCTCCATTAATGGTGAAATCTTTTTTCGCACGTTCGACTTCCACACCATTTTTCAACAGGTGCTTCACCGCTTTTATCGTGACGGTTGGATCAGTCCCATTGACCGGCAGCAGATAAGATTTCGGATACAAGTCCTCATCGTCACCGGGATGTATTCCATTTACGCCACGCTTGAAAATTTCAATCTGGTCATGCAGCATGCCAGTTTTATTTTCTGCTGCAAACTTTAGCGCACCCATCA
Source organism: Virgibacillus siamensis (assembly GCF_900162695.1). NCBI lineage: Bacteria > Bacillati > Bacillota > Bacilli > Caryophanales > Bacillaceae > Virgibacillus > Virgibacillus siamensis. The sequence goes on from NZ_FUIH01000007.1 coordinate 2,484,903, forward strand.
CTGCATTGACATGCCACGTCACGCCATCCTCCCTGTTGTCCGGGGCTTCGAGCGTATAGCTGTACGTTCCGTGATACATGTTATATTGTGTTGTGAAAATCGGCGGATACCCGTCCCAGCCGGATTCCATATCACGATAAGGAATCGTAACGGAATCCAGGTTTTGATAGTACGCTGTGTCATAGTCTTCGGAATTGGAAACCACTTCATTCTCCATCGCCCGGGCATGATCCATTGCCCATTTGATAAATAAATCAAATTCATAATTTGGGTTATATGGATGTGTCGTCGGTTCTATTAAATTGACATAACCATGGAGATCCAAAAAGACGGTCGGATTCCATTCCGTCATTAAATTTACCAATGCCTTCGTTTCCGGTTGTGTCTGTACAAGAAAATCCCTGTTCAGGTCTATTCCGTTGCTGTTGTATCTGGTTCCATTAATTCTGCCATCCGGATTCATCACAACATTAAAAACCAATATCGTATTGCTCAAAATATTTTTTGTTTCCGCATCATTCGCATATGCGAAATGCTCCACCAATCGCAACACAGCGTCCGTCCCAACGTACTCATCACCATGAATGGAACCGTTTACGAGAACAGGCACTTTAAAATCCGGATGTTTCTCAATCCATTTCTGTGCCTTAACAGGATTTTCAATCATTTTCTTCTTAATCATATTCCAGTTGCCATACTTGCCATTTCCCAAACTCGGTTCGGCAATTGTCACAGAGTATAGTTTATGCCCTCCCGCTGATTCACCAATCACTTCTACCGATACACGATTGCTGTTCTTTTCAATCTCATCCAAGATCCCGGGAATTTCGCTGTAAGGTGTATAGTCATAATCATAGTTGTTGAATAACCGGGGATTCGAACGAAGCAGCTGGCGAAATTTGTTAAACGGAACCCGGTCATAGTTCTGGGTGGTAGACGAAAGCGTTTCTCGTTTGGCAAAAACCTGATTTTCCATAGTAGTGGGGATTAAAAAAACAATAAAAGCAATAAGCAGAAAAAGCACACCAGCACGAAATACAGTACGCATCAAGATCTCCTCCTATAATAGTTTTATATATTAACAAGGGAAAACCCCTTGGGATGATCTTGCTTCTCTTTACTACCAGTGACTTATTTGCTGGACTTTTCTGTTCTTGTAACGGGTGCTCTTGTTGAGATGAATCTTAAAACGTTGGACTTGAAAGTGATTGAAAAACGGGGAAAACAGAATTTGTCGATGATGGATTTCTCCTGCTTGCAATTATCTGTTTTCATCTCGCAAATAAAACGTATATCGACATGATTCCTGTTTAAACGATGTACGGTCATTATAGGCACGTCATTAACAGATATCAATGGGAATTGCAGAACTTTCCAAATTTGATTAAAAAGGTACGCAGATATAGTCCCAGATCTATTAAAACTTGTTGTAGAACTTGGGGAATTTGTCTTAAAACCAGGAAAAACAAAGGTTACAAAATCCCATCATCCAAAAAAACTATGATATAATTATTTTTCGACTTTTAAGTAATTAACGTCAGAAATTAACCTTAATTATCTAAAGAGTCAGTTAATACATACAAGGGGATACACTATGATAACTGGATTAATGATAATATTGTTGCTTGTACTATTTTTACCTTTCACAAAAGTGGTTGAAAAGAATCTGGAAGTGTTTTTATTTATTATGGGTATTGCATCTGTACTGGTCAGTCAGGTGTTAGATTGGGAACTTACAAAAGAGGCGCTCGTACATCCGATTAATATTACGTTGGCTGTACTAATTGCGGGGCTGCTATTCCGCTGGTTCCAGGGGCCGATTGAAAAAGGAATTTTAGGGATAAGTAAGGCTATGCCATACCGTTTGTTTATTGCACTTTTTGTAATCATTCTGGGGCTTCTATCCAGTGTGATTACGGCAATTATCGCAGCAATCATTCTTGTTTCGGTAATCAGTGTGCTGCCTATTGACCGCAAATCAGAAATTCGTTTAGTTGTTTTGGCTTGTTTTGCGATAGGATTGGGTGCTGCACTTACTCCAATTGGCGAGCCGCTTTCGACAATTGTTGTAAGTAAACTGGACGAAAACTTCTTTTATTTACTTAAACTTGTTGGCAGATCTGTAATACCGGCAGTAATTATTTTTGGAATCCTTGCTGCATTCTTTGTTAAATCAAGAGAAGAATCAGAAGCAATTATGGCCGGCGGTGAGATGGCAGCGGGAAAAGAAATAGGTTCGAATAAGGCTGCCAACAGTGATGGGGAAGCAAAAACCATTGCGAAAACAGAATCAGAGCCACAGGTTGAGTCGTATGCGGAAATTATTTTTCGCAGTTTCAAAATATACTTATTTGTTGTGGCATTGACATTTCTCGGTGCAGGATTTGAGCCATTTATCGAAAAATATTTGCTCGGTCTCAGTCCGTTAGTGTTATATTGGATCAATATGATTTCAGCCGTACTGGACAATGCAACGCTTGCTGCCGCAGAAGTTAGTCCTGCAATGGATTCACAGACTATCAAGGCAATCCTGATGGGGTTAATGATCAGTGGTGGCATGCTAATTCCGGGAAATATACCGAATATCATTGCCGCTGGTAAACTCAAAATCACCAGTCTGGAGTATGCCAAATTCGCCTTCCCAATTGGCTTAATTGCTATGACAGGATATTTTGTCGTTGTTCTAGTGACAAATTTGTAGAAAGTAATTGAAATTATAATAGCAAACCGTTCTTTTGATGGTCATCTGCTAAATACAAATATAGTATGACAAGAAAGCCAGCCTGATCGGCTGGCTTTTGTCTAAAGTTTTAGGCAAGAACTACTTCTTCGGTGCTAGTTCAATTGCTTGTCTTAGTGCTTCTAACATGCTTCTTTCGTCAGCTTTGCCAGTACCTGCAATGTCAAATGCTGTTCCGTGATCTACGCTTGTTCGTATAATTGGAAGGCCAACCGTTATATTGACGCCGGCCTCGAGTCCCAAAACTTTTATTGGCCCATGTCCTTGATCGTGGTACATAGCCACTACAATATCAAAATCTCCACGTTGTGCTCGAAAAAATAATGTGTCGGCCGGAAGTGGTCCTACAACATTAACACCTTCTTCAACTGCGCGCCTAATAGCTGGGATGATTTTTTCTTCTTCTTCTCCGTAACCAAATAAGCCATTTTCTCCAGCATGTGGATTAATTCCGCATACACCTATTTTCGGCTTATAAACACCCGAGTTACTAAGTGTTTCATGTGCTAAATGAATTACTTTATAAACTCGTTCCGGATTAATCATATTTATGGCATCGATTAATCCCACATGAGTTGTAACATGAATCACCTTTAATTTAGGAGAAGAAAGCATCATAGAAAAATCTTTGGTATCTGTTAACTCAGCCAAAATTTCTGTATGTCCAGGATATACATGACCGCCTTTATGCAATGCTTCTTTATTTAAAGGGGCAGTACAAATTGCCTCAATACGATTATCATTAGCAAGTTCAATAGCGGTCTTTAAATATTCATATGCAGCATGCCCTGCTTCAGGAGATACATACCCAAACGGTAAATCTTCGGAAAGTAAGTTCAAGTCATAACAAGCTATTTCACCATATTCTGTTGTGAAATCAGAATCAGGGCCAATTTCCTTAACTTTTAAATCAATTCCCAAAACTTCGGCAGCACGCTTTAACATTTTTGCATCGCCAATTACAATCGGATGGGACTGTTCATATAGATACTTATTTTGTAAACTTTTCACAATGATCTCTGGACCTACTCCTGATGCATCTCCCATTGTAATACCCACGATCGGTTTTTTATTCATTTTCAAGAACTCCCTTCAATTCCCGCATGGCACGATAAATCGAACTTTCATCTCCAAACGCTCCTGCTTTTGTTACAACTGCATAATTCACATCCGTACCTATTAGCGTACCTAATGGAATCCCCGCTTCAACTTGTTTAATTAAATGGAACCCAATTCCGCCTAAATGGTGGGAAACATCTTTTGCCGTATCCCCACCTGTCAGTACCAAACCAGTCAAATCTTTATTTTTTTCGGCTATCGTTGCCACGATTTCACCAATAGAGCCAGAAATTCGCTCCCCTATTTGATAACCTGTTAAATTCAAATCTTTCCCGGCTTCCATAACGCTTTTCCTAACTTCTGGATTGGAGGGAACATATAAAATAATATCATTCCCATTTTGTAATCCCTCAAGCATTCGCGCAATAATATCTCGCCTATGTGTTTCCCAATCATTTACGAATATTTGCAAAGGATCCAGTTCAACGGCTGTTACATCGGGTTGTCTAATTGCATAACTTACCTGATTCTGGGTTACCTGTGACAAACTTCCACAAACTGTCATAACACGATTGGATATTGGAAAGGAACGTTTATCTATCTTTTGACTGATTCCCAGAACATATGGAAGCACTTCTGCCAAACCGGCAGATCCAGCCCAAATAATCCGCTCAGAGGCAGTAACCATTTTTTGTACTGCCTGTTGTAAATCTCTCTGACTTTCCGCATCACAAACAATATAGTTTATCTTATTTCTTTTAAATTCATTTATAGTTTCCCGAAAACTCTCTTCATCTTCAATATCCGCCTTTTTCAACAAGCCGACCGGTTGCCCGATTTCTTGTTCTAATAACTTGGGAATGGATGATTCCATAACAGGGTGCTTCGGATCTTTTGATATTTCCGTCTCTGCTATTTTTACTCCATTAACATAATGTATACCGTCTTTTGTAGTTCGGCCAAGCTGTGGAAAAGCCGGAGCTATAAAAACAAACTCCGGGGTAAATACATTATATAGAGCTTTCAATTCAATACCGATATGCCCGCGTAAAGTTGAATCCATTTTTTTATATATAGATTGATAGCCTGATTGTTTTAGAAAACTACCGGCCTTCGTGGTCAAGGAGACCGCTTCTTCTCCAGAAAGCGCACGTGAATTTGTATCAATTACTAAACCACTATCAAGGTTATCCTGGTTCCTTGGAATATCGAAAAGAACGGAAGTATTAATCCCCTTTTCAATAAGCTGAACACCACTATCATTTGCTCCAGTCAAATCATCGGCAATAATTCCTATAAGTTTTTTCATATTGATTCCTCATTTGTTAATAGATTTAAACTTAATGAACAAAGGTTACTCCATAATATAGTCATCCGGTACTGTTAAACCTTTTTTCTCAAGACGTTTCACAAGAAATCCTATATATATCGGAAGTAAAACTGCTGTTGTAACAGTAGATGCGGCAACTTGCACTGTAGCCAGATCGACATGTGATGCAAAGCTGGCACTGGCAGCTGCAATCGCAGCAGGTGTTGCTACTGCGTTACCTGCCGTTGAACCTTCAGACGCTCCAGCAATCGGATTCCATTTAAATGCTTTAAATATAAAATAACCCGCTGTACCAGTCAGGAATACTGTTGCCAAGCCAAGGATTACACCCGATAATCCACCTTCAATAATTGCGCCAAAATCAATCCCCATACCTAATGCGAAGGCAAAGAACGGAATTAACATTGCACTTCCTTTATCAAAGAACTCTCTCATTTCTTCATCTAAATTACCTAACACCATTCCAACTATAATTGGTAATAAAACTGCTATAAATGATACAAATGAAAAGAATCCGTTAACAAATCCCATAGCACCGAATATAGACAACGCTACCATCGTAAAGAAAGGGCCATCATTCAATGCAAGCAAGGAATATGCTGCACGATCCGTTTTGTCTCCATACTGACCAACGAGTGCCACATACAATCCACCATTACTATTGGTCATAGCGGCAATAATTGCAATAGGCGCTAAACCTAGCCAAAGCCCATTATCTCCAGCAAACATGTATGCTATTAAACCGACAGCTGCACCTACGAGCCACTTCGTTGTTAACAATGTTGCACCTTTACCAAGGCTTACACCGACATTTTTTAAATTAATTTGTGCTCCTGTACATAATAGAAATAGTGCGATAAGTGTGCTTGCCCCATCAACGAACAATGCCTGCGTGAAGTTACCTATTCTTAGTAAATCGGGTGCAAAAGTGTTTAGTATTGCAGCAAGCAACAATGGAACAACCATCATACCACCAGGAACTTTTTCAATTGACGCTTTAATTCTCATGTATATCCCCCTCGTATTTTATATCGTTCAATATTTAAACACACTTTAAAATTTTAAAGCGGTTTCATATATTATGTTAAAATATATTGATATAAAATGCAACACTTATTGTTTAATTTGGATTTATTTATACAAAAATCATTTTATAGTTGCATTTTTAAACAAAAAAAGAATCCCTAACCAGGATTCCCATGTCACATTTACTCTTTCAATTTTCGCCATAATGTAGATCGATTGATATCCAGTCGCTTAGCTGCATTAGATTGATTATTACCTTCCTCGTGCAATACCTGTTTAATTATCTTTTGTTCTATTTCTTTTAAAGTCCCATCTAGTGGCAAACGTTTATCGTCAATATCGGACATTTGCTCATATTTATCAAGAAGTTCTTTCACATGGGAAAGTTCAATGTAATTCAACGGGTTCATAATACTTAGTTCCCTAATCACATTTCTCAATTGGGAAAGGTTACCCGGCCATTCAAATTGCTTCAAATATTCCACGGCATCCTGCTTCATTCCAACAGTTTCATTACCATCTTCTTCATGAAACTGTGCCAAAAAATAATCAACAAAATCTCTGATATCTTCCTTCCTCTTCCGTAATGGAGGAAGGTGTAAAACGTATTTCGATATTTCGTTATAAAGATCCTTATTAAAAGAACGTTCATAAACAAGTTTTTCAAGCGATGCTTCAGCTAGTACAATAACTTTCACAGTATTCGGTAGATTATGCAGCAAACTGTAAAGGTTTTTTTGTATTTCATGCGGAACAGATTCAATATCTTTTATCAAAACCGTACCGAATTTAATAGTGGAAATTTTGGATTGCACCTCTTGTTTAAAAGGCTCTTCTGTTAAATAACCTCCCTCTATGACAATAATAGGGGAATCCTGTCCAAAACGTTTAAAATGCATTGCCTTTGCAACGCTATATTTCCCTATCCCGGATTCCCCTATAATACATACGGCACCATCTGAATTAGCATACTGTTGAATATTTTCCCTTAAGCTTTGAGACTGGTCACTTTCCCCTATAATAGGAATGTATACTGAATCTCCAATAATCCGAACTGCCTTGGTCTCTGTTTTTTCGAATGAGCTGTGAATGTTTATTCCTATAATGGCTTCTGACTTATTTACTAAAAAAGCTTGGATCTCGTAAATGCAATTTTCGCCTTCTATTTCCGCCCACTGGGTTGCTTCGTTTGCCAGAACCTGTTTCATAATGTTGTAAATGGTACCCGACGTTAAAATTTCATTGCTCCCTTTATATTGTCCAAATAATAAATTCTTCTCCATTATTTCACCATCACTGCGAAGTAAAACAGTCGGGAATGGCATCAAATTAAACGTCTCTTGAAAATAATAAAATTGATTATTTACGCGTCGGAAGAAATAATATACTCTTTTGCCTTCTTCCAGAGCAGCCGAGATTGCTTCTTTTCCTGAAGTGATTAACACACCACGCAACCCTACCTGTTCAGCAACCTGGACAGTGATTACGTCCCCAATTACTACAGTGTATCCCTGTTGTTTTAGCTTCTCCAAGTGTCCCCTCACTTCATTCCTTGATTGGATTGTAATCATCTTCACATCAAATTCCAATATACTGCAGATTGTAGCTGCGCCTTGAGAAATATTCGCATAACCAACTAATGCTACCCCAACCTTAATTCCACGAATAAGGGTGAATACGCGTAACATATCATATCCCGTTATTTCGATATACACAACCGGAATCGATACCACATCTTGAATCATCGAAGCGGTACCTCCACGACTGACAATTAAATCATACCCTTGCTTTTCCGCCAATTTTGCAACCCTAACCCCTTCTTCCAGATTGGCTACGGTTACATCCAATTCAATCTCATCAGGTACCTTCATCTTTTTAGCCGTCTCTGCCAATCCTTGATAAGGTGCAATCAATAGTGTTTTTATCATTCCTATTCCCTCACTTGTTGCATATTTCAACATATTCATTATCACATATAGAAAGGAGCGTGTCATGTATTAGGGAGACGAAGGTATAAATATAATGTTTCCACTTTTCAATTGATAACCTATTATTTTCTCCTTTTTCCAAGAATGTTTTTTACGCCAACGCATTAAAATTTAATTCAACCCCACCCAATCCAAAAATTACTATGATTAATTATTCGCAATCTTACTTCTTTTACGTTTTTTACAACCGCCTGCATGTACTGTTATGTTGGTGTATCAGCCCGGTTTCCACCCCCTTCCCGCTTTCTGTCTTCACTTGATTGTATCCGGGTTGAATGATAGCCTATATAACCGTGTCTGTTCGTGATTTATTTGTTTTTGCTTTTGTACCTTTCAAATGAACGGAGCAGGATTACACTAAAACAAACCATATCCCTATAAGGAGGAATTTGGTGGAAATCGGAATATTTATTTCTTTGGGCATTTATATGCTCGGAATGCTATTAATTGGTTATTGGTCTTATCGAAGAACAAAGAACCTTTCAGATTATATGTTAGGTGGACGTGATTTGGGTCCGGCAGTCACTGCGCTGTCTGCAGGGGCATCCGACATGAGTGGCTGGATGGTTATGGGACTGCCTGGGGCGATGTATGTAACGGGACTCGCAAGTGCTTGGCTTGCAATAGGTCTTACCATTGGGGCATATGTAAACTATTTAATATTGGCGCCCAGATTAAGGACATACACGGAAATCGCAAAAGACTCCATCACGATTCCCGACTATTTGGAAAATCGTTTTTTTGACACATCTAATATATTACGCCTGATTTCAGGTATCTTTATATTAATCTTTTTCATTTTATATGCATCGGCCGGCATGGTTGCAGGCGGTAAATTATTTGAAAGTGCATTTGGAATGGGATATCACGTCGGGCTGTTTCTAACAGTAGGTGTTGTCGTCGTCTATACGCTGTTTGGCGGTTTCCTTGCTGTAAGCATGACTGACTTTGTGCAAGGTATTATCATGTTTACGGCACTCGTATTGGTCCCTATCGTGGCGATTACGGATGTTGGGGGAACCCAGACATTACTTGATGATTTACAGCGGATAGATCCGTCACTATTGGACTTTTTTAAAGGGGCTTCATTTGTGACAATCATATCCTTCTTGGCATGGGGGCTTGGTTATTTTGGACAGCCTCACATCATTGTACGGTTTATGGCAATAAAATCAATGAAAGATTTAAGGGCAGCGCGTCGAATTGGAATTGGCTGGATGGCCATCTCTATCGTCGGTGCAATGCTGGTTGGCCTTGTGGGTGTTGCCTATTTCAATGGATTCGGGGTCATTAACGATCCGGAAACGGTGTTAATTCATTTTGCCGAAGTCTTATTTAACCCGTATATCACAGGTTTCATTTTAGCGGCAATTCTGGCGGCAATCATGAGTACAGTGTCTTCACAGCTGCTTGTGACATCAAGCGCCGTTACAGAAGACTTTTATCGAACTTTCATTAGACAGAATGCATCTGACAAAGAACTTGTCTTCGTCGGAAGGTTGGCAGTCCTGATTGTTGCGATTATTGCCCTGGTCCTTGCCTATTCACCAAATGATACGATTTTAGGTCTTGTAGGAAACGCATGGGCAGGATTTGGTGCCGCATTTGGCCCGGCAATACTACTCAGCCTGTACTGGAAACGCATGACGATATCCGGAGCAATTGCGGGTATGGTTGTCGGTGGACTGACAATTGTTGTTTGGCTGCTTGTTCCAAGCCTGGCTAACTCTGAACTATATGAATTAATTCCAGGGTTCTTCCTGAGTTTGATTGCTGTTGTTGTCGTTAGTTTAATGACGAAGAATCCGGAAAAACAGGTGCAAGATCAGTTTGAGGAAATGGAAGAGAAAATGAAGGAGTACTAAGGATCACAGCCTGCGTCAGCATGCGGGTTTATTTCCCGGGAAATTTGTCATATAAGGAAAGAAAAGATCGAATAAAATGGAAATGTATCAAAACCCCGCCAATGCTCCTCAGACAGGCGGGGGTTTGTTTAATCTAACAGGAGTGTGCAGGAGTGATTCCTAATCAAGTGCGCCACGATCACAATTCCTTAATGAATCAACCAGCAGGAACACATTACCGTCTCCTGCTGGCCCTTCAAACCAATATATTACACGTCCCTCTCACAATCCAATCTTCTTCCTAAACTCCGCATCACGCAGCTTCTTCCTCATCTCCCTCCCCCAGCCTTTCACAGCATCCTCAGTTGTATTTTCCATCGCGGCTATTTCCTTATACGACATACCCTCAATAATATAAAAACAAATCCATTTCCACTGTTTTACCGTCAAGTTTGCTTTTAATGCCTTCCAAAATTCAGGATCAATCAATGGTTGTACCTGATTAGCGGCAAGACGTTTTAAAACACCACCACCATTGTGATGATTGCCATCCGTATGCTGTATCAACTGGTATTCTTTCACCTTTTTAATCAAATTGTAATAAGCCTTGTCCTTCCGCATTCGATCAATCAGACGATTTCGAATGGAGTAGTTGAAGTATGTAGTCATTGGACCTTTATCCGGCTGGTATTTTTCATAGGCGTTCCACATGGCAATCAGGCCTTCCTGAAAAAACTCATTCTGCGGGTCATTGATGTTCAAATTGTGAATCTGATGGTAAATCCGTCTTTTGTTTTGTTCAAAAATCTCTTCAAAGGCCAATTTACTTTCCATTCACTGCTCCCCTTTATGGTTTAGTAGAAAAATATCCCCTTCATAAATATAATCGCAGCAACCTTTGATTGGGTGCCATAAAATAAAACGATTCCCGAAATCGGGATTTTTCATATTCTAACACCAGTTGGAATAACAAAACCTGCACTATCACGTACAGGTCTAAAACACGCAATCCATGTGACCATAGATTCACAACAGATTATGCCAGTACAAGTTTCGCATTGTCAGTAATTACGGTTCAATTGCTGATCACGAACAAATTGAATTATTTATTTTGCTGTTCGACCCCCACATTTTATAGTCTTTATTACCCAAAACAAATATACCATATTTTTCAAAATTTTGGCATCCTTTTATCGTTTTATCCAAAAGAATCGTTCGCCTTAATCCAACATATTTCGACAGAACCTCGGAAGAATGGGACGGTTCTTAATTGTAAACATATTATAAAATATGGTTGACAATATTCACTTGTTCCATTTATCATTTCTAGTAATCATACATAGAATTGAGGTTGCGGGAATGAAATTGCAAAATATGATGTACATTTCTTTATTTGCGGCAATGATTGGTGTTTTGGGGTTTTTTCCACCCATCACACTGCCACTGATACCGGTACCAATCACGTTGCAAACGTTAGGGGTAATGTTGGCGGGCGGAGTACTTGGTGCACGCCGCGGCGGGTTAAGTTTATTGCTGTTTATTTTACTTATCGTTATTGGCCTGCCACTTCTTTCAGGCGGGAGAGGCGGAATCGGTCCATTAATCGGTCCCAGTGGCGGTTACATCCTTAGCTGGCCGCTTGCTGCCTGGACAATTGGATACCTTATGGAAAAGAACTGGCATTCATTAAATCTTGGTAAAGTGGTCTTATTTAACATGATCGGCGGAATTTTCATCGTCTATTTCTTTGGTGTAACCTATTTGTCGTTTGTCGGTAATCTTTCATGGGGTGCTGCTGCCATTTCCTCCTTGATATTTTTACCCGGGGATCTGACAAAAGCCGTTGTTTCCGGCTTTATTGCAATAAAAATAAGTAAAACGTATCCATTAATAAGTAAGATTCACAATGAAAAACAACTGAAAAGAGTGGGATAAATGAGTATCGGAATAAATATAAGAGACATGGCAAGAAAACAACCGGATAAAACAGCCATCATGTATGAAGATCACACGATTAGCTATCAACGTTTCTACCGTACAATTTGTCAGTTAAGGCAGCAATTATACACTCTCCCGCATCAAAAGGAAACACAAAAGGTAGCTATTTTGATTGGAAATGAACCAGCCTTTCTGGAGTTGTTTTTTGCTGTCGTAACCCTTGGTTGGACAGCTATTCCGTTTGATCCCAAATGGAGCAAACGGGAGGCGGAAAGTATTATGAATAAGGCAAAACCCGATTTCGTCTTTACGAGCAAGCAATTTTCCGAAACAGCCGCTTATTCCTTTGAGGCGGCCTATGATATAGACAAACTGAAAGAAACACCAACAAACCGAAACGAAGATGTATGGAGACCCTATGAAGATAAACCTTTTTATCTCGGTTTCACATCCGGATCGACTGGTACACCTAAAGGCTATATTAGGAGCCACAAATCCTGGTTAGCCAGTTTTACGGCGGCAGAAAAAGCATTTCATTACGATCATAACGCCATGATCCTGGCACCCGGACCATTATGTCATTCATTATCATTATTTGGCGCGGTACATGCATTGCATATCGGTGCGACGTTTCACCTTACATCTAAATTTAAACCAGAAGCAACACGAAATATTTTACATAAAGCAGAAGGAGCAGTTATGTATGCCGTCCCAACCATGCTGTATGCACTTGCTGCCAAAAATAATGTTCAAAATATGAAGAAGCTTACTTTTCTCTCATCAGGTGCCAAACTGAATCCGGAAGTGAAAGGCCAGTTGCAGCATGTATACCCGAACAGTACTATTTTTGAATATTACGGTGCTTCCGAATTAAGTTTTGTTTCCTACACACCTGAAAAGGAATCGGAAAGTTTTTCAGCCGGTGTCGGAAAACCCTTTCCTGGCGTTCATATAACGATACGCGACAAGAAAGGACAATGCGTTCCAAATGGTGAAATCGGCAAAATCTTTATTGATAGTGATTTTCTATTCTCCGGCTATGTGAACAACCCCGCCGAAACGAACGAGGTGTTAACAAGATATGGAGCATCTGTGGGTGATTTAGGGTTTTTGAATGATAAAGGTACCCTGTCCATTATTGGCAGGGAGAAAAACATGCTGATTAGTGGCGGGTTAAATGTATACCCGGAAGAAGTGGAAAAAGTGATAAAAGAAGCGGATGCTATTCAGGAAGCAGTTGTTGTTGGGTGTAAAGATGACTATTGGGGTCAAAAGATCATTGCGCTTATTCAATGGAAGGAACATAACCAAGCATTTGATCTGACATTACACTGTAAATCCCATCTTGCTACATACAAAATTCCGAAAGAATTTCATCATGTTACCACATTTCCGTACACATCCAGCGGGAAAATTGATCGAAAAGAAGTCCAAAAATCTATTGTGAGGTTAAACTGATGAATACACCTGTTATTGTACAAGCAAAACGGACAGCTATCGGCAAAGTTGGCGGCATGTTTAAAAGCGTGGCACCAGAGAAGCTGGGGGCTTCTGTCCTTCAAACACTTGTAGCCGAAAGTAAGGTTGAGCCTGAGAAAATTGATGAAGTGATTCTCGGTAATGCTGTTGGACCTGGGGGAAATATAGCCAGGCTTACAACATTGACAGCGGGATTTCCGGTTGAAGTCCCCGCGGTCAGTGTTGATCGTCAATGCGGATCAGGACTGGAGACAATTAACATAGCATGCAGGCAAATTCAAGCGGGGGCCGGTGAGATTTATATTGCAGGCGGAATAGAAAGCAGCAGCCTTGCTCCATGGAAGCTGGAAAAACCCTCTTCCCTTTATAAAGCTCCGACACTTTTTACCCGGGCACGCTTTTCCCCTGAATCAATTGGTGATCCTGAAATGGGGCTGGCAGCCGAAAATGTTGCGGAGGCATACCATATTTCACGGGAAGAGCAAGATCAATTTGCATATAATAGTCATCAAAAAGCAATCACAGCAAGAGATGCGGATCGATTTTCAAATGAAATTGTCGTTGTTCAAGGAAAGGACCAGGACGAATGCCCCCGTCCAGGCTTAACGATGAAGACGCTCACGAAATTACCACCAATTTTTAAAAATAATGGAACCGTAACTGCCGGTAATGCATGTCCTGTAAATGATGCCGCTGCAGCAGTCCTAATTATGTCCGAAAAAAAGTGCTGGGAACTTGGCTTAAAACCGATATTGAAGTTTGTCGATGCTGCCAGTGCAGGTGTCGATCCGAATCTGCTTGGTATTGGTCCCATTCCCGCAGTAAGAAAACTATTAAAAAGAACACAATTAACCATGACTGATATTGACTTGGTGGAATTCAATGAGGCATTCGCTTCTCAGGTACTGGCTTCTATAAACGAACTTGAAATTCCTCCCGACCGGCTAAACATTGGCGGAGGTGCACTCGCTTTCGGCCATCCGTATGGAGCATCAGGTGCCATACTGGTGACACGTCTATTTACTGAACTACAGCGAATCAAGGAAAAGCGGGCCATCGCGACACTTGGAATTGGCGGTGGGCTTGGGTTAGCAACCCTCTTTGAAGGATGTGAATAAAGCCATGATTACGGAAGGGCTTGTAACAGAAAAAGTTGATATTATGATTACAAGGGAAATGATACGTACCTATTGTAATGCAATCGGGGAAACAAATGCTATATACCACAGCACTAAAGCTGCAAAAGCTGCTGGTTACACTGATTTAGTGATACCTCCAGCATATCCAACCTTGTTTTGGCAGGATATCAACATTCCGTGGCTCAGCAACCAATCATCCATAATCCAAAGCAGCCAAACCTTCGACTATCAGGAACCTTTAACAGCAAATATGACCTACACCTGCTTTATTAAGCTAACAAAAGTGCGTACATCCGGGAACAAACAATTTCTACAACACAAACTATACATTACATATAATCATACAACAGCAGCAACAAGTATTACAACACTGGTGAGGCCGGGACATATCAAAAACGTGTAATTCAAAAGACGAACAACAAGGAAATTAGCGAAGGAAATATACGCAGACTCCTTGAAAAAGGAAAGCACTTTTTCTTCGTGCGATGTAACGCTACCGAAGCTTTCCTTGTCCTGCGGGAAGATAGGCCTAGGTGAGACCCCGCAGTGCGACGAGCGGTACTTCCACCGAGTATGCTTCGAGTTGCGAGGAGTGCTGCTTCTCTGAAATCACTTGCAACACGACGAGCACCAAGCACGAGGAGGCTCATCAGCCGCCCGCGGAAAGCGAAGTATATTTCCGGAGCGGCTATACGCTCCACTTTCTAATTTATTGTTCGGGTTTTACTTTGGATAATCCACTTTTGTCCTAGCCTCCAAAAGAAAGGAGAAATGTTTCGAATGCAGCCATTGGTGGAGGAAATTTTTCCAAAAACAATTGAAACTACCTTAACAGCTGAAATGGTAGAACATTATGCAGTCGTTTCCGGTGATGATAATCCCATTCACCTTTCAAAACGTGCAGCATCACAGGCGGGATTTCCAAACAAAGTGGCTCATGGAATGCTGACAATGGCTATCAGCACACAGTTGGTCTCCCCTCTACTCGGGAAAACGTGGATGATTCAATCAGTTGCATCCACATTTTTATCCCCTGTCTATGTAAATGATCAATTAACTATTACGGGATTTGTATCGTATTATCGCGATGGTGTGCTGCGTATCAAAATACAAGCACAGAATCAAAATAGGAAAATGGTTATGAGAGGAAAAGTGACTTTGGAAGCATAGGGACGGTTCTCTTGCTTCCAATAAAGCACAGGAACCATCCCCACGCTTTGGAAGCACAAGACCGTCCCATTACTTCCCAATCACTCACCAAACCCCACAACCATTTCATGGGCTTTGGCAATTTCTTCTTCGGGCATGATCATATAATATATCCCGTCAATCTTCGTACCATTGCCGGCCATTTGATACGTACTTATATTTTTTCGGGCACTGCGGTAATTCATGGCCAAACTGCGCATATCTTCAAAATTCATATTGGTTGCCATGTTATCGCCAAGGACACTCATTATATCATCAATCTGATTGACGATATTCACCCCTGCGCCTTTATCAATAATGCCTTCAATAATCTGGCGCTGCCGCTGATTCCGTCCCAAGTCGCCTTTTGGATCCTGTTTGCGCATTCTGGAATATGCCAGTGCTGCCTTACCATCCAACTGAATCTGACCAGTCCCGAAAGTATAACCGCCCTGGGAGAATTCCTGGTCATTATTAACGGTAATACCGCCAACAGCATCGACCAGTTGCGCCAGACCTTCCATATTCATGCGGACATAATAGTCCAGATCGATATCCAAAAAGTTCTCAACCGTATCGACAGACATTTCACTGTTTCCAAATGCATACGCATGGTTGATTTTATCCTCAAATCCTTTCCCGATGATCTCCGTACGTGTATCGCGCGGAATACTTAAAAGCTGCATTTGATTTTGATCGGGATCCAGCGTCATGACAATCATCGTGTCAGAACGGCCTTTGTCATTTTTCCGTTCATCCACACCCAATAACAGTATATTTATCGGTTCCTTGTCCTCCACTTTCTTCTTGGAAACACCCACATCTATTCCTTCAACCGGCTTATGGAGTTCATTATCCACTGTGCTTTTAACATTTTGATAAATGGAATAAGCATATGCGCATCCGCCAATCACCAGCACGAACAGCACAATTAAGGGGATCCAAAGCCATTTTTTCTTTCCGCGTTTCGTTTGATTTTTTTCCTGTCGAGTTACCATACTGATACTTCCTTCTTAGTAAAATATTACTACTATTCTATTAAATCATGTTATGGTCTATTCGGCAATGTAAAAAATAAAAAATTTCCATTCAGCAAATAAGCAGAAAACCAAGCTCAAATCTGAACTTGGTTTTCATCCCATTATTTTATTCAACAAATTCCGTCCACGGTGTTGCCGTATCTTTAATCGCTTTTTTTACATTTTCCAGATTCTCCACCCCGGTTGTTTCGAGCCATTGATAATACGCTTCCTTGCCTTCTTTTGCGAATGGGTGAACGCCGTCTTTCCAGATGGCGCGTCCGCAAAGGCAACCGCTGAATTTGGCACCTGCTTCTTTGGCAAAATGCAGTGTTTCAATAAACTGTTCATTTGTTACGCCGCCACTTAAATAAATGAACGGCAGATGGCTTTTTTCGGAACATGTACGATAATACGTTACCGCTTCTTCCTTGCTGAACACAGGCTCATAATTATCATATTGCCCGTAACCTTCGATATTATAAATGGATACCGGCACTTCCACTTTCAATAAGTCGATACCATATTTCTCTTTGGAAAACTCCTCCATGAAGTATTCCACAATTTCCGGTTTCCGCCTGGCGAATGCAGCACTTTTTGATCCAAAACCTTCCGAACTGTAGGAAACAGGCTCCAATATGAACAATAGGTCATTTTGCCTGCATTCATCGCCAACCCGTTTTATGAATGCTTTTTTAATCGTATTATATTTTTCTTCTTCATTGTGATCGTAATAGATCAACAGCTTCAGCGCACTGACGCCTCTTTCAACTAAATCCCGGACAGCGTAATCGTCTACCAAATTCGGAAGACGTCCTTTTTCAGAAGCATCATATCCGGTTTTTTCATAAGCCATGATTAAACCGATATCATCCTTTAATTTACCGGCAGCGCTCCAGCCGTACTCGGGGTCAAGCAAAAGGGAAGAAGACTGATTCCCAAGCACTTCACTCACGCCTTCTTTAAACTGACTTAAACCCGCTTCATAGGAAATACTGTCATTATATGCGGTGATCATTTTTCCCAACGATCCCCGCTGATCCATCGCCGTTGCTAAAACAACATGCTCGTCATCCGAAATTAATTCCAAACCGCGTTTTTTTCCTGGTGTTAGTTTCATATAAATATCCTCCAATCTTCGAAAACCTGAACGTGCGAACTTCTCATCAAGTCGTGCGATCTCCCGCCGAATCGTGCGAACTTCTCATCAAGTCGTGCGATCTCCCACTGAATCGTGCGAAATCCTCGCCCAATTGTACCTACTCTCTTATGCCCTGCAGCCAACAACATCAAATTTTTTCCACACGAATCCGATCCATGCACCAGCTTATTTTTTCCGGATTGATGGAACCGGTTTTGGCTTCCATCGCATTCAGAACACCCATGGCCAGTCCATATTTAATAAATTCCACATCGACCAGCCCGCGTGAAAATCCCGAGGCAAAACCGGCTATTACCGCGTCACCTGAGCCAACCGGGTTTATGGCGTTAACTGTTGGGGTTGTCACCCGATAGGTTTCCTGATTGCGTTTCACAATCGCGCCTGATGCCCCTGTTGTCACAACAACCCAGGGAACGCTTGCAAATCGCTGCGATGACAGCGCATCAATGATTTGCGCTTCATCGTCTATTTTTTCACCAAGCAAATCAGCAAGTTCATCCTGATTTGGTTTCATTAAGAAGGGCTTGTTCTCACCCGCAATGGTATGCTTAAGCAGCTCACCCTTTGTATCAAGCAATACAGGTGTATTATGCCGGTTGGCAATTTCCACAAGCCGCAAATAATAATCTTTCTCCAGACCTTTAGGCAAACTTCCGGAAATGGTTACGATATCCACCTTTTTTACGTACTCCGAAAATTGATTTATAAATTTCAACGCTTCATCTTCGCTAATTACCGGACCAGCCTCCAAAATTTCGGTCTGTTGTCCTTCATGAAGCACTGCGATACAATTTCGTGTATCGCCATTTATGTTGACGAAAAAATCTTCTATACCAAGCCCGGAAATTTCCGTTCGGATAAACGCACCTAAGCTTCCACCCAGAAATCCCGAGGCCGCTACTTCTTCATCAAGCTGCTGCAATACCCGTGCAACGTTTAAACCCTTTCCGCCGGCAGTTTTCGAAACGTCAGCGACACGATTAACTGCATCAAGAGAAAATGTATCAAGTGTATAACTGATATCAACGGAGGGGTTTAAGGTTACGCTTAAAATCATATGATCACCCGCCACTTTCAATTATTACGGTATTTTATCTCCCCTGCGACGGCAACCGCCTGTATTGAGATATCCTCATCCATCACAACGTAATCAGCAAGTTTGCCGTCCGCAATACTGCCAAGCACATCTTCCCGGCCTAGACTTGCTGCCGGTGATAAGGAAGCACGGTGCCAGACTTCATATAACGGCTTGCCGCTCCATACATACAGGTTTTTGACACCATCAACCAATTTCAATGTGCTGCCTGCCAAGGAACCAGTTTCCGTTCGGGCAATACCATCCTTCATCACAACCGGAAATTCACCAAGCTGATAGTCACCATCAGGCATTAATCCGGCACGCATACAGTCCGTTATCAATGACAGCTTGTCCTCTTTTGTTCGTGCTGCAAGTGCTGCTACTTCCGGATGTACATGATGGCCATCACAAATCAGCTCAGCAAATGCACGCCCATCTATCAGTGCCGCCCCTGCAACACCTGGTTCGCGATGGTGCAGACCTGACATGCCATTAAACAAATGGACGAAATTCCGCGCTCCGGCATCGACTGCACGCCGACACGTATCAAAATCCGCATCTGTATGTGCCAGACTCGGCAATACTCCATCATCACCAACGGCACAGATGAATTCCAATGCGCCATCACGTTCCGGTGCAAGTGCAATTTTTACAATGGAACCTTCCGCAAGCTGCTGCCATTCCCGGAATTCCTCATAGTTCGGATCCCGAAAATAACCCGGATTCTGTGCACCTTTATGTTTTTCCGTAAAATAAGGACCTTCCAGAAAAATTCCTTCCGACTGCGCCCCGGCCAATCCTCGCTGAACGGCATTTCTCACTGCCGAGATTGCCGCATTCAAATCTTCTTTTGACGACGTTAAGGTAGTCGGTAAAAATCGTGTAACTCCAAGTGGCAAAATAGCCTTGGAAATCCCCTGAACCGCATCAACAGTGCCATCCATTATGTCATGGCCGTTGATGCCGTGAATATGCGTATCAAAAAGGCCGGGTGCAATTGTATAACCACTCCAGTCAACAACAGTCGCATCTTCCGGCACTGCATCAACAAACACACCGAACCGATTATCATTCACCTGTAAATATCCGTTTGTTTTTTCTTCATTTTCCAGTAAAAAACGATCTGCTTTTATGAAATGTGTCATGTTATACCTTCTTTTGATTTAGATTCCGTCCTCTTCTGATGCCGCTTGTTTTTGTTTCATTTCAAACTGCTTGATATTGTCTTTACCCTCTTTTAATACCGTCTCGACAAATGCATCAACAGCTGATTCACGCTGAAACATACCGCTTAACAGCATTGGTGAGTTCGTACCGCCTATTACCCTTACGTTCCTTTTGGCAGCTGCAATGCTTGAACATACATTAAATGGCGTTCCTCCTGCTAAATCTGCAAAGCAAACAACCCCGGAACCCGTATCGACATTTTCGATTGCTTGATTTATTTGTTTCTCAAGCTTGTCTTTATCCTCTTCAAACGGAACAACTTCAATCTGCCTCACTTTCCCGGTTATTAATTCAACAGATTCCAGCATCCCTTCAGGAAATGATCCATGACCGGTCAACACCATTCCTATCATCTTTCCCACCCTTTCTTATCGAACCGAACCTTGAAGGAAAGGCATTCCGGTATCCGGAAAACCTCCCCCTTCAAAATTATAATACGTTAAAATACGAACCTATTAATCCAACAACGACCGTTACACCAATCAACGCTAATGGAGATCGTCCCTTTTTTAGTAACCAATACATTAACAGTGTATATGCCAACGGAAGCATTGCCGGCATAATTTGGTCCAGTACGTCCTTCTGAATGTTTAATTTCGATTCACCTTGATCCCACACATAGTCAATTTCAAATGCTACATACGTTGCGATAAGCCCACCTACAACGGTTAACCCGACAATCGATGCGGCACGGGACACGTGTTTCGTTCCTTCTTTCAATTTCGCGATTGCCTTGACACCTGTGTTATATCCATATCGCATCAGTCCAAAGCGAACACCAAAGTGAATAATGTTAAACATAATCAGGAATACAATTGGACCAAGGAAATTTCCATCAACTGCAAGCGATGCACCAATACCGGCAGTAATCGGAAGCAATGTAAGGTAAAACAATGCATCGCCAATTCCACCAAGCGGTCCCATCGTTGCAATCTTAATACCACGAATTGCTTCCCTGTCCTCTTTCTTACCTTCCATCGCGAGAATAACACCCATGATGAATGTGACCAGGAATGGATGTGTATTGAAAAATTCCATATGATCTTTCATAGACTTACTTAAATCTTTTTTATCTTTATGAATGTGACGAAACCCCGGCAAAATTGAATAAAGCCACCCACAAGCTTGCATTCTCTCGTAGTTAAACGATGCCTGCAGCAGCAATGATCGCCATACTAAATGACGCAACTGTTTCGGCTGCAGATTCTCCGCTGGTGTCTGATCTTCATACAGATTAGATGCCATCCGTCAGTTCCTCCTCTCGAGGTGCTTGATTATCCGGACCCTGCTTGTTTTTATTCTGATAAAAGTCATATAACGCGATCGCTAAACCGATAAGCGCAACTGCCAGAATCGGCATTTCCAAATAGGCTGCCAAAACAAATCCGACAATAAAAAACATAACATATTCGACCTTCATCATAATTTTCAAGAGCATCGCAAAACCAATAGCCGGCATGATTCCTCCAGCAATCGACAACCCGTCAATAATCCATTGCGGAACCGTTTCCACAAAAGCAGCAGCTTCTTCAGCTCCAAAATATATCGGCAGGAATGCAATGAGCGCGTTAAATACAAATAAAATCATGACCCCTAAATAGTTTATCCTGTCAATCCCCCGATAATTGGCATCCAGTGCAAACTGATCGGCTTTATGCATCATCGGAGCAAATGCAGTAAAGAACAACGTAATCAGCCCCTGTACTGCCACAGCAAATGGAATTGCGATACCAACGGCTGCCTGTGGGTCCTCACCGGCTATAATACCGAACGCTGTACCAATCACACCACCGATTACAACGTTAGGCGGCTGTGCACCGGCGAGCGGGACCATCCCCATCCAGATAAGTTCCAATGTTCCCCCTACAATTAATCCGGTGGTAACATCCCCCAGGATAAGACCGACTACCAGCCCTGTAACGACCGGCCGGTGAATGTGCGTTAACCCGACATAAAGATCAATACCGATAATTCCGGCCCACAAAGCTATTAACAAAGCCTCCATTAACATGAACGTAACCCTCCCTTTGGATTCGTTGCTAGTTATCTATTTCAAAGTAAATCCAATATATTCTGTCCCCGCTCATCAGGGACCCGGCGCAAGTCCAACTCAACGCCCAGCTCCCCAAGACGCTTAAATGCCTTAATGTCTTGGTCATCTACGGACACAGTAGATGAAATCTGTTTTTTCCCCTCTTCATAATGCATGTTACCTATATTGAGATGGTCGATTGGAACACCACCTTCTTTCAGTGTCAATGCGTCATGCACATCTCGTACGACTAAAAAGATTTTTTGACGGGGTGCCGCCTTGTGAATGATGTCAATTGTCTTTTGCAATGTGAAAAAGCGTGTTTGAATCACATCAGGCAATACCATATCCATTAGATTTTGCTGTACCTCATCCTCTGCTACCTTGTCATTTGCAACAACTACCAGATTTGCACCGAGGTGATTCACCCAGGTAACCCCTACTTGTCCATGAATCAGCCGGTTATCAATTCGTGTCAGTAATAAATTTGGTCCAGACATATTTGTCATCCCCTCCGCTATTTTTTAAAAATAATGCTGAATACTTATTCAGCATAATCGTATAATGTTACACCCTGCACAACGCGATTCACACGGCCATCCGGGCTTGGATTGTCCGGTGTTATGCCAAGCTGCAGTGATTTATTTAGAGCAAGCGTCTGTGCAAATATCACATATAGTAAAGCAAGGTGGAAATCCCCGGATAACATTTCTTTTCCGGCCGCAACCGGAATCATCCAATCGGCCAGGGCTTCAACTTCGGAATCTGCTTTCTCCGTAAGTGCAATCACCTTCACGTCCGAATCATCACCGGCAATTTCCCGCAAAATATCCATATCGTATTTTCGTGTATACGGATTCTGTGACATAAACACGACAACCACCGATTGATTGTTTAAAATAGACTTCGGACCATGGCGGAAACCAAGAGATGATTCATGCACAGCAACCACTTTCCCCGCGCTTAATTCGAGCATCTTCAATGCCGCTTCATGAGATAATTGCCCCAGCATTCCCGAGCCCAAATAAACGATACGTTCAAAGTCAAAGTTAAGAATCTCATTAATATTGTCTGGCAGGAATTCTACCAGTTTTTCTGCATCAGAGATTACGTGATTATCAAAATTTTTCGGGGTAAACAGCGTGTAAGCAGTGATTAGCATACAGGTGAAGCTGCTCGTCATCGCAAACCCTTTATCATGCGCCTTATCCGGCGTCAGGATTGTTACTGCATTTTCATCCTGCTTCGCATTCTCGGCCAGCTGCCCATCCTTATTGCACGTGATGACCACTTGATAGAAATCATGAATAATCTGTTCACCAAGTGCCACGGTGGCTACGCTTTCCGGGCTGTTTCCGGATCGGGCAAACGACACCATAATTGTAGGGACATCTCTCTGCAGATATTCTTCAGGATTTGAAACAATATCTGTTGTCGGAACTGCATCGAATTGAATATTTCCGTTATTCTCCCTGCGCAACACCGGCACAAGCGTATCACCGATAAATGCAGATGTTCCCGCTCCCGTTAAAATCACCCTTACATGATTATGTTTTGAGTAAATTGAATCTAAAAAGTTATTCAATGCTTCCATTTGTTCAGCAAGTGATTCTGTAAGTTCCTTCCAAACCTCAGGCTGCTGGAAAATTTCTGTTGCAGTATGAATTGCCTGTTTAGAACGCAATTCTTCTTCAGTAAACCCTAACATGTTAATTCCTCCATCTAGCTATTATATTTTGTGGTTATGTTGTCATTACCAGTTTTCCTGTAAAAATAACTCTATTAAGTGTCATTATATACCGGAAAGCGAATCATACCACCACTTCTACTTAATAGAGTTTCAAGTTAGCTCCACGGTGTAATCGAACTTGTCACCACGGGCTACGCTAATAGTATATTCAATCAATTTTTCATTATGATAAGCAAAACGCTTAATCAGCATGGCAGGCTGATCTGCAGTCATGCCAAACTGCTCCGCTTCTTCCTTGCGTATACTGGTTGCGGAAAAACGCTCAATTGCTTTTGACACGCCTACCTGATAATCCTCGGTAAACACATCATACATCGGACGTTCCACCAGATCCTTTTCGGTCAAATGCGGAAACGTCTTCTTAGGAAGATAGGACGTTTCGTACATTAGGGGCTCGTCGTCAGCAAGCCGGAGCCTCACCACTTGAAAAGCCTCATCCAACGTGGCCATACCCATCTTACTTGCCAGCCTTTCATCCAACGCAATTTCACGGAATGAAAGAACTTGAGTTGCAGGTTTCTTACCAATTGCTTTCATCTCTTCCGTAAAACTGTACAGCTTGACCAAGTTCTGATTATAACTTTTCGGCGAAACGAACGTCCCCTTGCCATGAAGCTTATAAATATAACCCTCGCGCTCCAGTTCCTGCAGCGTTTGCCTTACTGTTATGCGACTGAGATCATAGACCTCACACAACTCACGCTCGGAAGGCAGCTTTTCCTCTACCTGATATTCTCCTGCATCAATTTTCTTTATTAAATCTTCCATTAGCTGTAAATACAGTGGAACCCTGTTTTTCTTATCCAATTCGTTACATCCCACCTCCTTGCAATGTGGTAACTGGTATTTTTGGTTATTATGTGGTTATAACCAGTTGAATTAAGTATAGTGTATCGTTTGAAAATTGTAAAGGATTTCATTTTAAGAAACCAATTCCTGGGTGATCACTAGGAATATTTAATCAAATTATTTATAAAATTCATTTCTTTTAAATTTTTCTGTTGATTTGGTAGCGCTTTCTAAAGTATGATAAAAAACATGCCTCTTAGACCAAAAAATAATAGGAAAGGAATGGTGTGATGAATAAAGTAGAATCTATCAAGGCATACCCATTTTTGCTGAACGGGGAGTGGAAAAGCAGCACTTCGGAAAGGACGATTGAGATGCAATCTCCATCCGGCGCTGGAATTCCAGGAAAAGTGCAGGCGATGACAGAAAGTGAAGTGAATACTGCTCTGACAGGTGCGAAGGATGCCCAAAAGGAATGGGGCCGGAAATCCTTCGATGAACGTGCCCGTTTGCTTTATTCCTGGGCGGATCAGTTGCTTCTGATGAAAGATGAGATTGCGGAGACAATCATGAAGGAAGTGGGAAAAGGGCTTGCTTCAGCGGAAAAAGAAGTCATTCGAACAGCTGATTTTATCAAATATACAGCCGAAGAAGGCAAAAGACTGCACGGTGAATTAATTAACGGCGGCAGCTTCAACTCCGGGAGTGCCAATAAGTTTGCACTCGTGAATCGGAATCCTGTCGGCGTTGTACTCGCGATTTCACCCTTTAATTATCCAGTCAATTTGGCAGCAGCGAAAATAGCACCTGCGCTGATCGCCGGAAATGCCGTTGTTTTCAAGCCTGCAACACAAGGGGCAATCAGTGGAACACGCATGATTGAAGCACTTGACAAGGCAGGACTTCCTTCAGGGCTTGTCAACCTTGTGACAGGCAAAGGATCAGAAATCGGCGACTACTTAATTACACACCCGCTTGTTGACCTCATTAATTTCACAGGTGGTTCTGACACCGGCAAATCAATTTCTGAAAAAGCTTCAATGGTTCCAGTAATTCTTGAACTCGGCGGCAAAGATCCGGCAATTGTTCTTGAAGATGCTGATCTTGACAAAGCGGCATCCGATATCGTCAGCGGCGGTTTCTCCTATTCCGGGCAACGCTGCACGGCGATTAAACGTGTCCTTGTCATCGATAACAAGGCGGATAAGCTAGTCGAGAATATAAAGGAAAAGATGGAAAGTTTGAAAGTTGGCGCTCCCGAAGACAATGCCGATGTCACTCCGCTGATCAACCGTAAAGCGACCGACTTTGTCACGGGATTAATAGAAGATGCAATTGAAAAAGGAGCCAGGGTTGTCAGTGGAAACCACCGCGAAGGAAACCTAATCTATCCAACGTTGCTTGATTGCGTGACAAAAAATATGGCGATTGCATGGGAAGAACCATTCGGACCGGTCATTCCGGTAATTCGCGTGGAAAGTGTCGATGAAGCAATCGACATTGCAAACGAATCGCAATACGGGCTTCAAGCGAGCATTTTTACAAAAAATATGGAACAGGCGATCCGGATCGGCAATGAATTGGAAGTCGGTTCCGTTCAAATTAACGGTAAAACCGAGCGCGGCCCTGATCATTTTCCATTCCTCGGCGTCAAAAGTTCAGGGGTCGGAGTGCAAGGCATTCGTAAGAGCATTGAATCGATGACCCGTGAAAAAGTAACTGTATTGAACATGAGCCAGGGGTAATTGGGAATCGGGCAAGACCATTGATGTTATCTCAAAATGGATAGCGCTTTTTATTTAAATTGATTGGGACTAATTTGTCCCTGCCAAGTCAAAATGCATCCCGGAAAAGGCTTAAAAAGGTCGTCCTGCCCAGTAGATATTGATATAAAGCAGAAGGAAACATGGGAACTGTCCCCATGTTTCCTCTTTGCTTCTCAGTCACTGTTATCGTTTTGCCCAACCATAATTTTGGCGTCCGCCCAATCGGCATGATCACTTCCGTTGCCGTTTCCGCTGTCGGTTACGACCAGCTTAAGAACATTTACGCCTTCAATATTAACGTCAACAGTTTTCGTTTCAGATGTTTCCGTCATCAATCCGCTATCAAAGAGTTTTTTACCATCACCCCAGACTTGGAAAATAACACTTGAAGGACTGCCATTCCGCATTTCATCATCAACGCCAATATCAGCGGTAAATCTGGAACTATGTCCACCTAGATAATAAGTTACTTCAGATTGTGCGTGCACACCCAATCCTTTTTCATATGTCTTGCCATTAAGGGTTATTGTACTACCATCACCTTCTGAATTTCTGCCGTTGCTGGTATCTAATTCAACCGGACCCCAACCGTTTTGAGGTTCATCCAAAAACGGCAGTTCACTGATGAATGTATCTTGTGTTGGTGGTGGAGGCGCAACTTGAAGCGACAATGGCGAACGGACACGAGAGCCTTTTCCTTTTCCGGGGGTACGGAATAACGCCTCTGAAAAGAAATCAACAGTACCCCTTTCAGCATCTTCAGGAACAACAACTTCCCAAGTCACCTGAACCTTTTCTCCCGGATCCAGGTGGGGAAACGATTTCTTGGAAACAGAATTCACTTCCCACCCCCTTCGCGTATATAATTCAACTTGAACATCACGGGCCCTTTTTCCCTCAACGTTTTTTAAAGTTGCGTTTATTTCAGCTTTGCTGCCTGGCTCAAACATTTCTTGGGAAGTATCAAGGGACAAAAGTATCCCCGATGACGAATCAGCTTTAAACACTTGAAATTCTTTTAACGAATAACCATAACCTGACGCCCTGTGGGTACCAAGCATCCTTACATACCGTGCTTTGACCGGATCAAAATGAATGTTGTCAATTTCACCGTCTCCAGTTGTCGTTGAATAAACGGTTGTCCAGTTTTCAGCATCATCAGACACCTGTAGCTTGTAACCACTGCCGTATGCTGCCTCCCAATTTAGTTGAACGCTGTCAATCATTTCGCTTCGCCCAAGATCAACATAAATCCACTCATTGTCGTTATATGCAGAAGCCCATCGCGAATGAGCATTTTCATCAACAGCATTTTCAGGAGTCAGCTGACTTGTTTCAGAAGAAGAGGCGACAACGTCTTTAAACGCAGCGACATTAACGTCCTTATACGAGGCATCGGCGAGTTTTTTAATTTCATTACGATTCAACGAGCGGTTGTAAACCCGGAAATCATCAAGCCTTCCTTTGAACGATTTTGTTTTGCTGCCAATCGTACTTAAAGGCAATACAAGCGTTCTGTTTGTTGTATCCCTTAACTCCCCATTGACATAGAGCGATGTTCCTTCCGGCGTCCCGGTTAATGCGAGATGCACCCATTGTCCGACAGGTAACGAATAATCAAATGAAAAATCATAACCTTCACGGGAGAACCCAATTCTGTGTGTTTCTTTCTGGCTGAGCTTTAGAGCCCCGTCCGCGGATTCGAGAATAACCTCTTCAGATTGTTTATCATCAAGTTTTACCCACATCGAGGTCGACCATGGGAACCCTTTGCTTAATAACTCTGTGCTTATACGATCGCTGGAACCATCAAATACAGCTGCTCTTCCATATCGGCCATCTTTTGACCTTTCGATTCCATTCGCTTCCCCGACATACCCGTTTCCGGAACTGTCTTTCACACGATCGCTTTTTCCTCTGTCAAAGGTGTAGTGAATAATTGAATCACCTTTTGACGGTATTTTTCGAAGTAAGTTTGTTCCCGGTGCTGCACCGATTTCTTTCGATAATTTTTCGAATTCCTCAAAGGATTGCTCCGTTTCTCCGCTCCACATTTTTTGCGCGAGCGTTGGCAGTGCATCTCTTACACGTTCATGTACGTCGAACCTTGTATAACCATACCCAATCTTGTCATTCCAAACGGCGAACATACCTCCAAGTAGATGAGGATTGTCCTCCGACAGATTTAAATCCGGATTGGATAGGCTGAAAATATTCGGTTCCCATTCTTCGTATAGCAATTTCGTATTTAAATAATCGTTGTAATAGCCTGCATACGGAACCATATATAGAAGTGCATCATTTGTATTGATCACATCAAACCCTGCGTTAACAGCATCCACAGGATTATGCCACCCGTTGTTCCAAATGTTTAGCACGATATCCTTGTCAACCGGAGTTTCACCGGGGAATTGTGATAAACTTCCCCACGCCCTTGTTTTTTTACCATTGTTTTTCATAAACTTATTTAACGTATTCATATATTCTCTGTAAATCTCCATCGTTTCCGGATTTCCTGTATAAAATTCATCTGCACCAATATGGACATATTCGCCCTCAAAAAAATCCAGGTATTCACCCCACACCGATTTTACAAAATCGACCGTTTCTTCTCGTGTAATATCAAGATGATCGACCGGTAAATCCGGATGGACAAGATCCGGCCTGATTTTGGTAAGCGCCAGTGCATGGCTTGGTGTATCGATCTCCGGTGTAATTGTCATGCCGTGTTTTTGTGCCAGATCCATTAACTCCTGAAACTCCTGCTTTGTGTAACTTCCATCTGTTGCTGTCAGTTTCGGGTACGTATCGTTTTGAAGGCGAAATGCCGAATATTCATCCCAATGTTCCCGGCTGTTATCTTTAAAAATTTCATTATCACTCAAATGAATTTGGAAGTCGTTCATCTTGTACCAGGACATGACCTTGACATATTGTTTTAAAAAACGCATCGGGAAAAACTTGCGGGCAACATCAAGCATAAAACCGCGCTCCTGGTATTTCGGCCAATCTCTTGCCGTCCCTTTCGGAATATGGCTTTTTTCAGAGTCCTGCACAAGAATCTGCAATGCTGTTCTCGTTCCGAAAAAAACGCCTGTATCCGTATTCGCGCGGATCGTTACGTAATCTTCCACTTCGAACAAATAACCTTCATCACCTATACCTGTATCCGAAGATTCCAATGTCAGATAAAAATCACCCTGTTGAGGTTGACCAGCCTCAACAGATAATTTTCTTCCCGTAATATCCAGCAAATCTTTTTGTAAAACTTCTGCTGTCTTATTTAATTTCTTAGTATACTGCGGGTCTACAACAATTTTTGACGTCTGAACAATGCTGAATGAACCAACCCCGCCTTGCCATTCACGCAAACCTGGGATAACCTGTGGCTTTGGATTCACTTCAGGCGTATCCGCTGCCGAAAAGGACGAGGGCAGAACCGTCAGTAACGACATGAACATAAGGCATACACAGAAGATTGTAACAAATTTCCTTTTCATCCTATTTACCTCCATTTAAATGACTTGACATTAAAACCGCGCTTCGTGCCAAAGCTGGATTCCCATTGTCATTCAAATAATATCTTAGCACCTGCCCAATCGGCGTGATCACCTGTTTTACCGTCTCCGGCGGTTTTTACAACAAGCTTCAATGTGTCCACACTTTCAATACTTACATCAACATGTTTCGTATCCGAAGTTCCAGTCATCACTCCGCTGTCATACAGCTTCTGACCGTCTCCAAACACCTGGAAAACGACACTTCCATAGTCCGGAATTTCATCATCAACCCCTATATCCGCAACAAATCTGGAGCTTTTATTTGTTAAACGATTCAAATCATAGGTAATCTCGGACAATGCGTGGGCGCCGAGCCCTTTGTCATACGTCACGCCGTCAAGCGTCAGGGGCTTGCCTCCATTACTACTGTCAATCTGCAACTGTCCCCATCCGTTCGTTACATCGGTCCAGTCCAGATCACTTACCCACACGCCATTTGACAAAAGGGTTTCGACCATTTTTGTGTCTGAAATAGACCATTCTTCTCCACGTAATTTATAATCAGCCTTAACGCTAATCGCATAGTCATCAGGTTGAGTGTCTTCTGGGACTTTTACGTCAAATACGGCAGCTGCTTGGCCTCCTTTGGGAACTTTCTTGAAGTCTTTTTTCTTCTCGGTTTCCCATCCTTCTGGTAAATCCAGTGTATAATTGATTCCATTCAACGTATAATCCGTATTATTCGTAAATTCCACCGTTAGTTCGGAAGCTTCACCAGGCATGAGTTTGTCCGGCGCCTGAAGCTCAGCCGACACGGCAGGTATGTCATCTTTTCCACCAACAGCGCTTGCGCCATGCATCGTGATCGTTAATGATTCACTGGTCGGTACAGGTTCAGTTTTGACATAGACGATACCACCTTGCTTATCATTATCATAATACCAGCCTTCAGAAGCCCTCTGATATGCTTCCTTTGTATTAAACTGTCTCAGCTTTTTATTACTTCTGAATACATTTCCGGGTTTTTTATCGGAATGTACAGTAAACTGATAACCTCTATCTTCCGGCATGTTATCAAATTCACCTTCATACGCTCCCACCGTTATTTTAATCGTTCCATTTGTTTTTTCAGGGGCAGAAACATCAAACGTTTGTTCTGCAAACTCACCCTGCTTGTATTCAGTCGTCACACCTTCATCCATATACAAAGTAAAGCTCGAATCACCTTTTGGATAGATATCCAAAGTTAATGGACGCTGCATCGCTTCGTGGTAATCATCCGTGTTTGGTGCCCACATCGGGATAATCGCGCCGGCTTTTACAAACAGCGGCAATTTACCGAGTGAAGCGGGATAATTATTAACTGTCTGCTTGCCTTCATAAACGTCACCATTCCAATAATCAATCCAAAGACCTTCTGGAAGATAAATATTATTACGCACATCAGTATCTTTATAAACTGGTGCCACCAGGAATGATTCCCCTGACAGGAACTCATATTTGACTGATTCCCCCCACGTCTTAGGATCATTTGGATATTCCAGAACCAGTGACCTTACAGGCGGAGTTCCATCACGGTGCGCCTCGGCGGCATATGTGTACGTATAAGGCAATAACCGCTCATGCAGCTTCAGATATTTTCGGTTAATCGATGTATACGGTTCCCCATATACCCATGGCTGCTTGTCCTTTGATGCCCAGCCGGACATAGCGATTGACATTGGAATAAATGCTTTCCATTGCAAGTCGCGGACATACGTTTCAGCGCTGCCTCCGAAAATGCCGTCAATATCGCTGGAGGCAAATGCCTGTCCGGATAACCCTGAACCGGCAATGGTCGGTATCGTGAAACGTATGTTATCCCATGAGCCATATTGGTCGCCGGTCCACATGGTACCGCATCGCTGAGCACCTGCCCAGCCCTCAACCATCCAGACAAATCCTCTGGCATTGCTGTTGTTCTCAATCCCGTTATAAGCCGTTTCGCAGGCATTTAAAGCAAATTCGTAACCTTTTCCGACCCATGCCACATCAAGTTTACGAACACGGACACCAGCTTCACCCACTTCCCACTTCTGATCAGGTAAACCATTCTCGGTCCACAGGCCAAGCTCAACGCCATGATTTCTCAGTTCGTTCCCCACTTGTTTCAGATTTTCGTATCCGCAGCCGTAGCCGTCATTTACAAGCATCCAGCCAACAGGCATGTCATGTTCAATGTAGCCTTCCGCTATGTTGACTGCATCCATTGTTGTTTCGCCTTCTTCGTTGTAGCAATCCGCATCACCGAGCTCCAGCCCGTAAATAGGCGGCATAAAAGGACGACCTGTCAACTCTGTGTAACCATCCAAAATTTGTTTAAGTCCCGGACCATAAAAATAAAAAGCGTCAAATCGTTTCTCATTATGCGTTGTTTTCACAGGTTCTTTAAACGAATACTGACCCGGTTCAAATGTATTGCGTAACACACCATAACCTGCCGTACTCATATAAAATGGTGCTGCGTTTGGATTTCCTCCGTCATTCCAATCATAGGATACCGAAATATCAATGGTGTCTCCACGATGTGTAAAACGTCCATTTTGCATACCGCCTCCAAAATATTGTTCCTGTTCACCACGCTTGAGTGTCTGAACAGTTTTCTTATCTGTCCAGGTCAGCCCTTTAGCTTCCTCCCAGATAATTGTTTTATTGTCGGCTTCATATAATGCAAATCGTAAAGGATCCTTATAAACACGCAATACGACGTCATCGGTGGATATTTTGTAATATTTGCCTGCATCAGATTCACTTGGCTGGATAGAAGGATAGTCCTTTTTCACGGTAATTTTACCATCTGTAGGATCCTTAAAATTTCCATCCGGGGCCATCCTGATTCGGAACATATCACTTTTATAAAAGTTCACTCTCACCTTGGCGTCATCCGCAGTGATTGTGTATAAGCTGCCGTCCGAAGTAATATCAGTAACGTTTCCAATAACTGTCGTGTTCTTATCAGTTTCAGCATCAACGGAAGCGGAAAAAACGCCCATAGCCAATAACAATACTGACGCAGCAAGAATTGTGATGACAAAAGGGAAATTTTTCAAATAGGATTTCAATAGTTAAACCTCCTTTTTAGTAAACTTCTGATTCGAAAGCGTTTTCAACAACCAGACAACGCTTCATAAAAATTGTATTCACCTCCTCTCAGTCCATATACTGTCAACGGGTTGTTGGTACAAGTTGATCTAAAAATAGAGACGGACAATTTCCTCGACACAGAATATTTCCAATTTTCATCCCCCTATCTTATTAGGATGACAAGCTCTGGTCATTACGTCAAGGGTATATAAAACCATTATAAAATAGTTATAAAGAACTAATACATAGAAATAAAAAAGGGCTTGAGATAAAAAATCCCAACTCCCTTATTCACCAAAACCCGCGTAATCTTACTATTCTGCCCCGGACTAACCCATGCACAAGTATTTGCTGTAGGGTTGTTGGGTCAAATATCATTGTAAAAAAATTCATCACATTAATTCCGTGTAAAACCTGCAACGATCCCCCCGTACAATGGAGCGGCAAAATTCAACGGGCAGACCTTCCTTATTGCGGGCAGTCCGGTCCAGCAACAGAGCCGGATATCCCTCTTGTACTTCCAGGTACTTACTCTCATAATCCCGGATAAGTACAGGCTCAAATATCTCTTTTGCCTTTGTGACAATAATACCGAATTCTTTCTCCATCAAATCATAGAGTGAATAGTTTTCCAACTGTTCTCGTGATAGCCCTGGAATAAGTTTTTTCGGAATATAAGAAGTTTCAAGGATAATCGGCTCATCATTCGCCTTACGTAAACGCCTTAATGCAATAACTTCCTCTTCTTCCCCGATTTGCAGCTGTTTCGCAATACTCCTTTTAGCCCTTGTCGTTTCTATACTAATAATCAGATCTTTCGGTTTCATGCCTCTTTTTTCCATAACCTTACTGAAACTATAAAAACCGGTAAGGGATTGTTCGAATTTCGGCTTTGAAACGAAAGTTCCTTTCCCCTTTATCCGTCTGAGGAACCCCTCCTGAACAAGATCATCCAAAGCCTTTTTCACCGTATTCCTGCTGATTTCATAATCATTTCGGAATTCATTTTCAGATGGAATTTTTTCACCGGGGGACCATTCACCCGACTCTATCTTTTCTTTCAAAATTTCCTTTAATTGATGATATAAAGGCACAAAACTGCCATGGTCTAATCTTTTCGCCATTTTAATCCCTCCCCTCTTATATTCTTTTTCATTAGTATAATGGATTGTGATTGTATTTGAAAGCGGAAGAGGGAGTTTAGTAATTAAGGTGACGGACACCGGCAAAAACAACCTCGCATAACAGCGATTATGTCTATTTGGACGGATATTGGTTTTGCTTGGATAATCAATCCTTCATGTAGCGGCTTCACCTTTTTGTTCAGCGAAGAGCGGCAGTTCTTTCGGCGGCTTTCGTGTTTTGTTCGGCGGTAACTGCTATTCCTTCGGCGGCTTCCACATTTTGTTCGGCGCGAGCGGCAATTTTTTCAGCGGGTTCCTCCTTTTGTTCAGCGGAGATCAACCCAAGTAACGTAAAAAATCACCGCCCGCTTGGTTTAAAAATCATGTATCTTGGGTATGGACACTTATAAAAATTTCACAGAGGAGATTAACATGAAATCAAGACATTCCATGCGCAAGAAGCAGCGAAATAAAAATATTGTAATTAATTCCCTTATTGCCATAGTCTTTGCGCTTATATTAATTATTGGGGGAAACTTGTTATTTAATGGCAGCAAAACAGCGGATGAAGGGGATTCTAATAGCAAGGACAATAACATTGAAACCAATGATGATAAAGACGAAAATGCTGATCAAAAGCAAGAAACAGGAAATAAAGATCCTGATCAGCAAGCAAAGGAACAGAAAAGCAAGCAGAATGAGGATGAACCCAACAAACAAGGGTCATCCGATGATAATAAAACAGAGCAGGATAAGCAAAATACAGATAAAAAAGAAAAAAACGCCAAAAAGGACAAAAATAAAACTGAACAAGGCGAAACTGGCAAGCCCATTGGCACTTCCCAAAGCGGCCCGCATACTTCCAGCTATGATAAAGGCACAGTT
Organism: Virgibacillus siamensis; assembly: GCF_900162695.1. NCBI lineage: Bacteria > Bacillati > Bacillota > Bacilli > Caryophanales > Bacillaceae > Virgibacillus > Virgibacillus siamensis. The sequence continues at coordinate 2,520,089 of NZ_FUIH01000007.1, forward strand.
GACTGGAATGAAAAAGTCAAAGCCATTCAAACTGCAACTGGACTGGATGACGGCATGACCATTTGGCGAATGGAAAATGGCGGTGGGCCACAAAAGTCCATCGGGAAGGTTAGTCCAAATGGTGTATCAGACTGGATGTATATCGTGCAGCTGCAATGGGTTAACCAAAAAGGCTGGAAAGTGACAAGTGTAAATAAACAAAGCCGATAAAGCAACGGGACGGACGGTTCTTCTGCTTCCCTTATTCCTAATAGAAAAGGAAACATGGGAACCGTCCCCATGCTTCCCATCAGAATTGATATCGCTCTACCCATGATCCTGAGTATAAGGTGTGACGCTGTGCCCGATATACCCATGCACCTGTTGGAAAATCGGTGGCAATTGCTTCAAATACAACTTTTGGGTTTTCATCTTCTGTCACTTCGACTATGTGACTGCGCTTTCCGTCATTGACAAAACCGAAGTCGATCAACCGGTTTCCGCTTTTCTCAAGATATTTGGCGCTGCCGATGATTTCTGTGAATAACGTTTCTCCGCGTTCCTTGCCGTATGTCCAGATAATTTTCGCTTCCATCGTTTTTTCGTTAATACGATAATGTGTTCCTGCACTGTATTTCCCGGAAAGTTCATCATTTCCGCGTGTCTTGACTATATTGTTATCATAAATTAAAAGATCAATGGTGTCAGGGTTATTGTCGAAATCCGGCATAATCGTTGGATCGTGCTGTCCGGCCGGAAACTTAAAGTTTTTCCCTTTCCCCTCAACCAGATACGCATCATACTTGTCCTTCCAATCCTCAGGAGGTGCGAGTATCCAGATAATTTCTCCTGTCTCGTAATCGATTTTCATCACTGCATCTTGGTTCCGCCCCGAGATTACAAGGCTGCTGTCACTCTCGTCATAAACCACTGCATTCTGATGGAACCAGTCGATTGCATTATCTTCATTGTCATTTGTGTAATTTTCATAAACCCCTTCCGGAAACAACTTTTTCAAATCAAACCGTTTCACAACTTCACCGGTTTGCCGGTCGATTTCAATCATGGTGTCTTCAATATACGTTCCATCATCATCATTCACCGTCAGAATGAAGTTGCCATTCGGAAGTTCGGAGGCATCGTGATGGATCAATGTTTTTTCCAAGCCCTTTGCTTCGGAATGTGCAGGTTTTTGACTGATTTTAAATGCATTGTATATTCTACCCATTAGATTCATTTCGCGAAGGCGGTTATAAGCATCCCCGCTGTTGGAGTCCTTCCCAAGATAAAGGTAGTTTCCATTTTCGAGCTGCTTGAACACATGACTGTTATATGTTGAACTGTACCATCGAATATCTCCATTCAAATCGAATGCATACGGATATTTTGTACTTGGTATTGCAAAAGTTAAACTATTCTCAGGCATATCAATCAAGTCTCTTTTGACGGTTTTAATCGTGATATCCGGCAAATATTTTGGTAGCTTTCCGGTTTTGATATGAACGGTTTTTTTCTTTGTCTTGCCGGATACAGTTTTTGCTTTGATCACAACTTTGTTCTTATAATTCGGATAAAGTCCAAGTACAGGAAGCTGATGCTCCGTTTTTAAATGGTTCATTGTCTTGGTTATGTCTGCATCACCATGTTTACTTTTTACCTTAAACGTGACGGTTGATTTCTCTTTTGTTTCAAACATAATCAGTGCTGCAAGCGGAGCCCTGTTATATGGGTCAAGCTTGACATAGGGATCAGATAACGTACTTCCTTCACTTTCCTGAAGCATTTTCTGCTCCATTTTTTTCTGCTTTTTAATCACTGTATTGGTTGGCTTCGGAGGGTATTTGTATGCAGCACCTTCAGTTGAAAAATCATCTTCAACCCTTTCCGTTACATCATTACCGTCATTATACATAACAAACCATAATACACCGGCCACTGCTACTAATACAATTACGAAAGCGATTACTGTCTTTTTCAAGCTAGTTCCTCCTCGTATTTAACCAGAACTAAGTTAAATATATACTACTTCGTGTCAAGCGTAAAGCTGCTGCTTATAAAAAACCCATACAGCAACCTACTCACATGAGGATGAACAGCATTCGTACAGTAATAAACAAAAGAGCCATCCCTCAGAAACCGAGACACCTCTTTATTAAAAAGCAAACTTTATTATATGCTTTAAATCACATTGGCCTTATCATATGATTGAATCAGGTAGCTTTCGATAAACTCGGCTAACCCATCATGTTCATGATGCCCTGTAACAATATCAGCCGCTGCTTTGACTTCATCGCTGGCATTCGCCATTGCTGCACCAACTCCGGCACGTTGCAGCATTTTTATATCATTTGGTCCGTCCCCAATAGCTGCGACTTCACTTGGATTAATTTGAAATGCGCGCAGCAGGCTTTTTATACCGAACCATTTCGAAACATTCGGTGCCACCAGCTCAAACCCGTCCTTCCAATTGATGACTTCTGCTTCTTTATGAAACATAGCCGATAAATCAGGACATGACCCACCGGTTTTTACACTGTATTTGAAAACATCCTGATAATTTGCCTGTCTTAAATCGCCGATATAGCTCGGCGCTATTTTCCCAACTTTCGTCCAGTATTCGATTTCTTCGGTTATTTCCTTACAATACAGCCCATTCGCTGTATGGATCGTAACATTAGAATTTTCAGCAGTTAATCGGTGAAATTTTTCATCATCTAATTGAACAGTTCGCATTTGCATCACGCTTCCTGTTAATGCCTCATAAATAGCGGCACCATTCAAACAAATCATCGGAGTTCGCAAACCAATTTCTTTATGGAATGGAGCGGTTACTTCGTAGTGCCGACCGGTAGCCAGAAAAACCTTGATCCCACGGTTAGTCAGCCTATTTATAGCTTTCAAATTCCGATCGGAAATACGTTTCGATGCATTTAACAGCGTACCATCCATATCAATAAATATCGCACGAACACTCAATTATATGCCCCCTTATCCGTTTATACATTCATCCTAACATCCGAATATTAAGCCAACGTAAACTCTGTGTATAAATTAAATTAAGATTTTGGATAAGCGGTTTTTCTAAGACAAAAGCTTACTTCCGCTGCAACAATTTCAAAAGATCCAGAAAATGATCATCCCGTGTATGGATGGCTTGCTCACCGTTATCATCATATTTGTAGAATCCTTGGTTCGTTCGAATGCCTAGCTGGTCGTTTTCCACCATTTCCTTTAAAAAGGAAGGTACTTCTCTTGTATTTGACAGATCCTGCAAGATGTTTCCAACCATTGCCTTTGTTGTTTGCAGGCCTGCCAGATCCTGGCTTTCCATCGGTCCGCAAAAACCCCATTTGAAGCCCATGCTTCCTTTCATGGCGATATCGATATCCTCTGCGGTTGCTACCCCCTGTTCCATTAAGTTGAACGCCTCACGAAGCATTGCTACTTGGACACGGTTGACGATAAAACCTGTAATCTCTTTTTTAAGAACAACCGGTGACTTGCCGATTTCCTTCATTAAGTTGTACGTCGTTTTAACAATGTTCTCATCTGTATGTTCAACTTTTACAATTTCCACAATCGGAACAAGCTGTGGCGGGTTAAAGAAGTGCGTAATGATAAATCTCTCAGGGTGTTTCGCCTTTTGCGTTAATTCCTCTAATGGAAAAGTGGAGGTGTTGGACGTAATAATTGTTTTATCGGAGACATTGTTTTCAATAATTTCGTACGTATCTAGTTTTTTTTCAAGATCTTCCGGAATTGATTCAAAAACAAAGTCAGCATCCCGTATCGCTTCGTGCAAATCTGTTGTATATGTTATACGGGACAACGCTTCCTGCATATCATTTTCAGTCAACATTCCTTTATCAACCATAATTTTCAAACTATTCGTCATGAGCTCTTTTGCTTTTTCCAATGATGACTCGCGTCTTGCGCGAATACGCACATTTTTTCTTGCCTGGGCAAATAATTGTGCCGCACCATGCCCCATAACGCCTGCTCCAAGTACTGTGATATTTTGCATTTTAATGCTCCTTTTCATGCTCCCTAATTTTCAAGAACGCTTTCACTCATTTTAAGAAATATTTCGTTACATTTAAACATAATAATTCCGCTATGCGGGACAATATGAAAATTTTTATATAATATGCAATTAAAAGAGAACCACCCCATACCAGAGCAGTCCTCCATCACAACTATTTAATCATTTCCAGCTCAACAGGAATAAACTCTTCAACCGACTTGCCGTTCGCTACTTTCTTGGCAGCATCAATTGCTTTTTCACCAATTAGTGTTGGCTGCTGGGCAATGGTTGCGTCCATTCGGCCGTCTTTAACTGCTTTCCTTCCATCATCTGTGCCATCAAAGCCAACAACGATTACATCTTCCATTCCCTCTGCCTCCAGGGCTTGGACTGCTCCCAACGCCATTTCATCATTATGTGCGAAAACGGCATCGATTTGTTTGGTGCTTTGGATTATATTTTCCATTACATTTAATCCTTCTGTTCGGTCAAAATTTGCGGACTGGCTGGCAATGATTTTCAGACCATCCTTGCTGTCCACGATATTATGAAATCCTTTTCCACGTTCTCTTGTGGCGGATGCACCAGGGACTCCTTCCAGTTCGACGATTTTACCACTGTTCCCCAGCTTTTTCGCAATAAATTTACCGGCCATTTCGCCCCCTGCAACGTTGTCGGAAGCGATGTGTGTTACGACTTCTCCTCCATCGGCACTTCGGTCAACAGTGATCACTGGAACATCATTATTGTTTGCAATTTCTATTGCCGAAGTAACTGCTTCTGAATCGGTCGGATTGATTAATAATACATCAATATCCTGTTGCATTAAATCTTCCACACCACTTAATTGTTTAGAGGCATCATTTTGTGCATTTGTCACAACCAACTCCATGCCCGCCTCTTCAGCAGCTTTTTGCGCACCATCCCGTAATGTTACAAAGAAGGGATTGTTAAGTGTTGAAACGGAAAGACCCACTTTAATCGTATCATCGGAACCTCCTTCTGATCCCTTTGATTCCTCACTGTCCGATGATCCCGGCTTTTGCAAAGAACATGCACTAACCAATAACACTAAAACTGCCAATACACCAATTCGTTTCAACCATGTAACCATTGCAATTCCTCCCTAAATTTAGTTGGATTTCCTGTCTAATAACACTGCAAGTAAAATAACGCCGCCTTTAACAATTTGCTGATAAAAAGATGAGACATTCATCAAATTAAGGCCGTTATCAATAACTCCAATTATTAATGCACCTACAAGTGTTCCAAAAATCCTTCCGCGACCGCCCATCAGGCTTGTACCACCGATCACAACGGCAGCGATGGCATCCAACTCGTACATCATTCCGGCAGTCGGTTGGGCAGAGTTTAACCGGCTTGTCAAAATGATCCCTGCCAAAACGGATAACATACCAGTCAATGCATAAACCCATATTTTTACCCGATCCGCTTTAATACCGGATAAAATAGAAGCTTCCTCATTACCGCCGATTGCATAAACCTGGCGACCAAACACTGTTTTCTGCAAAATAAACATTAAAACCAGAAAGATAATGACCATCAGAATCACCGGAAACGGAATACCGAATACATACCCGCCGCCAATCATCTGAAATGCAAAGCTGTCAGACAAACCTGTTATTGGCCGCCCGTCCGTATAAACGAGTGTTGCTCCCCGAAATATAGTCATCGTTGCCAAGGTTGCAATAAATGGAGCTACTTTTCCTTTTGTAATGATGAGTCCGTTAATTGCCCCAAGGCCAAGCCCGATCAGCAGTCCCAGTAATACTGCCAGCATGGGATCCATTCCACTGGTAAGCATTCCGGCTGTCAATGCGCTTCCCAAAGCCAGAAGTGATCCGACAGACAGATCAATTCCGGCAGTCAGAATAACGAACGTCATACCGAAAGCAATCAGCGCATTAATTGAAATTTGTCTGAGCAAGTTGAAAATATTATCTAACGTTAAGAAATTATCACTCAGAAAACTAAGCACAATCATCATCAGAATTAAACCGATTAAAGGACCAAATTTTGAAAAGTCATTAAAAAATTTCGTCTTCACTTTACTCACCTCCTGTAGCAGCGGTCATTATTTTCTCCTGATCCGCCTCATTCCGATTGAATATTTTTTCGATATTACCTTCACGAATCACCATAATACGGTCACTGACCCCAAGAACTTCCGGAAGTTCAGACGACACCATGATGATTGCCACACCATTTTGGGACAGTTCATTCATAATCGAATAGATTTCTTTTTTGGCTCCAATATCAACTCCCCTTGTCGGTTCATCCAATATAAGCACCTTGGGCGCGATTCCCAGCCATTTCGCGATAACCACTTTTTGCTGATTTCCTCCGCTTAGTGACTTCGCTTGTTGCGAGGGACCGGTTGTTTTAACCTGTAATCTGTCTATCAATCTATTAATTAAATCTTGCTCTTTTTTCTTCAAAATAACGCCGTTGCGTGAAACCTCAGTCATATTGGGCAGCGAAATATTATCTCTTATGGAAAAATCAACAATGAGACCTTTTGCTTTACGATCTTCCGTAATAAATCCAATACCTGCTTTAATTGCATCGAAAGGGTGTTTAATGGTAATTTTTTTGCCGTCCAGCAATATTGTACCTTTTGTCTTCTTCGCATACCCGAAAATGGTTTCCATAATTTCCGAACGTCCTGCGCCCATAAGCCCGGCAACACCCAATATCTCACCTTTTTTAACATCAAAGTCGATATTGCTGAATAAACCTTTCCGATTAAAATTCCTGACTTCAAGGACTACATCGCCTGGTTTATTCTGTTTATCCGGAAACCGTTGTCCAAGTTCACGTCCCACCATCATTTTGACAACCTGCTCAAAACTCGTATCATTGATCGTTTCCGTGCCAATATACTGACCATCACGAAGAACAGTTATCCTGTCACAAATATGGAAAATTTCCTCCATGCGGTGGGAAATATAAACGATGGAAACTCCCTGTTCCCGCAGTGCATGAACGATCTGGAACAAACTATCAATCTCATGATCGGTCAGTGCCGCAGTAGGTTCATCCATCACAATCAATTCCGCATTCGCAGATAACCCCTTGGCAATCTCAATCATTTGCTGTTTACCGACAGACAGATCCCCTGCCGTATCATTGGGATGAATGTTCGTTACCCCTAATTTTTTCAAATTGGCCAAACATTGCTTCCGCATTTCTTTTGTATTCAGAACGCCTGTTTTTCCATACGTAATGTCTTTGCCGAGAAACATATTTTCCATGACAGTCAGGTGCGGAATAATATTTAATTCCTGGTGAATCGTGATAATTCCCTTTTCTTCCGCTTCTTTCGGATGTGAAAAATGAACTTCCTTACCGTTTAATTTAACGACTCCATCATCCCGTTTATGGATGCCGGTAAGAATTTTGATTAACGTCGATTTACCTGCACCATTTTCTCCCATTAACGCATGAACTTCGCCTTTACGGACGCTGAAATGAACGTCCTTTAACACGTGATTTCCGGAAAATGACTTGTTGATCCCTTCCATTTCGATAAAAGGTTCCGTCTTCAATTGGTTCACCTCATTTCTTTAAAATAGTACACCGGACTTTAAAATAACATTCGCGAATGGAGACGCTTCCCCTGTGCGAATCACTGCACGGGCATCCTTTATATTGCGTTTAAATTCCTTATGGGAAATGTACCGTATCGGCAATTCACGATAGGTTGATTGAATATTGTTATGAAGTGCCAGGTTGGATTGCCTGATTTCTTCCGCCAACACCATTTCTTCGATTACCATATCTTCAGCAACCGTCTCCAATACCTTTCGAAAACCCGGAACATTCAATTTCAGGGAAACATCAATACACAGCTTGTCTTTCGGAACCGGCAGTCCACAGTCCGCAATGACCAATGTATCGGTATGTCCCATCTGGCTTAATACGGAAGCAATATCGCGATTTAAAATACCTGCTTTTTTCATGCATGCTCACCCTCTTCCAGAAATGCTTCAACCTCGTTTCGGGTCGGCATTCCATGCTGTGCACCAATTTTCGTCACGGAAATAGCAGCAGCTGCATTAGCAACCAGGATTGCCTGATGAAGGTTTTCACCGCGGGCGATTTCCGTTGCCAGTGCTCCGTTAAATGTATCCCCGGCACCGGTTGTATCAACCGCTTCAACCTCATGTCCGGCAATCTGCTGCGGGGTACCGTTTTCAGTAAATGCTACTCCGTCATGCCCTTTGGTAGTAACAATTTTCCCGGCTAGCTGATCAACCAGGGAGCTATTTTGCAGTTCACGCGCCTCCAATTCATTAGGAGTCAGATAGGTAACACGATGCAAGACACTTTCGTTCAGCTGCTGGAACGGCGCCGGATTTAACATGACCGGAACCCCTGCTTCCCTCGCAATTTGTACCGTTGTTTCAATTGTATTGATCGGAATTTCCAGCTGAAGCAACACGATATCACTCTGCTCAATTAACGTTCGCTTGGATTCCACAAGCTCCGGTGTGACATGATTGTTTGCCCCGGAAACCACGATGATCCGGTTATCCCGTTCACTTAAAATAATATTTGCAATTCCGGTAGCAGTATCAGGGACAGATATGATTCCTTCTGTATCGATACCCTCATTTTTCAGATTATCGGTAACTGTTTTACCAAAAGGATCATCTCCCACAGCACCGATGAAATTCACCGCAGCTCCCATTCTTGCAGCTGCCACAGCCTGGTTTGCACCTTTGCCGCCCGGATTGGTGAAAAATTCATCGCCTAACGTTGTTTCACCTTTTACAGGCATTTTGCCGACAGAAACCGTTAAATCCATATTGATACTTCCTACAATACAAACAGTTGGTTTATCCTTCATACTCTCCCGCCCTTTCACCGGTTGATTGACGTTCGATTAATTGTACGTCTAATGTTTCATTTTTAATCGTTGGATTTTCACTGGAAATTTGCGTAATCAGCAGCTCAGCAGCCCTTGTGCCAATTTCATAGATCGGCTGTGCCATCGTCGTCAGTGCAGGAGTGATGATTTTGCTGATGGAAATTCCATCAAATCCAATCACCGCTAAATCGTCCGGTATGGAAATTCCCAGACTTGCTGCAGCATTTAATACACCAGCTCCCATCAAATCATTTCCCGCAAACAGACCGTCCACTTCAGGATTGCCAGTCAGCAGCTGAATCGCCGCCTTTTTGGCTGTGTCAAAATCATATTTCCCTTGCACGACGTATTCTGGCTTAAACCAATCTTCATCTCCCACTTCATCCAAATAGCCCTGGCGCCGTTCACCAGCACTGCTTATCTTTTCGGGCCCGGCAATGTGTGCAATTCGGTTACAGCCGAGCGACTTTAAATGTTGAACCGCTTTTCTTGCACCTTCCCGGTTATTAACAGTCACCGAGGAAACCTTGGTGCTGAATACCCGGTCAAGGGCCACAACAGGAGCGTTAATTCGCTGTAAATGATCTTCCGTAATCGAATTGGATACAATGATAAATCCATCGACAGACTTCTGCTTCAAGGCATTCAAATATACGATTTCCTTCTCCAAATCGTTATCAGTATTGCATAAGACAAAATTATATTGGTGGTGATTGGAATAATCCTCCACCGCCCTGGCCAATTCCGGGAAAAAGGGATTCGTAATATCAGGAACAAACAATGCAATCGTCCTGGACCTCCCCTTAAAAAGACTCCGGGCCACATCATTAGGCAAATAATTCAATTGTTTAATAGCTTCCTGAACCCGGGTTTCAGTTGCCTTATTGACATAACCATTCTTATTCAAAACCCGTGATACAGTAGCGGTCGAAACCTCCGCCAGTTTTGCTACATCTCGTATTGTTGCCATGTTCACATAACCACTTTCTCAGACTAAATATTTTCAATATGTAACCCGTTACATGTAACGGGTTACATATTATAATAAACCGTTTTCATATAGGTGTCAATTGGAAAAAAAAGGTGCGCAATCGCGGCAGCACCTTTTTTGTTTCGACAGGGAAAATGCCCTTTCCTGCTGTCATCATCTATATATTGAATAAAAGTAATTATCAACCTTCCAATCCGGAATTCAACCTTCAGCCTCGAATATCAACCAATATCAGCCGTTTTTCAACCAACGGCGGCAAGTTATCAACCTTCAACGTACATGTATCAACCTTTACACAGAATAAATCAACCATCGATTCAAAGCATCAACCTTCCACGGGCCGATAGTTATCAAGACTTAAGGTTGATTCCATATGATGAAGGTCGATTTCATATTCGGAATGGTTGATTCTTCCCCTGCAAAGGTTGATTGCCTGCCGTGGAAGGTTGATAATTTCTTTTAAAGGTTGATTCGGAGCCATGAAGGTTGAAAATATCGTTGGGAAGGTTGATTCTTTACGCGCAGATGCGCTGCTTCCGAAACTCCATCCACATTTCCGAAAAATACCCGAGGCATCACACCGTATGCAAGTACTAATGTTTACCTTTGTATTTCTGGCCGGAAGTTAGGGACGGTACTTCGGGCAAACACCCAAAGAAGCACGATAACCGCCCCAACGCTTGCCCATCCTCCCTTTCTCCGCTATCATATTAAACGGATGGTGGACTAACATGAATAAACGACAACAGGCTTTATTGCGATTATTGCTGGCAAGGACGGAGGAGCCGCTTCGAATTCAGGAATTGGCGGCTAAACTGGATTGTTCGGAAAAAACGGTGCGCAATGATTTGAAGCAATTAGACGGTTCCTTAAAACCTTTTCCATCTGCTGTAATCACCCGCAAACCCGGGAGTGGCATTCGCTTATCAATCGGCAGCGACGATTATGCGGAACTGATCAACCATATGTACCAGACCGAAAAAGCCGGCACATCTGAACACGAGCAGATCCTGATACTTGCTCATCAATTGCTGATAAGCGATAAGCCGAAAACCTTAACAGTGCTATCGGAAAAATTGTATACGAACAAAATGACTGTCCGGAATTACCTGCATATGATTGCCCACTGGCTTGAACAGTATGATCTGAAACTGATATCCAAACAGCGCATCGGCAACCATATTGAGGGCAGTGAATTGAATAAACGGAACGCACTGGCTCATCTTACAGATTTAATTTCCACGAAGGTCACGGAACCAAAACGAGATCATATGCTGCAGCTATTCCCGGCTCATGAAATTGGTACGGTTAGAAAAGCCTTGAAAGATCTGCAGCATACCTTTCCTGTACCTTTGACACAAGGGGAAACAGAGAGCCTGCTTATTCATGCGCTGATTATGGTGCAGCGGACCAGAAATCGTTCTCAGCTATCATTGGATTATCCAGAAATCAAGCAAGGGATAGACTCGGAGGCTTCCCGGATGACAGACTGGTTTTTAAATCGACTGCAGAATGCGCTTCGGATCTCCTTCCCTGACAGTGAACATATTTATTTCACCTGGCATTTGCAAAGCTGCCAACACCTGAATCAAAGCCTAAATACATCCGACAAGCAGCAAATCGAAGACATCGTCCAGCATCTGACAACGCAGATGCAAATTATGGCGATGACGGATTTCACGCAGGACAACATCTTGTCAAAAGGACTTTTCACGCATTTGGAGTCAACATTGAACCGGATCCGCCACGGGCTGGTTATTACCAATCCCATGCTGACAGACATCAAGCAAACATACCCGTACATGTTCAGCATGGTTGTCTTTTCACTGGAGGAAGTCAACAAATCCTATCAGTTAAATATCCCGGAAGATGAGGCGGCATACCTTGTCTTGCATTTCCAGGCGGCCATTGAACGAATGCGAAAAGATACAACCGCCATGAAGCGCGCAGTCATTGTCTGTGAACTTGGCATTGGCATGTCCCATCTGCTGCAGGCAAAACTTGAGCAGACCTATCAGAACATTGACATCCAGGCATGCCTGAATAAAGCCGAAACAAAAACTTACCTTGCCGAAAACAACGTTGATTTTGTCATCGCAACTACGGACTTACCGGACACCGGGATCCCGGTCATTCAAATTTCCCCGTTGTTGAAAGAAAAAGACAAAAGGCAGCTTAACAAGTTTTTGCAATCGATGGTGGCCGAAACAATTTCCGTTGAGCAGTCCCTTAAACATGTCGGCCAGCTACTGGATGAAAAAACAATTTATCTGGATGTCAATCTGGATCACCGATTTGAAATTGTCGAACTGCTTGCCGGCAACCTGTTTCAACAAGGCTATGTTAAAAAAACCTTCATTCACAGTTCGCTGGCGAGAGAAAAATCAGCATCGACTGAAATTGGCGGTGGTATCGCAATCCCCCACGCCAATCCGGATTCGGTCAAACGATCGGTTATTTCCATAGCCATCCTAAAAGACCCGATTGAATGGGGAGAACAGCTCGTGTCCGTTGTTTTTCTGCTTGCAGTGTCTGCGGCTGATCAAGACAAGGCGAGGCCACTTATGCAAACCATTGCCTCCATCAGTCAACAGCCGGACATCATCCAGCAGCTAAAACAGGCTGAAAACTCTTCTGATGTCGTGGCCATTTTCCGCAAATAATTCATTTTTACCAATCGTTCCGGTAAAAATGAATTATTTTTTTGCTGAAAAAGGAAGATATAATTAAAGCAAATCGACGAATGGAGGAAACAACAATGCGCATTTTAGCTGTAACCGCTTGCCCGGTCGGCATCGCCCATACGTACATGGCAGCAGAAAACCTGCAAAAAGCTGCTGATGAAATGGGCGTGGATATGAAAGTGGAAACGCAAGGCTCAATCGGTGCTGAAAACGAGCTGACTGAACAAGACATCGCTGAAGCGGACGGCATTATTATTGCCAGTGATAAAGATATAGCGAAAGATCGTTTTGCCGGCAAAAAACTGCTCGTTGTCGGAGTACAGGAAGGCATCCGAAACCCAAAAAAACTTATCGAGAAAGTCCAAAACGACGATGTTCCTGTTCACGGCGGTGACATGAAATCTGTCAGCCATGTAAAACAAGAACGCAAGAAAAAAGAGAATCAAATCTATCGCCACCTGATGAATGGTGTCTCCTACATGATTCCATTTATCGTTGTCGGCGGACTGTTAATCGCGATATCGCTTGCCCTTGGAGGCAACCAGACGGAAGGCGGCATCGTTATTCCGGACGACTCGTTCTGGAAACATATTGAAGCTATTGGAGCTGCTTCCTTCAGTTTCATGGTGCCAATCTTAGCCGGATTCATCGCCGTCAGTATCGCGGACCGTCCCGGATTGGTTCCCGGCATGGTCGGTGGTTATATTGCGGCGAACGGAAGTTTTTATGGAAGTGAAGCAGGTGCAGGTTTTATCGGCGGCATTATCGCCGGATTCCTGGCAGGCTATATCGCACTTGCGATTAAGAAAATCAACGTGCCAAAATCGGTACAGCCTGTTATGCCGATTATTTTCATTCCAATTATCGCTACCCTGATCGTCGGTGTACTTCTGATTTTTGTCATTGGTGCACCAGTTGCCAGTGTATTTGAAGGTCTGACAGGCTGGCTGGAAGGAATGCAGGGTGCAAGCTCGATTGTGCTGGCATTAATTCTGGGGGCCATGATTGCCGTTGATATGGGCGGACCATTCAACAAAGTGGCTTTCCTGTTCGGCGCAGCCATGATTGCGGAAGGAAACTATGAAATTATGGGGGCAATTGCCGCGGCCATCTGTATTCCGCCGCTCGGCATGGGTCTTGCCACCTTTATTAACAAACGGAAATTTAACCCGGCGGAAAAAGAAACCGGAAAAGCATCCTTTACGATGGGGCTGTTTGGTATCACGGAAGGTGCCATACCATTTGCCGCCCAAGATCCACTGCGTGTCATCCCGAGTATAATGGTCGGTTCCATGACAGGGGCCGTCATTGCCATGCTGGGCGGCGTCGGGGACCATGTTGCCCATGGCGGACCAATCGTTGCTGTGCTTGGCGCTGTTGACAATGTGCTGATGTTTTTTGTTGCAGCAGCTGTCGGTACTGTCGTTACAGCATTCCTTGTCAACTTCCTGAAAAAAGATGTCATGCCGGCTCCGGCTGCAGCAACCCCGGATGGCGGAAGTGTTGCGGTTAATGATGAAGGAAGTAATCCGATAGAAGAATCAATTGGCAATCAAGATGAAAGCGAGCAAAAAGAAATCACCATTACGAAACTGACCGACATCTTAACGAAAGATTTAATCAATACGTCGTTAACAAGCAATACGCAAGATGAAGCAATTGATGAATTAAGCGGAATGCTCGACGCACAAGGAATTATCTCATCCAGTGAAACGTTCAAACAGGCCATCTATGCACGTGAAAACGAAAGCACCACCGGTCTCGGCATGAGCATTGCCATTCCGCATGCCAAGTCAAAAGCCGTCAAAACCCCCGCCGTTGCATTTGGCATAAGCCAGGAAGGCATTGACTGGAACAGCATGGACGGCAGCAAAGCAAAACTCATTTTCATGATCGCTGCTCCGGAAGAACGAGCAGCAGACGACCACCTGAAAATACTGCAAATGCTGTCTCGGAAACTGATGGATGAGTCATATCGTGAAGAACTGCTGAATGTGACGTCAAAGGAAGAAGCTTATAAGCTGTTGGAGAGTGTGGAATAAAGCACAGTCACGATTTTCCACTTTCCAAATTGCTAATAATAAGCAAATCATAAGAAAAGCGGAAGGAGGCTCACTTATGCCTCCTTCCGCTTTTCTTCTATTAAATTACATTCCATCAATTTAATTGTCGTTTCCGTTTACCCGTATAATTCACAGCGATAATCCCAATCGCCACCAGCATTAGGGCACCTATTATTTTTAATGTCAATTCCTCGCCGGGAATAAATATTGCTGACAAAATAACGCCTGATACGGGTGTAATGAACTTGAACATACTGATTTCCCCAGCTTTATTGAACTTCAGGATAGAATACCATAAGGCGAACGCCGTTGTTGATAGAAGTGCTGCATAAATCAGCAGCCCCCAGCCAAGCGGCGTGAAAGTTATTGCATCAGAATCCAGTTGCGGAACCCCAATGATCAGCATAAGGCTCGCTCCTATCGTTAATTGCCACCCGGTCAGTGTAAAAGGATGAATCCCTACCGCAAGTTCTTTTGCCATAATGGTTCCAATTGAACTTGTGAGTGCGGCTAACAACATGAACCCCTCTGCAGTGAACCGAAAACTTAATTCAAAATCCTGCCCCCAGTTGGCTGCAACAATTCCTGCAAAGCCGGCAATTAATCCAAATGCTTTTTTAGTATTGATGCGATCATCACTGTAAAAAAAGTGAGCCAGCACAATGGTGAAAAACGTCCCGCTTGAAATTAGTATTGCTCCCTGCATTCCGGATACCTTTGCGAGCCCATTATAGAAAAAATAGTATTGCATCGCTGTTTGAATGATTCCAAAGATAATTAAAAACAAAAACTGTTTCCCCGAAACATGCAGTCTGTCCCTATTGAAAATAAACAAACCCACAAGAAGGATTAAACCTGCCAATAAAAATCGCATCCCGGCAAATACAATCTTGGCTATCGTGTCATCCTGAGCCATCTGCAATTCTTCGTAACTCACCTTTAATACCGGAAAGGCACTTCCCCATAAAATTGAACAAAACACAGCCGTACAAACGACGGCCCATTTTTTCCTGAACATATTCTCCAAACCGTGTCACTCCATGTTATCCATCTGTTTCTTTTTACTAGTAAATACTGTAACGGTACTGCCGGAAGATGTCCAGTGGGGTGCCTTTGTCTGTCCCGCCTTATTTCACCTACTTTCAGGCGACACATGAACTGGTCAGCTCATACCGAACGACCCAACTTCTCATAAATGGACAATAGCTGTTTTCTTTCCTCCTCGGTCAGTTTCTCAAACAAGTTTTTGCGCAGTTCCACTCCTTTTTGGTTTGCCCGTTGAACGGTTACAATCCCTTCATCGGTAATTCCCAGATTAACAATGCGGCGGTCAGTCTCATCTCTGATTCTCCGCGCCAGCTTTTTCCGTACAAGTTTTTCCGATAAATGGGTCAGGGTAGGAGGAGTCAGGCCCAACACCTTGGCAATATCTGAAGGCCGGCTATCTCCATGAACCATTAAATGACCGAGAACAAGAATATGGGAAACACCGAGATCTTCATCAAATACTTTATTCCATTGTACAATCAAGTTATTGGTTACTTTATCCATGCTATTAATAATTTGAAAAATAGTTGGTTCTTCCATTCAATTGATCCCTGCTTTCTATAAGTAAGAGCTCCCAACCATGTCGGGAGCTCTTTTTATCATACAAACTATTGTGCTGAAAATCCACCGTCAATGACCAATTCGGCACCGGTGATGAAAGCTGCATCATCTGACGCCAGGAACAATGCTGCCTTGGCAATGTCCTCAGGCTGGCCCAGCCGCTGCAATGGTGTTGCCTGAACAAGCTGGTCCAGCAAATCTTTAGACGTACTCAATAATTTTGTCATAGGTGTTTCAACAATTCCAGGGAACAATGCATTAACGCGGACGCCCTGGTTGCCAAAGTTCGTTGCAGCTGCTTTGGAAATCGCCCGTACTGCCCCTTTGGATGCGGAATAATGATTAAATCCCTGTCCGATTTGCGCTGTATAAGATGAAATGTTCACAATCGAACCTTTTTTCTGTTCCGCCATGTATGGCGCTATATGTTTCATCCCGGCAAATGGGCCGAATCCGTTTATGGTCAGCATTTTTTGCCAGTCATCAACATTAATTTCCGTGTATGGTTTTTCAGATGAGATACCGGCATTGTTGACAAGCACATCAATACTGCCAAAGCGGTCTTTCACATTTTTCGCGAAAGCTTTCCATTCCTCGTCCGACGCTACGTTTAATTTCATTCCATAAACGTTTTCTTTCTGACTTGCCGCTTTCAATGCTTCTTCATTAATATCAGCAGCAATGACGATTGCTCCTTCCCGGCTGAATAAATCAACCATATATTCACCGATACCGGAAGCTCCACCAGTGACCACAGCAACTTTATTATCTAATTTCCCCATCAAACTCACCCCTTAATGTAATTTAATTGTTCCACCATCAACCATAATTGTCTGACCAGTTATAAAATCAGAATCACTGCTTGCCAAAAATACGGCAGCCCGTCCAATATCCTGCTCCGGATCGCCAAGCCGGCGCAGTGGAATATTATTAACCATGGCATCATACATGTCAGGAGCACTTTCACTCCAAGCCTTCACGCCTTCTGTCAAAGCAATTGGGGAAATCAAATTGACATTAATACCATCTGGTCCCCATTCATTAGCAGTTACACGTGAGATTCCCCTAATTGCTTCTTTGGCAGCAGCGTAGGAAGTTTGTGTAGCCTGTCCGTCAATGCCTGCTCCGGATGCAAAGTTAATAACGTTACCTTGCGACTTCTTCAGCTCCTGATATGCTGCTTGCATAAAATGGAAGGTAGGATAGAAACCAGTATTAAACGATAAATCAAGCATATCCTCTGTTGTTTCAACAAAAGGTGCCTGTTTGGAGGCATGCGCGTTATTCACTAAAATATCCAGCCTGCCGAACTTTTCAACAACATCTGCAACAATTTCCTGCACATTTTCTTTAACGGAAATATCTTTTATGAAAAGCATTCCTTCTGTAAATTGATTGACCTCGGCAAGTGTTTCATTTCCTTTTTCCTCATTAATATCAACAATTGCAATATGGGCACCTTCCTTCGCCATTGCCAGCGCCATACCCCTGCCAATTCCTGAAGCACTTCCGGTTATAATGCCTACTTTGTTTTGCAACTTCATGTTTAAACATCCTTTCCAAATCAATTTTAAAATAAGCTATAGAGTGAACCTACATTTAGTAGAATTTTTTCTTTCCCCCATGGGTTCACCCGAAATCATGAAGCGGGAGTCTCATTGCCATTACACTTCATTGCTTGTCCAAAACCCTTTTTGCTGCAACTTGTTTTTGCCTTTAAACGCAGCAATCACACATGCAATATTACAAATGAACATAATAAGAATGGCATATAAAGCCGTCGTATAACTTCCGGTAAAGTCATAAATAAAACCATACGCAGGCAGCGCGACAATCGAGGAAATCGCCAGCCCCAAGGAAGCAGTCGAATATATTTGGCTGTACTCTTTATTTCCAAACAATGCTGTCGTGAGCGCTGGTCCCAGTGTCCCGATGGAAGCTGATACAACACCTAACAAGCCTACCGCCAACCCAATGGAGAAAAATCCATAGGTCAAAAACAGTAACATACAGATTGCCAGTATTCCGATAACCATCGTAAATAGTGCCGTATTCCTGGATCCGATTTTGTCAATCATCATACCAATAACCAGTGATCCAACAAGTACACCAGTCATAAACAGACCCATAACATTGCCGGCAAATGTAACGTCAAACCCTTTATTGATCAGATATGTTGGGATATGCATGGAAAAACTTGCAATCGATGTAACAAAGAAGAAAAAGACCACTAACAAGTAAAAGGCCGAAGATTTCTTCGCTGCTGCCATCGTTACACCCTGCTCACCGGATTCGTGCTTATCATTGCCGCCTTGTTCGGTTTCTTCCATTCCATAAGGCTGCAATCCCATTTCCTCTGGTGACTGTCTGACGATAAGGAATATGATTGGCACTGCAATAATCATAACTGCAAGCCCGACAATAAAATATGAGGTTCGCCATCCTTGACCAGCAATTAACCCCCCGACAACCGGCTGGGCGATTGCACCAACCGCCCCACCGGCAGCACTCAAAATCCCGAGCGCAAGTCCGTTTTTCTTTTTAAACCACTGGTTAATAAGAACCGGTCCCGCAATAACTGTGATAAACACGCCACCCACTGCAAGCGGAATGGCCATTAAATACCATCCCCACACAGATTGCATAACACCAAACAAGGCAAAAGCACCTGCCTGGAGAATAACTGCCACAATCAGAACGAGACGTGTATTAAATTTCGCCATCAGTTTACCGCCAATTGGCAGAAATACCATGGTAATCACTGCAGATACACTAAAATATAAGGTTAATTCCCCCATTCCGACCCCAAGATCTTCCGTTATGGGAGTCAGGAATAGACTGGCAACATTGTTTAAAGCTCCTTTCCCTAAGCCGACAAAAATACAAACACCTAATAAAACCCACCATGCATAATGGATTTTCTTATTACTTTCACTCATAATCTATCACCCTGATTACCTTTCAACTTCTCATTTGATATAAAAATAAATATCAGCAGTACTAGCGTTGTGCTGTAAATTTATTTAGATATCTAACTATTTCATGTGAAATTATATCAGACTCGTTTATGAATAACAATAAAGAATTAATTCATGTTTTTCGCCTTTTTTTGGACACGGCCAGCCAATTATCGCGCGAGACCGACATTTGGGGTTACGAATTTTAGGAAGGGATAAAAAAAGAAGGAAGATCAATTCTCCCTCCTCACTTTGCTATTCATCATACCTTGCTAATTCCTTCAATTCCTAAGGCATGTACCCGCTCCAATTAAACAAGATCAACTTATTTGCAAGTTCTTTCCTAAAATCATTCGCTGCCGCTGAACCCCCGCGAGCTTTAGGCGGGAAGCAAAAGAACCGTCCTTCCGTTTTGTTCGGCGCGTTTGCACGTTGGTTCAGCGGCTCGGGCGTTTTGTTCAGCGCTTTTGCACGTTGGTTCAGCGGCTCGTGTGTTTTGTTCAGCGCCTTTGCACGTTGGTTCAGCGGTTTGTGCGTTTTGTTCGGCGCGTTTGAACTTTGGTTCAGCGGCTCGGGCGTTTTATTCAGCGCGTTTGAACTTTGGTTCAGCGGTCCATGCGTTTTGTTCGGCGCGTTTGGGCTTTTGTTCAGCGGCTCGGGTGTTTTGATCAGCACCACCCAACCTTTGTTCAGCCAAACCCGCATTCGAACACTACTCCACATTCGTCCGCTTTGCCCATTCCTCCCAGTCATTCCTTAATTCATCAACTAATTCGGGATAGTCAGCGGCAATGTTGAACATCTCTGCCCGGTCGGTGTCAATGTTGTAAAGTTCCCAATCCCTTTCTTTTATTTTAACGAGTTTCCATTTTTCTTGCCGTATGGCGCAATGTCCTTCGTGTTCGAAGCATAATGTGCGTGATTGCGGTGGTTCACCTTGGAATGCGCTTCGCATACTTTTTCCTTCCATAGGGAGAATACTATTTCCTTGAAATTCCTCCGGGTAGGAAACACCGGCTACATCGACGAAGGTCGCCATAAAATCAATAAAGTGCCCGGGACGATGATCAATCTCTCCTTTTCTTTGCACCTTTTCCGGCCAGTGTACAATCAGGGGAGTACTGATTCCCCCTTCATGGCCGTAGTGCTTATACATTCGGAGCGGGGTGCTGCAGGCATTCGCCCATCCCGATCCGTAACTATGGTAAGAATCCGGTCCACCCATCCGATCAAGGTCTCCCTTGCGATGCAGAAAATTCGAGGTCGTAATCCAGTCATCAAATCCCCACGGGTCCCATTCCGCACAGGCACCGTTATCAGAACAAAACAGAATAAGGGTATTATCCAGTTCATCACGCTCCCGAAGATTTTCAATTACACGGCCGATGTTTTGGTCCATCCGGTCCACCATCGCCGCATAAATCGCCATCCGCCGCACCAAATCCTTTTGACGATCAGGGTCGATGGTTTCCCATGCGGGATTCGTCCCCTGAATGTCGCGATCGCGATCCCAGTATTCTGCCCGCGGAGAAAGCGGCATCTGTTCGTCCGCCAACTGCAGTTCCTTCATTCGGGCTAAGCGCTCTTCGCGAATTTGATCCCACCCTCTTTCATAGTACTTTTCATATTTGGCAATCTCCTCTTTCGGCGCCTGCAGCGGAAAATGCGGTGCATTATACGAAAGATACAGGAAATATGGGTTGTCATCGCCGCGTGATTCCTCAATAAAGTCTAACGCATGGTCTGTAATTGCATCCGTTGCGTAAAATTCGCCATCTGCATAGCTTCTTTTAGGACGATGTTTCGGCAAACAAACATAATTTTTTTCATCCCAAAAGCTCCCAAATCCGCCGAGCATTCCGTAAAAATCATCAAATCCGCGTTCAATCGGGCCACGTTTTCCTACGTGCCACTTGCCTGCTAAATACGTATGGTATCCCCCATTGCCCAGAACTTCCGCCAATGTGACGCATTCATCTTTCAAATAACCGCGATAACCGGGATGCTCCTTATCTTCCGTCATTTCCCCGACACCGGCTTGATGCGGATAAACACCCGTCAATAGGGAAGCACGGCTCGGGCAGCAACGTGCCGAATTATAAAATTGCGTAAACCGCAGCCCTTCTGTTCCGAGCTTGTCAAGATTCGGTGTCTTAATTTCACTTCCATAACAACCAAGGTCAGAAAATCCAAGATCATCTGCTAAAATCAAAATAATATTCGGCTTGTCAACTTTTTTATTAGGTGTCAAGTTTACAATCTCCTTTCCTGTCTTCTAATGAGAATAAATCTCAAAGTTATCAAAAACGGCTGTACCGTTACTTGTGCGGACCCCTGCTTTCCCATGTGTAAACGGAATGGAGCTATTGTCATCATAATCAATTAACGGACGATCCATATCATCCAAGTACACCTTAATATTCGTACCGTTTACAACCACTTTCAAATGGTATTTCTTGTTTAACTTAAGGGCTTCACTGGTAGCAACTCCTGTAAGGTATGTCCAACCATAATTTTCTTTACCAAGATATACACCGTTTGTTGTGATGTAGGCGAAATATCCCTGATTAAAATGTTTAAAATTACCGAGATGACTTCCGTCCGCCGGATTCGTCGACCGGACAAGTATGCCGCTCTTACCATCGGAATCTTTCATAACAACATCGGTCTCAATCGTATAATCAGACCAGCTGTCTTTACCGGTCAAAGCCTTGGCATAGTTGCCGCCAATAATGTATTTCCCATTCTCAACAGATATATCTCCTTCGTATCGCTTCCAGCCATCATCATTACCATCGTTAAAATCGTGCGTAATCGCCGGCACAGGGGAACCCTTTTTAAATGCCATCGATTTAAAATCATATTCGCCTTCCACAATTTCAACTTTAAGCTCCTGTACCCCCGCCTCAAGTGGAAGGTTTTTAATGGTGAAGGTTTCCCAATCATTCCAGCCCCCTGTGTTTGGGACATCCACAACGCCTGTTAAATCCTGTGTGCCGCTCCAAATTCGTATTTTGGCATCGTTAAATGTCGTCGCCACCCGCAGATCAACATCATATGTTCCGGTTTCTGCTACGTTAACCTTGTATTTCAACCATTCGCCCGTTTGATTCCACCCGACGTTGTAACCACCTTCATGGTTCAAGCGAATATCAACAGCACCATGACGGTACATTCCACCAATATTGTCATTGCTCTTATCATGATAGCCGACTCCTTCACCGCCCGACATGTAATGGACTGCATCTATTTCACCCGGAACAGGTTTCGGTGTGTCCCAGGCACCGCTGCCATTGACTTTATTACTAAATGCGATATATCCAAACGATGCATTGGTATTCCTGTCCATATAACCGATTTTGCCGCCGTCCAGGTCCGCGTTCCGGGTTTGTTTTAACATGCCGTCAATAAAAACTTTAAATTGATTGGCGTCTTTTTTGACCCGGATATTGTGAAGCACATTGTAATCATAATCATCAGGCAAAGGAGAATGCTCCCACCCTTGTTTTTCACCGTTAACAACAAATTGCGTTTGCAAACGATGATCATTCTTGTTGATTAGAGCAACTCCGTAATTCTCGTTATCCTGATATGCAAAAACAACACCATAACCAGGATTTCGTACTTTATCAGGCGGATGTCCTTTTTGATCAGTGGTTAGCTGCAATAAATTAAATTCCGCACTGAAGTTGTTCTCTGTTGTACTTTTCGATACCATGCCCTCCCATCGATTATGCGGATTACGGTTGTGTTTTTTTGTTGATGTCAGGTTAGAGATCTTGATACCGGACCATTTATTCTTGTACGGGTCAGAAAAGTCATCACGGAACGTCGGCATGTCCGGATCCGGCTGTTCGCTGGATGTCGGGCCGAGCACGTCCATTTGTTTACCGTTCCAGACCACCTTGTCCAGGTTAAAGTGTCTTCCGGGATCTGCCTGGCTGTGATAAACCATATAGTACGTGTCAAGATCGGGACCGATAATCATACTGTTATGTCCTGTCCCATGAACCGGTCCTTCCGTATTAATCAACGCCGGATTTTCAGAGGATGGAACAAAATTTGTAATCGGACTTCCGCTTGTTGAATAATTCACCCTGTATCCCCTGTTCCAGACGTGATTGCCGGTATAGGTCATATAGTACAACCCGTTCCGCTTGAGTAATGTAGCCCCCTCGGTCCAGCCGCCCATATAACTTCCAGTAGTTGTCCCCTTCCCGATCGTATACGGGTCTGTCATTGGATGGGAAACAATACCACTGTCACTTGCATTGTAAAAATACCACTGGCCATCATCATCAATAAATACATGTCCGTCAATCGTATGACCAAGATTTCCCGTCTTTACCTTAAACGGGCCGGTTGGGCTATCGCTTCTTAGTACATAATGGCCGTTTCCTCCTGGTGACGTATACATGTAAAAGTAGCCATTCCAATAAACAACTTCAGGTGCGTATGCAGCTTTTGTAACGGAATCAGTGGCACACAACCCTTCGTAAGTCCAATTCACCAGATTGTTCGAACTCCATACTTTAATACCGCTCTTGTCATCCACTGTACTGACATACAAATAATAAACACCATTATGTTTTAAGATATATGGATCACCAGAACCGTAATAAACGCCGGTGTCCCATTTCCATTCATTTGGCAGAATGATTGGATTTTCGTAGGCAAATGCCACCGATGAAAAACCGAGCGTACATGCAGCTACAATGAACACGAAACACAATCTTTTCAGAAAATAATTCATCTCAACCTCCTATTTTCTTAAATCAAGCTTCTATTTCTTCAACGTTCTTTGCACGGTCTATCTTCAAAAATACCCGATGTGCACTGTGGTAAAGGAAAAAACTGATCAAACTGGCACTGTAAAACAACAAACTCCCCGGCAAAAACTTAAATAGCAGAAATGAAAGGAAGATACCGCCAATCATCAAAAGGGTGGACGGTAATTGGGAAATCCCGATCAAAAACGCATTTTTGATACAACCTTTCAAACCGGGTGATTCAAAATGGACATAGACCGGGAAGAGGTAGACAGCCGTTAATAAATAGGCTGCACATACCGCTGCCACCATGATTAGCAGGACGATACTCCACATGCCTTCATAGTTTAGTACGAACCGAAAGTCAACGTATAAAACAAATCCAATCACGAAGAAAAGCAGACCAAGCATATTCGATTGAATAAAATCTTTCCGGTAATGCTGCCAGAATGTTTTAAAAATCGGAATATCCTTCTCACCCATTATCCATTTTCTAACGATAGAAAAAAGCGCTGCCGTCGCCGGGGCTGCCCCCAGAACAACAAGCCCGAGCAATGTAAAACCAAGCCATAACAAATTGGCTATTGCAAGTTTCATCACCCAGTCACAGGCAATATTTACACGCGACATCACTCCACCAAACTCCATCCCTCACACCTCCCTAAGCGTTATCAAGTCAAAGGGTAAAGGTGGGACATAGCAATGTAATTACAACTAATTAGAAATTGGAGCGTAAAACCGCTCCGGAAATATACCTCGCTAATTACCTAATTGTTCACCTTTTGAATCATCGTTATTGATATGTCCCAACCTCATACCCTACATCAACTATTAATCTTACGGATCTTTTCAAGACTTACTTTTGGTTGCCTGTTTTCCGTCAGCAATCCGTTAATTTCCTGTTGAACGTCTGTAATTTGCGTATAACAATAGCCCGAAACATACGCACAATCTTTAATCGCCTGTGTAATAGATTGATAGCGCTGCAGAAACTCCTCTTCCGTGGCGACTTGATTACCGTATCCCCAGCCTTTTTCTTCCTGAAAAGCGATACCTCCGTACTCGCTTATGATAATTGGCTGGCCTTGATATTGATAACCGCTGGCCATTGCGAACTTGTGGTGGTTGTGCGTTTTTTCATTATGAACAATCTTCTCTTTGTCGGCATATCTTTCAGCAAAAACGTCCCCAAGTTCTTCATAATCGTGAAGGGCAAGAATATCGGAAACCGTATGCTCCCAGCCATCGTTGACAATGACCGGGCGCATCGAATCAAGCGATTTCGTCAAGTAGTAAATCCCCTCGGTAAACCGCTGCTGTTTTTCATCCGTAAAAATATGTTTGACGCCCCATGACTCATTGAAAGGCACCCACGTAATGATTGACGGATGATTATAATTTTGCTGGACAATATCGATCCATTCTTTTGTAAAATTATCGACTGCTTCCCCGGAAAATTCATAGGTTGCCGCAGCTTCGGACCAAACGAGCAACCCTTTTCTATCACACCAATACAAGAAACGCGGATCCTCAATTTTCTGGTGCTTGCGAACGCCGTTAAAGCCCATCTCCATCGTTTTTTCGATATCATCTATTATCGCTTCATCCGACGGCGGCGTTAACATCGAATCCGGCCAATACCCCTGGTCAAGAATTAACTTCTGGTAGATTGGTGCATTATTCAGCAACACCTGTCCATTCTCAATCGACACTTTCCGCATTCCAAAATAAGATGTAACCCGGTCAACTACGGATTCACCTTCATAAAGGGTAAATGTAACATCATATAAATTCGGATGGTTCGGATGCCAGAGTTTCACTTTCCATTCATCGACACCGCTTGCGATATTCAGTTTCGTTTCCATTGATGAACGGTCAACGGTTTGACTGAATGATTTCACCGGTTTCCCGTCAAACTGAATATCTGTTTGGATACGAAGATTGCTGTAATTTGTGGAATCAGCAACTTTATATTCAAATAAAACAGAGCTTGTATCAACATCCGGCGTCATTTTCACGGATTCCAGATGATTTTCATGTACAAATTCCAGCCAAACGGTTTGCCATATACCGGTTGTTTGTACATACCAACAGCCAAAGTTCTCGGAAATCCAGCGCTGTTTGCCCCTGGGCTGGTAACAACTGTTGCTGTCTTCAACTTTTACGACGAGTTCATGCTGATCGGAATGTTTTAAGTAATCTGTCATATCGAAAGCAAACTTGGTATAACCGCCTTGATGGCTTCCGACAAATTGACCGTCAACCCATACTTTCGTCACATAATCAGACGCATTAAAGTGCAGAAGAATCCGTTTTCCGCTTTCCTCCTTTGGAATTTCAAAAGATCGGCGGTACCAAACGTAAGGATGAAATGCTTCCTCGCCAATTCCGCTCGCTTTTGTTTCATAGGTAAACGGCACGATAATTTCCCTGTTAAACGTATGTTTTTTATACCATTGCTCCTGTTCACCAACATTAGCATCGTCAAAATGAAAATCCCATTTACCATTGAGATTTATCCAATCTTTCCTTTCAAATTGCGGCCTCGGATAATGTGTAGGTATGTTTTGTTTTGTTTGCACGATCATTACTCCTTTATTCATGTATTTTTCAATGTGTTTGTAAGATGTTATCCTTTAATCCCTGTAAAACTGATTCCTTTAACAATCTGTTTCTCAAAGAAAAAGAAGGCAATAATCACAGGGATGGACGCTACCGCATTCACTGTCATCGGTAAGACGTAATCCTGCGAGTAATTCGAATTAAATGTCGGGATTCCAATCGGCAGTGTATACAACTCTTCTGAGAAAATAGCCAGATAAGGCCACAAAAAGTTATTCCACGAGCCGATAAACGTGAAAATCGCAATCGCCGCCATTGCCGGTTTTGCCAGCGGCAGCACGATATTATAATAAATCCTGAACAAGGAACAACCGTCAATTTTCGCGCTGTCAATGACCTCTTGCGGAACACCGTCAAAAAAGCTCTTAAGAATGACAACGCCAAGAGGTGATGCAATGCCCGGAAGAATTAAGCCAATATAGGAATCAAGCATGCTTAAATCTTTTACAATCTGGTACAACGGAATAATTGTTGCTTCACCCGGGACCATTAATCCTGCAAGAAAAAATACAAAGATAAACTTCTTGTAACCGAACTTAATTTGTGAAATGGCAAAAGCAGCCATTGACGTGACAATCAGTGTGATAATCGTTGTAATGACACCAACAACCAGACTGTTCACCAACCACCTGAGCACATCCGTATCCATCACAACATGCACATAGTTTTCAAATGTGTATGGCGGTGCAAACCATTCCAACACACCGCTGATGGCTGCCCCCTCTTCCTTAAGTGATACGAAAAACATCCATATCAGCGGAACAAGGAACAAGATTGCTGTGGTAAAAGGAATCACATTGCGTAAAGCTTTTCCCTTTTTCAATTTTGCCTTTTTCCGGGGCTGATTCTGACGAGGTTGATTCCTACGCGGCGGGATCTGACTAGGTTGAGTCTCCTGTTTCGGCAATGTATTCGTCTCCATCCTTATATCACCCCCTGATCATCGGACTGGCTTCTCAATTGAATTAAAGACAGGATCAGCAAGATGAAGAATAATGCGTATGACATTGTCGCCGCATAGCCGAGATTAAATTTCTCAAAACCTGCCTGATAAATATATTGAATTAGCGGTCTGGTGGTTGTACCAGGACCCCCTCCAGTGATCAACAGAATTTGGGCAAACACTTTGTAGGAAGCAAGTATTTGCAGCAACAAGATGACTCGGCCAATTGGGATTAGCTGCGGGAGCGTAATATACCGGAATTTTTGCCAGGCAGTCGCCCCATCAATATCAGCCGACTCATATAAAAAATCCGGGATATCCTGCAATGCTGCCAAAAACAGAATCATATTAAAGCCAACCGTCCACCATAATGTCACACCGACAATGGAAACCCAGGCAAGCGTCGGTTCTGCCAGCCAAAAAGGCTCATTTTGAATACCTAACAAATGAAGAAACGAGTTCAAAAACCCTGTATAAGGCTGCAGGAAAAAGATTGCAATATACGAAATGACCGATACCGACAATATGGAAGGAAGAAAATATGCTCCTCTGTAAAATCCCCGAAATTTCGATTTTGCATTGGCCATCAATGCAAGCGCCAGTGCCAATATAATCATTGTCGGTGTTGATAAAATCGTAAACAATGTTGTATTCCAAAGCGAATTCCAAAAGTCGGGATCCTGAAACATCTTGATATAGTTTTCTAATCCTACAAATTCCATTTTCTGAATAATAGACCAATCAAAAAAGCTCATTTGCAACCCTTTAAAGATTGGATAGATTGTAAACATCACATAAATAATAAAAAACGGGAGTAAAAAGGGAATCGCCTTGATATTCCCTGACATTGCTTTACCTTTCATCTGCCATCCACCTCCACCTTTACATTATTCATCCGGCGTCAACAAAGAGTTTTGCAGTAACTCTTCAATTTCCCGTTCCGCTTTTTTAAATGCCTTCTCAGCAGATTTGCTGCCGTTAAGGACTGTGTCTAAGTTTCGTGTAAGTATCGTTTCAATCGTACCATTGGCGACCGATGGTTTCTGAAAGGCAACATGGTCGGCAATTTGAACATAATCACTTCTATGCGGCAATTCTTTAAAGGCCTCTTTTTCATAGACAGTTTGTTTAGCTGGTATATGACCCGCCTTTGCCCAGATTTGTCCATTTTCGGCAACAAATCTAGCAAACGTAAGTGCTGCCTTTCGTTTTTCGGTATCTGCTTTTTCATGTTTCGGCAAAAACAACGTATGGGAATTGCCAAATACTGCCCTTTTGCCAAAAATTGCCGGAACCGGAATGACACCAAATTCCAGATCTTCTGTTCCTTCCCATATCCCTGTCGACCAAACACCTGTAATTAAAGACGCCGCATTCCCGCTTTGAAACGTGCGGTAAAAATCTGTAATGTGTAAAGGTATGACCTCATGCTTGTAATACAAATCTTTCATATACTTTGCGGCCTTTACCGCTTTTTGCAATTCTAAATCTGCTGAACTTAAATCATCAGATACTACGCCATCCGCACCAAGCTGATGATAATACGACCACCATAACCGGTATGGATCGATACCTGTTGTTGCAAATGACAAAGGTGCAATGTCTTCAGGCAGTTCTTTTTTTAATTTGATTAAAAAATTGACGAACCCCTCAGGTGTTTCCTCAATAATCGGTTTGCCCTGTTCATTCAACAAGCCCGCTTTTCTTAAATATTTTTTGTTGTAGTAAAAGGCAATCGGATGCGTATCAATTGGAACGGCATAGTGGTTACCATTCATAATAGATGCTTCTAAAATATTCTGATTGAACTTGTCCCATTGAATACCTTGTTTTTGTGCAGCAGTATTAAGGCTGCTGACAACCCCAAGTTCAACCAGCTGCGGCAGCCTGGAAATGTGTGATACTGCGACATCGGGCGCTTTCCCGGCTGCAATACCTGTTACCAATTTCGTATAGTAATCGTCAAACGGTAATTGAATATAATTCACCTTTATATCAGGATGAGTACTGTTAAACTTCTGAACAATTTCCTTCATGAATTCGGCATCACCACCACCGAACAACGTCCAATAGTCAAGTTCGATTTTGTCACTGTTTGACGAACCGACAGCAAGATTTGAACATCCGGATATAAAAACGACTAACAAAAACAAAAGCAACATCGTACATCCTTTTTTCTTCACCCGTTTCATTCCTCCTTTTCTATGAAAATACTTCCATTCAACCCAGTTATTCTACAAATTTTGCATTACAGACCCATACAGAACCCTCCCTCTAACTCAGCATGATTTACATTCATTTCAATATTTTTGTATAAAACATAAAAGTTGTATTAAATATAAGATAACGCTTTCATTCATCCGCGTCAATGATTTTTTTGAAAAAAATAAATGTTCCAAAATGGAGTAAAATAAAAGCTCATTCAATGCACACTTTCTGCATTGAATGAGCTCTAGGACTTTTTCGATTGCCCATAATCACGAGTAAATAAGTCTCATTAGGATATCCTGATCATGATCACCGAAGCCTTTACCAAATAAGTTAACACCGCCAATGTTAGCAGCATCCGGCGTTACACCAATTTTGAATAAAACGGACTTGCTTCCACCAATGTTAATGTCATTTAACGTCACATCCGACACTTTTACATCATCAAGAAAACTCCCCTTATCATTTACCTTCCACGTCTTTAACAACCCGTATTGCGTATGATTATCGGGTAGCCACGGCGGATTTAATTTTCCTCTTCTGTCTCCAAAATCACCCGGACATGTCCATGTGCAGACTTCATACCCATTAATCCAGATAGTAATATCCGATGGCCAATTATGGTCATAGTTCGGGGCTTCCGAACAGAGTTCCAATGAAAATTGAATAGACTCAAGTTTTGCACCAGCCGGAACTTGCAAAGGAAAACGATATTCAACAAAACCCTTTCTAAACCAGACCAATTGTGCAGACATGCGGTCGGGATGATAGAAAAGGGAAGGCTCATCTTCAGGTTTAATGATACCGTGCGGATTAATCAGTCCGCATGTCGGATAAATATCAGAATCTATGTAATGTCCGACAGGCATTTCGATTTGATAGGAATTCTTGGGATTATTATGTCCAGTAGCTAAATTCAATTGCATATGAATATCATCAAAGTTTCTGGTACAAACCTTCATCGTTCCCCGCTTTGCCGGCTGCAATTCGGTGGAAATAATCCCCGACTTTTCTAGCACCTTTATGTTAGAAGCAATAGTCGAAACAGGCAACCCAAGCTTTTCCGACAATTCCAGAATGTTCATTTTTTTATAGTTTAACAACTTCAGGATATTTATCCGAACCTCAGAAGACAAAGCATGCGCAACCTTTTTTAATACATCCGACTCCTCAATCGACAACTCCAACATGACATGACCCCCAATGAAAACAATTTTACATCATTATACCCCCTTTGGATTTTGCTTACAATTTTGGGAAGCGTAGGGATGGTTCTTTCGCTTCCAAAACCTCAAAAAAATGAGACATAAAAAATCAGGAGAAGGCACTGCCTCACCTCTCCCGATTTTTACCCCTTGTACGAAGCCTTTATCCATTCCCACTAAAAAATAATATGTGCCATCAACACAATAATCGGCAGGGAAATAATCGTACGTTCCATAAAAATCAAAAACAGCCGACCAACGCCCAATGGTATCTTGGAAATAATGATTAACGTTCCCATTTCCGTTAAATAAATAATTTGCACCAATGATAACGCGGCAATGATGAATCTGGTAATCTCAGCTTCAATACCGCTGGCCAGTACAGCTGGAATGAACATGTCAATGAATCCAATGATCGTTGCCGGTGCTGCCTCCACAGCCTCCGGAATTTGCATCAGCTGCAATAATGGAACCATTGGCTTGGAGATAATATCGAAAATTGGTGTGAACTCGGCCACAATAAGGGCAATCGTTCCAATAGCCATTACTTGCGGCAATAATACGAAAATGATTCCCAAAAATATTTCCGTACCTTGCTTGAGCTGATCCGTGAATGAACCTGCTTCCTTTGCCCGGTCAATGGCTTTCAGCAGTCCCCATTTTGCCTTTGATGCACCCTCGGGGATGTCCTCTTTATACGTATTCTCCTTAAGAAATGTATCCGGAATTCTGGAGAGTGGTGGTATTCTCGGCAGTATGACAGCACTTACCACCCCTGCAATACAAATCGTCAAGTATAAAACCGGAAACATATAATCAATGTTCAGCATTCCGGCAATAACCAGACAAAATGGCAGTGAAACGGACGAAAAGCATGTTGCTATTGCCGCCGCTTCTCTTCCTGTATAAAAACCATCTGCATGCTGTTCGCGTGTAATCACAACACCAACATTCACATTTCCAACCCAGGAGGCCAGTAAGTCAATTGCCGAACGCCCTGGCAAGGTAAAAAGCGGGCGTGTCACACTTCTTAACAGCGTTCCACAAAACTCCATCGCACCAAAATTTATCAAATAAGGCATCAGATAGGAGGCAACGAAAAACCATACAATTAATGATGTAAGCAGACCGAACATTACTTGGCCGGTCGCTTCAGAGCTGATAACATCCCAGCCAGTATGATAAAGTGTCATAAATGCAAAAACCATTCCCAGAACCCTTGTCACCGTCCATAAAGCCGAAACATTAAAAAAAGAATTCAGCATGTCATGTTGTATTATTTTGTCCGGCTTCATAATAACCGTTACCAGCGTCATCAGCGTTGAAAGTGAAATAACAGTGGTCACAATGGCTGGCAGGAAACTTGTTAATAGATTAATGAGATATTCGGTTATAATCCCCAGCGGAATATTAAACGAACTATTGTCATATACCGGGAAAAGAAAAATAAATACACCAAATAAAGACGGAAGCAGAAATTTCAGCAGCCCATTTCGATCAATTTTTTTATAATATTCCGTGTTTTTTGCAGAAGCGTTTTGATTCATCGGTAATTACCTCCTTGTTGTAGATCATTCATTTAACAGCAGCTAAAGATAGACTCCTTTCCGGCAGATTTGTAATTCGGAATTGAACAACTATTTTGACTAGTATAACGTGGATAGTACCATCAGACAAGCTGATTATTACTGAAGAAGCATGGGGACGCTTCTGCTGCTTCCCCGAAACCTATAAAAAGCAATTAAAAATCGGGAAAAAAGCAATTCTCTGCAACTCCCGATTTTTACAACAAATTATTCAATTTCGAACCCAATTATCCACTCAAAGGAAGCAAGAGAACCGTCCCTGCGCTTCCCACTCGCTTCATTTAAAAATTGAATTTGGCAGAAATGCCGAGACAAGCCAATTAGGTGCATCAACAATTTCATTTATTTTCAAATCAACAGCAACACTGCAAAGCATATATGCCTCTTGGTCACTGAGCCCATAAGTTTCCACTAAATGTTCAATCATGTAGCCTATTGCCTTTTTTGATGCCTCAAATAAATCTGGACCATTTCCGGTGGTCACAAAATATCCCTGACTATCAGCTTCCGGTGTTGGCGGTCCAGGAATTTCGTATCGAGGTTCGGCAATTGATTTTCCTTTATGAAGTTTAAAGCGCACCGTTGTCTCCATGGATGCTTCAATCGCAGTTCCGCAAACTTCTCCATCACCCTGTGCTGCATGTGTATCACCAATAGAAAACAGTGCACCTTCGACCCAAACGGGCAAGTAAAGCTTCGTCCCTTTGGTCAGATGTCTTATATCCATATTTCCCCCATTTTTTCTTGGAGGTACAACACTAAAATTTCCTTCTTCAGGCAGTGCCACACCAATTGTTCCCGGGAATGGTTTCAAAAATAAATCAATTCCGGGTAAAAATTCGGTTTTGTTGCGCTTTGTAAGATCATAAGTTTTTATTGCAGGTTCACTAAACGTGTCAGCCAGAAGGCCAAATCCGGGAATAATCGCTGTCCATCCCCAATCCAATTGTCTAAAATCCAACATTTCAATCTCCAGCGTATCCCCTGGTTGGGCACCCTTGACATATATCGGTCCTGCTACAGGATTCACTTTTTCAAAATCCATATTCCTTACATGTTCAGCATTTGAATTCCTGGAAAATTGCCCGCCGGAAGACTCGGTAATTTCATAAGATATCGTTTGACCCGATTCAACTTCGGCAATTGGATTTAAACTCTTATCCCACCCATAGTGCATGTGGGATTTAAAATCGTGAATTGTTTTATGAGTATGATTATGACTGTGGATTGACATAACTGGTAACACTCCTTTTTATAGATTAGATATCTAACGTAGTATCCTTCTTTTTAACTGCAAAATAGATTGCAATAATAATACCTACCAATAACCAACTTAAGCCAAGAATTTTAGCTTGTGCAGCTAAACTAATCCAAACATATCCGATAATGATAAAACCAATTAATGGAAAAACTAAGTGATTCCAAAAATCACCGCTCTTTTCTTTTCTTAAGTAATGGTTGACTACACTTACATGAAGAAACAAAAAGGCGGTTAGGGCACCAAAGTTAATAAATGACGTCAAAATCCCGATGTCTCCCATAAAGAATAGACCTACAACTAATGAAATCACTGCAATAAAAAGAATACTGACATATGGGGTTTTATATTTTGGATGCACCTTGGCAAGGAAATGTGGTAACTTACGATCCCTTCCCATACTAAAAAGCACCCGCGATATCGCAACCTGAGCAACAAGGGCATCTGCTATTCCCCATGCAAGTGCTGTCGCAATTGCAGTCAGAGCACCAAGCCATTCACCACCGGCAATTGTCGCAGTATCATAGAAAGCTGTTCCAATGTTTTCAAATCCTTTAAAATCCGGGTTAATCAAGGCTGCCACCCATGTTTGAACAATAAAAAGCACACCCACCGTCAGTAAAGAGTAAATGGTTGCCTTCCCAATAGCTTTTGGCCCTCCAGAGGACTCCTCTGAAAGGGTTGAAATGGCATCAAATCCTAAAAAGCTTAACACCGCAATTGATACAGCCCCCATCACAACGCTCATACTGAATGTATCAGGATTATAAAGCGGGTCAAAAGAAAAAGAAGCACCGTTTACGCCGGTTACAATTGCGGTTATGCCAATCACCAGAAATATTGCTAGAACAATTAATTCAAATACTAAAAATATCTTGTTCGTTCTTGCAGTAAATTCAATTCCAAAATAGTTA
This sequence comes from Virgibacillus siamensis, assembly GCF_900162695.1. Lineage (NCBI taxonomy): Bacteria > Bacillati > Bacillota > Bacilli > Caryophanales > Bacillaceae > Virgibacillus > Virgibacillus siamensis. The sequence goes on from NZ_FUIH01000007.1 coordinate 2,554,794, forward strand.
ATTACGGTGTTAATTCCAATAAAAATAATTAACCAAACTGCTCCGGGAACTGCCGGCCACATTCCTGTTAAGGCCGTAGCACTAACGACATACAATAAAGCGGGAACAAGTATATAATCCAAAAGAATTGCCCAGCCGGCGATAAAGCCGGCATAATGATTAATTCCTTTTCCTGCATAAGCATATACAGATCCTGACATTGGAAAGGCTTCAGACATTCTGGCATAACTAAGAGCAGTAAAAATCATTCCAACCATACCTATCAAATAGGCAAGAGCAACCATTCCATTTGCTGCAAGCATGACTTCCCCATAAATTCCAAATGGCGCAATTGGAACCATAAAGATCAAACCATAAATAAGTAAATCCCAAAAAGACAATGAACGTTTCAATTCCTGCTTATAACCAAACTGTTCCAACCTTTTCTCAGCTTCCAAGTAACCCATCCCCCTTCTTATTTAAATATTACTTGCTAATTCCCCTCCATATGCTTAACTCTTTTCTACACAACCTAACCAAAAATAATTTGAAACAGCTCACTTCCTCCAAGATATACATACAGTAGAATAATAAGCCCAAAAATGGTGTTCTTGACCTTTCCGTTTCGATCAGCTTTATCAATTTGCTTAGAATTTAACAAAAATAATAGAACAGCCGCTAAAATTGGCATGAACACAGCTCCAAGAGCTCCATATATAAGTACAATTACCACCGGCTGCTTAAATAACAGAAGTAACATCGGCGGAAATGTTATCCAAAAAAGGTAGAATCGAAATGATGAATCCTTTTCGGTTATTTGTTTTTCTTTTTCTAAAGATTTCTTACCTTTATTCTTTACAATACGTACAAAGTCTGCAAATAAATAGGACATGCCATGCCAAGGACCGACTATAGATGTAAAAACGGCTCCCCATACACCAATAAGGAAAATCCAACGCGCTATATTTCCAAACCTCTCGCCATAGGCATCAGCCAAACCTACCAGCCCGTCATTTCCACTAATTGTTACTCCCGAACCAAATAATAATTCTGCGGCAATTATCATAACGCTTATTGCAAACATACCTGTTACAATATAAGCCACCGAAACATCAAGTTTCATAATTGACATCCAACGCCGGTCTCGCCATCCTTTTGCATAAATCCAATAAGCATAGGAAGTTAGGGTGATGGAAGCACCAACCCCACCCAATATGCCCAATATCTTAAAAAAAGAACCTTCTGGTATGGAAGGAACAATCCCATACTCAACATTACCTGCGTTTACTACAATAATTAGTGCAGAGCCAATTATGCTAATAAACATTATTCCGATTAAAATCTTCATGAAACTTTCAAGCATTTGATATCTACCAAACCAAACCAATAAGAAACCAGCCACTCCCGAGCTTATTGCCCAAAAGCTAAAGGAGGTATTTGGGAACATAGCAACCATTATCATTGCACTCGTTCCTGTTATTGCTGATCCATATACTAAACCCATCAAAACAAGGTATGCACCAAAATAAATTGTTGCCCACCACCCTGCCATATGCCATCCTTCTAAAATTGTTCTTCCGGAAGCCAGATGCCAACGACCTATTCCCTCGGTCAAAACGAATTTAATAAATGCCCCTACAATAATGACCCAAAGTAATGTCAATCCAAAGCCTGTTCCAGCAATAGAAGCCATAATGAAATCCCCTGCCCCTACACCAGTAGCTGCGACAACAAATCCAGGACCTATAAATTTCAGTTTTCCTCTTAAGCTATTCGGTGGTGCAGTGTTAGGCTTACCATTTAGTTCTAGCACTTCAATTTTCTCAGTTTCCAATTTCATTCCTCCTCAAATAATAAGTTCCATATCCTTTTACCATTTGAACAAAATCACGCATTAATGATAATGCTTACAATTCAAGGTGAACTACTTAACTTATTTTTCTATTTGGATAAAAGAAATAACATAACCATTGTTTTCGGAAACATTTAAACAATAACCTTCACCGTATTAGATGAAGGTTATTCCATTCTGCTAAAAGGTACGTATCCACTTTAATTAATTCAACTACATAACTTCTCCATAAAGCATTCTTTGAACACCTAAACTTCATGACATGCCACAAAATGTCCAGATTTTATTTCTCTCCATTCAGGAGCTACCTTAATGCAATGCTCAGTAGCTAACGGACATCGCGTATGAAACCTGCAGCCTTGTGGAATATTTAATGGGCTAGGGACATCCCCCTTTAGAATGATACGTTCCCTTTTTGCACCAGTATTGATTGTAGGGATAGCCGATAACAAAGCCTGTGTATAAGGGTGCAGTGGGTTTCTGTAAAGTTCATTTTTATCGGCCATTTCAACTATTTTACCTAAATACATAACTGCAACCTTATCACTGATATGTTTGACTACGGAAAGATCGTGTGAAATAAATAAATAGGTTAATTGGTAATCCTTTTTAAGTTTTTGCAAGAGATTTAATACTTGGGCCTGTACGGATACGTCGAGTGCCGATACAGCTTCATCACATATGATAAGTTTAGGCTTAACCGCTAAAGCACGGGCAATACTGATCCTTTGCCTTTGACCGCCACTGAATTCGTGCGGATACTTCCAATAGTGTTCTGGTTTTAAACCAACATCAATAAGTAGTTGCTGAATATAATCCTTTGTATCAGCCTGCGGAACAATTTTATGCGTTCGAACTACCTCATTCAACATCGCCCCAACCGTCATTCGCTGGTTTAATGAACCATACGGATCTTGAAATATCATTTGCATATCTTTCCGGACTTTTCGTAGTTTTCTTTTTTTTAAGTGCGTAATGTTTTCCCCATCAAAAATGGTTTCACCTTCAGTTGGGTCCTGTAAACGAAGTATATTCCTGCCCATTGTAGACTTTCCACAGCCTGATTCTCCCACAACCCCTACCGTTTCGCCATGGTTGATAAAAAGAGAGACGTCATCGACAGCTTTTACAAATTCTTTTTTATTAAAGGAACCACCTACGGGAAAATATTTTTTAAGCCCCTTGACTTCAAGTAGCTTCTGTTTTTGTCTTTGCTCTTGTACCGGCATTCCTATCTTCCTCCGTTTCCCCCCATTTGTCGGTGTACATCCAGCAGCTCACCTGATGATTAAGATCACCGATTAGAACAGGTGACTCATCAAAACAGTGTCCTTTTGCAAAAGGGCACCTATCAGCGAAACGGCATCCAGTCTGAAGTTCATCTGGATTGGGAACTGTCCCTTTAATAATAGGAAGTTCTTCCTGTTCCTCTTTAAGATTGGGAATTGCTTTTATTAACCCCTGTGTATAAGGGTGCTTAGGGTTTTTAAATAATTCGTCTGCGGTACTTTTTTCAACAACTTTCCCTGCATACATTACCAAAACATTATCAGCCATTTCCGAAACAACTCCCAGATCGTGGGTAATCATCATGATGGACATTTGCATTTCTTTTTTTAACTCATTCATTAGCTCAAGAATCTGCGCCTGTATTGTCACGTCTAAAGCAGTTGTCGGTTCATCCGCAATCAAAAGTTTTGGATTGCAAGAGAGTGCCATAGCTATCATAACCCTTTGCCTCATTCCTCCACTTAACTGATGGGGATAATCATAAACTCGCTTTTCCGGAGATGGAATTCCAACAAGTTTAAACATTTTCACTGCTCGTTCAAGAGAGTCTTTCTTATCTATTTTTTGGTGTATGCGCATTGCCTCTGCAACCTGTTTCCCCACTGTATGAACTGGATTAAGCGAGGTCATGGGTTCCTGGAAAATCATTGATATGTTATTACCACGGATTTTACTCATTTCCTTCATGTTTTTGTGAACTAAATTTTCGTTTTCAAACAATACCTCTCCCGCCGTAATTTCCCCGTTTTTTGGGAGAAGACCCATAATTGATAAAGAAGTTAAACTTTTACCACAACCCGACTCACCGACAATACAAAGCGTTTCACCCTTTTTTACGGTAAAACCAACGTTATCCAATATGGGAACAAACTTTTTCCCATTCCTAAAACCAGCGGAAAGATCCTTAACCTCTAGTTGAAATTTACTCATTTCGTTCACCTCTTCCAGAATACTGATATACCATGATATTTTATATAAACGTACACTACTTCCCTTTTGGGTTTAGCATATCTTGTAAACCATCGCCAAAGAGATTAATCGACATCACCGCCAGAAAGATAAATAGTCCTGGAAAGAAAACAAGCCATGGTGCCTCACTCAAATATCCTTGCCCTTCCGCCAGCATGGCACCCCAGCTCGGTGTTGGCGGTTGTGTCCCTAAACCGAGGAAGCTAAGCGAAGCTTCAGCTATAATAGCTCCAGCAATATTCAAAGTAGCAAGTACTATAATTGGCCCTAATGAATTTGGTAAAATATGAAATAACATTATTCTCCAATCTGTAAGTCCCGAAGATTTAGCAGCCTCGACATATTCATTTTCACGCTTTGCCAAGACTTCTCCCCTCATTAAGCGAATATAATTTGGTGTAAAAACCAATCCAATCGCAATCATGGCATTTTCCAACCCTGCTCCAAGAATAGCAGCGAGTGTTAATGCTAAAACAAGGGGCGGGAAAGCCAGCATAGCATCCGTAAATCGCATAATAATTAAATCATCCCAAAAACCACGGTAATACCCTGAAAATAAACCAATGGGCAACCCTATAGCCAATGCAATTCCAACAGAAATCAGACCCGCCTTTAACGAAACTTGAGCTCCATAAATAATTCTGCTGAAAATATCTCTTCCCAGATTATCTGTACCGAACCAATGTGATACACTTGGGGCCTCTAACACCTTACTATAATTTTGTCCCGCCGGATCATATGGCGCCAAAAAATTAGCAAAAACCGCCATTATAATCAATAAAAACATGAACAAACCCCCAGCCACGGATAATTTGTTCTGCCAAAGCCGTCCTAGCATTTTCTTCAACAACTGTATTTTTGGATTTTGATCAGGCACTACATGTTCGCTTATTTCTTGTGTCCCTTTCATTATTTAGCACCCCCAGTTAATTTGATTCGAGGGTCAAGTATTGAATAAAGGATATCAATAAGGAAATTTATCGCTACAACGGATAGAGCCATAAATAATACAACACCTTGTACAACTGGGTAATCCCTAGTTAAAATAGAATCCAAAATCAGCCGGCCCAGACCTGGAACAGCAAAAATGGTTTCAACAATCACCGTACCCCCGAACAAAGTTGTTAACTGTAATCCGCTTACCGTTAACACGGGAATTAACGCATTTTTCAGTGCATGGCCAAACACAACAGATTTCTCTATTAACCCCTTGGAATAGCCTGTCCGAATATAATCGGATTCCATAACCTCGAGAAGACTTGAACGCACCATTCTCATCAATTCTGCCGCCATTCTTGTTCCTAATGTTATTGCAGGAAGCAGCATGAGCATTAAACTTTTCCATATATTTTCACTTAAAGGTACATACCCCGATGGAGGAAACCATCCCAATATAATTGCAAACACATATATAAGAAGTATACCTAACCAAAAAGAAGGTACTGACACTCCTGTCAAAGCAAGTGTTGTAGAAGTATAATCCAGTGCAGTACCTTTTCTAATTGCACTTATAATACCAATAGGTAATGCAATAATTATAGCGATTATAAAAGCTAGTGCTGTTAGTTCAAGAGTAACTGGAATTTTACTCAGTAGAATTTTCATAACTGGTGAATGATCCTGAATGGAATAGCCAAGATCTCCTTGTAGGACACCAGCTACCCAGTCGAAATACCTTACATATAAAGGATCATTCAACCCCATCTCTTCGCGCAATGCCTCTAACGATTCCGGTGTAGCTTCAATCCCCAGCATCAACATTGCCGGGTCTCCAGGCAAGATATTTACTAGGCTAAATACGATAATACTTACCAAAAATAAAACGATTACCATTAAACTTAGCCTGCGAAGCAAGAAGAATAACAATTAAATTCCCTCCCCTTCATATAGAACTTTATCCAGGGTACCGCGGATAACGCGATACCCTGTAACTTTAGGATTATTTAAAACTTATCGTTTCGGTACGAATCATTCCATCCGGTACATGGTTGTAACCTTCAACATAATTTTTCATAGGTTTAATATTTTTTTCATGGAAGATAAAAACATATGGGACCTCCTCCCAAAGAATATGAGAAACTTTAGAATACAATTCTTTACGTTTTTCACGGTCAGATGTAGCACGTGCTTTGATTAATAATTCATCCACTTGAGAGTTTGAATAGCTCATCTCGTTGAGAGACCCATCCGTTGAGAACCAAGTAAACGTATTCCCATCAGGATCCACACGGCCGCTCCAACCTATTCTAAGTGCATCGTACTCATGATTCCGCATTTCTTCAAGCAGTGTTCCGAACTCGACCATTTCAATTTCAACTTTTATACCAATTTGACCTAGCATTGATTGCAACATCTGTCCGATTTGCTTTTCTTCAGGTTTTGGAGTGATTTTCAAAGTAAAATTAACGTTATTCAAACCAGACTCTGCAATCAGTTTTTTAGCTTCCCCAATATTAGCCTCGGGAACTTCCATGTCTTCAGGGTGCGCCCAGCTTGATGGCGGGAAAGGGCTGACGGCTGGTGTAACCCCATCATGGTACACAACCTCAGCAATTGCTTTCCGGTCAATGGCAATATTAATTGCCTGTCGTACTTTCTTATTGCTGAAAGGTTTTTTATCTGTATTCAACATTAAACCTTGGAACCCAAGTCCATCTTTAACAGATATGTTAAGATTTGAAGAATTTTTGACTTTATCCAGGTCCTTGAACGGAATCTGATTAACGATGTCAAGGTTTCCCGAAATCAAGTTCGTTACACGGGTATTTCCGTCGGGGTATGGCTTGTACACCACATTTTTAATTGCAGGTTTTTCTCTCCAATAATCATCAAAGAGTGCTAATTTAATATGATCCTGCTGAACCCGTTCAACAAACTTGTATGGGCCAGTTCCAACCGGATTATTAGAGAAACCTTTCCCTTTTTCCTTAACGGCAGTTGGTGAAACCATCATACCGGCACGATCGGTCAGGACTGATAAAAATGGTGCATACGGCTTCCTTAATTTAACCTTTACCGTATATTCATCAACAGCAATAACTTCTGTCACCAGGTTTATTTCAGATTTTCGAGGGGATGCAAGTTCAGGATTCAACATTCTTTCAAAGTTAAATTTAACGGCTTTGGCATTAAATGGCGTTCCATCATGAAATGTTACGCCTTTCTGTAATTTAAACGTATACGTTTTACTGTCTTCTGATACCTGCCACTTGTTTGCCAATTCGGGTACAATCTCTAAATCCTCATTTAAATCAACAAGTGTATTATAAAGACTTTGGAACACCTGCCTGTCAACAGCTGCGGAAGAACGGTGGGGGTCAAGTTGTGGTGGATCATCATCTAGGCCTATAGCCAATGTATCCTGATTTTTATTCTTTGATACAGGTTTTTCTGCATTAGTGCTACTTTCTGAACCTCCGTTACTTGAACTGCATCCAGCCAAAACAATAATTAGGACAAGAATATAAAAAAGGGAATACTTCCATAGTTTTCTCAAGATAAATCTACCTCCTTTTTTGAATGTGCTATAAATTATTAACAGTAATTTCTAGAACGCCTCCTTATAATTTTCAAATAATTGTTTAAGTTAGCAATTATAATATAAGATAAAAAAAAAGCTGTCAACAGCTTACTTACAAAAAGTGTGTTAAAATAGTAAATAAGTTTCATTTAAATTTAAAAAAATCAATATAACTTTACTATTGAAAGTCATTTAGCTTTTTTGCTATTTAGCTTTGAATTCACGAAATACAGATAAGGAGAATTGGATGGATTATGATAAGATAGACAAAAAAATCATCGAGGAACTAGTCGAAGATGGTAGAATTTCCTATGTGGAATTAGCTGGCAAAGTAGGATTATCACGTGTGGCAGTCAAAGACAGAATTAAAAGCCTTGTAGATAAGGGAATCATTGAAAAATTTACTGTATCCGTTAATTCAGAAAAAATTGGCAAGAAGGTATCTGCCTTTTTTGAAGTGGATGTAGAACCAAAACAATTGCAGGAGGTTGCACAAAACCTGGCGGACAATCTGCAAGTTGCAAGCATCTACCAAATGACCGGCCCAAGCACTCTACATATGCATGTTTTGGTAGAGGATTTTAAAAAGCTGGAAACTTTTATAAATAATGAACTTTACTCTGTTAAGGGCATCACAAGGGTGGAAAGTTCTGTTCTCCTAAAACGATTCAAAAGCAGAACAGGCTACAAATTGTAGTAGATTTAAAAGAAATTTAAAGTGTTGCTATAAGAGCCTAGCATTAACCCAAATATTACTAGTGGCATGGGCTAAATAACCCTGGCCATTTAGCCTAGGGTTTTTAATCCCCCTACATACAACATTAAACAATTAATTTCTTATAAAAACTGCATCCTTTTTACAATCTGTTTACGTAATAAATTGATCAAGCATGTCTATTTCTTTATAAAAACGCATAGAAATTTATATGAGGTGATCAATATGAAATCATGGGAAGATTATGTAACCAATGACACGTTAAACATGATCTGTAAACTTAAAGAAATCAATGAGAAAATCAATGAAAAACGTAATAAAATTACGCATTATTCAAAAATAGCTATGTGCTCAATAAGTGCCTTTTGTATTTATGCCCTTACCTATGTGTATTTTCAAGACAATATTTTGTTTGGAACCGCAAATTTTCTTTCCAATTTTTATCACCTTACCTGGATTGCATTCACAATACTTATATTCCTTAAGCTAAATAATGCCAATTCCGAGATAAGCAAATTAGAAAAAAAGCTTGAAAACTTGAGACAAGAGACTATAGATCATTTAAAAAACACTTGGTATATAAGTGAACACACAGATATTAGGGATCAAATTTCTGACTATATGAAAAATCAAGGTATAAACTTGAACTATAAAAGCCGTTGAAGTTATTGTGATTTAATATATTGGCAAAACATAGTTCCACTTACCCTTTTCTTAAAAAACAGTCTTAAATAAAATAGGAGAAGGCAATTCTTCACCTCTCCCGATTTTACAGCAAATATACAAATTCTTAACAAACAACACCCAAAAAGAAACAAGGCCCCCCTTGCTTCCCCTATATCATCACGCCCATAATCGTTCCGGAGATGATGGAAGCCAATGTTGCACCAAGTAATAATTTTAAAGCAAATGTTGCAACATGACCGCCTTGTTTTTCGCTGATGGATTTAATTGACCCTGAAACAATCCCTACTGTACCAAAGTTTGCGAAACTGACTAAGTACACAGAAACAATGGCGACTGTTTTATCTGATAGATTCGATGCTATCTCGCCGAAATTCAGCATGGCTACAAATTCATTCGTTACAAGCTTTGTGGCCATAATCCCCCCAGCTTGTACAGCCTCTGACCACGGAATTCCCATTAGAAAAGCAATCGGTGAAAAGATATAACCGAGCACTGTTTCAAAGGAAATACTAAACAAGCCCTGGAAAATGACATTAATACATTCCATCAACGAAATAAATCCTAGTAACATAGCCGCAACGGTTATTGCAATCTTAAAACCATCCATCACACTATCCCCGACCATTTGAAAGAAGGGAACCCTGGCTTTTTCCTCCATTTGGACCAGATCCTCTTTGTCATCTAAATCATAAGGGTTAATAATGTTGGCAACAATCAACGCACTAAAAATATTTAAAACGACAGCGGTTACAACATACATAGGCTCCAGCATGGTCATATAAGCGCCAATCATTGCTGCACTTACCGCACTCATTGCCGATGTACAAATCGTATAAAGTCTCTTTGGTGATAAAAATGGAATCTGTTTCTTAATAGTCAAGAATACTTCAGGTTGACCCAAAACAGCTGTAGATACTGCAAAATAACTTTCTAATTTTCCCATTTGGGTTATTTTACTTAAAATCAATCCAAGATATTTAATGATAATTGGTAATGCTTTTATATAATTCAGGATACCGATTAAAACGGAAATAAACACAAGCGGCATTAGCGCATTAAAGAAAAACACCGATGCACCTTCATTTACCATACCGCCAAATACAAAATCAATACCGGATTGCGCAATCTTCATCAATCTTTCGAAAAATTCACCTATACTTGTGATGACTGATAATCCGACACTCGTATTCATCATGAAGAAAACTAAAACGAGCTGTATACCCAACATTATAAAAATACGTTTATATTTAATATGTTTTCGGTCATTACTCACTAGAAATGCAATAAAAAAAGCCAACAATATCCCCGTTACCAAAAAAATGATATTCATCTGCTGCTCACCTCTTATGCTGATTGATTCATAGTTTTCCATCCGTTGTTCATTCCGTGCGTTACCGTTTTCATTTATGGTTGAAAGTTTTGAAACAAATGTTTATAATTCAAACACTTGTAATTATGCGCTTTCATCTTTTTCTTGTCAAGATGTGCGGGGACGGTTCTGCTTCCCCCGAATTCCTGCAACCGACTAGTAAAGCGGAAAAAGACAAATATACGCTTTCTATGGTATTAAACATGTCTTTTATATGCCGCTTTTGTTTAAAAAGTTCTTTCATAAATCAAAGTAATCATATAGCAATGGACTATTTTTACGTTTAAATACTATATGTAAAAAACCAAATTAGAGCAAAACTCCTATATAACACCAAATTCTGTGCAAACACCCTCCTTTTTTCCCCTTTTTACATAAAAATGCAAAAATAGGTTGAATTTGTCAAAAGGTATGATAAGGTTTTATTAATTTCAGATATTTTGTAGAAATCTATCGGACCGTCAAAAGATCAACAACAAGAAACACATTAAAATTGTTTTCCTGAATCGCATATTTCACATCACGCCAAGAGCTTAGAATCTGCGTCATTTGGTTGGATTACGACAGAACAAAAATGAATGAACGTGGACAAGCAGAAATAACCCCCTATGTTTCAACAACCAAATCCATCATTTGTGTATCCCACATCGAGACCTTACTGTAGTTAATATTCATCACACCTAATGTTTAAAAAACTAAATCCTGTACTGGAGGGAGGTCTGTTATATGTAAATTTCCGCCCAACACAGAGAATAACACCCCTGTCAAAGTAGTATGAATTCCTGCAAATACGGAAGATGGGTCTATTATTCTACCTAATTTTATTAATTCACCTTAGAATTACAATTTACGGAAAGCAACTAAAATTGTATTCATTAAGGAGGAATAGATTTGAAACCAGGAAAAAAGACGCTTATTTTTATCATTGCTTTATTAATGCTGAGCCTGCCTACAACTGTTTTGGCAGATCAATCAGGTCAGCCTGGGCTGCCTTCATTCCCGGAGCCATTGGACCCTCAATCATGGGAGCTGCCAGAGCATATGACTTGGAACGACTACCAGCCTATCCCCGGAATTGACTGGGAAAATGTTGATATTGAACCTGAAAGAAAACTTAAGGGTGCATTAATTCTTGTGGACTTCCCGGATCAACAATTTGTCTCAAGTCAGCCAAAGGGATCAGATTTAGCGGGTAACCCAACAACAGTTGGAGATATTCCACGGGATGAACTTGCGGAGTTTTGGGAGAAATATTTAAACAAACCGCAATCTATGAATCACAATCAAACGATTAATAGTTTCTGGAAGGAAAATTCGTACGGTCAGTGGGAAATAGAACTTGACGCCTACGGACCCTATCGAGTGGATCATAATGAATTCCAATACGGTCTTAACGAGTTCGGTCAGCGGGAAAATATGCCCCCGGGATTGAGTGGTAAAAGGCTGACTCCGGAAGCATTGGCTGCAGCCGAGGATGACCTCGGAGCATCCGGGGAGGAGTACGATTTCAAATTCATCTTACATGCCGGTTATGATGAGTCAGGAGTATGGCAAGAATTCGGTGAAATGAAATTCCTCAATCCTGAGGCGGTAACCGATCCATTTGGCCCACCTGTTGAAGGTATACCGAATTCCGCTACAACCCGATACGTACCATGGACGTCATGGTGGGCTGCCAGCAGCATTTGGTCACACGCCGGCGGTGGAGCCTCCGTTCAAGGGGAAAATGACGGTATGGGAACGTTCGCCCACGAATTTGGCCATTTAAAAGGGCTAGGAGACAACTATAATAACCCTTATGGCACCCCTGTCAAACGCAGCTATACCGGTCCTTGGGAAACCATGAGCCGCGGCAGCTTTAATGGTCCAGGCGGGCCGCATACACGCTGGATGATCCCAGCAAGTTTGGGTAGTTCTGTTCCAGCACACCACATGTTACGGAATAAAATTAAACAGGGCTTTATCACAGAAGACCAGTACCTGAAAGTGGATTCCGACGAGCTGGCTGAGACTGGTCCTATATTTGCCAACATTATTGCAAGGGAAGTACCGATAGGCGACGAATTTGGACGTACCGGATTATACGGTATCAGTGTAGGTATCGATGATGACCATTACAGTAACTATACGGTTGAGGTGGTTGACCGGGTAGGGGCTGATTCCTTCATCCCGGATTCGGGTGTACTCCTGGCAAAAACAAGAATGGAAGATGATAGACCGCCGTACATCTATGCAGTCGATTCTCATCCTAAAGATATTAATCAGGTAGACTTCACAAGACCTGATGGTACAAAAGCTATGTATTCTAAAGGAGATTACCGGCAATTATCAGATGCATTATTCCATGCCGGTACCGGGGACGGGGTTGTCAATGAATATAAGGACGAAGATCATGGTCTTCACTTCTATATCTTGGAGGAAAATCGTAATGATGAAGGTATTCTCTCCTATCGTATGGCTGTACGCAGCTTAAATGGTTCGGGGTCATTTAAGCGTGGTGTGGACGTGTCTGGCAGCAAAGTCGAAAGAGCTGCACCAGGACGTGTTGCTGCCTATGATTTCAGTGTCACCAACACCGGCGAAAAAACAGACCTAATCCGAATTCAAGCTAAAACAAAAGCTGGCTGGGAAACCCAAACAATGCATAACGTTATCGAAGTAAAGGCTGGTGAAACGAAGAAGGTCCCTGTGTATGTGGAAATTCCGGAAAACAAACAATCACCAACAAAGCTAACGTTTACAGCGACATCGGAAACAAATCCCGATAAAAAGGCTGCCGCAACAAATGTCTTACTTAACAATATTAGTGCAAAGGGCATGAAACAACTGGTTAACATATTCCACGAAGACAAAGAATTTAGCAGCGACAAAGCTGCCCGTGCACTAAAGATTCACTTAACTGCAGTAGAACAATTTGAAAAACAAGAAGCCGCCGAAAAAGTTGTCAAACATATGCAGGGATTCAACCTTTTACTGGAACATCAGACAGAGAATGAATTGATTTCTGATAAGGCAGCAAATGCTCTGCAATTCTATGCTGATTATGTAATAAGTCAGTGGTCATAGTTTCAGAGACTTGATGGCTGAATAACCTCCTGTGACACGCACGCATCCCCATGTCACAGGAGGTTCACTAAAATTGAAAAGGAGGAAATCGTTTGAAAGAAAAACATTTAATGTTGGTTGTCACCCTTATCATGACATTTTTGATTTTAATGGGTTCGACAGTGTCAACAACTTCCGCAATGTCAAAAGACACAAAAGAGAAAGTGAAACTTAACGGGCTTATCCCTTCAACAGCATCAGATTCGGCAGAAATTAACGTTAAAAACGGTATGACCCAACCAATTTACTCCACTGATAATGCCATCATAGAAAATCTTCATGTTAAAACGCAGACGGACAGTGATCGTGATGGTGAAAATGACCTTGTCTCAATTAAGGTTATGCGCCCGAAAACAGATCCCGGAATTAAAGTCCCTGTCATATATCAAATGAGTCCGTACCGTTCGGGGTTAAAAAGTGTTCCCTACCATGATGTGGATGTTGAACTTACCCCTGCAGCTAAACAAAAGAAAGTTCCCATTGGATTGCCTTTTTCCTTAATGAAAGGAAAAACGGCAAACCTAGGCTATCTGGGAAATTATTATGTACCACGGGGTTACGCTGTAATTTTGGGTGAAAGTATTGGGACAGGAAAATCAGATGGTTGTCCAACTGTGGGCGATCGAAAGGAAATACTAGGCACAAAAGCAGTCATCGACTGGTTAAACGGACGTACGAAGGCCTTCACGGAAGATGGTCAAGGGGTAGCAGCAGATTGGTCGACAGGTAATGTCGGTATGGTCGGTGTTTCGTATAATGGCACATTGCCGAATGGTGTGGCAACAACTGGTGTTGAGGGGCTAAAGACCATTATACCCACTTCGGCAATCAGCAGTTGGTACGATTACTACCGGGCAAATGGTGCAGTTGTTGCTCCCGGCGGATATCAAGGAGAAGATGCGGACATTTTAGCTAAAGCCGTTTTAACACGGGAAAACCCTGAGGAATGTGAAGCGGTTATAGATGAAATAGAGCAGAATCAGGCTCGGAATACAGGTGATTACAATGATTTCTGGGATAAACGAAACTACGTAAAAGACGTTGAAAATATTAATGCAAGCGTTTTTGTTGTACACGGGCTTAATGATTGGAACGTTAAAACGAAGCAATTCGCACAATGGTGGAAAGCGCTGGTTGATAATGACGTACCAAGGAAAATGTGGCTGCATCAAGGTGGACACGGAGGAACCAGCGAAAATAATTACAAGAAAACGGAAAACAGGTGGTTTGATTACTGGTTGTATGGTATTGAGAATGGCATTATGGATGAGCCCAAGATTGACATTGAGCGTGAGAACGGTACATGGCATCAAGAGGTTAACTGGCCCAATAATGATGCAATCTCAGCCAAGTTTCATTTAAAACCTGGCTACAACAATCCAGCAGGAACACTTGGCCTGAATTCCACTCAAAACCATGACAACTATACTCAAAACTTGGTCGATGCTCCTCAGAAAAAAGCAAGCAAACTAATTTCGCAACCAATGGAACATAACCCGAACCGATTAGTCTATCTTACACCAAAACTGACAAAGAAAGTTCGGATTAGCGGGACACCAAAAATAAGTATACGAGCAAGTATTGATCATAAAGTCGCTAATCTAACCGCCCTGCTTGTGGACTACGGAGGAAAAGAGCCCAAAATCGTTACACGTGGTTGGATGGATCCGCAAAATTTGTTTTCAGACAAACATCCAATATCAATCGTCCCAGGCAAGCAATACAAATTTGAATGGGACATGCAGCCTGACGATTATGTATTTCAGCCGGGGCATCGACTGGGAATTGTACTAATTGCCAGTGACTATGATTATACAATTCGGCCGCCAGCGGGGACTGAAATCACCGTTAACCTTGATCAAAGCAGTATTTCATTACCAATAATTGACGGAAAAGAAGGATTAACATTTATAAATGCATCTGATATGAAAAAACATGTTAACAAGCTTATGAAAAACGGGGAATTCAAAAGTGATAAGGCTGCACATGCATTAAAAATTCATTTAACCATAGTACATCAATTCGAAAAGATGGAAGCAAAACGAAAAGTTGTTAAACACATGAAAGGTTTTAAGCTTTTACTTGAACATCAGCTGCAAAATGGTTTGATTTCTGGTGATGGCTATGAAACTTTGAAAGATGATGTTGATTCCCTGTTTAGAAAGTGGCGATAGTTTTATAGGCAATATGCTTATAATTTCTTAAATTAATTAAGCGTATGGAGGTTTTTCAGTTGAAAAGAATGTTTGTTGGATTGGCAATTTTTATGATGCTATTTTCTACGATCAATAGTTTCGAAGTGTCAGCTGAATCTTTGGATAAACAAAACAAACCAAGTAAACGCACATCCATTTCTCATATCCTTAGCGGAAAGACACAGCCGGTATATTCCTATAAAGATGCAATACGGGAAACTGTGTATGTCAAATCCTCACTCGATGCCGACCATGACGGAAAGTCGGACAAAATTGCAATTGATATCATCCGCCCCAAGGCAACTGCTTCAGGCCTTGATGTGCCGGTTATAATGGATGCAAGCCCTTACTATGAAAGAATAGGAAGAGGAAATGAATCTGAAATAAAAGACCCCAATCAAGACGGGAAAAACGAGAAATTCCCACTCTTTTATGACAACTATTTTGTCCCTAGGGGTTATGCCATTGTTCAAGTAGACATGGTTGGCACCAACAATTCCGACGGCTGTCCAACTACAGGTGGTTATGAAGAAATAACGAGCGTAAAAACGGTCATAGATTGGCTGAATGGCCGTACATCAGCCTGGGATTCAGAAGGAAACAATATCAGTGCTGATTGGACAAACGGAAAAGTTGGCATGATCGGTAAGTCGTACGATGGCACCCTTGCAAATGGAGTAGCTGCCACTGGCGTTGAGGGGCTGGAGACAATTGTTCCAATCGCTGCGATTAGCAGTTGGTATGACTATTATCGCTATGGCGGAATTCCCTACTATAAGGGAGGACCTGCAGGACTTGCCAATGCAGTGGTGGCATCTGACCATCGCTTTGAATGCAAACCAGTTCGTGAACAGCTTACCTTGGAATCCGATGACCAAACAGGGAATTATAATGATTTCTGGGAGGAACGCGACTATACGAAGGATGCAGAAAAGGTGTCCGCCAGTGTTTTTGTCATTCACGGTATAAATGACTACAACGTAAAAACAAACCATTTCGCCCAATGGTGGGAAGAACTCAAAAAACACAACGTTCCCCGAAAATTATGGCTGTCAAGAACCGGGCATGTTGATCCATTTGATTTTAGACGGGAAGAATGGGTAGATACCTTGCACCAATGGTTTGACTACTGGCTTATGGGAATTAACAACGGGATTATGGAGGAACCGATGGTAGATATCCAACGTTCCGCAAATGAATGGCAGACTCAATCATCATGGCCGGGTGAGGAAACAAATAAGGTAACTGTACGGCTGGCACCATCTGCCGGAAATGCCCCTGGCACACTTACGAAAGGCCCTGTGAAAGGACGGCATAGTCAATCCTTTGTTGATAATCCCGAACAGACAGAAAAACAAATGGTAACGAATCCATTGAGCGTCAAGGAAAACCGTCTCATCTATTTGTCACCAAAGCTGGAAGAATCCGTTCGCATTAGCGGTACTCCAAAGATTAATATTCGTGCAAAGGTAGGTGCAGAAGATACGAATCTTACCGCACTAATTGTTGATTATGGTTCAGCTGAACGGGTTAATTATGAGAACAATGGCGGCATTCGCACTTTAAATACAGAAAGCTGCTGGGGAAAAAGCATCCTTCTTGATGATGCATGCTATAAGCAGACAAAATTGCTAACTGCTACAAAGCCATATGAAATTGTCACCCGCAGTTGGTTCGACGCCCAAAACTGGAAATCACTTTATGAAGACAATCCCCTAAGACCCGGACAGAACTATTGGTTTCAATGGGAAGCATTGCCAGTAGACTATGTATTTGAACGTGGTCACCGAATTGGTATCGTTCTGGCCGGCAGTGATGATCAATGGACTATCCCCGAGAAAAACCGTGCTGAGATTGAAGTAGCCCTTGGTCAAAGTTCGATTGAACTGCCAATTGTCGGCGGGGATGCAGCATTGAAATTAATAAGTGCAAAAAATATGAAAAAAATTGTTAAACACCTTGTGGAAAAGGATGAAATCAACAGCAACCGTGCTCATGCATTAAACATTCATTTAACAACCGTGGAACGTTTTGAAACGCAAGAGGCTGATGAAAAAGTCGTCAAACACATGAAAGGGTTTAATCGATTACTTAAACACCAACTGCAAAGTGAGTTTATTTCCGAAAAAGCATATAACACCCTAAAAAATAAATCTAACGCCCTGATTAGGGAATGGCAAGATTCTTAACATCTGCATTACAGAAAATTATTATAGGGAGGAATTTTTAATGGGAATTAAAAAACAATTAGGCATTGGGGTTATATCTGCCGCAATTGGTTTATCTATGGTAGGGGGAGGCACGTATGCATATTTCAGTGACAGTGTAGTTACTACCAATACATTCGCAGCGGGTACATTGGATTTGACTGCTAACCCAACAGCACTTATCAATGTGGATAATATCCAACCGGGTGACCAAATGATCCGTACTTTTGAACTCCAAAACAATGGTTCTCTGGATATCCGTAAAGTACTGTTGGAAACAAATTATACGGTCATTGATGCCAAAGGTGATAACACGGAGGACTTTGGAAAGTATATCGAGGTAGAATTCCTGTATAACGCTGATAAGTTAGATGAAGTCATTTACAAAACGACATTGGCTGAACTGCAAGATATGGAACCTGAGGCAGTGAATAAACATATTTTCTATCCGCAATTCGGCGAAAAAGGATTAGCTGCTGGTTCAGTCGATGACTTAGCTGTTAAATTTAACTTTATCGACAATGGAGAAGAACAAAATCAATTTCAGGGAGACTCCTTGAATCTTCAATGGACTTTTAATGCCACACAGGAATCAGGTGCGGAAAAGTAACTAAGATTTAATAAGAGGAGAGACTGTCATGTCTCTCCCCTTTTAAGAATAATGGTTGGAATAAGTCCTGATTAGCACGACAACCATTTAATCATTTTAAGCAACAGTACCACTTAAACCTTTAACCCAAATGTTTCCAGATTTTCCGGTCTTTATCTGTTTTAATTACAGGATACCAACCTAGTTCCTTGTATAAGTGAATAGCCGCTTTACTGGATGCTTGTGTCTTAAGATAAGCAGACTGATGATTTTCTTTTAAAATGTCCATTGCCTTAATAATAAGTGGACGCCCTAATTTCCTGCCTTGATAATCAGGTATAATCTCAATCCAATGTAATCTTCCAATAGTGTTGTTAGTCCACTTCCCAAACCAAGCGGTTGCAGTTCCTACTGTATTTCCATCAACTGTTTCTATAAAAATAATCCTTCTTTTAGCTTCAGTTATATGTGGCAAAAGCTCTTTATTAAAGCGCTCTATTGCCCTTCGTTCACTTGAAAATTCCTTCGTTTCCGTCATAATCTTAGCCCACTTCTTGTCATCATCTTTATGACTGAACCGTCTAAAATGGTAGCCACTTGGAAGTATGGGGGTAAAATTGTAATCCAAATTATGCATCATATATAACGGTGTCGTTGTATTATTCATATCTTACCTCCATGTAGTTAAAAGAGGGGTTTCCTCATAACCATAAAATAACCCCAGATACTCCCAGGAATTATGCCACATCCACCATCACATCCCCACAACAATTTGTTCAACCTCAACACCCAAATCCTGATCACTATATACCGGGTCTGCCAAAGTGATGGACAATGGAACAATTTCAAATGCCGGAACAGTAAAATTTCCAACCATACCCCCCAGTAATTCCCTGCCTGTAACAATCTTCACTTGTTCACCGAGTTGAATGTGATATTGATACTCCAAGTTAGCAGTGCCCTGAAATTCAATGGATACTTCCTGTTCGTATTCAGCTGCTAAAAAAGCTGTTAGTTTAACAGTCGACAACTTCATGCTCGTATAATTACCTTCATCACAGTAGCTATGGGCAAAAGACACATTGTCAGGTGAAATTGTCCATATTCCTTCTTGAGGTGCAATCACATTATCTGGAATAATGCGGACCTCTTCACGAAGTTTTACGTTGAGAACAGGCACAATTGACTCCTGAAATTGTTTTGGCACGTATATAATTAAATCGTTGGAATTTCGCTCCCACTTCAATTCCTGGCTTGTGTTGTCTTCGGTTATTTCCAATACAGGTGATGCCAACCAGGGAAGCGTAATGGTACCTCCCGCGAATTTACCCGTTAAATATAGATATAACTCATTTTTACCGGCCATGACGTGTCCCCAGCTCTGAACAGGAAATTTAGTCGGCACATTCCCATTAATAATGCCTGGATGCCGCTTTATCCATGCGCCAATTGCACGCAGAATATCTTCCTCATATTCAACGATCGAGCCATCCCCGCGCGGACCAATATTAAGCAGGTAGTTGCCGCCTTTAGCACGCACTTTAACAAGATCTTGAATAAGCATGTTCAATTTAATTGAAAAAGCATCCCGTTGCTGCCAGCTGCGATACCCCCATGTTGAATGATTAATGGACGCAGGAGTTTGCCAAACCGTATCAATGTCCTCTGTCGGAATTTCGTTATCACTGAGTGTGCGGAAATCCCCTGCATTATTCCAAACTCTGCTGTTAATCATTATTTCCGGCTGATATTCATGAACCAGCGAGACCAAGGCATTACTTTGATCCAATGTTGGTGCTCCCATATCAAACCATAGTTCAACAATGGAACCGTAATTCGATAACAATTCCTTTAATTGTTCTTTAATAATAACCTCAAGTGATGCTGGAATAGAATTGCCATTATCTTTATCGAATTCATGCCCTTGATCCCAGTCCACCAGGGAATAGTAAAGACCCAGCTTCAAACCCTGTTTTTGACATTCATCGGCTAACAAAGACAACGCATCTTTACCGAATGGCGTTGCTTCGGCAATGTTATAGTTTGTCGTCTTTGTATCAAACATACAAAAACCATCATGATGTTTTGTTGTAAAAACAATATACTTCATGCCAGCATCCTTTGCCAGTTGACAAATAACTTGAGGATCAAACTTTTCCGCGGAAAATTGTTTTGCCACCCTTAAATAATCTTCCTTGGAAATACCCTGCCACATTTGGATTTGCTCACTGTATCCTTCTACTACAGGCTGATTATCCCATACGCCGCCAATCTTTGAATAAATTCCCCAATGAATAAATAACCCGTACGCAAGTTTCTGCCAATTAGCAACACGGTCATCTGATCTCCATCCATTTTTACCCGGAATACCCATCATGTCACTTTCTTTCTCACTCAACATAATATTACACCTCAAATCCTTTCCGGAAGCAGGAGAACCGTCCCCACGCTTTCCCTACGCTTCCCCTATTCCTCTACGCGATAATCCAATTCATCATACGGGAACATGGGTCGCATGATTCGTTTGTAAGAGCGGACTTGTTCCATTTCCTGATCTGTTGGTCCTTTCGTTAATGACATGATACAAAACGGTGAAATTGCTTTAAAGTCGGGTGAGATATATCCTTGTTTGACAACAAAAAGGTCATAATCATTAACATTCAGGTTGGAATCTTTGAATTGATGTACGTCTGTATAACTCAATGATTCGCCCTCTACCACGACACTGATCGGTTTTCCATCAATCTTTACGGTGATAGCTTCTGCCATATGCGAGTTAATTTCAAAGTGATTATTCACCATACCTCTGGCAACAATTTCTCCCGTCAAATGAATAGGCTTATTTAAATCATCCAGCCCCATGCCAAAATGAAAATCTACGCGGTCCCCTGTTTTTTTATCATAAAGTTTACGATAGCTATGTTTATCCACAATACCTGCAACCAGGATGTTTTTATCATGATAATCCGTTTTGTCCATTAGCTGCCTCAGAATATAGTTGCTATAGCCATCACCGCCGGCACCGCAATTATCACCTGAGTCTGTTATAAAAACAGGACTTCCATCATATCGAAGCGCACGATCTAAAGCCTCATCCGGATAATCAACGATTCCATGATAATGAAATTGGAATCGGCGAGCCAATATAAAATCATAAAGTTTGTCGGCCATTTCATTCGCATATGCGGCATATTTGTCATCATTAGGTACCACAATTACAGAGCAGCCGCATTTATCTCCATCATGTTCCAAATATCCGACATGAAATGAAGCAGACAATATACGGGGATCCGATTCGATATCATCCAAATATTGATTAATGGATGCCACTGGCTCATCTGTCGAAACGGATCTTTCGCCTCCAATCATGATGGGAACCTTGCGATACACCGGTGTCATCTTCCTTCTGTTTTGCAAAAGGTCAACCAGCATTCCCGCAACCCGTCGGCGTGTCTCGACTGTATCTGTATGTGGAGAATGACGATACGTTCGAATAATGGTCGCATGATCGGCAAAGTCTTGTGACAGATTGCCGTGAGGATCCATACAAATGGCAATCGGCATATATGGCCCCGTAATTTTGCGAATTTCGAACAAAATCTTGTGTTCTGCAGAATCACCCTCCAAATCCAATACTTTGCTTGCACCGTGTAAATATAAGTAAATACCATCAATTTCAGCAAGATGCTCTTTCACTTTTGTCGTAAACCGTTGCAGAATGAAATCAAACGCATCTTTTTTAATCAGCCCACCCGGATGTCCATTCGCATAAAGGCTTGGTACAACTTCCATACCTTGTTCTTCAAAAATATCGCGCACATTCATGACATCGATACATTCTTCACCATGCTTGAATACAAAGTTTTCATATGCCATATTCTGATAAGACCATTCATTAGATTCTGAATTAAAATGTCCAATAAGCACCTTCATAATAGTTCCTCCTACTCAACTTTTATTCTCAAAAACTATCTCAACATTTAATACAAATGACATGCCACCTGTGAACCATCCTTTAAGGTCTGCATTTCGGGTCGAACCGTTTTACAAATATCCATCGCCATCGGGCAGCGTGTATGGAACTTACAGCCGCTTGGCGGTTCCGCTGCATTGGGAATTTCGCCTTGAAGAACAATTCGCTCTCTTTGGTTATTTGGATCCGTCTGCGGGATAGATGAAAGCAATGCTTTTGTATAAGGATGCTTTGGATCGTGAAAAAGGGTTTGCTTATCCGCAATCTCCACAATATTTCCTAGATACATAACGGTGATCGTATCACTAATATGTTCCACTACACTTAAGTCGTGTGAGATAAACAGATATGTCAAATCAAAGTTTTCTTGCAACTCCCTCAACAAATTCAAAATTTGCGCCTGTACGGATACATCGAGTGCAGAAACTGCTTCATCTAAAATCATCAATTCAGGACGTAACACCAATGCACGTGCAATCCCGATACGCTGGCGTTGACCTCCGCTAAATTGATGGGGATGTTTGTTAAGATGATGACGGCCAATCCCGCATATATCTAATGTCTCTTCAACTAACCGAAGTCGTTCCTTCTTAGACATCGCCGGCTGGTGGACTTTTAATGGTTCAGCCACCAAATCTTTTACTTTAATTTTCGGACTGAGCGAAGCATAAGGATCCTGAAAAATCATCTGCATCGGTTGACGATAAGATCGCCACACGTTTTCATTCTCATGTGTAAGATCTTTATCTTTGAACACAATGGTCCCCTCATCCGCTTCAATCAATCCATTTACCAGCCTAGCTAAAGTGGATTTTCCGCAGCCTGATTCCCCCACGATACTTGCTGTTTCTCCTTTACGAATCGAAAAAG
The DNA here is from genome assembly GCF_900162695.1 of Virgibacillus siamensis. Lineage (NCBI taxonomy): Bacteria > Bacillati > Bacillota > Bacilli > Caryophanales > Bacillaceae > Virgibacillus > Virgibacillus siamensis. Next base: position 2,578,114 of record NZ_FUIH01000007.1, read on the forward strand.
AAACGTCATCTATAGCTTTGATATAGGCCTTTTTGGCGAATAACCCTTTGGATATCGGAAAGTGCTTTTTTAAATTTTTGATTTCCAGTACCGTATCAGACGTCAATCTTCTCACCCTCCTTGCCTTCCCCTTGATACAGCCAGCACCTGTGTTGTCTGGAATCTGCATCTGTAATTAATGATGGTTCCTTTTCTTTACAGGCATTCATCACATATGGACAACGCGGAGCATACTTACACCCCTTTGGCATATCGGCAGGATCCGGCACTTGTCCGGGAATTGCATAAAGTTTTGATTGATGTTCACCAATTTTTGGGATAGATTGGATTAACCCTTCCGTATATGGATGTTTCGGATTATTGAATACTTTTTCAGTTTCTCCTTCTTCAATCACAGTACCAGCATACATCACAATCACACGGTCACAGATTTCCGAAACAACCCCCAGATCATGCGTAATCATTAAAATTGTCGTATCATTCTCATCACGCAACTGTTTCATTAATTCTAAAATCTGTGCTTGGATGGTGACATCAAGGGCTGTCGTCGGCTCATCTGCAATGAGTAAATCCGGCTTGCAAGACATTGCCATAGCAATCATAACCCTCTGACACATTCCACCTGACAGCTGATGTGGATATTCATTCATGATGCTTTCTGACCTGGGAATACCAACAGATTTCAACATCTCAATGGCATATTCTCTTGCTTTACTTTTACTATAGTTCAAGTGCAGTCTGATTCCCTGCGTCAACTGTTTTCCAATTTTTAAAACTGGATTGAGCGAAGTCATCGGATCTTGAAAAATCATAGACATTTTATTCCCTCGAATATCACGCATTTCTTTCTCTGTAAGTTCAAGCAAATTCCGATCTTGGAACCATATTTCACCTGCTTGGATATTTCCGGATGTGCCTTTTAAAAGGCGCATCGTTGAAAGTGAGGTAACACTTTTTCCACAACCGGATTCACCTACAATTCCTACAATCTCACCTTTGTTAACCTCAAAGCTCACCCCGCGAATAACCTGTGTCGTATGATTATCCGAAGTAAAGCCGACTTTGAGATTATTAACTTCCAATAAATTTGACATAGCTGTCTCCCCCCTTTAATCCCTTGTTTTCGGATCCAATGCATCACGTAACCCGTCCCCGAACAAGTTCAACGCCAACACGGTGATAAACACGGCAAACCCGGGGAAAAAGATAAGATGAAATGCTTCACCAATATAATCTCTTGATGTACTGATCATCGCACCCCATTCAGGAGAAGAAGCTGGTGCCCCCAATCCAAGAAAACTCAAACTCGCTGTTGAGATAATTGCACCGCCGACATTCATGGTAATATATACAATAATTGTAGAGATTGTCTGCGGGAACACGTGTTTAAACATGATAGTTCCCTTTTTCACACCGATAGACCGCTCAGCTTCCACAAATAACCGCTCTTTAATTTCCAATGTCTCACCGCGAACAATGCGCGTAAAAGAAGGCGTAGAGAAAAAGGCAATTGCAATAACCACATTTTTCAACCCGGAGCCTAAAATCGCAACCATACCAATTGCCAGAACCAGATCAGGAAAGGCAAACAGGATATCACATATTCGCATAATGATACGATCCACCCATTTCCCCATGAACCCGCTTATCAAGCCTAAAATCGTTCCGGCAAGCGCACCTAACAATACAGATGCCACACCGACCCCAAGCGAGATTCTTGCCCCATAAATCAACCTGCTCAAAACATCTTTTCCGAATTGGTCCGTCCCTGCTAAATGACTCCATGACGGCCCTTCCAGGATTTGATCATAATTCACAGCTTGTGGATTATAAGGTGCAATCCACGGACCAAAAATAACAACAAGCAACATAAAACATAGAAAGAAAAATGAATATAAAGCCAATTTATTTTTTTTAAATGAACGATAAATTTTCCAGAAACTTGAATCTTTTTTCTTATTCAGGTCTTGTGCATCGTCTAAAATCACTTCCGCTTTCGACATTATTATCCCCCATTTGTGCCTTAGATTTGTCTTTAAACACACAACAACGAAATTATCATTATTTGTAGCGAATTTTCGGGTTCAAAAAGCCATACAAAATATCAACCAGGAAATTAACAAGGATAAATTCCAAAGAGAAAATTAATAATAGCGATTGCACCACTGGATAATCCCGAAACTGTATCGAATCAATCAGCAATCTTCCCATACCAGGAAAACTAAAGACAGATTCTACAACAATAGATCCGCCTAACAGATATCCAAATTGAAGCCCTGCAATGGTAAGGACCGTAATCAATGAATTTTTGAGTGCATGACCCAATACAACTGTTTTTTCATCAAGTCCTCTTGAACGGGCTGTACGAATAAAATCATCTTGTAATGTTTGTACAAGCGATGACCGTGTAAACCGTGTAATCATTGCCATAATCCCCGCACCCAGCGCAAATGACGGTAAAATATAACTGGACAAAGATTCAATGCCGCCAGATGGCAGAACGCCAAATGTAACAGCAAATATCTGAATCATGACCAATCCCAGCCAAAAGTTCGGAACGGATATACCTGATATTGCCGTCATTGTGCCAATATAATCCGGCCATTTCCCCCGAAACACAGCAGAAATTACACCTATTAAAACTCCAAACACAACCGCCCAGCCTATACTCCATAAAGATAGAACCATAGAAGGGATAAACCGCTCACTGAATAATTCCGTAACAGGGACATCCGACCTTAATGAATAACCCAAATTACCGTGTAACAGATCGTTCATATACATCAAATATTGTTCAAAAAAAGGTTTATTGAGCCCGAGTTCCGCCCGAATTGCTTGAACCTCATGCACAGTTGCATCTTTTCCGGCCATTAGTCGGGCAGGATCACCCGGAATTAAGTGGACGAATAGAAATATCAAAAAGGAAACTGCAATAAGGAGAGGAATTAACCCAAACAACCTATTGATGATATATTTGCCCATATTTTTCTCCCCTTTTATGTTCGTATGATAAGACAACCACATTGCTTCTTCAGTTAAGAATTCATAAAATCGGGTGCCTGTGATTTCATAGATAAAGGATGCGCCTGGGACAAATCGATAACGTTGTAATTCGAAAGGCGAACAATTAGGAAATTAGCGGAGGAAATATACGCAGACTCCTGCGGGAGGGAAGGCCTAGATGAGACTCCGAAGTGCCTAAGCACGAGGAGGCTCAGCAGCCGCCCGCGGAAAGCGAAGTATATTTCCGGAGCGATTTTACGCTCCATTTTCTGTTTAGTTGTTCGGGTTTTTCTTTGAATAAAACACTTTCTGCCCCAGGCTCATCTTTAGTTCAAGATCATTACTTCCAAGCAGCATTTTTAATATACAAGTTACCGTCTGATGATCTCCATACACCTGTCAAATTTTCATTCATTGCAATTTGCTGTACATCAGTTGCTAAAAACAGCCATGGCGCATCATTCCAAATAATTTTTTGTACACTATCATATTTCTTTTGTCTTTCTTCCTCTGTTTTCGCATGAAGCGCACCATTAATCAGCTTATCGACCTTTGGATTACTGTAATATGCCGTATTAGCACCATTTGGCGGGAATGCACTTGTGCTGAAAAGCGGGCTTAATGCATTATTTGTATCCCTAGGCGTCGATGACCAGCCCACATACCACATATCCACTTCAGAATCCTCCGGTGTTTTCGGTTTATTGATCTTTTCGGATAACGTACCCCGTTCAAATTGTTTGACCGAGACATCAATATTGATTTGTTTCAGCTGTTGTTTTATAAACAGCATACCTTTTTTATCTTTACTGGAATTACTGCCCCAAATGGTTGTCGAAAAACCATCTGCATACCCTGCTTCTTTCATTAACTGTTTTGCTTTATCAAGGTTAAACGAATATGTTTCCTGAGCTGTATAATTCACATTGGTCTTCGGAAGCGGTGAATCAACTTTCTTGGCAAACCCATTCTTAACAACTTTAATATAGGCATCCTTATCAATTGCGTAATTCATCGCTTTTCGCACTTTTTTATTGCTGAATGGCTCTTTGCTAGTATTAATAGTTGTATAGTTTACATAGGTAGATTCAATTAAATCTACTTTGTTTCCGTCAGCATTTTGCAGATCTTTCACATCACTGACAGGGACGGGATAAATCACATCCAGTTCACCCGTTTTAAACATAGCCACACGGGAACCGTTTTCCGGAATAGGCTTGAAAGTAATATTATCAACTTTCGGATACCCATCTTTCCAATAATCCTCGTTCTTCACAACAACTACCGAATCGCCGTGGTTCCACTCTTTCAGCTTAAAAGGACCTGTTCCGGCGGATTCTTTGGCATAATTGGCACTATCAAGCGTTTTAGGACTTGCCATCGGTTTTGTACCAATTTGACTTATAAATTGACTATTCGCTCTTTTTAAGGTGATCTTAACCTTATAATCACCAGCTAACTCCACATTTTCAATTCCTTTTAAGTCCCGATAAGAATTCAGTGATCCATCGGAATCTAAAATGTGGTTGATATTCGCTTTTACAGCCTTTGCATTAAATGTCGTACCATCAGTGAACCTGATCCCTTTTTTAAGTTCAAACGTATAGGTCAAACCGTCATCACTAACTTGATATCCCTTTGCTAAAAGCGGTTCTAATTCACCCTCTTTATTCGGTGTAAGCAATGACTCATACATGGTATTTAAAACACTAATATCATTACCGGAACTCGAATCGTGCGGGTTCAACGTTTGGACATTTTCATGGAACCCCACTGTTACACCGTCATGATCCTGACTCCCTGTATCACTGCCATTGTCAGACGAACCACCTCCGCTCGTACAAGCAGAAAACAACATTATAATAAGAACACAAACCCCAAAACTTGTCATAAATTTTTTCATAGCGTGAACCCTCCTGTAATTGAATCATTTTTTGCGACCACACAAATTCCGTAATGACCATCCCTGTATCCGGTTACAAACGCTTTAAAATAAAAATTACTCCCCTTTAAATCAACTCCTTGTTTGTATTTAAATGATTGATATATTCCTTTTGCGAATACATACCAGCCCCCCAAATGACGCCTTTTTCCCCAAGTTGCGATATCTCAATGCTTGTTGAAGCGTTTAATGGAGACCATATTTTATCCCTTGATTCTTGCAAAATACGATTGCCTATATGTGGGAATTGTTCAATCATTTTGCCTGTCAAAATCACGCGGTCCGGATTATTCATGCAAACACAATTATTCACTGTTATGGAGGCATAGGTAATCGCACGGTTTAATATACGTTGCGCCCACTTATAGCCCTCTTCAGCGGCAGAACTAATGTCGTGTAAACTTTGTGCGTCGGATTTTTTGGACGCTTCTTGAACCAAAAACCTTTCCGCAATATAGGTTTGCAGACATCCGGAATTACCACACGTACATAACATCCCATTCGGATCAACAATTGTATGACCAATTTCTCCGGCAGAATTCAAATATCCACGGTAAATTTGATCACCTATCATTAACGCTGATCCAACACCACTTCCAAAGCCAATAACGACCGTGGAATGGCTTGTGTTATTTTTAATAAATAACTGTTCAGCATAAGCTTTAAGATTAAGCTCATTATCTATGTGAATAGGAAACGGTAATTGTTCTTCCAACATTTGAAGTAACGGAACATCTTCCCAAACCAACTGAGCGGATTTGATAACATTTCCATTTTTATGATTAACAAGACCCGGAAGCCCGACACAAACACCTGTAATTTTACTTCGGTCAATCTGATTTTCATGTATTAACCGCGTAATCACCTCATGCATCGTCTTCACCAAAGATTCAGGAGATTCGCCGATACCTTTCTCCGTTTCTTCTGTTACAATAGCTTCCCCCAAAAAATCAAAAACGCCATAGCGGACAAGGCTTTCATCCAGCTCCACGCCAATTGATATTAAGGAATCGGGATTCAGTGCAAGATAAGTTGCTTTCCTTCCCACACCAGTTGTATATTGATTGGTTTCCTTGATTAAGCCTTCTTCAATCAAAAAGGCCACAATACGCGAAACTGTTGTTGGACTCATATTTGCTAAACTGGCTAATTTAGGTCTTGTAATCAAATCATTATTTTGAATCAATTCCAAAATAAAATTTTGGTTTTCTCTTTTAATAAAATTCTGACTCTTCTTCATAAAAATTGACATACTCCTTATTTAATTTCATGACTGGATGAATAGACCGGGATAATCGGGGAAATCCGACGTGAACCCCCCTTTAAAGGACGATAATATGTATTAATTTCTCCACTGATGTTATTAATGAGTTTAAAAAAAATGTAGAATGATGTCAAGATGTTTATTGAAATAAGGTTAATTTTTTTCCGAACTGTCAGTATACTTCGTTATTTGCGCCTTGGATAATTCTGTATGTTTAATTAAGAAATCCCAGACCACGAATTGGGTGATCTGGGATTTCTCAAATTTATTGCCGGTACAGTTTTCAATCTTATTTATGGTTTTTAACCGCTTTGAAAATAGTATCTTCCTTTTCCAACATCTCCGGCCTCAATTGGACTGTATCAGGGTACTTTATTCCTGCCCCTGTATTCAAAGCAACGACCGTTTCATTTTGTCCAATCCATCCATCCTTTCTTAACTTGCGCGCTGCTGCAAAGACAGCTGCTCCCTCAGGACAGATAAAACTTCCTTCCATCTCAGCGACTTTCTTCTGTTCCTCAAGCATTAAATCATCATCAACGGCCACAGCACAACCATTCGTTCCATAAACAGCATCCAATACCAAAAAATCTCCCAATGCTTTCGGAACGTTTATACCGAAAGCGTTTGTCTTGGAGTTTGGCCAAAAGTCAGATTCAAGCTCTTTTTTCTCCCATGCCTTTACGATTGGCGCGCAACCTGTTGATTGAACAGCAACCAATCGAGGAAGCTTTCCTTCAACCCAGCCGAGAGTTCTTAGTTCTTTTAGAGCTTTATAGATTCCAATCAGACCAACACCACCTCCAGTAGGGTACAAAACAACATCAGGCATTTTCCAGTTTAACTGTTCAGCAATTTCCAGCCCCATGGTTTTCTTGCCCTCAATCCGATAAGGTTCCTTGAGTGTGGAAGCGTCATATAGATTGTAATCATTGACCGCTTTTCCAACAATTTTTCCGGCATCACTGATAAGACCATTTACCAAATAAAGATTGGCACCTGATAATGCAACTTCATTCCGGGTGATTTTTGGTGCATCATTCGGCATTACAATAGTTGCTTTAATGCCGGCTCTTGCAGCATAAAGCGCCCACGCTGCACCGGCATTTCCATTCGTCGGCATCGCCAGTTCTTCAACACCAACCTCTTTCGCCTTTGATACACCGACAGCTGCACCTCTCGCTTTAAAAGAACCTGTCGGGATTAATCCCTCATCCTTCATGTATAAGTTATCAAGTAACATGTCTTTCCCGACCTTATGCAGCGATACTAGCGGTGTCATCCCTTCTCCCACTGTTACTATATTTGATTCGTCTTCAACTGGCAGTAATTCATGATATCTCCATAAAGTAGGCTCCCTGGTTTTTATTTCATCACGTGTCAGGTTATTCTTCACTTTTTCCAAATCATATTCAACCAGCAATGGCGAGCCACATGTACACAATTGATGTTTTTTGCCAGTTTCATACGTGTTTCCACACTTCGGACAATACAGATTCGATACAAAGCTAAATTTCAAAAATACCCACTCCAAAATCAGTTTAGTAGCCGTTAATACCCGTAGCTAAGATTTAGAATAAATATCCTCTTCCAGCATGTTTCCCACATCAATTACCTCTCCGGTTTTTATGGAACGTTCAGCGGCTTCTCCCACAACTACCGACCAAAACCCCTCTTCCACTGTAGCTGTTGCTTTATGATCCCCCTCAATATTATCCACAAAATACTTATGCTCAAAATAAGTAGCACCATTATGACCGCTTTCCTGAATAATTTTCGGGTAACAAGGTGTTGCTGTTTTTGCTGTACCACTTTCACCGCATAACACTTCCATGTACATATTATCCCGTTTTAACGGCAAAAAATCTTCATTTTCGTACGCTTTCAATCTGCCTTGATCACCACAAATCATAATTTCTTCATAAAACATCGGTGCAAACATACATAAGTTAAACTGGGTTTTAACGCCATTTTCGTAAACTACCGTAACCATCGCGTGGTCAGTAATATCCGATTTGTTTCCTTTGTATTGAAAATCATTGTAATTGACTTCCAAGCCCCCTGTTGCATATACTTTTTCAGGTTTCGACTGTGCAAACAGATTCAACAAATCAAAATAATGACAGCATTTTTCAATAAGGGTACCACCCGAATATTCGGCGAACTTGTTCCACTGGTTCACCTTATCTAAAAACGGCACGCGATGTTCTACAATGCTTATTGTTCTTATATTACCTGCCGATTTTCTCTCCATTATTTCATGTACGGCTTCCGTATAAATAGGTTTATACCGGTATTGAAGGCCAATCTGAAAAATAGAATCATAATCTTTTGCCATCTCTTTGATCTCCCAGGCATCTTTCAAAGTTGTTGCCATTGGTTTTTCCAACAGAATATGTTTTCCCGATTTGATAGCCTCCCTAACAATATCGATATGTGTATAATTGGGTGTACAAATAATAAGACCATCAACTTCCGAATCATGGCAGGCATTTTCCAACGTATCATAGATTTTCAAACGATTACCTGGATATTGTTGTTGAAAAAATTGGGATGTATTCGCTATACTGTTCTCGTTAAGATCAAATATACCATTGATAGTTGCCCGCCCCTCCAGCATAGTTACCTTTATATGCTCCTGACCAATCATACCTGCACCAATTATATTAAACTTATACGCAGGGGTAGTTTTTGAGAATAAGTACTTATCTTTGTCTGATAAATGATCAGATTTAAAAAAGCTCGTGTAAAAATTGTTGTTGGCTTTGCCCATTCGGAACACCTCTCCTCCTTTTATCTGCTTAATTCGATATTATAATGGTACTGATCGCTGCGATATTTCGTTTTTGTATACTCAATCGGCAGACCGTCCATGCCAATACTTAACCGATGCATTTCCAGCATTGCTTCACCTGGTCTTATACCAAGTAAATCTCCCTCGAACTGGGTGGCATTAATCGCATAAATTTTTTCGCTTGCCTTAGTAAGATAAATATTATGTTCTTCCAAAATTTCATAGTAGTGTGCTTCATCCAAATCATACTGCATTAAAATCTTTCCTATTTTATCCGGCCAGCAGGTTCTTTCGAATGCAATCGGTATCTCATCAGCAAAACGAATTCTTTCTATTAACAGAACGGACGCATCTTCCTTGATATCCAACATTGCCTTTTCGGTGAACAGTTGATGATTAAACACCACCCTTAAAAGTTTGGATTTAGGGCATTGTCCCTTTTCAACTACTTCTTCAGCAAATCCTTTCAGACTGCCTAATTGTCCAACTAATTTCTGGGATTTAACGACTGTGCCCCTGCCTTGTGTTTTTTCCAGCAATCCGGTTTGTACAAGTATGGAAATCGCTTGTCTGATTGTTGTTCTGCTTACATCAAATTCCTTCATTAATTCACGTTCGGTAGGAATAAGCGAATGTTCGCCCCATACACCCTCCTGAATGCGTTTAACCAATATCTCCTTTATTTGAAGATATAAAGCTTTATTTGTATTGTGTTCCAATTTCATTGCTTCTCCCCTAGAACTGATGGTGGATAAGATACCAGGTCATATCCAATCAGCGGACGAAGCCATTCATTATAGGCAGCCTGATCATCCCAATATTGTTCGGGGAGCTTTCTTTCCCCTTGTTGAATAACAGACTTTAGTGACACAGGTTTACATACAGCTTCATACAGTGAATCTGCAGCGCGATATATGGACACCATAACTTCCGATGCTCCTTCCTTCAGCCAGCGGGCAGCTGTATAACCAACCTGCACCGCTTCTTTATAGTCAGTATCGGATACAGAAACAGAACAACTTCTTTGGTTCATTCCTAAAAGCTCAGAACGTACCACTACATTAAAATGTTCTTTCACCTCATGTTCTATCTCCTTTGAAATACCTCCTAATATGGAGCGGCCATTTACTCGGCCCTTCTCTATTTGAACTCCTTTACCCCAGTACACTCCCTCACCTGCAACAATGAATGCGACACCATAATCCTTGATTGCTTTATCAATGTGATGAAATAAATGCTCACGGTTTAACGGCTTTTCAGGTATTGCAATGAAATGGGGAGGATCATTATCATATTTTTTAAAAAACCCGGCAGCCGCTGCGAGCCATCCAACATTTCTTCCCATCGTTTCAATAATTCGTACTTGTTCAAAGTTATTCATGGACAAGAGATCACGTCCCATGTCCCTTGTTGCTTGGGCCACATATCTTGCGGAACTGCCAAAACCCGGTGAATGATCTGTTCCGGACAGGTCATTGTCCACCGTTTTGGGGATTCCTAATAGTTGCAGTTGATAATGCTGACGATGGGCTTCCTCTTTAATTTTTTCTAGTGCTTCCATCGTCCCGTTCCCCCCGATGAATACAAGGGCATCAATCCTAGAATCACGCAGTATATGCACAGAATCGATAATTTGCTGCTGATTCAAAGTATAGCGGCCGGAGCCCAATGATGCTCCCGGCACTTTTTCATGTGCCAAAATGATATCAATAACTTCATCATTGGCCTGCAGAAATTTTTTATTGGCTAATCCCTCATAGCCATTCATTATAAATGTAAGGGAGTGTTCTTTATACAAAGCACGGACAAAGGCTGCCAAGGTCGCATTTATTACTGTTGTCGGACCTCCAGCCATCCCGATGGCGATACGCTTCATATCGATTTTTTACTCCCTTCAATCCATAGTGTAAATCGAGACCGGCAACTGGAGCTGTTTACCCAGCGCAATCAAATCGTCGGCGACATCGGCATAGACCATTCCGTAATGCGGCTCAAACCCTTCTTCCATTAAGCCATACACGGTTTCAGACACATCCTTTTCCAATTCCACCTCAACCGAAGTGCCATTGAAACGCTGAGGTGTATCAAGTGCCCGTCCCCGCATCACAAGCAATCGGTATCCTTCTGGTGTATACCCGACACGGAACATCGTTACCTTTCCAGGCTTCAGCCCGAATTCCATCGTAAATCCCAGCTTTCGGTTTGGGTGAACACCGGGTTTGGCCCCTTGATCAGGATGTGCCAGTGAATAAGCACCTGCACCGCAATGCCAAAAAACTACTGAATTGTTTTCTTCATTAACATGCACCATATCACCAAGATACGGAGCCTCTCCCCCGGACAATTCCTGCAAAATAAACATTGTAAGGGCTCCATGAATATCCGATTCACATGAAGAAACAACCCCTTCCTCAGTGAATTGGGACAATGTCGAACAGGCGGCTGCACCCAGCTCGTTAAAAAACTCCGGCCAACATCGGATAGACAATGCTGAAATATTAAACCGACGAATCTCTTCCCTGACAAACGACGTAAATTGAGCAAATCGTTGAACTGTTTCATCATTCGTGTTTAACCCAATAACGTGTTCTTTCGCGCGACGAATCTCCTTTGCCCATTTTTCCTTGGGCATCTGTTTGCTCTTATCAAATGCCTCCTGCAAGTCCATGCGGATAATATCAATGCCAAATTTCTCTTTCAGCTGCCTCTCATTTGTTCCGGAAAAGTAAAATCCCGGCTGATGATCACCCAGAACACCGATATTAAAATGTTGCATGCGTTCAAGTACATTTTGTATGGCAAGCTGCTGTTTAATGCTGTGCTGAACCTTTATTTCTTCCGTGTTGCCGAACACAAACGCATACGGATGCTCAGCACTTTTCAGCACATGGCACGTGCTGTTCCCGCCTGTCAGCGAATTAAGCCGCAGCCTTTCCCCAACTGCCGGCTCCCGGATGGACCAGACAATAACTTTAGCGGAAATGTGATCCAGCAGCATCCGGATAAATTGACCATCGGCAAACGTGATACTTTGGTATACAACGGCTGAAACCTCTTCATTTTTAATATTATTCAGAAACCTTTGCAATGCACTTGGTGAGGAAATAATGCTGTCCGGTTCTATCAATTGGTCGGTCAATTCGTTTAAAAAAGCGGAACTCTTCTTACGTTCCTTTTCTCCAGTTTCCAAATCAAAAGTCTGTCTTCCGATTGGGAGGTATAAAATATTTCCCACCTGATCACTTCCTCTCTGTTTTGTGATATCTATCAGCCTTTAACCGTGCCGGAAGTCATTCCTGCAACAAAATATCGCTGTAAGAAAAGATACATGATAACCATTGGTATGGATGCAATCAAAACACCGGTGAACAACATTGGATAATTTGTGGCATACTGGCCTTGGAATTCCAGTAGTGCAAGCGGAAGGGTTTTATACGAATTATCCGTAATGAAAAGTAACGGATACAGCAAGTCATTCCAATGCATCACAAACAGAAAAATGGCCGTTGCCGAAAGTGATGGCAATGATAATGGAATAACCACTCTTGAAAAAATCCGCCAATTGCCGGCCCCATCAATTGTTGATGCCTCAAACAGTTCCTTTGGCAATGTCTTCATAAATCCAGTCAGAATAAAAACGGCTACGGGAATTGTCGAGGCTATATTAACCAAAATAAGACCTAGCAGGCTGTTGGTTAACCCTAGATTCAGCATGAGCGAATACAACGGAACCATATTCACCTGAGGCGGAACCATCATACCGATCGTAAAAACCATAAACAGGGCATTGCCTTTCCAGTTATTCAGCCGAGTGATTCCAAACGCAATCATAGCAGCAAAGAACAACGTAAACGTTACTGAAAAAAGTGTCACAACCGTGCTGTTAATAAAATAACCGGCCATTGTCTGTTCCTGAAAAATTTGGATGAAGTTTTCAAAATTGAGACCGTCAGCCGGAATTCCCAACGGATTATCAAACGTCTGTTCCAATGTCTTCATGGACGTTAGGATCACCATTGTAAGCGGCACGATAATCAGTGCGGCATATATAAATATCGCAAACTTTCTTATCAACATGCTGATTGCTCCTCCCCTAGTAGGTTACCCGGTTGGAACGCAAAACTTTGAACTGAATATACGTAATCAATGCAATAATACACATGAAAATAACAGAAATAGCGGATGCATACCCAAAATCATAATTTCGGAAGGCGACGGTATAGATGTACGTGGCAATGATTTCAGTCGAATAATTCGGTCCACCGCGCGTCAAGGCAAAAATCAAATCAAACGCCTGAAATGACTGTATTGTTGTATAGGCAATAACGATTGTTGCGGAAGGGGCGAGCAGCGGCCAGGTAATTTTTCTGAATGCTTGCCATTTGGATGCTCCTTCCATTTCAGCTGCCTCATATAAATCCCTTGGAATGGCATGCAAACCAGCAACAAAGATAATAAGCATCTGCCCCGCATGAAACCATACTTGTGTAATAGCTAACGAATAAATTGCGATATCACCATTCCCCAGCCAATTCTGTGTTAAGAACTCCAGTCCAAGCAATTGCAGTATTTGATTTAAAATCCCCAAATTCGGGTCGTATACAAAAGCCCAAATGAAAGCAACCGATACGGATGACAAAATGGTCGGAAAGAAAAACAAGGCCCGTAATCCATAATTAATTTTTGTGTTTTTTACCAGAAATATAGCAAACACCAAAGCTACCAACGTTTGAAAAATGGCTACGAAAAGCATAAACTCCAAACTATTTCCAACGGACTTCATGAATATACTGTCACCCGTTGCTGCACGTTGATAATTTTCAAGCCCGATAAAATTAAAATCGGCGCTTATCCCATCCCAATCAGTAAACGAATAGAATAAAGCGCTGAGGGTCGGGAACAGGAAAAAGATGGCGTATAGAATTAACCCGGGTACAAAGAACAGATACGTAGCTTTAGATATTTTCATCAAATCAATCCTTTTTGTAATTACTTTGAATACGAGCCGTTCGTATCATTTACTTAATGTTCTCTTCAACAATTTTCTGGGCCTGAGTTGCCGCTTTCTTAGGCGGGGTACCACCAAGTACATTTTCAATAGAGCTCAGAACGGCCTCTTCCACAGCAGCATTTGTAATCATGTATCTGGGCTGGAATCTTGTATTTTTGTCCGTGATCCAATGCGCTGTATTCTTCAAAGCATCTGACTTATAGTTCACATCTTTGACGGTCAAATGTTGTCCTGTCCCGTTTGCGTACTGGGACGCAATTTCCGGCTGACTTAAGAAATCAATAAACTTCTTTGCTTCTTCCTTCTTATCAGATTTTTTGTTAATGGCAAGCATAAATGTTGCGGTATGAATCCCTTCGTACTTAACTTCACTCTCCGGAACCGTAATTGGCGGAAGGAAACCGAGCTTAAGATCCGGATTCAACTGCTTTAATGTCGCCATATGATACGAGCCGGTAGCAAGCATTGCAGCCTCTTCATTCGCCACCATCTGCATGGCGGAATCCTGATTGGTTCCCAGTGCATTATCCTGGAAATACCCATGCTCATTGAAATACTGAAAATCTTCCAGTGTTTTGACCCACCATTCGTTCGTGAGAGACTCTTCTCCACTTTCAAGCTTCTGAAAAACCTCTTCATCTTTAGCATTATTCATCATCATACTGTTCATCGTTTGATTCGGACCGATATCAGCGCCCGGAAACGCAATCGGGACAATATCATTTTCGATTAGGGTTTCTGCCATTTTCTTATACTCCGACCAGCTTTTCGGAACCTCAATTCCCAATTCTTCAAACATTCCCTTGTTGTAAACAGGCATGTTGAATACCATTTGGTAAGGTATAGCCAGTTGTTTCCCATTTGCCTGACCAACATCAAGGGCACTTTGTGAAAAATTATCCACAAAATCTTCTCCCGTTAAATCCGTGAAGTAACCAGCATCCTGAATCGCATCGAATTGCGAACCCGGGAAAGATGTGAATACGTCCCCAATAGAGCCGTCACGCAGTAATTGCTGGGCATTTGACTGATATTGCTCGGAAGGATAAATATTCATCTGTACATCAATGTTTGGATATTTTTCTTCAAATTGCGCGATGATGTCTTCAAATACCTCCTTATCTTCCCCTCGCCAATGAATGAAACTAAGCTCAGTTACATCTCCATTTTTAGTTTTTGTTCCAGTTTCTCCATCTTCCTGCCCTCCTTGACTTGTGTCAGCAGCACAAGCAGAAACCAGCATTAGCCCCAAAAAAATCAGGAACAGGAACAGCCACTTTTTCATGAAACGTTAACCCCCTCCAAGTTTGTAGTAACAACTTTTTAAAGATACGTACCTTTATTGCCAAGGCACCTAACAAGTTTAAAAAAGCCTCAATTTACCCAACTCCCCCTTTATAATGTCGAAAAGATCAAATCACCCTATAAATTGTTTTTCGATACTATCAATTCTTTTTACTATGATACTCGTACACTCCCAAAAAAATGACCATTATAAATTAGAGGTAAACTTTTAGATGCCACAAAAATAGTGCTCCTGCTACTGAAGTGACCGCATTTGCACATAAATAAAAAACTCCCGTATCATGAATTCTTTGATACGGGAGTTTTTGTATTCATCCTCTATTGGTTTTTGCCACAGTCATCCTATCGATTTAACTAGTCACCAACATCTCCTGTCCATAAACAGGCTTACCATCAATAAATGTAGCTTTAACCTTAATATCTTTAATCTCCATCGGGGCAACTGTTGTCGGGTCCGATTCCAAGATGGTAAAATCAGCCTTTTTCATCAACTCGATGCTTCCGGTATTTTCCTCGTCAAAAATAAAATGAGCACCATATATGGTCATCGATTTAAGTGCTGTTTCCACATCAATTCGTTGTTCCGGTCCAAGTATTTCGCCCTCCCTTGTTTTCCTATTTACGGCAGCCCAGACTAAAAACAAAGGTGATATAGGGGTTATTGGACAATCGGAATGAAGTGTGAATAAAATATTATGCTCAATCGCATCTGCCAGTGGGCTAATCCTTTTTGCCCTTTCCGGTCCCAAAAATATTCTTTTATGCCTGTCTCCCCAATAGTAAACATGATTAATGAAAAAAGAACCTGCAATTCCCAATTGTCCCATCCTGGTTAGGTCTTCAGTCGTTGCGGTCTGTACATGTTCAATTCGATGTCTATGGTTCTTTTTAGGTAAGTTGGTTAAGGCATTTGAGTATGCATCCAGTATTGACCCAATTGCCCGATCACCATTGCCGTGCGTGGTAACGCGAAACCCTCTTTTGTGCAAATCCAGTACTTCTTCCTGAAAAGACTGTTCATCATGAATCAAGTCACCATATACATCAGGATTTTGGTGATAGGGTTTGCGTAAAGCTCCGGTTAATCCTTGAATCGACCCATCTTGAAACATTTTGGCACTATCAAGTTTTGCTTTTCCATTTGAACGTTCCCATAATTCATCATTAAGCATTTGCGGGGAATATTCACCAAACCTTTCACCTTTACGTAAATGTTGGTGCATAATCATAAGTTGGGTACGCATGGGGTTTATATTTTTTTCGGATGCCTTCAAATGCACATCCAATTCTTGTAACCCATCCGTTAAACCGACTGCAGCATCTGTGTTAGTCGTAATACCATGGGTTAAATATTCATTTGCAGCCTTGCCAATTGTTTTAACCATGTCCTCAACCGATTTTTTCGGTATCTGTTTTTGAACCATCTCCATAGCAGATGGCTCATAGATGACCCCGTTCAATTTCCCTCTATCGTCCCTTCCAAAGTGCCCTCCTTGGGGATCGGAAACTTGGTCATTTAAACCGGCACTTTGTAAAGCCAACGAGTTAACCGCCGCAACATGTCCGGATATATGTTTAACAATCACAGGGTTCTTTTGGGAAACTTTATCTAGGTCCCAGCGTGTTAAATGACGTTTTTCGTATAATAATGTATCATCATAACCGAAACCAACCACCCATGCACCATCAATGGTCTCCATTGTCTTTAGTCCAATAGCCTCAACTATATCTGCAATCGTTTTGTTCTTGGGGGAGCTGCAATCTACCTGCTCTTTCGTTTGGGAATACATTAAGATATGATTATGTGTATCTATGAAACCGGGTAGTAAAGTATCACCATGAAGATTTACTACTTTCATTTTTTCATTTATGTCAATCTCCCCTTTAGGAGGTTCCGGCTTTGTCCAAATTCCGGTTATCTTCCCGTTAGACACTGCAACTGAACCAGCCCGACTGTTCGCGCCATCCAGAGTTATTACATTAGCATTAATAAATAAAAGATTGGCATTCATACGGCAAGCTCCTTTCAAAAGTACAAGATTTCTTTACGCTTCCTTACTGCTATCTTCATAATCTACAGACGGGTCATTAACTCCTTTATAAAGAGAATAGTATGAAACAACTTCCTCATCCCTGGAGTGTTCCGTAAATAGACTGACAGCCACCAAAATTACAAATGATGCTATAAGTCCCGGAGCAATTTCATGAATTTCAAACGGGTTTCCGATTAAGCTCCATGTAAAGGAAACAATCATACTTCCTATAACACTTGATATAACCCCTTTTTTTGTTGCTCTTTTCCAAAACATGGCCGCGAGAACAGGCATAACCAATGTTACAGCAGTGAACGATAGCGCAATCTTATAGATAGCTATGATATCTGTAATGTATAATGCTATAAGTAATCCTAATATAGCCATTGCTGCAACAGAAAAACGTGCTGCCTTCAACACTTGAATATCTGATGCATCGGGCGTAATCCAACCTTGATAGATGTCTTTTGCAATATTAATTGCACCACTCAACAGAAATGAGGTAGCACCTGTTAATAGTGCTGCTAAAAGGGAAACTAAAAATAAACCGCCAATGGAAGAAGGGAAGACGCTCACCAAAAATTCAATATACACTAAGTCGGGGTCTGTAGTTGTCGGTAATAGTTGAAGAGCCATAATCCCGATTAATATACCCAATAATCCAATTAAACCCGAGATAATGAAACCTATGTTAACCGACCATACACCTACCTTGACTGATTTTGCAGCAGTCACCCGCTGCCACGTCGTTTGCCATACTATATAAAATGGCCCAAATACAAGAAACCAATTAAATAATTCTTTTCCTCCAATACTAAAAAAGTCAAACATATGTTCAGGCGTATTGTTTATTACAACATCAATACCACCTACATGATTTAATCCAAGGATAAACACTAAAATTACACCTGCAAGGATAACGACAGTCTGAATGGCATCCGTCCATGCCACACTAGGCATCCCACCAAGCAAAGTAAATGCGATTGCAACAAGAAAACCTAAAATAACACCCATGTCAACTGGAACATCCATGATC
This sequence comes from Virgibacillus siamensis, assembly GCF_900162695.1. Classification (NCBI taxonomy): domain Bacteria; kingdom Bacillati; phylum Bacillota; class Bacilli; order Caryophanales; family Bacillaceae; genus Virgibacillus; species Virgibacillus siamensis. Next base: position 2,596,502 of record NZ_FUIH01000007.1, read on the forward strand.
GTTGAAAGGATTGAACTCATCCCGACTAACTGCATTCCAAAGGTTGGGGTCATATAAAGAAAGGCGATAATTAAAGCTGGAATAAGGGCTGATGCTTTTCCAAACCGCCTGACAAATAAATCGGGGATTGTATATAATTTTAGTTTTCGTATCGTTGGACCAATTATAGTTACTGCTAAAACTGTAAATAAAACATAACTTATAACCGTTATAAAATAGGCAATCCCCATATCAAATCCTTTACCGGCACCACCGATAAGTGCTGCAGATCCCGTCACGGTTGCAATGACGGATCCGCATATTGGAAAAAAACCCAAACTGAAATTAGCCATCACGTAATCATCTGCAGTCTCAATTTTTCGTGAATAAATAATACTGACCGTGAAAATAAGTACTAGGAAAGCAATGATCCAAATTAACCACCAGTTCATAATTTCACCTCTAATTTAGTTACAATTTTTTCCCCAATGAACTTGAAACAATAATAACTCATATCGACATAGTTCCGTTCTTACCTTTCACCCCTGTTACCTGGTTCTGCTTGTTGTATATCCAACGGGCCGAAACAGCACTCACGATACCGGCAAATATTACATAAGCAACTAACAAGTATGGTGAACCTCCATTTAAAGCAATCAAGTATGTTGCAATCATAGGTGTAATCCCACTCGAGAAAATGCCGGAAAACTGATAAACGAACGACATTCCCGTATACCTCACTCTTGGTTCAAATAACTCTGCAAATAACGCAGCCTCCGGACCATAAACTGCTGCATAAAAAATGCCGAATGGAATGATAATAGACAACCAGATTAATAAAGTGTTCCCCCCGCTTACGGTCATGATCCAAAAAGCAGGCAATGCCGAAAAGCCTGTAATCAGACTTCCATACCAATAGGTCCGTGTCCTACCTACACGATCTGAAATATAGCCGAATATTGGAATGAAGAAACACATTACAAATGACGCTATCGATACACCAAGAAGGGCTACATCACGGGAAATATCGATGTTATTTACAAGGAATGTTATGGAAAACACACCCATAACATTGAAAAAAACTCCGTCAATATACCTTGCTCCCATACCTGCTAGAACATTTCCGACATTTCCTTTCCACATGTCCTTAAAAGGAACACTTGATTCCGTATTTTGTTTTTTAACCTTTTGGAATTCGGGTGTTTCCGATACTTTCAACCGGATATATAAACCTAAAAACACCAATACAACACTGACGCCGAAAGCAATACGCCAACCCCAAACCATAAACTGACTATTTGTCAATATGGTTGAGATCAAGCCTACAATACCGGACGAAAGCAGCAGCCCTATCGATAAACCAATCTGAGGCAAACTGGCAAAAAATCCCCGCTTGGAAGGATGGGCAAATTCAAAGGTCATCAACACGGCTCCTCCCCATTCTCCGCCAACTGCAAGTCCCTGCAGCATGCGTAAAACAAGAAGAATAATTGGTGCCCATATTCCGATTTGTTCATATGTCGGTAAAAAGGCAATCAATCCGGTGGCAATCCCCATAACGGTCAGGGTCAAAATCAACATACTTTTCCGGCCGATTTTATCACCAAAATGGCCGATAATTATACCACCTAATGGCCGCATCACAAATCCAATGGCGAAAGTCGCAAAGGCAAGTATTGTTGAAATGACAGGATCACCGGACGGGAAATACAAATGATTAAGTACGATACCTGCTAATACGCCGTAAAGAAAAAAATCATACCATTCAATCGTTGCACCAATCATGCTGGAAGCCACAACACGCCTAATCATCTTGCTATCGGGAGTACTCACAAATCGTTCACCTCTCTCCTTTTATTTCGAAAAAGATATGATTCCATAGAAAACAAATATTCAGTAAACAGAAAACGCTTTCAATTTATTAAAAATAGTTGAGGATGGGACATATTAAAAACGCGTAATTCAAAAGACGAACAATTATGAATTTAGCGTAGGAAATATACGCAGACTCCTGCGGGAGGAAAGGCCTAGGTGAGACTCCGAAGTGCGACAAGCGGTACTTCCACCGAATATGCTTCGAGTTGCGAGGAGTGCTGCTTCCCTGAAATCACTTGCAACACGACGAGCACCAAGCACAAGGAGGCTCAACAGCCGCCCGCGGAAAGCGAAGTATATTTCCGGAGCGGTTATACGCTCCATTTTCTAATTAGTTGTTCGGATATTCTTTGGATAAAACACATTTGTCCCAACCTCTATTATTTTATTTACCCCAAACGTCATAATCAAGATGTTTATATTTATCCAGCATACGTGTCGGCATTTTTAATGCATCTTTCCGGAATGGCGGCGCAAGTTGGGTACCGTCCACATAAATATTTAATACAGCAGGTTTCCGCTTCTGCAATGCCTCCTCAATTGCAGGTGCGATGTCCTCCGGTTTATCAATCGTAAAGCCTAATGTGCCCATCGATTGTGCCACTTCAGCAAACTCAGGTCCTTTAATATCAGATCCAACATAACGATCATCATAGTAATCCACCTGGTTTTTCTTTTCGGCTGCCCATGCTTGGTTGTTGAATACACATGCCACTACCGGAATATTTTGCTCCACTGCCGTACTAACCTCATGCAGACTCATTCCCCATGCACCATCCCCGATAATCGCAAAAACTGGGGCATCCGGGTCAGCAAGTTGTGCACCCAATGCCGCAGGATAAGCAAATCCGGTATTCCCAAATGTCAGTGCTGCTATATGACGGCGTGTCTGCGTAAATTTTAAGTATGCATTCGCCGTGGACGAAACATTACCAATATCCGACGAAACGATTGCATTCTCAGGTAATGCTTTGGTCATTTCCAGCAGTGCACGACGTGGATTAATAGGATTTCCGTCTTCCATCGCCAGCTCCACCAGTTCTTTATCCCAATCCTCTTTACGCTGCCTTATCTTCTGCATTTTCGCATCATCTTTTTCAGGTGAAGGAAGCGCCGATTGCAGCCTATGATAAATTTCATCACTAGCAGACTTGGCATCACCGATGATCCCTACTTCTACAGGATGTGTACGCCCAATTTGTCGCGGGTTGATATCGATTTGAATGATTTTGGCATCTTTCGGAAAATAATCAATATCATAGCAAGGTAATGTACCAAATTGCGATAATCTGGTGCCAATGGCGAGCACAACATCGGCTTCCTGTAATGAATACATGGCAGATTTTGCCCCCATATAGCCGATGGGGCCTACCGCAAGTGGATGATCTGCCGGAAACGCATCATTATGCATATAAGCACATGCAGCTGGTGCCGATAAATGCTCCGCTATTTTTACTACGGAATCCACACCGTTTGCATCAACGGAACCCCGACCGGAAATGATAACCGGATTGTTCGCGTCTTTCAGTAATTCAACCGCTTTTTCAATGGAATCAGGGTCACCGCTTCCACGTTTATCCGCACGATATTGTTCAGGCTGCAAGATATAGTCTTCCATTTCACCGTAAAAAAGATCACGCGGGATATCGTACAGTACCGGTCCCCGTTCAGCATAGGCAATCCGAAATGCAGTGCGCAGGCAATCTGCCACCCGGTTTTTGTTTGTTACCCGGACTGTTTCTTTCGTAATATCTTCAAAAACAGATACCTGATTAGCCTCCTGAAAGCCGTCCAGACCAACGGAAGCAGTTCCGGCAGATGGCGAAATAACGACCATCGGGCTATGTGCCTGGTTGGCTGCAGCAACCGATGTGACCATATTGGTTATCCCAGGACCGTTTTGGCCAACGATTACACCTGCTGTACCGGAAACGCGCTCATATGCATCTGCCATATGACCGGCACTCTGTTCGTGACGCACTGGAACGAACCGTATTCCCGCTGTTGGAAACAAGTCCAACATATCCATAAAAGCTGATCCAACAATTCCGTAAACTTCTTTCACATTTTCTGCCACAAGCGTCTCAACAATTGCTTCACTTGGTGTCATCTTCTGCTTCTTCTGTACTGCACGTTTGACATCTTCTTTTGGCTTTACCATAAATAAATTCCTCCTTTAGATTTAATGAACAACTTTTTCTCCAAACTTTTTTATAAGTGATTCATAGATATTCTCAATGTCCTGCTGTTTTGGTATTCTTCTGTTGGTTTGAATCCCATTCCCCGCTAATACATCCTCTATAAGCAAAGGCATGTCTTTCTTCAATGCAGCGGTATCTTTAATATACGTCTCACCCGCCTCCCAAATCTTAAAGTGCTGATTATAATCTTCTATTAAGTCCACTGCAGAAACAGCAGTATATCTTGAGTCAGAATGTTTTTTTGCTCCTAGTGCGACAGCAATATCAGCATACCGATCCACAGCACTTTCCAAGCCGAACCTTATTACAAAAGGCAGCAAAAGAGCGATGCTCAGTCCATGCGGGATATGAAAACGTGCACCCAAAGGCCGTGCAGCAGCATGAACCAGATTTGTCGATGAATTCGAAAATGCGATTCCTGCATAGCAGCTTGCCAAAAGCATATTTTCTCTTTCTTTAATATCTGAACCATCCTTATATACTAATGGAAGTGACTTTCCTATCATTTCTATTGCCGTTAAAGCATATAGATCTGTCATCTTGGATGCTTGATTCGAAACATAGGCTTCGATAGCATGCGTTAATGCATCCATTCCTGTGAATGCAGTAAAATTTTTCGGTAAACTGACCGTTAAATCGGGATCCAAAATAGCAGCATCCGGAATCAAATTGTGGTGACCGGGGTTCATTTTAAAATCAGTTTTTGTATCTGTTACAACCATTATTTTCGTTGCTTCCGATCCAGTTCCAGCAGTTGTTGGGAGCGCTATCAATGGAAGACGCTTTAAACGTGGAAAGCTTGTTATCTCGCTCCATGCTATTTCAGGATTCAGCCCAAACAATGAAACCGCTTTAGAAATATCGATGGCACTTCCACCACCAACTGCAATCACACAATCAGCATTAAAATCTGTCAAAACCTCTAAAGCTTCATGAACATGATCTGTTGTAGGTTCTCCGGCATAGTCGGAGAACACTGCAAAATCAATCTCTTCCTGCCTTAAAGCATCACCCACCTTTTCATTGATATGTAATGGGGGTTTTGTCAAAAATGAATCCATAACTACCAGTACTCGAGATGCACCATTTGATTTTACGGCATCCCCAATATTTTTTAGTGCCCCGCTGCCTATCTTTATTTGATGGGGTAATGATAAAGTTGACATTTCGTACCTCCTCGAAAGAAATTTGAACTCATCACCACTTGTTACTACCAGTTTAATTTAAATACATTATAAACATTCAGATAATTAACTGTCAATCAATTTAAATACTTTTTAATACTTAAATTGATTAGACACAAGCAAACTCCCCACCTGTTACCAGATGAGGAGTTTTATAAAAATTTCTAACCTATTAACTTACCTGCCCCTTTGAATTAATTCAATATTAAATGCATACATGTCCGATCTAAAAACGCTTTGCAAGAGTTCCACTGGCCGATCATTTGGGTCCCTAATCAACCGTTTACTTAATAACACACTTTCTGATGGATCAATACCCAAGTGCTCAGCGTCCTTCCCCGTTAACTTTCCACTCTTAATCATCTGTTGCGCTCTCCAAAGTTTAATTCCCAATGAAAACTGCAGCAAATCATATAAAACAGCTGAATTTAAATCAAACTCCTTCAGTTTATTACCGATTTCGATAGGATAATAGTGCTTCTCTATCGCAATTGGAACATCATCTGCAAATCGCAATCGCTCAATAGTGTAATATTCATCGGTATCAAGCTTACTTTTTATCGTTTCCGAAGACGATAAGATTCCCTGGCGAAGCAGACGGGTACCTGGTTCCATATTCATGCTCTTAATCGTCTCCGTAAAACTTCTGAACGAACCTAGCCAATCTTGTACAGGGATATCCGATGTAAATGTCCCTTTACCATGACTTTTCACTAAAATTCCTTCGTTAACCAAGTCAGCTAAAGCCATACGAATCGTGGTACGACTAACAGAATAAGCTTCCATCAATTCCCTTTCACTCGGAATTTTCCCTTTTAAATTTCCCTTTAACACTTCATTCCGTAGAAGATCCTCTAATTGTTTGTGCAGCGGCTCAGAACTTTCAAAGTCTATCGTCATTAGTTTACTCCTTGAACATTAGAATGTAAGTCGGTAACTTAGCCATAAATACAAAATAATCTTATGTTTTATTATATTGGTACATGTAAGCATATTCAACTATAGTGTAGTTCCCCTGTACCAGGGTAAATGTTGCTCTCTCTAATTAACATGCACTACTTTTCATTCTATATTTTGCATTATATAACCACTTACAAATCACCCCGATTGCAAACTTAACTGTGAAAAAAGCAGACAAGGTTTACTCGTCTGCTTTTTTATTATCTTTTGACACGTATTATTGACGGAATTCCAATAAATCCTCATTCAACTTTCTCGTATATTGATAAACCTGCTGATATACCCCGAATAACTTTGCATACTCCATCACTGTAACTGGATTAGGCGTGTAAGTTTTCTCCACTTTCAAAAACTGATCAGCGCATGCGCCAAGTGTAGCATACCATCCACATCCATATGCCGCCAGCATTGCAGCACCCATTCCCGGACCTTGCTCACTGGATAGTTTTACAATCGTGGCATTGAATATATCTGCCTGCATTTGTAGCCAGACATCGTTCTTTGCGCCACCTCCGATTGATACAATGGTGTCTATTTTTTTGCCGTTATTACGAAAAATATGAAGCGATTCGTTTAGCGAAAAAGTGATTCCCTCCATAATTGCCCGTACAATCTCTTTCCTTGTATGGGAACTATCCAGACCGATAAAACTTGCCCTGATAGATGCATCCGCATGTGGTGTTCTTTCCCCATTTAAATATGGTGTGAACAGCAATCCATTTGATCCAGCCGGTACTGAATCAACCTCTGATACCATCTCTTCAAATGATTCGCCAGCTGCAAATAATTCTTTGAACCAGCTCAGACTAAACCCGGCTGAAAGGGTAACACCCATTGTATAATAAGCATCTGGCGCACCATGATTGAAATAATGCACTTTACCCTCGAAATCTTTATCGTTACTATCCTCATAAGATAGAATGACTCCTGAAGTACCGATACTGCATAATGTTTTTCCATCGGCAAGAATCCCGGATCCAATTGCTCCACAGGCATTATCAGCACCTCCGGCAAACACCTTTGTTGATTGGGACAAACCGGTTTGTTCGGCAACTGCTTTGCATATATTACCGACCTCAGCATGTGAATCAACCAGCGGCGGACAGATGGCAGGATCAATATCTAGTATATTACAAAGCTTTTCACTCCAATTGTTGCTTTCAATATCCAGCAATAATGTTCCGGCAGCATCGGAATAATCCATATGCAACTGCCCACTCAGTCTGTAACGCAAGTAATCCTTCGGCAATAAAAATTTACCTGCACTTCCAAATAAATCAGGTTCATTCTGCTTCACCCATAACAACTTAGGTAGTGTAAATCCTTCCAATGCTGGATTTTTAGTTATTTGGAGGAGGCGGGATTCACCGACTTCATCATAAATGTACCGGCATTGCGGCGTTGTACGGGTATCATTCCATAGGATTGCATTCCTGAGTACCTTATTATTTTCATCAAGCAGAACCAGTCCATGCATTTGTCCTGCAAAGCTAATACCTTCAATCGCAGTTGGGGACCCCTCAAACCTTTTCAATAGTTCTGCAAGTCCTGCAACCGTCTGTTTTACCCACTGCTCCGGCTCTTGCTCACTGTAACCGGATTTTTTCTGGATAAGTGGATAATCCTTCGTTACTTCATCCTCTAAAACGCCATGTTGATTTACAAGTAACAGTTTAACCGAACTGGTTCCTAAATCTACACCAATAACATATCTCATCATACTACTCTCCAGCGTAAGCTTTAAGCAGATACTGATTTAGTATTGCTTTAATATTTTCAAGACGACCTGACTTATTTGTTATCTCGGTCAGACCTAGCGCATGTTCTTCGAGCTTATGAAAATCAGTTTTACCTTGTACAATATCAAGCCCTATTCCCTCAGTGTAACTGCTGTAGCGATCTTCCAGGACATTTTTCAGGACATTGTCATCAATCAATTTTTGTGCGACTTTTAAACCGATAGCAAAACTATCCATTCCTGCAATATGTGCGTGGAATAAATCTTCCGGTTTAAAAGATCCACGTCGTACCTTTGCATCAAAGTTTAATCCGCCTCGTCCCAATCCGCCATTTTTAATAATTTCATACATTGCTAAAGTTGCAGAATAAAGATCTGTTGGGAATTCATCCGTATCCCACCCCAGAAGCGGATGTCCCTGATTTGCATCGACTGATCCAAGCATATTGTGTATCCGTGCATAATGCAACTCATGTTCAAACGAATGTCCGGCAAGTGTTGCATGGTTTGCCTCGATGTTAAATTTAAAATGGTCCTGCAAGTCATAATTCTGCAAGAACGCATATCCGCTTGCCACGTCAAAATCATATTGGTGTGTTGTTGGTTCTTTCGGTTTAGGTTCAATCAGGAATTGTCCATCAAAGCCAATTTCCTTTGCATAATCAACTGCCATATGGAAGAAACGGCCAAGATTATCAAGCTCAAGTTTCATATCAGTATTCAAGAGTGTTTCATATCCTTCCCGGCCACCCCAAAATACATAGTTTTCAGCTCCGAGTTCTTTCCCAATTTCAAGCCCTTTTTTAATCTTAGCAGCAGCATATGCAAAAACATCTGCATTACTGGAGGATGCTGCCCCATGAATGAATCGTGGATGTGTAAAATTGTTGGCAGTATTCCATAAAAGCTTCGTCTCGCTGTCTTTCATGTAATCCTTCATTAGCCCAACAATCGTATCCAGATTTTTGTTCGTTTCCCTTAAGTTACTTCCCTCCGGAGCAATATCTACATCGTGAAAGCAAAAATAAGGAACATTTAGTTTCTCGAAAAATTCAAAGGCAGCTTCAAGACGGGCTTTTGCCAGGTCCATACCTTTCAAACGATTCCAGGAACGTTCCATCGTTCCGGCACCAAAAGGATCTGATCCGTCTCCGGTAAAAGTATGCCAATATGCAACTGCAAATCGGAGATGTTCCTCAGCTGTTTTGTCACCAATTTTCTCTTCCGGATTGTAAAATTTGAATGCAAACGGATTTGTTGATTGCAAACCCTCGTATTTGATGCTGCCAATTTCTTGAAAATACGCCATTCCCGTAACCTCCTGTTAATGTATATCTATCTTAAAAAATCTTCGCTTTTATATGCATGCAGGTTTACAAAGTGTAACTGCTTACATAAAAATTATAACAAGGTCATTATAGTTTGTCTAGCGGATGAACAAAGTTTATAATAGAAATGATATACTTATAATAGCAGTAGCCGAATCTGCTTTTTTTCACTGATATGGTTGGTTATAATAAACTAAAGAGGAACTGGTTATATAGAGATATTACTACATATCTTCTACTCGGCGGAAAAAGGAGATTTTTGTAAATATGGGAGTTAATAAAACGTGGAATCAATTTGTTGTGAAAAAAGAAAATAAATCACTTGTACTGCAAACAATCAAAACTCGTTCTTCACTTTCCCGTGCAGACACAGCTTACACACTCGACTGCACTTGGCGTAGCAGCTCTGGCAGTAGGAAAGTTTTTAAATGTTGAGGTTGAAAAGAAATTCACTGAAACTCAAGAATAAATAGATTTACGACATACACCTTGGAGGTTCAGTCCCTCCTATCTCAACCAAAATTCCCCCATTTTAAGATGGGGGATTTTGGTTTATTTATACTTCATTCATAACATTTAACAGAACTGGTTTTGTCTGTTATTGGTAATTCGATTTTACTGACTCCGTTTTATCGTTGTTCACCCATATACTTTCCAATTGTTCTAATGATTTTCCTTTCGTTTCAGGTACCATCTTCCAAACAAAAATTGCGGAAAGAACACTCATTAATCCATAAAATCCATATGTTAATCCACCACTAATATCAATCATTGGAGGATATGTCGATGAAATCAGGAAATTTGCTGCCCATTGTGCAGCAACAGCAATAGCCATGGCTTGTCCTCTAACTTTATTTGGAAATATCTCAGAGAGTAATACCCAACATATCGGCCCCCAGGACATCATAAAGGAAGCTGTATAGAATATAATAAAGACTAATGTCCAAATCCCGAAAATTTCATTATGAGCGAGAAGCGCAACTCCAAACATACCGATAGCCATTCCAATGGACCCCATCATCAAAAGTGGTTTTCTTCCCCATTTATCTACCGTTTGAATGGCTATAATGGTAAATAACACATTGACAATACCCATAATTACTGTCTGCAGCATCGATGAATTTTGACCTGTTCCCATACTTTCAAATATTCGTGGAGCATAATACAATGCTACATTTATACCAACAAATTGTTGGAAAACCGAAAGAAGAATACCTACAATTATCACCGTTTTTCCATATGAAAACAGTTTACCCGCTGATGGTTTAACTGTATTTAATGAATTTTCAATTTCAGATAAAATCTCTTTAGCTTTTTCCTTCGATCCATTTATTTTTGATAAAATACTGTATGCTTGATCTTCTTTGTTTTTTGATGCTAAATATCTAGGGGTTTCAGGTACATAGAATAATAAGATAAAGAACAATAATGCCGGTATAGCCTCTGAAGCAAACATGTATCTCCAGCCAATGTCATTAATCCATTCCGAAGACTGCCCGTTTGCAATACCCCAGTTGACAAAATAGACGGTCAATTGCCCGAATATAACAGCGAATTGATACCATGAAACCAGTCTGCCGCGAATATTCTGTGGTGCAATCTCTCCAATATAAGTTGGAGAAACAGCCGATGCCAAACCTACACCAATACCGCCAATTATTCTGTAAATATTAAAGACAATCAATAAACCAACAGTTGGTTCTCCAATTTCGAAAAATAAAAACTCGGGATATGCGGAACCTAATGCAGAAATAAAGAAAAGAACTGCGGCTAACCGTAAAGTAATTCTTCTCCCAAGATTATTCGAAATGAAGCCCGATATTATGCCGCCAATAACACAACCGATTAAGGCACTGGAAACCGTTAATCCATGTATAATAGAACCTAATCCCAAACTTTCAATCAAGTACACTTGCACAGATTGTTCAGCACCGGATATAACTGCTGTATCATAACCGAATAACAATCCCCCCAAGGTTGCAATCAAAGCAATAGAAATCACATATAAATTACTATTTGCATTTTTCATTACAGTTTGTAAGAACGAAAACAATCAACATTGCCGCGCTCTTACGCTCCCCTCCCCCATTGATAATTTTAAAGGATTTAAAATTAGTATTCTTGTAAACGCATCCAAAAGTAATTGACCTTTTTTGAAAAATCTGAAACAGTTCATACAAATTGAAATCCCTTACACGTTGACATACACAAAAGGCTTCACCTTTAAACTCCCTCACCTGCAGAAAAGATTTTCTGGATCAAATTACTTCAGAACACAAAACTTAGTATAACATTTAAACTAAGTTTAATACCTAATTGAAAATGTTGTCAACTCCTTTATGGGATTCGTAAGTTTAATCAATAATGCATTCAGGTTATTGTTCTTTTTTAAACAAACTCTTAATAAAACTCGTTAACTTTGTTTGACAGTTAAACAAACATTCAGGTGTATCTGATCCGACAATATCAATCATTGGAGGATCAATTATGGAAAATACTATCTATTTATTACGATTTAATTAAAACTGGGAAATTGGAGAATGAGAGCAATTATTTGCACTTTTTCTAAAACATTAATAGCATTAAAGTAAATATTCCGGACAACAACACCTGGCAACACAAAATGGCCCCCCGGCTTATACATGCCGGGATGCCAATTATTTTACGTGCAAGGGAGGAACTGAAATGACAGTAGAAAATCAGGTGCAGCTTATTACTTATCCTGACTCATTGGGAGGAGACTTAAAATCCCTGAATAGGGCATTATCATCTTTTTTTCCGGATATGTTTAAAGGGGGAATTCATATCTTACCACCATTTCCCTCATCGGGGGATCGGGGTTTTGCCCCTATAAATTATCTTGAAATAGAGCCTGCGTTCGGCACATGGAGCGACATAAAAGCTATTGGGGAAAAGCATAGTGTACTAGTTGATTTAATGGTTAACCATATTTCAATGCAATCGAAATACTTTCAGGATTTTTTAAAGCATGGACATAAATCCGAATATGCGGAGTTGTTTTTAACGCTTGATAAGTTCTGGAATAATGGAGAACCAGTAAAAAAGGATTTAGAAAAAATTTTCCTCAGACGTCCAAAACCCTATTCAACATTTACAATAGAGGATACTGGTGAAAAGAAACGGGTATGGACTACTTTCGGAAAGGAGGATCCTTCTGAACAAATCGATTTAAATGTCCATTCTGCAAAAACAAAACAGCTTTTAACAGCGTTCTTTAAAAACTTCAGCAATAACAATATAAAAATCGTTCGATTGGATGCTGTTGGATACATCATTAAAAAACCTGGTACAAGCTGCTTTTTCGTTGAGCCGGAAATCTATCAATTCCTCGATTGGATAAAAGAAATGGCAGATTCCATGAATATAGAATTACTTCCGGAAGTCCATACACACTACAAAACACAGTATAAATTAGCCAAACATGGCTATTACATCTATGACTTTATTTTGCCTTACACTATTTTGGAGACGCTATTTAGCCAGTCTAATAAAAGTCTTTATAAATACCTGAAGGACCGCCCTGAAAAACAATTTACAATGCTGGATTGTCATGATGGAATACCTGTCCTGCCTGATTTGGAGGATTTGATCAATACAACTGAAGCCATAAAGGTTTTGGATGTTTGCGAAGAAAGAGGTGCCAACATAAGTCGTATTCTGACCGATGAACATAAAGCAGAAGATGGATTTGATGTCCACCAGATTAACGGTACCTATTACTCCATGTTAGGCAACGATGATGATGCTTATTTGGCTGCAAGAGCCATTCAATTCTTTGTCCCCGGCATACCTCAAGTATACTATGTTGGTTTACTAGCCGGGGAAAATGACTACGAATCTGTTCATAAGTCCGGGGAGAAACGGGAGATTAATCGTCATAATTATACCTTTGAAGAAATCCGGACTTCTATGGAAACTGAAGTAGTTCAAAGACTTTTCGAACTCATTCGATTTAGAAATGAGCATCCTGCTTTTAATGGAGATTTTAAGGTGCTTGAATCAGAGGAAAACGAAATTCAACTAAATTGGACAAAGGATGAACAGTATTGCACACTATTTATTGATTTAAAGGAAAAGAAAACGGTTATCGATTATCTAGACAAAGATGGTGAAGATAATCGGTATACCGTTTAATATCCAAAAGCAAGGAAATGGACAATAGAATGTCCACTTCCTTGCTTTTTAATTGGAAAGTGCACTAGCTGTTACTATCCGGTGGTAAGTGTTTCGACCCAATGTTCCGCCGGGCATCACCCATGGTGCATCATGGTAAAGACGTTCAGTCTCAAGTTCTTCCAACGAATCCACTTTTCCGTCCAAGTAATCTGTTAGCCGGTCTTTTGCAGTATTTAATCGTGCTATTACACCGCCATAGCGGATATCTAGTACTTCCCATCCAAATGGTTTATTGGTCGTAAGCCAAAGTGAACGTTGTTTTATGCGCAAATTATCAACCATGTCACGTAAAGGCACAACCTGATTTCGAAGTTCCGCTAAGCTTTGTTTATCCTGTTCCTCATAAGCACATTTCAGTTTCAGACCAAACTCCGCTTTAACACTCAAAACTTTAGCAAGCTGACTATAATAAGAGAACATGACACTCCATCTGGAACTATCTTGTTTAGCATTCGTCAGTTTTTCAGCCAAATTGCTATAATGCTCGTTCATCGACAGACCTTTTATGTTTGCATCATACAGACCTGTTAACACATCCTGCCATAATAAAAACTTTGATGGATGTGATTCTTTCAAATTATCTTTTGCAACACCAGGGGTTTCGTCAAACTCATTCAGTGCCAGGAAAGAATCAATATCTCCCCCTACACAGAATGAGAACCGGTCAGCCAATTTGCGCCTGTCCACCTGCCTGGAATACCCATGTTCAGCGAACAATTGCATACCGGGAAAACCTGTCAAAGGGGTTGTCTCAGCACCATTATCCGCCCACATAGTGGCAAATACTTCTTTTACTCCTTTACGCTTACACGCTTCCAATGCCGCATCCGTTGTAGCAAACGTTTTCCCGTAGTTCGGTGCAATTCCGTTCCAAGTCCATATGCCGCCAGCAAATATGGGATTAGAACCAAATACTTTATGTTTATCGATAAACGTTTCATAAAAGTTTTGATCTGTATGATAGTAATCCCAATAGACAAGTTGAAGGTTTTCCGGGACCGAGTTCATGACATCATCTGGAATTTCCGAGTAAGGGTCATAATACCCTCCCGTTTTTGAACCCAACCTAAAATACATATCACTCCAAATCATCGGTTTCAATTGATATTTCTCTGTAATCGATACAACCTGCTGCAAGTGTTCATTCATCACTGAAAAACGTTCCCGGTATCCGTTTTTTTCTAAATAGGAGCCCAGTCCCAGTCTATGTGCCTCGTCCATCCCTATATGGATACGGTCTGATTTAAAAGAACGACTTACCGTCCTAATCATTTCTTCAATAAATTGATATGTTTCCTTTTCACCAACAAGGAGAATATCCTCTGTATCTCTGATTTTTCCAGCATAATTCCATTTCAATGCTTCAGTTAAATGAGCTAATGTTTGGATGCAAGGAATCATTTCAATTCCTAAATGATCCGCATACACATCACACTCTTTTAATTCATCCTCTTTATAACGCCCGCGCATATAACCAAAGTAAGGATATTTTTTCATTTCAAATGTATCTTCGGTATACATCATAACAACATCCAAGCCCATCAAGGCCATTTTCCGCAAGAAATTTTTTATGCCTTCTACCGTCATGACACCATTTCTGGATGCATCAATCATAATGCCATTCGTATCAAATTGGGGAACCTCAATAATCTGAAAATGATTATGCTTATTCAGCTGTTGTATGAATAAGCCAAGTGCGCGGAAAAAGTGAATTCGCTTTTCATATCGAATTTTGCCACCCTCGTTTGTACAGCTCACCTCAATTGTTCCCGCTTTTTTTTCGATTTGGACTGGGAATCCGGCCGGACTTTGTGTAATCCCAAGTTCTGTACATATAATTGAAAGACCATCATTAAGTTCAGGTAATATACCTTTTAAATGCAAATCCACGATAAAGTCCCTCCATGAAAAAAATCTATTATATCTCAACTACGAGTAATTGTTGTTCTGCTACACCATATCTACCCTTCTTAAAAATTCCTTTTGGACCAATGGCCATTGAAGAACCAATGCATTTACGACCTCTCCATGATCCTTCACTTATCCAGCCCACATTGCTCACTCCTATAACAGTAATGCCATACAATGCAGCTAGTTCCCGATAAGGAACTTCCCATACTTTACCGTATGGATTAGCATAATTGTCATGATTACGGTCAACTGCCCATGCAGACGGTGACAGAATAAATCTGGCCCCCATTCTTGCTAATGAGTGCCCCAGCATTAATGAATCAGCTAAATTATCCGCGCAAATGTTTATCCCTGCTTTTCCAAACGGGGTATCTGTAACAGTGAGACGATCGCCCACAGAATACATAGATTCAATCTCCAGCAAATTTATTTTCCTGTGCCTGGACAGAATATTGCCATCAGGGGATATCAATACAGCGGCATTATATAATTTGTAATCCTCTCTTTCTGTTAAACCAGCTACGACATAGATCTTGTTTAATTTTGCTGCTTGGCAAAGGAATTCACTGCACTTGCCCGGAATGGGCTCCGCCAGCTGGCTGGCATTGGGGTTTGCCCAACCAATATCAAGACATTCCGGTAATACAACAAACATACAGCCTTGATTCGCTGCCTGTTCAATCATTTGTCTTGCCCTTTCAAGATTTTCAAGTTGTTTTCCACTTTCGACTAACATTTGGCCCATACCAATTTTTACTGGTTTATATTTCATATCAACACCTGCTACTCTGAAGGTTACGAGTTTATTAGGAATTTCTTACACTGCTTTTGTGCATCTTAATTCTATATATTCTTACCATCTAAACAAATGAAGCTGGGACAAAAGTGATTTATCTAAAAAAACGCTCCGGAAATAATTTCGCTCTCGGCAAGGTGGCTGCTGAGCCCCCTCGTAAGCAAGCTTTTTCCGCACCAATATCGGTTAATAGTTAAATGTATGATCCCAGCTGCTCTTTTTTCCAATTTTTAATGACTCCGCGACCATGATTCGTTCTTGTTGACTGTTTATAATATCTTTTTTTATTTGTTCCATATCAAACTCTGAAACGATTCTCTTCTTAAATTGTTGTAGAATGGACTGGTATTCGCTTAACTCTGCAAGGTTATTACGTTCAAGCGGATCTTCTTCAAGATTAAATAACAGCGGCCTTTCCTCATGAACATATATATATTTATAATTGCCGGATCGTAACATGACCATCGGTTGAATTGGCCCTTCGCCGTAATATTCACTAATAACTTCATCTTTCCAATCATCGTCCTTGTCTGCTAATAAGGCCTCCAGGCTATCACCATCCATTTTATCAATCCATTCTTCACATGAAGGTACCTCGGCCAGTGTCATAAAGGTTGCAGCCAGATCGACGAGAGATACTACTTCTTTAATCCTTTTTCCAGAATGAAAGCGCTCCGGGGATGATATAATTAAAGGGACCTTTACAGCCGGATCATAAAAAGTTCGCTTAAACCACATGCCATGCTCCCCAAGCATTTCTCCATGATCACTGGTTACAACAATAATCGTATTTTCCAGAAGATCCAGCCTGTCCAACTCATCAACAATTTGTCCTGCTTTTCGATCAAAATAAGTTACCATTCCATAATATGCACGTCGATTTTTTCTGATTTCTTCCTTTGATAACCCGCAAGTATCCAACTCATGATGGGTTTGAATCCATTGGTTAAAGGGATGCATGTCGTCAATTTTTTCACCGGTAACCTTTGGCATTGGAATATCCGTATTTTTGTACAAATTCCAGTATTCTTCTGTAATATGAAAAGGATCATGAGGATGAAAAAAAGAAGCACACAAAAAGAATGGTCTGTTATCTTTTTGTTCTCTGCGTTTAAATGCCCGTATTTGCTCAAGGGTCCGATGCAGTACTTTTTCGTCATAATCCAGATTATTATTCAATTCCACTGCACCAGGATTTTTAAGACGCTTTACACCGGTTCCATGATTTTGATAAACTCCTTTAGTCCAGTCAGGTGTTAAATCAAATGCAGCCGTATGTATATCCTTTGTTAATCGATGTTCAAACCCGTGTAACTGATCAGGTCCAACAAAGTGCATCTTTCCGGATAATACGGTTTCATATCCTGCCCGCCTTAAATGATGCAAGAATGTCGGGGTCCCAGCTGAAAGTTCCGAGCCATTATCATATACCCCAATATTACTAATCAAATTGCCGGTAACGAAAGAAGCTCTTGAAGGTGCACAAATAGGTGAATTACAATAAGCATTTTCAAATGTTACCCCATCATGTACAAGTCGATCGATATTTGGTGTTTTCACAGCCGGATGTCCCAGAGCTCCAACAACA
Source organism: Virgibacillus siamensis (assembly GCF_900162695.1). Taxonomy (NCBI): domain Bacteria; kingdom Bacillati; phylum Bacillota; class Bacilli; order Caryophanales; family Bacillaceae; genus Virgibacillus; species Virgibacillus siamensis. The sequence goes on from NZ_FUIH01000007.1 coordinate 2,614,259, forward strand.
TCAAAAGCCATTTGATCTGCCATAATCATCACAATGTTTGGTTGCTGTCTTTTTTGTGTCATTCGAAACCCTCCGTATTTCTCCGTTAACGATTGATCCATCTTGTTTAACTGCTCTTTTCCAGTTTGTTAAAAGTCGGTAACGCAATCATGAGCCAAATATAACTAATAAAACTGCCTAAAAAGAAGAACATCAGAATAGGCATTTTTGCCATTAAAAAGAAAATTCCATACCCAAGAATCAGCATTAAAATAGCTTGAAACGGAGCAGCAAAGATCATTAATGCTCCCATTTTGATATACTGGTACCATTTCATCTTAAAGTGGACATAAACAGGGAAGAAAAAGACCACAACCATTAAATACATGCCTGCTATAATATATAGAAGTAACTGGACAATTTGCATCGATAAGGAATTATCCAAATTTAGAACAAACAGGTCTATGTATAGGATATAACCAATAATCATCATCACAATACCGGCAATATTTGATGTTGCAAATTCTTGCCGGTAAATGCCCCAAAATGTTTTAAATACCGAATCATGCAATTTATTATTACGCCACTTTCTGACCACAGCAAACATTGCAACGGTTGCAGGCACGAAACCAAACAGGATAAGCCCCGCAAGTGTGAATCCTATCCATAACATATTGATATATGCTAAACGGGAAAACCATTCCGCAAACCGTTCCAACGCACTTTTCCATCCCTGTGACAATGCATCCACTCCCTTTCCATGAAACCAAACTATACCGTCAAGTCAAGCTTGTCCTCAACAAATTCCCGGCAAATTTTTAAACTATTATAGGGTGTACTTGTTGTCTTATCTATTTCAACTGTAACCCAACCGTCATAATTTACTTCCTTCAGGTAAGCAACTATGGACTTTAATTCATCATTTAATGTACCCAGGCCAAGTTCACAAAAGATTGGCAATGCCTCATTGCCGGATAAAATAGGAAACGTATCCGCGTCTGCCTCCTCAGGCGAGATATCCTTTAAGTGAACATAAGCAATTCGATCATGGTACCGTTTAATCACATCCAATGGGTCCATGCCTGCCTTTTTTAAATGGGCTGTATCCGGGCAAAAGAATACATGTTTCGGGTCTGTTAACTCCATGATTGTGTCCAGTTCGAATTCATTTTCAATTTCTGTGTTTATATGGGGGTGAAGACAAGCTTTAACCCCTAATTCATGACACCTTTTCGCTGCCTCATTTATAGTTTCAGCCGCGATTTCCAAATCTTTTCTGGTGGAGCCGCCTTCTTTCCTGGGACCACCAGGACCAAAGACAATACAATTACTTCGGTTTGCGGCAAGGAATTTAGCCACTTTTACATTCCGCTCAATGATATATTGTCGTTTTGATTCATCTGTAAAATTACCACCGCCATAGAGAGCAGAAAGTTCAAAATCATATTTGTCTAATAACATTTGAAATTCATCTATTTTATCTTCGTATTGCATTGCCAGATGTGTAAAAGTTTCACACGCGTGATAGCCTAATTCAGATGCTTCTTTAAAACCCTTCAGTAATTCTTCCCCCCAGGTAATTAAATGACAGGAAACTTTCAATGCGCACACTCCTTCAAATCTTTTATTCTTGTATTTCCAGCACCATCGTTTGATTATCCGTTGAAAAACATTCAACAGTGTAGACGGGTTCGCTTGCGTCTAACTGCTTCACGCTTACTTCTTCTCCGTTCATCTTTACTTGCTTAACTCCTGATTCGGCCAGAAAAACAAATGTGCCTTCTTCTTTCAAGTTGATAACAACCTTGTCACTGGTTACATACTGGGTTGTAAATGTAGCCGGTGAAACATACTTATCTTGTAATCCCAAAGGCTTTATCACATGATCTTTTGGAATAACAAAATACAAGGAATAGTGGTCCTTTTCAAGAGAAGTCTTTATTCTTTCGTCGTGATGAAGAACCTTAACTGATCGATTAAAATAATCATATACATAGTATTCCTTCGTATTAAACCCCTCAATATTTGCCGGAGAGACATCCCCGGATACACGTTCCTGTGAAACATTAAAAACCCCTAATAATCCGATACCATTACTAGTATTCCACATCTTTAACGGTTTCTTCTCCTCTACCGGGTTTGACATCAGCATATCGATTGTTGGCAAACCCTGTTGCTCGCAACGAATTATTTTTCCATCTTTATAAATTAGCGGCCACAATATGGAATCATCAGTCTGCCCCACAGGATCACTTGTATAGATCGGACCTCCACTAAGTGCTCTTAACAGTGCATGGCGTTTTGAATCTTTGTGCTTTGACCAAAACATATCCCAGTCACACCAATAGATTCCGCCTTGATAAAACGAATTATATACGTTTTGCAGTGCATGTTCCGCAAAACCATTCTCATCATCCGGAACAAAATCATCACTGCTTCTCGATACAGCCGAAATTGGACGATTCCATATATTTTCAGATGCCATTCCCATGCAATTAATTACACAATGATCAAAATTGATTCCGACAGAGGCTTCCAGTGCTTTATGGGATTCTGTCGAGGCTTGCCCTATGGACATCTGTTTCATCGTAAAATTATTTATAGCGCTTTGACTGTCTACTTTTAAAAAATCAATACCCTGATCAAATAAATAAGAATGCCACGCTTCCCAAAATACAAACCCCTTACCTTTATCAGGATATGGTATTAACTTCTCACTATTGGTCTTTAGCAAGTACGGAGCCATTTCATTAGCCAATGAACTGTTGAGATGAACACCACCCCAGTATCCGGCAAGTGTATGCCATACCCCTGCTGATTTAACCCCATAGTCTTCTTTAATTTTCCTGATAAATTTTTTAAACCCATTTGGAAATTTTGTTGCATCCGGGCCAAAGTCCACCAGGCGATCATCGGCTGTTTGCGACCATCCATCGTCAATCATGACCCATTTTACTGGAAGTTGTTTTGCCTTTAATTCTTCCAATTTATTTAAAATACCTTTTTCATTTACATCATGGTAGAATGCATCCCAACTGCACCATCCCAAATAATCCAAACGCTTAGGATAACGCCTTTCATCCAGTGTTCTGGTGTTTCCACTTAATTCAAGCAAACGGCTGGTTGTTTGCTTGGCAAGTTCAAATGGATTGTTTCCTTTACCTAAGACAAAAACAGGTGTCTGACATTTGTCACGTCCCCCATCGTGTGAAGAAACAGTCAGGCAAATGCCTTGTTCATCTCCTGCAATATCTGTTTTGTAAATTGAACCAACGACCGGCAACAGATAATAATAATGATTTTTATTTTTCCATAATAAAGATTGGGTCCTTGAGGGAAGTGTTGTAATATCTTGATCAAAATGCGGTCGTGTCCACCAGTCCTTATGGCGATAAGCGGCAAACAATCCTTCAACTTTACCTAAATCAGTGATGTTGATTACTACACCATTTTCTGCAGGAAAATAGTTGTTTTTACCAAATTGCCTCTCACTATGAACAACCACATCTGTATAAGCACGAACAAACTGATCATAGCAATTTAGAATAAAAGAAAACTCTACAATTCCTTTATTTTTATAGTTATATTTATATTGGGTATACTTTCCGGAAGCATCTTTCTCTTCACTCAATTCCACACCAGTAAATTCCAAATCCACCTTGCCGATTTGGTCTAATTGCACTTCCAAAGAGATATTATGCATGACTTTTTCCTGACCAAAAAAAAGCTGTAAAAGTGCATGGTCATTTTGCACTTTAAACATAGGAATCCTCCTCTTCCAAAGACACTGGATCTAAATCTAATTGATACAACTCTATTAAATTATTTCTTAATACCCGATTAGCAAAATCACACGCATCATTCTCAGTCATATCACCATTTGCTACTTTGGAATTCAACACCTCCGAAAGCACTTTTTTAGCCAATTTTAAATGAGCGTACGTTCCTTCAACTTGATTATAATCTCCCCCAAATCCAAGAATCTTTGACTGTGGCACCATTTCTATCATTTGTGATAACAACTGTTTTGTAGCTGTTGGCGAAAGAATATAACACCAAGTTAAATCCGCGTAAGCATTCGGGAAGTTTTTAATAACAGATAAATATTCGTTATAATAGGGATATCCACCATGTAACAAAACAAAATGAGCCTTCTTATATTCCAATAAAAGTGGAATAAGTTCAGTCACTTTTGAATTTGTCACGATGTTTCCATTAGAGGATACACTTGGCTCCTGATGACCTGTGTGAATTTGAATTGGAATATTAAATTCAATTGAGCGCTGGATGACCCGGTGGATAATATAATCCTGAATTGGTTTAGCTTCTTCCTGGGACACAGATTCACCCAGCTGACATGTTTTTATTCTATTAAATACTCTCGCAGCCTCATCGAATGTCGGCTTTTGAACTGCCAATGTACGCCAGTAAGCTATGCCGATTTTAGTCCCAACCATTCCTTCACGAACATACTGGTTAATAATGGAATCTACCGCACTCAGGTAATCATCGAATTGATATATATCCAAATCTGCTTCACTCTCAATGGATTCAATATCTTTTAAAGACCTGATTTTAATCATGTGATCAGTCCACATAACAGGTCTAAAAAATTCAAAATCCACTTTTGTAGTAAAAATGAGTGGAAAAGCCAAATCAATCTTGGACTTTTCTGTTAACACTTTTTTGTATAAATCGGGATCCTGTGAAGCTTTTCTGACACGTTGACTAAGATCACATATCCCATCGACTGTCCAATCGTCCATTCCATATAAGTCCTCAACCGCCCATCTCAGCATTTGGGCATATGTAGTGTTTTTTACCTTTCCCCAATATTCCAGGAATACGACTGCTTTCTCCCGGTCAGACATTTTATTTTTTTTTCGGTCAAAGAATGATGCATCCATTCCTGCATTTATAAGATCAGAGCTTAAATAATGCAATATATCAAAGAAATCGGCATTCATTTCTCTCCGCTCCTTTTGCGGAATTAAGTGTTCATGTCCGTCTATAACTCTTATATTATTTAAGTGCCTGTCAATTGTGTTCAATGTCCATTCTCCTTTAGAAGCAGACGACTGCTAAAATAAGCAGCCGTCCCAGGAATTATTCTACCTCGACTTCAGGGTATCCATTTTTAACAGATGCCTTAAAATCGCTTAACGCCTTCTTATAGTCTTCACCACTGTCAATAGCCTCGGACGTAGCATCGTACCATAACGATGAAATAGCTTTATTCTTACCAGTTGCTTTTTGTGGCGGGATTTCCATCACAAGGTCATAATACGTTTTTAAAATCTTTTGATTTCCAAACAATTCATGTGTGAAATTACCCAAATTCTTTTCATACACTGTTTTTAATGCTGGCATATTCCCGGTTTTTTTGAGGTTATATTGCTGCCATTCTTCACTAGCGATAAACTTAATAAATTCATATGCCAGTTTTTTGTTGTCAGATCCTTCATAGATTGAACGGTATGTTCCGCCTTGGTAATAACCGCTTGGGGTTTTTGCAAGACCATATTTACCTTTTGCTTTGCCATTTTCGTTATCAACCATAAATCCGGCCCATGATGGATTTGCAAACATAATGACTCCGCCTTCGTTTAAAGCATCACCCCAACCGGCTGAGAAATAACCAAGTTTCGCATCAATGCCTTCTCCTCTAATCGTCTTCATCTTGTTGAAAACGGTTTCCCATTGAGGATCAATATTCAATTTACCATCTTTTATCCACATTTCCTGATTGGATACTTCCACATTATACACATCACCAAAATGTGAAATTAAATGTACTTTTCCATTACTCTTCTTTTTTACTTTTTTACCTAATTCTATTATCTTGTCCCACGAACTTACCATTTTTGAAACTTTCTGCGGATCGTCTGTTCCAAGATACTTCTTCGCAAGATCTCTATGATACCAAAATGCACCGGGGGAAGAATGGTCAGATATTGCACGAATTGTGCCATCTTCCGCAATACCAAGTTCTCTGACATACGGAATGTAATCTTCCACTAATTTTTCAGCGCCCATTTCGGACAAATTAGCTACAAATGGTTGATTAATAAACTTGCCCATATACCCTCTTTCAAGATCAAAAATATCGGGTACATCTGTTTTTGTATTAATTGCATTCATTAATTTGGTCTGATACTGGTCTCCCGGGAAAACACTTACATTTACTTTTACATTTGGATACTTTTCTTCAAATTTAGCGGCCATTTCCTTTACCTGACCAAAGAATGTCCAAATTTCCAGTTCACCTTGAAAGTCTTCTGGAGCTTTTGCATCAGCATTTACATCGGATGCGGCGTCACTTTTATCACCGCCATTCGAACAAGCCGCCAATAACCCCAACACAAAAACTAATACAAGAAATAATTTAAAAAATTTTAAGCTTTTCATTAATAACTTCCCCTTCCCTTTATAATAAATTTAAATACGGTAAAGGCATTTTAAGGTGATTATAACCCCCCCTTTAGAACTTTTGCTGTCTATTCCTTAACTGCACCTGCCATAACGTTACCAATAATTTGCTTCGAAAAGATTGCAAATACAATTAGAATTGGAATGATCGAGATAACAATCCCGACATACTGTGCACCATAATCAACATTAAATTGACTTCTGACACTGGCAATCATAACCGGAAGCGTTTGCAGCTTATTATCAAATAGAATAATCATAGGCTGCAGAAATTCGTTCCACTTCCCAATAAAGAGAAAGATTCCTAATGTCGCGACTGATGGTCCCATCAACGGAAGGCCAACCCGATGGAATATAGTTATTTCACTGCTTCCATCAATCCTTGCCGCTTCTACCATCTCCTTTGGAACAGAGTTATCTGCAACTTGTTTAAAAAAGAACAAGGCAAATGCATTACTAATGGACGGTAAAATGAGTGGCCAATACGTATTAATTAACCCAACTTGATTCATTAATCGGAAGAAACCTATAATCCCCAATTGTCCTGGAACCATCATCGTGGCTAATACACAAGCAAACAAAAATGCATTTCCTTTAAATTTGTATTTGGAAAAACCGTAACCACTCATTGCTGAGAAATACAAACCCAAAATAGTGGAAATCACGGTAATAAATAAACTGTTAACAAAACCTCTCCAAATAGGCACAACATCAATTAGCCGCTTATAGTTATCGATAAATCGATCCCCTGGCAACAATAATAATTTTCTAGCAATCTCCGAGTTCGAATGTGTAGAAGTAATAATCATACTGTAAAAAGGAATCAAACAGATAGTCGCAGATATTATCAACATAATCCAAATAAGTATCTTTATAATCAGGCTTTTTCGTTTTTGTGCCTTTATTTCTTTCTCGGTTATGGTAGAGGGCGGTATTACATCTATTGCTTGTTTCAATATCTACGCCTCCTTTTTCTTTCTGACGCCGGGTATCAAAAATGTAAGAATCGTTGCAATGGCAATAACAACAAATACGCCATAAGCTATGGTGGCTCCATAACCATAGTCATATCGTACAAACGCTGCCTCATAAAGATTCATAATCATTGTAAGCGTTGAATGATCAGGACCACTCCCGAGCATTAAAGGAGCGTCAAATATTTGCAGTCCACCGATGACGGACGTAATTAATGTAAAGATTAATACCGGTCTAATCAATGGAATCGTAATCCTAATAGCTGTTTGAAATTTAGAAGCACCGTCAATTTCAGCCGCTTCATATAAATCTTTTGGTATCGCTTGCAAACCAGCAAGGAAAACCAGCATGTTAAAACCGAAATTTTGAAACATCATGGTAAGGGCTACAATCCCCCTTGCCGTCCAAACATTATTCATCCAATAAATCGGGTCTTCAATCAAACCAATGGAGAGCAGGAATTGATTGATACTTCCTGTTTGCCAGTCAAACATTAATGCGAACATAACACCTAATGTAATCGGTGTAATGATGTTCGGAAAATAAAAGATTGCATGGAACAGATGTCTTCCCCGAATAAACTTTTCATGCAGAACAAGAGCAAGCGTTAATGCTATCGTTAACTGAGGGATAATAGAAAAAATCCAAATTACAAATGTATTCCAAATTGATTTATAAAAAAGTGTGTCATGAATTAATCTCTCATAATTAGCCAAGCCAATAAACGTTGGTTCATTAAATCCTTCCCAATTTGTAAAGCTTAAGTAAAATGAATAAAGTATTGGCCCTAATCCGAATATGATAAAAGTGATAAAAAATGGAGCAATAAAATAGTATCCATGTGGATTTTTATTTATTTTGCTCTTAAACATAGAAGTCACCCTCCTTCAATTTCATAGGCTTCTGCACGATTGACGAACTACTAGATTAGGTTTAATGAGTACTCGTCCAGGTAAATTCTCCGTCTGTCCGCTCAATTTATCAATTAAACCAATTGCTGCCTTTTCACCAATTTCCAGTAAAGGTTGTTTAACCGAAGTTAATGGCGGATAGACCCATTTGGAGACAGGAATATCATCAAATCCAACAATGGAAATATCTGATGGGACCCTGTAGCCTAATTCATTCGCACAAAGCAATGCCCCGATAGCCATCTCATCATTTGAAGCGATAACAGCTGTAACTTCACCTAAATTAAGTAATTCTTTCATTGCCTTATGTCCGCCTGATTCAGACCAATCGGATGAAATCACCCATGATGGGCTTTGTTCAAGCCCAAGATCTTTCATAGCACCTTCGTAGCCTTCTCTGCGCCAGTATGTTGCCGAAAATTCCTCTGGCCCAGTTATGTAAGCTATCTTTTTATGTCCTATCCGATGAAGATAGTGGACAACATCCCTTATTCCAAGCTCATTATCAACATCTACAGAAAAATTGTTCATTTGTTTATTTGTATCTCCAATCAGTACCACCGGAGTTACCAGTTCTTCTATCTTTTTTAAAAGATCATCAGGGCTTTTTAAAAAGCTGATTAGAATAAGTCCATCAACTTGTCTTTCATGTGCAAGGTCCAAGAATCCATACTCACCCTGGTAATTCGATGTTCTACTGTAATATGTACACTGATATCCATACAGATTGGTGATTTTTTCGATACCCCTAAAAATATCTGCATAAAAATTATTTGCAATGTCATCAACCACAATACCGATACTCTGTGTATGATTCTTGATTAACCTTCTCGCATTAACATTAGGATGATAATTAAGGGTTTTAATCGCCGATTTAAGTGCAAGTTCTGTTTCCTTTTTCACGGTATAACCATTTAAAAATCGGGAAACTGTACTTTTAGAAGTGTTTGCGAATTTTGCAACATCTTTAATTGTTGGATTACCCATTTCCAACCTCCCCCATTAGAAAGCGCTTACCTATTTACTAAAATAAAATCGCTCCCATTTTATTTCACAAAGTTGAATCAATGATTTCCCGGTCTTTCCAGAATTCCCTTTGAACTTTCCCTCAAAATAGTAGGAACGTTCCCAAAACTTTTATTATGATTGTATTTTAACCTATTTAGTCTAATTAAGCAATACATTTTTTCACAAAATCCGTCAATAAAACAACAAAATAGTTATAATATGCTAATAAACCCACAAAAAAACTTTCCTGCTGGCAATAGAATACCAACTTTCACCTGTTGCATTACCAGCTTGTTGGTAGATATCTTTTAATATAAATTTGGTGCCAATAGCTGTTTTGGCACCAAATCAGTATTGCCTATTCTTCCCACTCCAGCAAATTGGTCTCTGTTACTGGTCTTGAATAGTCCTTTGGAATTCTAAATGTTTTAATTTCACATGGAGCAAAATTCGCTGTTATCTCGCGATTCAGCTTAGGAAGCCGGATTGTTGCTTCAGTTGCAACTTTGTTGACCTCATAGCAACGGATAATGATATCATCGTTATCCTCTGCCTGTTTCATAGCACTAATTATCACATTATCCTGTTCAACAAAACCATAAGAATCCTTTTGCGGTAATTCACCTTCATGATAAGTTTCAATCAACGCTATAGGACACTGGTTTAATTCGGCTGCATGTTTTATAGTTTGCGCTTCTTCCCAACTTTCTTCATGAGGAAGAAGGGAATATCGGAACTGTTGAATACCCTTGTCAACAAAAGAATAATGTCCATCCGAATCTGGGACTAACGGATCGTGATGTGCGTATATTGGACTTCTCAGCACAGTCAAACTTAACACATTTCCTTCGACATCGTAACTGTACTTTGCATCATTGGCAATACTTAAACCATAGCGGCCACCTGTTTCTTTTACAGTTCCGGATACATCAATCCAACTTTGTCCAACCTGTTCTTCGCCATTTGCTTCACGTATAATGTGACCATAAGGAATTTCATAAGTAGCTTTCCGATGCACGACATTTACCGGATATTTTAATTTGAGTACTTTAAACTTTTCTCTCCAATCAACCGTTACGTTAACATCGATGTGATTTAAAGTTTTGTACATTGTAAATTCCTGAATCAATTTTGATGAACCATATTCACTAATTACACGAATCACTGACTTGACAGGTCCATGTTCAATACGCTTAATACTTGTTGCCTTAAACTCTCCAACAATATCATCATAACGGACCACATCGTGTGACCATGTATCACTCATATCCTCGATGACTACCGGCTTAGCTGCGTCACCTGTGAATACTTCAAATTGTATTTGTTTATCGTAAAGACTGGTAATGAAGCCGTTTTCCGGATCAATTTCCAACCTGTACCGGCTATTTTCCAAAATATAGTCATTCGCCTTAATTGCTTCAAATTGTTTTGGTTTTGCATTAGATACTACCTTATACACCCGATAGCCCATGGCAGGGATTTCTGCATTAAAACTCAAACGATTACGGCCGTTAGCAGTTGCATGGGATTGTACTACTTGTAAAGGCACTTCTTTCCCAGTTTCATCCGTAAGCATCTGATCATCTTTCAAACGCTTAAACTCAACTTCAACATTTGATTTCACATCCCATGAATGAGGGTTAAAAACAACTATAGGAAGCATTGCTTCATCTTCTTCTATATGAATATTCCATGCCAGCGACTGTACAGCGTAATTAAGTCCACGCTCTGCAATAGTCATTGCTTCTCCATGCATGTTTCTTGCATCACGGTATGCTTCTTCAAGGCTCGTTCCGGCTAAAATATCATGAAATTGATTGAACATAACATTTTTCCATGCTTGTTTAAAGTCAGCCGGATACGGTTGACCGGTTGTTGTCTCCGCCAGAATAGACAGCTTCTCTGCTTTAGCCAGCATATTCTCCGCTTCCCTGTTCCACTTTTTGATACCGGAATGAGCAGAATAACAGCCTTTAGCATGGTTTTGCAAATCATGGTGGACTGTTGGAAGAGATACGTCTTTCTGTTTTACTTCCTCAAAAAATTGATTTGGCGAGCTCATCACAAGATTCGGTGTATCTTCCTTTTTATTTAAACGTTTAAGGCTTTCAATATTTTCAATTGTTGGTCCACCACCATGGTTGCCGACACCGTAAAAGCTCATCAATTCATTTACGGGGTCTTTTAATTCCTTCGAACACCGGCGAACATGTTGCTCCAAATCCCGCCCCCAAGTGGTATATTCAAATGGAATCTGGCAGGTCATCACTCGTGACCCATCATCAGATTCCCACCAGAATAAACGTCCCGGCAATCCTTTTTCATGCGGCCCTGGACGCATAAATACGTAGTGTTCCATCCCGCTTTTCCGCAGAATCTGTGGTAACATTCCCGAATGGCCGAAGCTATCGACGTTATAACCGACAGTAGCTGTCACTCCAAACTTTTCTTTAAAGTAATGCTGACCGTATAATCCTTGTCTGACAAACGATTCACCACTTGGGATGTTACAATCGGGCTGTAGCCACCAACCGCCACAAATAACCCACCTGCCTTGCCGGATTTTCTCCTTTATTTCCTCAAACATTTTCGGATCGTTGTTCTCAACCCATTCGTACATCACAGCGGAACTGGAAGTAAATACAAAATCATCATATTCATTCAGGCGATCCAGTGCCGAACGAAATGTTGCCTTAGTCTCTTGGAACCCTTCCTGCCACTGCCACAACCATACCGGGTCGATGTGGGCATTACCAATCATGTGCAATGTCTTGTCTTTCATTGCTTCTCCTCCTTGTCAACTTTTCATATATCTAATTTCATCGTCACAGGCTTTGGCTTAAGATTAACATTTAAATCTTCCAGATAAGAAATCCAGTCCTCTTGATTTTTCTTAAAGTCCTCATTTGTTATGCGAATTAGTTCCTTATGAGCATGCTCGGACAGTAATGATCTTGCATCTGCTAGGTAATCAACCAAAATTCTGTACCCGTGTTCACTTCCACATCTGGCAAGAGCTCGTGCGATACTTAATTCAAGCATTGCTTGCCTTTCTTTAAAGTAATCAGGTTCTACCCCCTCCACTCGAATCTGACTGCTTAAGTTGTCGTGTGAATAAAGGCTTTCCAATATAGGAGTACAATCCATGTCAGCTAATCTCTCAATTCCGTAGCATACAGCATCCACATAATAAAACGTACCTTTCAACATATCTTTCAGGTTGTCTTCGTTTGGATCAATCATATCCGCTATCTTTTCCCATATAGGAATACTTCTTCTGTCCCTTGTCATCCCCAGAGTGTATATTAAATACACAACGTCAGGCATCGCACCCTGGTCCGGAGGAAGCTGTGTATGACGGATTGCATTGTCTCTGATCGGTAACGCTGCACCTGATAGAGCCTTTTCAATTTCTCTGATTAGAACCGGAACACCGTATGAGGACTCATACATGGCAAGTGCCTGTGCAAGAACAATCTGTCGCTTTTTATCTTCTTTTTCCAGTTCCTGGTCCAGTGCCTTTTCGAGATAAGGAATGATACGCGGTCCAACTGTGCAAATTTCCACAATCGGAATTCTTTCGGTATAAACTTCATCCATTTCCATATCAGCATACATGTACAAAGGCTGTTCACCGCTTAAAGAGTCGACAAGCGTTTCCAATTCTTCGTCCTTGTATTCCCTATTTTCAATCTTACGGTCAAGCACATCTTCAGGCAGCAATCCTTTCTTGATTATTTTTTGCTGAAGCTTCATCACATCAATGTTCCTCGGAAGTTGTTGATTGCGGACGGACTCTGCGGATGCCAGGGCAGCCACACCCCCCAGATTTTCCAGATCAGATTGCATTCGAATGGCAGCAAAGCCATCATGGGTTGCCGAAATTGCTTTCCCAGCTATTAATATTCCTTCTAATCCTTTTGGCAACAACATTTCATATGGTATTTCAATTTCCAAATTGGGTGGAATTAATCCCAAGTGCATCCAATCAGCTCCATTTTTCCCTTTCATATCGTGGTTGCTGAAATGTATGTTAATGACACTTTTCCACTGGCGATATCGCAATTGATCAGTTAACGTCATTATTTCGTCACCTAAAATGTGACGGGTTTCCCTGGAAGCAACATAGATGCCATGATCATGGACGTCCCGCTTTCGCTTCCTTCTTCGGCCATCCATAATCGCTCTGGTATAGTCCTCTATATTCGAAACATCCACCATACTGGTAAAATTGTTTTGGGAACGGCCCGGTTTTGCAAATTGTGCCAGGGAATACCACATGACAATATGATCCCGCTCAGATCCATATACATAATCAGCACCGGCAAATGCCGCAATATCCCCATCACCTGTAGCATCAATTACGGTTTCAGCCAATACTGCAAACGTTCCAAATTTAGAAGCAACTACAACGCCGCATACACGATTGTCTTCCATTATCGTACCAATTGTTGTCGTATTGAAATACGTGTGCACACCAGCTTGTTCAGCTTCCATCAACAACGCATACATTTTTGCTTCTATATTCCACTTCGGACTATGGTGATGAAGACGTTTTTGCACATTTTTCACTTTTTCGGATATCCGTTCACTATAGCCTAATCTTCTTCCAAACCAATAGCTGTCTACAGCACCTAAAGTCGCCGTACCACCCAAACCTGGATTCATTTCCAGTAATGTTGTTTCCATTCCTTCATTTGCAGAAGTTATTGCTGCAGTTGCTCCACTTGTCCCTCCCCCGACAACTAACACATCGGTATGCTTGAATAC